>JBGQCF010000028.1:0-29792 GCA_041495205.1 Gammaproteobacteria bacterium
CCGGGTTTCGGCGCAATGCGGCGCTTGCGTCGTTGCGCTCCTCGTGCTTAAGCTACGGCTAGGCACCTTCGTCGCGCGCCTTGCAATCATCCGCATTGCGCCAGAAACGCGCTCCGCGGAGGACTTAATCAGAGGTTCCCTTACTCATCATCCTGCCGAGACTGCCTTCGGCATTCCCGAACTTAAGCGAGTTCATGAGTAGGCGTTGCGTAAGATTCTTGTTTTTTTCTGGCTTTGGGTATGGCCAAACAAGCTATAGTTAAATATGTGGATCGCTGAATCCCATAGTCAAAATGCGAACCTTGCTTATCCTTTTGTTGGCTTTACCGGTCTGGGCTCCTGCTGCAGACTCACAGCCTGTTATCGTCCTTACGGTAAACGGGGCTATCGGCCCCGCTACCGCCGATTACTTTCACCGTGGTCTGGAACAGGCCGCCGAGCAGGGCGCGCAAATGGTGGTGCTGCAAATGGACACACCGGGCGGGCTGGACACTTCCATGCGCACCATTATCAAGGACATCCTTGCTTCGCCTGTGCCTGTTGCAGCTTTCGTCGCACCCAGCGGCGCGCGTGCTGCCAGCGCAGGTACCTACATTCTTTACGCGAGCCATATTGCCGCAATGGCGCCCGCCACCAACCTGGGTGCGGCGACCCCGGTGCAAATCGGCGGGATGCCGGATGCCCGCGGACCGGAATCCTCCGAGCCTGATAAGAAAAAAGACACCGAAAAACCGGAAACTACCCGCAAGACCCAAAAAGACGGCAGTTCGGATACATTGACCCGCAAGCAGGTTCATGATGCCGCAGCTTATATTCGTGGATTGGCGCAAATGCGAGGACGCAATGTGGAATGGGCGGAAAAGGCGGTGCGTGAAGCGGTCAGCCTGTCCGCTGATGAAGCGTTGAAGCTCGGCGTCATTGACTTGGTGGCCGATGATGTCACGCACCTGCTGAAGCAAATCCACGGCCGCAAGCTCAACATCCTGGGGCAGGAACGCACACTCAACACCGAAAACGCCAAAACGGTCACCTTCGAGCCGGACTGGCGCAGCCGCCTGCTTGCTGTAATTGCTAACCCGAGTATCGCCTATATCTTGATGTTGATCGGTGTCTATGGCCTGTTTTTCGAATTTTCCAACCCGGGTTATGTATTGCCCGGAGTGGTAGGGTTGATCTGCCTGATTCTCGGGCTGTACGCCTTCCAGTTGCTGCCGGTCAATTATGCCGGACTGGTGTTGATCATGCTGGGAATTGCTTTCATGATCGCCGAGGTTTATTTCCCGGCCTATGGTTCGCTCGGTGTGGGCGGCGTCGTTGCTTTTATTATCGGGTCGGTGATACTTATCGACACCGGGGTGTCGGGATACGGAATTCCCTTGCCATTAATACTCGGAATCGGCGCGGCAAGCGCCCTGTTTCTGATTTTTGTAATGGGCATAGTCATCAAAGCGCGCGATCGCCCCGTGGTCAGCGGCCGCGAGGAACTGTTAGGCAGCATCGGGGAAGTGACAGAGGATTTCGAGCGGGAAGGCTGGGCAAGAGTTCATGGCGAGACTTGGCGCGTGAAGAGTGCTGCCAAGCTGCAGCGTGGGCAAAAAATCCGGGTCGCGAAAATAGATGGTTTAATTCTGGAGGTCGCGCCTGAATCTTTACCGGACAAAGGAGAATCCTAATGGCTTTCAATTTTAGCTTCGGTGTGCTGGTTGTCATTGTCGTGCTGGCGTTTTCCGCGCTGAAAGTACTGCGGGAATACGAACGCGGCGTAATTTTTCTACTTGGGCGATTCTGGAAAGTAAAAGGCCCCGGGCTGATTCTCGTCATTCCCGGTATCCAGCAGATGGTGCGGGTGAGTCTTCGCACCGTGGTGATGGACGTGCCGAGCCAGGATGTGATTTCCCGCGACAACGTCACGGTCAAGGTCAACGCGGTGGTGTTTTATCGAGTAGTGGATCCGCAAAAAGCCATCATCCAGGTGGAAAATTTCCTAGTTGCAACCAGCCAGCTTGCCCAGACTACTCTGCGCTCGGTGCTGGGTAAACATATGCTGGACGAAATGTTGGCGGAGCGTGAAAAGCTCAATTTGGACATTCAAACTACTCTCGATACCCATACCGACGCCTGGGGAATCAAGGTTTCCAACGTTGAAATCAAACAGATCGATCTCAACGAATCCATGATCCGGGCGATCGCCCGCCAAGCGGAAGCGGAACGCGAGCGGCGCGCCAAGGTAATCCATGCCGAGGGTGAGTTGCAGGCTTCCGAGAAACTTCTAGAGGCAGCCAAGGTACTGTCTCAGCGGCCGGAGGCGATGCAGTTGCGCTATCTGCAAACCCTGTCGAATATCGCCGGGGATAAGGCTTCCACCATCGTGTTTCCAGTGCCCATGGACTTAATAAGCGCACTATTGGAAGCGCAGAAAAACGGCAAAAATTGACGCGTACGCGCAGGGCTAAACCAGAGGTTCTTTGGTTATGCGTTCTTGAGATTACGGCGCGCATGACGAAAAATACATGTATCGCACCAGCAAGACGTAAGTCCAGCAAATGCGCTTACCGAGATTCCGTCCAACTTTCTAGCCAGCTAAGGGCTGGGATTCAGAAACAGATGATTTGCCTGCTCTTCGGGTAGCTTACCGAAAATGCCTTTAAATCCTCCTGAGATACTTTTAAAACGCTGTGTGATAGTTCACAACCAGCGGAGCTTTGGCACAGTTCATGCTGCACAAGCTAGTGACTACTCTTCTGGAGAGTCGCTATGCGAATTACAGCTGCGCTACTTATGCTGGGCCTTCTGCCTTCATTCGCAGTTTGGGGCGAAGACGCACCCGACAAATCGTTGGCGTCCGGCTCGGCCATTTTCATGGTTCGAGCGCAAGGCCCTAACGGCAGGGTTAATTACGGTTCTGCCGTCTTGGTCCAACCTGGCAAATTGGTGGCCAACTGCCATGTCACACGGGAAGCTCAGCGTATCGTCGTCATTCGCGGCTCCGCGGTGTGGAGTGTCGAATCCCAATCCCGTGATATTGAGCACGACCTGTGTATATTGGCCGTGCGCGACGTTGTTGGCGACATTCCAGAGTTTGCTAACACGAGCGAGCTTAAGGTCGGTGAAACAGTATACGCATTAGGTTATTCGGGAATAGCCGGTTCCTTAACCCTGAGCGACGGGGAGGTTATGGCTCTACACGCTTACGATGGCGCGAGGGTGATTCAGACGTCGGCCTCGTTCACCTTCGGGGAGAGCGGCGGCGGTCTCTTCGACGGACAGGGTCGGTTGGTTGGAATTATTACCTTTAAAAACCTTTCCGGCGGAGCATTTCATTTTGCCTTACCAATAGAGTGGGTACGGGCCGTCTTAGCCAAGACCGACAACAAAACCGCAAAGATCACCCCGGAAGTTGGCAAAGCCTTTTGGGAGCACCCAAGCGAAGGGCAACCCCATTTTATGCAAGCCGCGACATTCGAAGCTGAAAGGAACTGGGGCGGCCTTCTTATGTTTGCCCAAGGATGGATCGAGGCTGACACAACCAATGCGGGGGCGTGGATCGCAAAAAGCAAAGCGTTGCACTATCTCAACCATGAATTTGAGGCCGCATCCGCATTCCATGAGGCGGTACGGCTCGATTCTTCTTTTGCTCAAAACGAATACCAGCTTGAGCCAACCCATCACGATCTGAACGAAAGCGTCACAGTCCAGAACGTGCGCGCGTCCTTTACTCAATCTCGTTGAGTACCGCTGCGCTGCGGCGGAAACCCGTTAGATCTCCAAATTTTCTGGTATACAGCAAGAGTGAACAGCGGGCCTAAAATATATGCTCGCTGCAGTCCCGGTGAAACAAGACTGACGCCAAGAACCTGCGCAAGGTCTGGAATCAGCTTGGTCACAAAATGATCAGGATGAACGAAGCTTGACGTCCGGAACAGTTTAGGTAAGAGGGTCAACCGGCTATGTGGAGCAAACCGATTGCGAGCGGGTTCTGAACGGTGCAGTCGCCAAAACCCGCACCAACATTAGTAATCCAGGGTGAAATAACTTTTTTGCGCAGCGTGCGTCAATGCGATCTTTGAAATACAATTCTCGCTGATGGACACTATGCATTAAGGACGCAGAATGAGTTCGCCGATTCTCCAACCCGTCTATTTCTCCCGCACCGCGCGCAAAGCCCTCGCGGCTTCCGGTCTCGCCGCTCGCTTGGGTAAGGAAATTCGCGGCGATGTATGGTTCGATGCGGCTTCGCGTGGCCGTTATTCCACCGACGCCTCGATCTACCAGATTATGCCCATCGGCGTAGTGGTGCCGCGCGACGAATCCGATGTGCGCCTCGCACTTGAGATTGCGCGCGAGTTCAAAGTGCCGGTATTGCCCCGCGGTGCCGGCAGCAGCCAGTGTGGCCAGACGGTCGGCGAAGCGCTGGTGATCGACCACAGCAAATGGATGACCGGGATCGTGGCATTTGACAAGGAAGCGTCTACTGTCACCGTGGAGCCCGGTATGGTGCTCGACCAACTCAACGCCTGGCTCAAGCCGCACGGTCTGTGGTTTCCGGTGGATGTATCGACCTCAGCCCAAGCGACCATCGGCGGCATGGCCGGCAACAATTCCTGCGGCTCGCGTTCGATCAAATACGGCAACATGGTGCATAACGTCCTCGGCATAGACGCAATTCTCGCCGATGGCACGGAAGCGCATTTTGGCCCATTGATCGCGCTCGCAGGATCAGGACGTGTGCGCAAACTGGCCGATGCCCTGACCGCTATCGCCGCCCGCGAGCGAGACGAAATCGAGCGCATGGTGCCGAAGGTGCTGCGCCGCGTCGGCGGCTACAACATCGACATCTTCCACCCGCAAAGCGTGCGGCCCTATACGTCGGACAACTCGGTGAACCTCGCCCACCTGCTCGTCGGTTCGGAGGGAACGCTTGCCTACTCCAGACGGATCAAGCTCAAACTCACAGCGATCCCGCGCCACAAGACATTGGGTGTGGTTAATTTCTCAACCTTCGACCAGGCAATGGCGCTCACGCAGGATATCGTCAAACTTGGCCCATGCGCAGTGGAACTGGTCGACCGCACCATGATCGACCTGTCGCGGCGCAATCCCGCATTCCGCCCGGTAATCGAACTTGCGCTGATCGGTGAACCGGAAGCGGTCCTGTTGGTCGAGTTCGTCGGCCACGAAAAAGAACCTTTGCTGCGGAAACTCAGGGAACTGGTCGCGCTGATGGGCGATCTTGGTTTGCCGGGTAGCGTGGTCGAAATGAGCGACCCCGGTCCGCAGAGAGATCTCTGGGAAGTGCGCAAGGCCGGGCTCAACATCATGATGAGCATGAAAGGAGACGGTAAAGCGGTATCCTTTATCGAAGATTGCGCCGTGCCGCTCGAACACCTGGCCGAATACACCGACCGGCTGACACAAATATTCCACAAGCACGGAACCAAAGGCACGTGGTATGCCCACGCCAGCGTCGGCACTCTGCATGTGCGGCCGATTCTCGACATGCGGCGCGACGGCGCGCAGAAGATGCGTGCCATCGCAGAGGAGGCATCAGCCCTGGTGCGCGAGTACAAGGGCGCCTACTCGGGCGAGCACGGCGACGGTCTGTGTCGCGGCGAATGGGTCGCGTGGCAGTTCGGCCCGCGCCTGAACAGGGCTTTTGAAGAGATCAAAGGGCTTTTCGATCCCGACAATTTGTTTAATCCGGGCAAGATCGTGCGCACGCCGCGAATGGATGATCCATTGTTGTTGCGTTTTCCCCCGGCTTATCGAATGCAGCCCCTGCTGCCCAAGCTCGACTGGTCGGCGTGGAATGTGCAGCGCGATCCCGTCTCCGAAAACGAGACCGCGCCGGGAAGCGGCGGCGACCCGGCCGGAGGTTTCGCCAAGGCTATCGAGTTGTGCAACAACAACGGGCATTGCCGCAAATTTGATGCCGGCACCATGTGTCCGAGTTACAGGATCACCAAAGACGAGCAGCATTTGACGCGCGGCCGCGCCAACACGCTGCGCCTTGCCCTGTCCGGGCAGTTGGGCGAAGCCGGGTTCACCAGTGAGGCCGTCAAGGAATCCCTCGATCTTTGCGTGTCATGCAAAGGTTGCAAACGCGATTGCCCGACCGGGATCGACATGGCGAAGATGAAAATTGAGTTCCGCGCAGCCTATGCGCAAGAGCACGGCATCGCGTTACGCGACAAGCTGATCGCCTATCTGCCGCGTTATGCGCCGACTGCTGCCCGTCTTCACTGGCTATTCAACCTGCGCAATCGCGTGCCTGTGCTGGCTGTGTTGGGAGAGAAACTGTGCGGCTTCTCCGCACGGCGTGCTTTGCCGTCTTGGATGTTACCGTTCGGTGCCACGGCAAAGCCGGCAGCCGCGTCACGTGGTGACGGCAAGGAAGTAATGCTTTTCATCGATACCTTCAATAATTACATGGAGCCCGACAATGCCCACGCGGCGCAGCACGTGCTTGAAGCGCTCGGATACGCGGTGCACTTGTCCTGCGCCCAAGGGCAAGGCGGCCGGCCATTATGCTGTGGTCGTACTTTCCTTTCTGCCGGCTTGGTCGATGAAGCCAAGGCCGAGGCAAAGCGTTCGCTTGATGCACTGTTACCCTATGTCGAACGCGGGATGGCCGTCGTTGGCTTGGAGCCTTCGTGCTTGCTGACAATGCGCGATGAGTTTCTTCACTATGGCTATGGGGAGGCCGCCACCCAGCTTTCGGAAAGCGCTTATCTTCTCGAGGAATTCCTGGTTCGGGAATTTGCAGCAGGTCGAATCGCTCCCGCCTTCAAGCCCTTGCCATACAAGCGCGCGCTGTTGCACGGCCACTGCCACCAAAAAGCATTCGACGCGGTAACTCCGATACTGCAAGTTTTGAATTGGATTCCGGAACTGGATACGGAACTGATCGAGTCGAGTTGCTGCGGCATGGCTGGCAGCTTCGGTTACGAGGCAGAACACTTTGATGCCTCATTACACATGGCGGAGCTGTCACTGTTTCCCCGCATCCGCAACAGCGATAGTAACACGCTGCTCATCGCCGACGGCACCAGCTGCCGCCATCAAATACACGGCGGCCTTGGGCGCCAGTCCTTGCATACCGCCAAGGTACTCGACATGGCCCTGGCATGATATTGATTGCCGGCTCGCATATGCGGCTGGCGGTTGTACGCCACCCGTTATCGCATCTCTGACGCAGTCTTAGCAAAATTTGCTAGTATTTATCTCTCTTGCCACCCCGCTGGCGCTTTTTATACATAAAATCCTAGAGGAGATCACAGCCATGAAGCCGCTAAAGTCACTGACCGTTCTACTGTTCGCGAGTATCTGCGCCGGCGCGGCGATGGCCGAGCCGATCGAAATCAAACTCGGCCATGTGGGCGAACCCGGCTCGCTGTTCGCCCAGTCGTCGGAGGAGTTTGCCCGCCGCGCCAACGCCAAGCTGGGCGATAAGGCCAAGGTTGTGGTGTTCGGTTCGAGCCAGTTGGGCGGCGACAAGGAGCTGCTTCAGAAGTTGAAGCTCGGCACGGTGGACATGGCGGTGCCTTCTACCGTGATGTCCTCGGAGGCGGATCTGTTCGGCGTCTTCGAGATGCCTTACCTGGTGAAGGACCGCGCCCACATGGCGCGAATCGAGAAGGAACTCTTCTGGTCGAAGCTCGAGCCCGAAGTGGAAAAGAAGGGCCTAAAGGTGCTTGCAGTTTGGGAGAACGGCTACCGTCACATCACCAACTCCAAGCGCCCGATCAACACGCCCGCGGACCTGCAGGGCATTAAGCTGCGCGTTCCCGAAGGCAAGTGGCGCGTGAAGATGTTCCAGACCTACGGCGCGAACCCCTCGCCGATGAAATTGTCGGAAGTGTTCACCGCGCTGCAGACCGGCGTGATGGACGGCCAGGAAAACCCCTTCACCCAGATTTACAGCCAGAAGTTCCAGGAAGTGCAGAAGTACCTGTCGCTCACCGGCCACGTGTACACGCCCGCCTACTTGACCGTCGGCGCCAAGAAGTGGTCCACGCTCCCCGACGACGTGAGGAAGATACTCGAGGACACGGCGAAGGAAACGCAAGCCTTCGTGTACGCCGCCGCCGAGAAGGACGACAACGAATTGCTGGGCAAGTTGAAAGCGGCGGGCATGCAGGTGAACACTGCCAACAAGGACGCCTTCATCGCAACCTCGAAGCCGGTGTACGAGGAATTCGCCAAGGAAGTTCCGGGCTCGAAGGAAATAATCGACCGCGCCATCGCGCTCGGGAAGTAGCCGCATGAATCTTGATACGATTCGCGCGGGCTACGAGCGAGTCCTCGAGTGGCTGACCGTGGCTCTCATGACCCTGCTCGCCGCGGAGGTCACCTTGGGCGTGGTCTACCGGACCCTTGGATCCTCTCTCGTGTGGTACGACGAGGTAGCCTCGATCCTCCTCGCCTGGCTCACCTTCTACGGCTCGGCGCTCGCCTCGGTGAAGCGTGCGCACATCGGCTGTCCGGAGGTGATGGCGTTTCTGCCACACAAACCCAAGTTCATTTTCAGGCTGATCGCTGAAGTCCTTACCATCGGGTTCTTCCTCCTGATGGGCTGGATGGGATACCAGGTGCTGGGCGTCCTCGATACCGACCATCTGGTGAGCCTGCCTTCGATCCCGGTGAGTTGGGTGCAGTCGGTGGTGCCCATCAGCGCGGTGCTCATCATCGCTGCCGAACTCATCACGCTGCCGAAGGTGCTCGTCAACGTGCTCGCCGCGCCTACGGTCACCGGGGGGGCTTCGCACTGATGCAGATACTGCTGCTTTTCGTCTGCGTGCTGGCGCTCGTGGTGATCGACGTCCCGATCGCCGTGTCGCTCGGCATCGTCGCGGTCGCCGCCATGGTGTACACCCAGGGCGCCGGATCGCTTCCCAACCTCCCGATCGTGCTCTACAACGGCGCGACCAACTTTCCGCTCATCGCGATCCCGCTCTTCATTCTGGCCGGCTCGATCATGAATGCCTCCGGCATCTCGCGGCGCCTGATCGGATTCGCTTCCGCGCTGCTGGGATTCATCCGCGGCGGGCTGGCCATGGTGTCCATCGGCGCGTCGATGTTCTTCGCCGAGATTTCCGGCTCGGCGGTGGCGGACGTCTCGGCGCTGGGATCGATCCTGATTCCCGCGATGAAATCCAAGGGCTACCCGGCGCCCCTCGCCGCGGCCATCATGTCTTCGGCGGCCACTCTCGCCGTGATCATCCCGCCCTCGATCCCCATGATCCTCTATGCAGTCATGGCTGAAACTTCCGTCGTGAAATTGTTCGTTGCAGGCATAGTGCCCGGCATCCTCGGGGGCTTCGGCCTCATGGGCATGGCCTATTGGTTCGCGCGCCGCTACAACCTGCCGATCGAGGAGAAGTTCCAGTGGTCGCGTGTGCGCAGCACGTTTCGCGAGGCCTTCTGGGCATTCACGCTGCCCATGATCATCCTCGGTGCCATCTTCGGGGGCGTGGTGACGGCGACCGAAGGCGCCGCCCTCGCGGTGCTCGCCGCGCTCTTCATCGGCCTCGTGGTCTACCGCGAGCTCGACCTCGGTCAACTGAAGAGCGCTATGATCGAAGGCGGCGTACAGACGGCGGTGGTCATGCTGCTGGTGGCAAGCTCCGCCCTGTTGGGCGCCTACCTCACCGAGATCCAGGCGCCCCAGAAGCTGGCCAAGGCAGTCGCAGACCTCACCACCAACAAGTGGTTCGTCTTGGCGCTGCTGAACGTGCTCTTTTTGATTCTCGGTATGTTCCTGCACTCGGCCGCGGCCATTATCCTGGTGGTGCCGGTGGTTATGCCGCTGGTGCGGTCGGTGGGCATCGATCCGGTGCATTTCGGCCTCATCGTCACCGTGAACCTGGGCATCGGCCAGCAGACGCCGCCGGTGGCCTCGGTGCTGATGGTAGCCTGCTCCATCGCCAAGGCCAGCGTGTGGGAAGTGACCCGGGTGAACGTCTGGTTCATCGGCGTGCTGTTCGCGGTGCTGATGCTGGTCACCTACGTTCCCGTCACCGGCATGGGACTGGTACAACTCTTCTACCCATAGGCCATGTCCGACAACATCCTCGAGCAGCGCCACGGCGCCATCGCCACCGTGGTACTGAACAACCCCGACAAGCTCAACGCGCTCAACCAGGCGATGTGGCAGCGCCTCGGCAACGTCATGTGCGAGCTCGGCGCCGAGGAAAGCTTGCGCTGCATCGTGCTGCGTGGCGCGGGCGACAAGGCATTTGCGTCCGGCGCTGATATTTCGGAGTTTGCCACTGAACGCGCCAATTCGTCGCAGGCAAAGGCTTATGGCGAGGCCATCCATGGCACCATGCAGGCGATTGCCGATTGCCGGCATCCGACGATAGCGCTGATCCAGGGCGCGTGTGTGGGCGGCGGGCTGGAGATCGCGTCCATGTGCGACCTGCGCATCTGTGGGGCCAGCAGTCGTTTTGGCGTGCCGGTGAACCGGCTTGGGCTGGTCATGGCTTACGGCGAAATACTGGGGCTGATGCTGCTGGTGGGGCGGGCAGCGGCGCTGGAAATCGTGTTGGAAGGCCGCGTGTTCGGCGCCGCGGAGGCGTGTGAAAAAGGCCTCGTCAACCGCGTGGTGGCGGACGACAAAGTCATCGAGGAGGCCTATGCCACCGCGCGCCGCATCGCCGACGGCGCGCCATTGGCCGCACGCTGGCACAAGCGCTTCATCAATCGTCTCGGCGATCCGCGGCCTCTCACCGATGCGGAGCGCGACGAGAGTTACGCCTGTTTCGATACCGAGGACTACCGCATCGGTTATGGCGCGTTCCTCGCGAAGAAAAAACCCGAGTTCAAGGGGCAATGAACATGGGACCGCTGGCCGGCCTCAAGGTCATCGAACTTGCGCACATGATGTCTGGCCCCATTTGCGGCATGCTGCTCGCCGACATGGGTGCGGATGTCATTAAGGTCGAGAAGTTTCCCGGCGGCGACGATACGCGCCGCTTCGGCATTCCTGACATCCGCGGCGAATCCTCCGCGTTCATCGTCATGAACCGAAACAAGCGGGGCATAGCGGTCGATCTCAAGCAACCGGCCGGCAAGGATGTGTTGCGCCGCTTGTTGGCCACGGCAGACGTGGTCACCGAGAACTACCGCAAGGGGACGATGGAAAAACTGGGCCTCGGCTACGATGGACTCGCCAAGGTGAATCCGGGACTCATTTACTGCGAGATTTCCGGTTACGGGCGCACCGGACCCTACTCCGACAAGCCAGGCTTCGATCTGATCGCGCAAGGGATGTCGGGGCTTATGAGCATCACTGGGGAGCCGGGCCAGCCGCCCATCAAGTGCGGCGGGCCAGTGACCGACGTGGGCGCCGGCGTGCTCGCGGCTCTGGGAATCGTCTCTGCCTACATCCATCGCCTGAAAACTGGCCAGGGCCAGCGCGTGGATACCTCGCTTTTCGAGGCGGGCATCATGCAGACCTACTGGCAGGCGGCCTACTTTTTCGCCACCGGAACGGCAGCCCCCGCCATGGGCTCGGGCAATCTCACCAGCGCCCCGTATCAGGCGTTTCAGACGAGCGACGGTTGGGTCAACGTCGGCGCCGCAAACCAGGCCAACTGGGAGCGACTGATTACCGTGCTGAACGCGCCAGAGCTTGGCGCCGATCCGCGCTTCACCAGCAATGCCAGCCGAATGAAGCACCGCACCGAGCTGGTGGCGGCGCTTAGCCCGATCTTTCGCCGGACCACCACCGCCCAGTGGTGCGAAAAGCTCGAAGCGGCGGGCCTGCCGGTCGGACCGATCCTGGGCGTACCGGAGATGCTTGCCCATCCCCAGACCCTCGCGCGCGGCATGGTCGTTGAAACCAATCATCGACGCATCGGCAAGGTGCCCGCACTCGGGTTTCCGCTCCGGTTCTCGCAAACGAAGGGCGAAGTCACTCGCAGTGCGCCTGTGCTGGGCGAGCACACACGGGAAGTGCTCGCGGAGTACGATTACACGGCAAACGAAATTGAAAAACTGATCGAAGAAGGTGCCGTTGGCGTAGCTTAGGACGGGATTCGTTTGTTCCCGCCGTGCAGAAACCGCGTTTGAACTATCCTTTGTGGCGGCCCGCATCATGGTGGATGGCCGTTTCGGATTGTCCGGGGGCGGAATCGAACCACCGACCGCACAGCTCGCTTGGCAACCGGACCCTGGTTCAGGCAAGACAGGATGCGCCTAAAATGGAACCCCGACTCACAGCCTGAATGGCTACAAAAAATCAACTCAGGTCAATTTCGAGCATATTATGTAATCTGCTTCCTTATCGCATCTTGTTTTGCCATTTAATGATAGGGCGCTTGAAGGCGGGGCGAAAACAACAAAATCGCGGGATGCAGGATTAACGCAAATATCAGTCTTCTTTCTGAAGTGGCCGTAAAGGAGGTATCACTATGTTTGCTGCAACCAAGGTTAAATTACTTACATCGATTTTCCTTTTGATCGGCCTTAGCGGGTGCGCCTTCGGGAATCGTCAAACAATATTAAGTTACCCACCCGGGAAAGCCAGTGAGACTGTTTCCGCCGCGCAAGCAGCAGCTACGCCAACAGGAAAAGGCCGACAAATCGTCCTTATGCCATTCACTGATGTGCGCACCGAACAGCGGTTTGTCGGCGAGGTTAGGAATGGATATGGAATGCATACTGCGGACGTTGCCGCTGTAAATAATGTACCCAACTGGATATCCGAAGCAGTCAAAACCGAGTTAACAGCGGCTGGTTACAGCGTGATAACACCTGAATCAGCCGATAACACCGCGTCGGTGTCGGTTCTTTCAGGCGAGATAACCAGGGTATATTGTGACATGTACCTGACCTACAAAGGGGAAGTTAATTTCCTTGCGAGTGTCCGCAAGGACAAGACGGATATTCTATATCGGCCTTATTCTGGGAAGGGCAGCGCGGGGGTAGTTTGGGGCGCAACCGGTGAATCTTTTGGACAATCCTTGGCGCTTGCTTTGTCAGACGCAATAAAACAACTGCTAGCAGATTTAGATAATGTTCTTCGGTGAGAATGTGTCTGCTACGATCCAGCCGCCACTAGATTCAGCAGTCATTGCATGTTTTGCTCGCGACTACCAAAGAGTAGCTTACTGACCGTGGTTGGCTGCGGGGATCCGTGACAAAATCATGGTTTCCCTTGGAAATCTTTTATGTTTGGTGGGCGGGAACCGAATCAATTTTGATAAATTTTAGTTTCAGCATGACATCGCTTACGCGAGGTTAGCTTTCACTAAAATCTGGTGGCCAAGGGCGGAATCGAACCACCGACACAAGGATTTTCAGTCCTCTGCTCTACCAACTGAGCTACTTGGCCATTTGATACAACCGGTACTTCGAGAAATCCTTGTTACAAGAATTTTGGCTCCGGCCGCGGGCTTTCACCCGCTTAACGTGCGACTAGTCGCACATTAGCCTACACCTCAACAAGCCGCTTGCGCGGCGTGTTGTCAGTCCTCTGCTCTTCCGGCCCACACCTCAGAGGATGTGGGCGTTCGACGGCTCGCAAGTTCGCAGGAACTTGCTCGGAACCCCGTCTCACCCAACTGAGCTACTTGGCCATTATTTGGAGCGCGGTATTACAATCTTAATTCAAAAACAAGTCAAGCCGACAGCGTGTACGTAAAACAAAACCCCTTGGATGCGAACCAAGGGGTTTTGTTTTTATGCCAGGATCGGGCAATTACATATCCATTCCGCCCATGCCACCCATCCCGCCTGCATGCGCCGGCGGTTTGTCTTCAACCTGTTCTGCAACCATGCAATCTGTGGTGAGCATCAACCCGGCAATTGAAGCGGCATTTTGCAGAGCGTAGCGGGTCACTTTGGTGGGATCAAGCACGCCCATCTGCACCAGATCGCCGTATTCGTTGGTAGCCGCGTTGTAGCCGAAATTGCCTTTGCCTTCCTTGACTTTGTTCGCCACCACTGAAGGCTCTTCGCCGGCATTGGCCACGATCTGGCGCAGCGGCTCTTCCAGCGCGCGCAGTACGATCTTGACGCCGGCGTCCTGGTCGTGGTTGTCACCTTTAACCTTGATATTTGCCCTTGCGCGAATTAGTGCAACTCCGCCGCCGGCGACGATTCCTTCTTCCACCGCAGCACGAGTTGCGTGCAGCGCGTCTTCCACGCGCGCTTTTTTCTCCTTCATCTCGATTTCGGTCGCGGCGCCCACCTTAATTACCGCCACACCGCCGGCAAGCTTGGCCACGCGCTCCTGCAGTTTTTCCTTGTCGTAATCGCTGGTGGCTTCCTCGATTTGCTTGCGAATCTGCTTGACACGGTTTTCAATGTTCTTGGGATCGCCCGCGCCATCAATTATCGTCGTGTCTTCCTTCGCTATTTCGATGCGCTTCGCCTGGCCCAGGTCCTTGAGCGCGGCTTTTTCCAGCGTAAGCCCGAGTTCTTCCGCAATCACCGTGCCGCCGGTGAGAATCGCGATGTCTTCCAGCATGGCTTTGCGGCGGTCGCCGAACCCCGGCGCTTTCACCGCGCAGGTCTTCAAGATGCCGCGGAGGTTGTTCACCACCAGGGTCGCCAGCGCTTCGCCATCCACATCTTCAGCCACAATCAACAGCGGCTTGCCCGCCTTGGCCACCTGCTCCAGCACCGGCAGCAGTTCGCGGATATTGGAAATCTTCTTGTCATGCAGGAGCACGTAGGGGTTTTCCAGCAGCGCGATTTGCCTGTCGGCATTGTTGATGAAATACGGCGAGAGATAACCGCGGTCGAACTGCATGCCTTCCACCACATCGAGCTCCATTTCCAGCGACGATCCGTCTTCCACGGTAATCACGCCTTCCTTGCCGACTTTCTCCATGGCTTCGGCAATTTTGTCACCGATGGAGGCATCAGCGTTAGCGGAAATTGCACCGACTTGAGCAATTTCCTTCTGAGTAGTGCAGGGCTTGGAAATTTTCTTGAGTTCCTCAACGGTCGCCGCAACCGCCTTGTCTATGCCGCGCTTTAAATCCATCGGGTTCATTCCTGCCGCCACGTACTTCATGCCTTCCTGAATGATGGATTGCGCCAGCACCGTAGCAGTGGTGGTACCGTCCCCCGCCACGTCGGAAGTCTTGGAGGCCACTTCCTTCACCATCTGCGCGCCCATATTCTCGAACTTGTCCTTGAGCTCGATTTCCTTGGCCACCGACACACCGTCCTTGGTTATGGTGGGTGCACCGTAGGAGCGCTCCAGCACCACATTGCGGCCTTTCGGGCCGAGAGTTATTTTCACTGCATCAGCGAGGATATTCACGCCGGCAAACATCTTGGCGCGCGCGGCTTCACCGAATCTTACGTCTTTAGCTGCCATTTTCTTCTCCTCAGTAAACTTGTTTACTGCTGCTTAAAACCAATGCGAATTGCCGGCTTAGGCGCGACTCATTCCACCACGCCCATGATGTCTTCTTCACGCATCACCAACAGTTCTTCGCCTTTGACTTTCACCGTCTGTCCCGAATATTTGCCGAACAGCACCTTGTCGCCGACTTTCACGTCGAGCGGCCGCACTTTGCCGTCTTCAAGAATTTTACCCTTGCCCACGGCAACGATCTCACCCTGATCGGGCTTCTCCGCAGCAGTGTCGGGAATGACGATGCCGGAAGCTGTCTTGCGTTCTTCTTCGAGCCGCTTGACAATAACGCGGTCATGTAAAGGACGAATTTTCATATTTCATCTCCGATAGTTAGGAAGTTACTTAACACAGCCGCAGGAAAGCTGCAGCGTGCCGAAAACTGGGTTAGCACTCTCTCTTGATGAGTGCTAATAATACGGCCTAAATCTTTTAAAATCAAGGGGTGTTCATGGGAAACAGGGAACTTCTGACACGCAGCCTCGCGGCAGTTTGGCATCCCTGTACCCAAATGAAACAACACGAAACCCTGCCGCTGGTCCCGGTCGCCCACGGAGAAGGAATCTGGCTTTACGATTTTGATGGCAAGCGTTATCTCGATGCCATCAGTTCCTGGTGGGTAAATCTCTTCGGCCATTGCAACCCGCGCATCAACGCCGCATTGCGCCAGCAACTGGAAAAGCTTGAACACGTCATCCTCGCCGGCTTTACTCATGAGCCGGTGATCGAACTTTCCGAACGCTTGAGCAAGCTCGCGCCGCGTGGTCTCGGACACTGCTTCTATGGCAGCGACGGCGCTTCCAGTGTCGAAATCGCGCTCAAAATGAGTTTTCATTTTTGGCGTAACAGCGGTGACATCGAAAAGAACGGCTTTATCAGCCTTGAAAACAGTTATCACGGCGAAACCCTGGGTGCGCTGTCGGTCACCGATATCGCGCTGTTCAAGGACACCTATGCGCCGCTTTTGCACCATTCTTCAACCGTCCCCTCACCCGATTGGCGCTGCGCCGAGCCCGGCGAATACAGCCTGCAATACGCCCTGCGCTGCGCTGAAAAACTGGAAACCCATTTAAGCGAGCATCATCAAAAGATCGCCGCATTCATCGTCGAGCCGTTGGTGCAATGCGCTGGCGGCATGGCCATGTATCATCCTGAATACCTCAAGCGCGCGCGACAGCTTTGCGATAAATACCAAGTACACCTGATTGCCGATGAAATCGCGGTCGGTTTCGGCCGCACCGGCACCCTATTCGCCTGCCAGCAGGCGGGAATCACACCGGATTTCTTATGCCTGTCCAAAGGCATCACCGGCGGTTATCTGCCGCTTTCAGTAGTGATGACCACCGACACCGTTTACCATGCGTTTTATGACGATGAAGTGGCGCGTGGATTTCTGCATTCGCATTCCTACAGCGGCAATGCGCTTGCCTGCCGCGCCGCGCTCGCCACTCTCGATATTTTTGAGCAGGACAATGTAATACCAAACAATTACGCCAAGTCTGCGCAACTCACCAAGATGGCCAGCGCTCTTTCGCAACACCCAAAGGTCAAGGACTTCCGCAACACCGGCATGATCTGGGCGTTTGAAGTAAATAATTCCGACAGGAGCTTCTCAAAGCATTTTTATCACGCAGCGCTGGATTCGCAACTGCTGTTGCGGCCGTTGGGAAACACCGTTTATTTCATGCCGCCTTATATCATCGATGAACAAGAGATGCGTTTCCTGGTCGAAAAAACGCACGGCCTGCTGGGAAAATTTTAAATATGCGCGCTGCAACGCTAATTCTGATTTTGCTGTTTTTGCCTTTTTCCGCCGCTGCTGGACAGCTCCCTGCACCGTTAAGCCAGTCCTTGAAACGCGCCGGGCTGAATGAAACACATGTCGGCATCTTCGTACAGGAAGTAAATGCAAAAACTCCGGTGCTGGCCTACGGCGCCGACCGTCCGTTCAACCCGGCATCCACCATGAAGCTCCTCACCACTTACGCTGGATTGGAGCTGCTCGGCCCTGCCTTTACCTGGAAAACCGAGTTCTATGCCCGCGGCGCTATTGAAAGAGAGGTGCTTAACGGTGATTTAGTCATCAAGGGTTACGGCAATCCGAAACTTACGCTGGAAAATTTTTGGCTGATGCTGCGCGAGCTGAGGCAGCGGGGTATTCGTGACATTCGGGGCGACCTAGTGCTCGACCGCGGCTATTTCATGGTCTCGGACACTGATCCCGGGCAATTCGACAACGAACCGCAACGGCCTTACAACGTCGCGCCGGATGCCCTGTTGCTTAACTTCAAAAGCGTCCGCCTGCTGTTTATTCCCGATACCGAGAAAAGAACGGTCAGGGTCGTTGCCGATCCGTTGCCGTCACAGCTTGAAATCGTCAATGGCCTGACGTTGATAGACGAGCCATGCGGAGAGTGGAAACCCAAGCTGGTGAGCGATATTCAGGCTACCGCAAAGTCCGCGCGCATTGTTTTGGACGGCATCTATCCTGCAGGCTGCGGCGAACAGACCTGGTATGTGGCCTTGTTCGGCCATCCGCAATACGTGTACAGCGTCTTCAAGGAGCTGTGGCAGGAATTGGGTGGCACGCTGAAAGGCTCTGTCCGCGAAGCTGAAACCCCGGCTGAAGCGCGGCTCATCTTCAGCGGGGAATCGGCAACACTCGGCGAAGCAGTGCGCGACATCAACAAATGGAGCAACAACGTGATGGCCCGACAATTGTTTCTCACGATTGGGGCTGAAGCAACACAATCGCCCGCCACGGCTGAGCAATCCGCGCAGGCGATAAAACAATGGCTCGCGCAGAAAGGCTTGCAATTCCCCGAACTGGTGCTGGAAAACGGCGCCGGCTTATCGCGCACCGAGCGCATCAGCGCCAAACATCTTGGTATGCTTTTGATCAGAGCACACCAAAGCCCGCTCATGCCTGAATTGATTGCCTCGCTCCCGCTCATCGCAGTGGATGGCACGATGAAGAAGCGGCTCAATGGCGAGGACGTTACAGGACGGGGGCACATTAAAACCGGCAGCCTGGAAGGCGTTCGTGCCATCGCCGGCTATGTGCTCGATCACAAAGGCAGGATGATGGTGGTGGTCTGCCTCCTCAACCACCCGCGTGCGGGCGACGCCGAGCCGCTGCAGGATGCGCTGCTGCAATGGGTTTACCGGCGTTAAGGAGCCTCTAGATAAGTGTGAAGTACGTCACTTTAAATTATGGCGCCATAGGACTATACTCGGCGCGTATGGGTATTTTTTTGTTGCCCATAATTAATGGAGTGCCATGAAATTCCATATTTTAATTTCCCTGCTTTTGGGCGGGATGTTGCTGCCCTTCGCGGCGACCGCGCAGGATTATGATGGACAAGGTTACGCCGAAGCGGACTACGGCGCGGATTCGACGCTGCTCAGATACAGCGGCGGCGTGGGTTTTAAAAACCCGGCCCTCAAGGGGCAGTATTACCCGTTTGGAAAATATCTGGGCGCCGAACTCGGCAACATCGGTAATGACAATGGTTTGTCCATGCCTTATGCCTTCGCTTCAAAAAGCCGTAATTTTCTGGGGGTCGGCACGCTGACGATCGGAGATAAATTCTCACTTTTTGGCAAGTTCGGCGTCGCCAAATCCAGCTCCGATTACGGGCTGAACCTGAGCGTGCCTTCTTATGTGCGGGAAAGAAACTCCGATCTCACTTACGGCATCGGGCTTAAATACAACTACAACCCGAATCTTAATTTGCGGCTGGGGTGGGATCGCTACAATAACATGGGTGGGGAAGATATTTACAACGGCCAAAACGATGTGCGCTGGTTCTCGCTCGGCTTCGGAGTGAAATTCTAGAGCGTCGTCACAGTTCCAGTTCGTCCCAGAGTTCGTCCACGCGCCGTTTCACCATTTCATCCATCACAATCGGCGTACCCCAGTGGCGCGCGGTTTCCGCCGGCCATTTGTTGGTCGCATCCACCGCCATTTTGCTTCCCAAGCCTGATACCGGGCTGGCGAAATCCAGATAATCAATCGGCGTATTCTCAACCAGTAAAGTGTCACGCGCCGGATCAACGCGCGTGGTAAGGGCCCAGATCACCTCTTTCCAGTCGCGGATATTCACGTCATCATCGGTGACGATCACGAACTTGGTGTACATGAACTGGCGCAGGAATGACCACACGCCGAACATCACCCGCTTGGCGTGGCCGGGGTATTGTTTCTTCATGCTCACCACCGCAAGACGGTAGGAGCAACCCTCCGGCGGCAGGTAAAAATCTACAATCTCCGGAAACTGCTTTTGCAGCAGCGGCACGAACACTTCATTTAACGCCATACCGAGAATCGCCGGCTCATCCGGCGGTTTCCCGGTATAAGTGCTGTGATAAATCGGATCGCGGCGCAGGGTGATGCGTTCAATCGTAAACACCGGGAAGCGCTCCTGCTCGTTGTAATAGCCGGTATGATCGCCAAACGGCCCTTCCAGCGCGGTTTCCCCGGGGCGGATCGCGCCTTCCAACACGATTTCGGCGCTTGCGGGTACATGCAAGTCGCTGCTCAAGCATTTCACGATTTCAGTCTTACTCCCGCGCAAGAGTCCTGCAAACTGGTATTCGCTCAGCGTATCAGGCACCGGGGTTACCGCACCCAGAATCGTCGCCGGATCTGCGCCTAACGCCACTGCCACGGGAAACGGCCGGCCGGGGTTGGCGATGCAGTGGTCGCGAAAATCCAGCGCTCCGCCCCTTGTGCTGAGCCAACGCATGATGACTTTATTTGGAGCAATTACCTGCTGCCGGTAAATGCCCAGATTCTGCCGCTCTTTGTGTGGCCCCTGAGTCACCACCAGGCCCCAGGTAATGAGCGGTGCGGCGTCTTTCGGCCAGCAAGTCTGGATCGGCAGACGCGACAAATCCACATCCCTGCCTTCCCACACGATTTCCTGGCAAGGCGCGGAAGCCAGTTTTTTCGGCTCCATATTCATGACCTGCTTCAACACCGGAAGTTTTTCCCAGGCGTCTTTCAATCCTTTGGGCGGATCGGGTTCTTTGAGATAGGCGAGGAGTTTCCCCACTTCACGCAGGGCTTGCACCGATTGTTCGCCCATTCCGAGCGCGACCCTCCTTACCGTGCCGAACAAATTGCCCAGAACCGGAATGCTGTGGCCTTTAGGTTTCTCGAACAGAATCGCGGGGCCCTGTGCTTTTAGCACCCGGTCGCAGATTTCGGTCATTTCCAGATAAGGGTCAACCTCGGTCCTCACGCGTTTGAGTTCGCCGAGTTTTTCCAGTTGCGCTATGAAGTCGCGGAGATCTCGGTATTTCATTTATATTGGCACCTAGGCGCAACGCGGTTTCAGTAGCGAAGGTAGTGGTCGAGCGCGATGCCGGCAAAAATGGCTGCGCCAACCCAGTTGTTGTGCAGAAACGCCTTGAAGCATTTATCGCGCTCGCGGTCTTTAATCAATGTGTAGTGATAGCCCATTATGCCTGCGGCCGCAAGCAGCCCGGCGTAATAAAGCACTCCGAACTTGAAGCGCAGTCCGACACCAGCAAGTATCGCGAGCATCGCGGCATAACAGAGCATCACCCCCAGTACATCGTATTTACCGAAAGTGATGGCTGAAGTCTTAATCCCGATCCTGATGTCGTCATCGCGGTCCACCATGGCGTATTCGGTATCGTAGGCAATTGCCCAGAACATGTTCGCAAGAAGCAATACCCAGGCGATCGGAGGGACCGCGCCAACATTCGCGGCGTAGGCCATGGGGATGCCGAAACCGAAAGCAATACCCAGATAAGCTTGTGGAATGGCAAAAAACCTTTTGGTGAAAGGATAAGTTGCGGCGATCAGCAGCGCCGGCACCGAAAGCAAAATGACCAGACGGTCGAGCGGCAGTATCAGCCCAAACGCTAAGAGCGCCAGTACTGCCGCCAGCAGCAGCGCTTCTTCAGCACTGACCTGGCCGCTAGCGAGGGGTCGGTTCTGGGTGCGCGAGACACTCCTGTCGAAATCGCGGTCAGCGTAGTCATTGATGACACAGCCGGCTGAACGCATCAATACCGTGCCCAAAACAAAAATCCAGAGTATCACCCAGTTCGGGCGGCCGTAAGAAGAAATCCACAGACCCCACAGCGTCGGCCACAAGAGCAATAGAATGCCTATCGGCTTGTCGAGCCGCATCAGCTTTTCATAAAGGTGAAGGCGCTCCTTGAATGTCATCGCGAAAGTTCCAAGATTCCGGGAAGAAAGACTTCAGTCACCATTATCGGCTTGCCTCGCAGGATAAATACCGAGCGCCTTGCCCACAAGTAATTCGGCAGCGTCGTCAGCAACCGGCACGCCCTGAGGTAAAGTTCATGATGCGGAGCGAGCTTTTTAAAATACAGGGGCGTGCGTTGGACAAGGGGATTGGCAAACAGCGCCGCGCCCAAGGGTTTCACTCCCTGCCGGCTGATGCGGCGCCAAGCGCCGCGCAGATTGCGTCGCTTCAGCACGCTGTGCGCGAACACTACCGGCGTTTCGCGACAATACAGATACACTTCCCGCACCACTGCCAGTTCCCTGCGCCTGGATTTGATGAACGCCAGCTCGTCGCGGCACGGTTTGTCAAGCCGCTGGTGCAGCGCCCGCACGCTGAAATCCGGGCAATGCGCCTGCAGGCGCCGCGTGAGCGAACCGCGGTCGGTCAGCCAGCGATGATAAGAGCGTTGCGCATTGACAGTACTTGGCTGCCAAGTGTTTTGCGGAAGTTTCATAAGCACTTAATCAGGGGTTCCTACACCCGCAGGTAGTCTTGCCTGCCGCCCAGCCAGCGCTGCAAGTGCAGCTCAACAGCTTGGGGAAACTCCCTGAACATGCGCTCCGTGGCATTGCGCGCTGCTTCCAGTAAATCAATATCGGTGTTGATATCGGCAAAGCGCAGCATGGGTACCCCGCTTTGCCGCGCACCGAGAAACTCCCCGGGGCCGCGCAGCCGCAAATCCTGCCTGGCAATTTCAAAGCCATCAGCCGTTTCGAACACGATTTTGAGCCGCGCCAGCGCCGCTTCGCCAAGCGGATTCTGGTACATCAGGATGCACACGCTTTGTTCTGAGCCGCGCCCGATACGCCCGCGCAACTGGTGCAATTGCGACAAGCCCATGCGCTCGGCATGCTCGATGACCATCAACGAAGCGTTAGGCACGTCCACGCCGACTTCGATCACCGTGGTCGCCACCAGCAATTGAATTTCTCCCTGCAGGAATGCCCGCATCACCGATGCTTTTTCCTGGCTGGCGAGCCTGCCATGCACCAAACCGACTTTCAATTCGGGAAAAGTCGTTTTCAAAACAGAATAAGTTTCCAGCGCGGTCTTGAGTTGCAGCGCCTCGGATTCTTCGATCAGCGGGCACACCCAATACGCCTGCTTGCCGGCAACGCAGGCATCGTGCACTCGCGCAATCACCTCGGCGCGCCGATTGTCGGCGACCAGCTTGGTGGTGACAGGCGTGCGCCCGGGCGGTAGTTCATCAATGACCGACACATCGAGGTCCGCATAGTAACTCATGCTTAAAGTTCGCGGGATCGGCGTTGCACTCATCATTAACTGGTGGGGCTGCAGACCTGCGCGGCTGCCCTTGATGCGCAGCGCCAGGCGCTGATGCACGCCAAAGCGATGCTGCTCGTCGATAATAGCCAGGCCCAATTTGCGGAATTCCACTTGTTCCTGAATCAGCGCATGAGTGCCAATGACCAGCATTGCTTCGCCTTGCAACGCGCTTTTCAGCGCAACCTGCTTTTGTTTTTTGCTTAAACTGCCGGCAAGCCACGCCATCTTCACACCAAGGGGCGCAAGCCAGCCGGAAAATTTCTGATAATGCTGCTCGGCAAGAATTTCCGTAGGCGCCATGATCGCCGCCTGGCAGCCGTTCTCGATGGCCTGCAGCACTGCAAAAGCGGCGACGATGGTTTTGCCGCTGCCGACATCGCCTTGCAACAGCCGCTGCATCGGATAAGGCCGGGAAAGGTCTCTGGCGATTTCCTCCATTACCCTGCGCTGGGCAGCAGTCAAAACAAACGGCAACCCCTCATGCAAGTCCCGCGTAAGCCGGCCGCGCTTAGGCAATGCCGGGGCGACGCGGCTGCGCCGCTCGCGGTAATGCAGGCGCATGGATAATTGCTGTGCCAGCAGTTCGTCAAATTTAATCCTGCGCCATGCGGGATGATCACGCTGTGCAAGCTGCTGCAACTTCACCCGCGGCGGCGGCTGATGCAAAAACAACACGCTTTCCTTGAAACCCGGCAGCTTGAACGCCTGCAAAATCTGCCGCGGCAGGCTTTCGGCAAGATCGTTTTCAGCAAGGCTGCGCGTGATGAGCTTGCGCAGGGTATCCTGCGATAGGCCCGCAGTAGTCGGATAAACCGGAGTCAGCGAATCCGGCAGCGGCATCTCGCCGCGCACGATGCGGTATTTGGGATGCACCATCTCAGCGCCGAAAAAACCCTGGCGGATTTCGCCCAACAGCCGTACTTTTGCTCCGGGCGCGAGCGCCTTGACCTGGCTGCCGTAAAAATTGAGAAATCGCATCACCAGCGTGCTGCCCCCATCCTCAATCTGGCACACCAACGTGCGCCGCGGCCGGTACTGAATTTCAGTATTCACCACCACCCCTTCTACCTGAACGGTTTGGCCAGATGGCGCGTCTTTGATCGGATATACACGCGTCTCGTCTTCGTATCTATGGGGAAGATGCAACACCAGGTCCAGCGAGCGGGATATGCCGAGTCGTGCGAGCTTTTCCAGGGTGGGCCGGCTGACGCCAGCGAGCAATGGGTGGTCAGACGTATTGAAGCGGGATTTTTTTTCCTCGCGCTGGTTTATAGCTGAGGGCATGTGTTACATCTCAATAGCGGACAAACGATGGGGCCTCCAGCACGTCCTCACCTCTCGATTACCAGGATGGCATCCATTTCCACCAGCGCGCCGCGCGGCAGCGCAGCCGCCCCCACTGCGGCGCGCGCGGGATAGGGCTCGCGGAAATACTTGGCCATGATTTCGTTGACGCGGGTAAAATGCGCAAAATCGGTAAGATACACATTGAGTTTGACCACATCGTCCAGGCTGCCGCCCGCGGCTTGCGCCACTGCCTTAAGGTTTTCGAATACCCGCACGATTTGCGCTTCAATGCCTTCCACCATTTGCATGCTTGCCGGGTCGAGCCCGATTTGCCCGGACAAATAAACGGTTTGACCTGCGCGCACCGCTTGCGAGTAGCTACCGATGGCTTTGGGCGCATTGTCGGTGTGAATGATTTTTTTAGCCATGTGGACTCTCCTTGCGAGTCTGATGTTATCAGGATTCGCTGGTTTCTAACAAAACGTGTTGTAGAGGCACACCATCACCGGGAGCCTGAATTGCGCTATGATAACCGCAATTACGCGTTGGGATTTTATGCGAGATGATGAGTCCGCTCATTGCAAACCTGGAAAAAATGCTTGCGGCGGGCCGGGATGATGCTTTGTTGCGCTTCAGTCTTGGCAACGAATATCTTAAACTCAACGACGTGACTGCCGCGGTACAGCACTTGAGCCAGGCGGTGCATCATGACCCGGCCTATTCGGCCGCATGGAAATTGCTGGGAAGAGCACTGGCGGATTGCGGCCGCTTGCCGGATGCGTTGGCAGCCTACCAGCGCGGAATCGCAGTGGCCGAGGGAAAAGGCGATAAACAGGCCGCGAGGGAAATGCAGGTATTCGCGCGCCGGATTGAAAAACAATTGTCTCAATAATCCGAATCCAGGCTACAAGAATAACGCATGCCGATCATCGAAAAACTCCGTAAGTTTATAATCGGTGCCCCGCTCGACCCGCTTAAACCGGAAACCCGCCAGCATATTGTTCTGATCGCGTTCCTGGCGTGGGTGGGGCTTGGCGCGGACGGCCTGTCTTCCTCTGCTTACGGTCCTGAAGAAGCGTTTCGCGCGCTCGGCACGCATACTCATCTCGGTCTTTACATGGCGGCGGCGACCGCACTCACGGTTTTTGTCATTGCGATCGCCTACAACCAGGTCATCGAACTTTTCCCCTCCGGCGGCGGCGGTTACAAGGTAGCCACACACCTGCTCGGCCCGCACGCCGGGCTGGTCTCGGGTTCCGCGTTGATCGTTGACTATGTGCTGACTATCGCGATTTCGGTGGCAAGCGGCGTGGATGCGTTGTTCAGCCTGCTGCCAGTGGGCGCTCAACCGTTTAAGTTGTTCACTGAAATTATCCTGATCTTGATGTTGATGGGGCTTAATCTGCGCGGCATGAAGGAGTCAGTTAAGGTTTTGCTGCCGATTTTTCTTGGTTTCGTCATAACCCATGTTTTGCTTATCTTCTACGGCGTGCAGGCGCATGCCGACAGTCTCCCCCGTCTGATACCCGACACCTTGAACGAAACGACAAGCCTGGCCCGCGAAACCGGCTGGTTGTTTGTCGCATCGCTGTTTTTGCGCGCCTATTCGCTGGGCGGCGGCACCTACACCGGCATCGAGGCGGTGTCCAACAACATCAACCGGCTGGCCGAGCCGCGGGTACGTACCGGCAAGCTCACCATGTTTTACATGGCATTGTCGCTGGCGTTTACTGCGGGCGGCATAATTCTGCTTTACCTGCTATGGGACGCCAAACCAGTGGAAGGCCAAACGCTTAACGCAGTAGTCTTCCAGGGCATCATTTCGAGCCTCGGCGGGGGAAGCGAATGGACCAACGGCTTGGCTCTGGCGGTGGTATTGGCGCTGGAAGCGGGATTGCTGCTCGTCGCCGCCAACACCGGTTTTCTCGGCGGGCCTGCGGTGATGGCCTACATGGCCGCAGATTCCTGGGTGCCGCGCCAGTTCCGCCAGCTCTCGAGCCGCCTGGTGACGCAGAACGGGATTTTCCTGATGGGCGTCGCGGCGCTGGCTATCCTCATTTGGACCGGCGGCAGTGTCGACCTTCTCGTGGTGTTGTACAGCATCAATGTATTTTTGACCTTTTCGATGTCGATACTGGGTTTGTGCGTGCACTGGTGGCGCAACCGCGAGTCGCTCGAGCATTGGCGCCGCAGGTTACTGCTTTCGATAGCCGGCCTTGCAATCACCAGCGGCATCCTGCTGGTGATTGTGGTCGAAAAATTCAGCGAAGGCGGCTGGGTGACACTGTTGATTACCGGCATGGTCATCGGCGTGTGCTTGCTGATTCACAGCCACTACGACGAGGTGCGCAGCCAATTGCGCAAAATCGATGAGTTGTTCGTGGCCCAACCCAACTGGGACGAGAAGAAGATCACGCCGCCCGTGCTCGACCCGTCACAGCCTACCGCAGTGTTTCTGGTGGGCAAAAATCTGGGCGTGGGAATGCATACTTTGTTGTGGGTGCAGCGGCTCTTCCCCAACCATTTCAAGAATTTCGTTTTCCTTGCCGCGGGCGAAGTCGATGCGCAAAGCTACGACGCAAAAGACACGATGGCCGCATTGCAACAAAAAATCAGCAACTCGCTCAAATACTACACCGGCTTCTGCCACAGTCATGGGCTCGCCGCGACCACCTACCAAGTTTTCGGCTGCGACCCGGTCGATGAACTCACCCAACTCACGGAAAAAGTGGCGCAGCAATTTCCCAACTGCGTGTTCTTCGCCAGCAAGCTGATTTTCCAGCACGACAATTTGCTTACGCGCATGCTGCATAACCAGACTGCGCTCACCATGCAAAACCGGCTGCATTTGCGTGGGATGCAGATGGTGATTCTGCCGATGAAGGTATCCTGATAGACGGCTAAGGCAACAAAACTGTGGAGCCGGTAGTTTTGCGCGACTCCAGGTCGCGGTGCGCCTGCGCTGCTTCTTTCAAAGGATAGGTCTGATTGATGGTGATCTTGACTGCGCCTTTCTTCACCACCGAAAAAAGTTCGCTTGCGCACTTGAGCAGATCCTCGCGCTTCGCGGTGTAGGTCATCAAGGTTGGACGCGTGAGAAACAGCGAGCCTTTTTGGGAAAGAATGGCGAGCTCGAACGGCGGCACCGCACCCGAGGCGCTGCCGTAACTCACCATCAAGCCCATGGGCGCAAGGCAGTCGAGCGAACCCATAAAGGTGTCCTTGCCGATGCCGTCGTAGACCACCGGCACGCCGGTGCCTTTGGTGATTTCCTTGACCCGTTCCGGAAATTTTTCCCTTGCAGTGACGATAACGTGCTTGCACCCGGCTTTTTTCGCGAGCTTCACTTTTTCGTCTCTGCCTACGGTGCCGATCACCGTGGCACCCAGATATTTCGCCCATTGGCAGAGGATCTGACCCACGCCGCCGGCCGCCGCGTGCACCAAAATCGTATCGCCCGCTCTCACCTTGTGGGTGCGCCGCAGCAGATACTGCGCCGTCATGCCTTTGAGCATCATGGCCGCAGCAACGTTGTCACCGATGCCGGCCGGGATTTTAACCAGCCGGTCGGCCGGGCGCAGCACCCATTCCGCGTAAGCGCCGATCGGCTGCGTATAAGCGACGCGCTCGCCGGCTTTGAACCCGCTTACTTTCGGCCCCACCGCTTCAACGATTCCCGCGCCTTCCATGCCCAGCGTGGCGGGAAGAGCCACGGGATACAGCCCGCTGCGGTGGTAGGTATCGATAAAATTGAGCCCGATTGCGGTGTTGCGCACCAGCACCTGCCCGGGGCCGGGTGTTTCAACCCTGACTTCTTCCCAGCGCATTTTTTCGGGCCCGCCCGTCTCATGAATGCGGATTGCATAGGGCATGGTGTTGCGTCCTCTTGGTTTGTCAGTTGATGATTGCGCGAATTCATTAAACCACAGTTTGAAACAAACTCGTGATGGTTGGACTCATCACATGCAATTGTGCCCGCCATTAAAAATAACCCGCCCTAACTAAACTGGGCTGGTTTTATGGTGTAAAGCCACCAGACTAACTTCTCGTATCCAGTGCGCCCGTTGGGGGATTGCGATCTATTCCATCGGTACGGCGCATTCCACGCCAAGCTTCCATTTGACAATTCATTGGCAGTTGGCTACCGTTTTCCAGCTCAGGTTCAGGGTTTCGCAGATTCCCGCGACCGTGTGTCCAACAGTCAGCAGGCGAAATACTTCAAACTACCGTGCGCACAGCAACTTCAACACATTTCCGTACCTGCTGCATAGTACAGCAAGCTTTCGCGTTTCTTCTCCAATTCTTCATCATCTTTAATCCTGATTTGGGGAATTCGCACCACAAATATCAGGAATTATTCCCGAAGGCAAAGCAGACAATGGCCCTGAATATATAATGGGGCCGGGAGGTAAACTGGCGCTTGTGGCACCAGGCCGTATCTCAGGCAGCGGCTGGCGCGCAGGACATGCACCGAACCTCACTACCAATAATAAGGAAGTTCGTATGCCATTGCAGATTTTTTGTTTTGCCCGCGATTCCGGCGGGTCCAACACTGACCCGGTTCCCGCTTCCTCGAGGTATGGGAAACTGATTCTGGTAATTTCCCTGGCGCTGGCCGGCTTCCCGTCCATCGTCAACGGGGCCGACAATCCCGCAACAGCTCTTGAAGCACCGGAGGTTGAGGTCATCGGCACAACACCCTTACCCGGCCTCGGGACGCCGCTCAATCAGGTGCCGGCCAATGTGCAGACGGCCACCGGCAGGAATATCCAAAAACAGCAAAGCCTTGACCTTTCCGATTACGCGAATGCCAACCTGGGATCGGTAAATATCAATGACACGCTGGTGAATCCATTCCAGCTGAACGTCAATTTTCGCGGTTTTACCGCTTCACCGCTGCTCGGCACACCCCAAGGCATATCGGTTTTCCAGGACGGCGTGCGAGTCAATGAGCCGTTCGGCGATCTGGTCAACTGGGACCTCATCCCGCTCTCGGCCATTTCCAGCATTAACCTCATCCCGGGCTCCAACCCGCTCTTCGGCCTGAATACTTTAGGCGGCGCCCTTGCCATTCATACCAAAAGCGGCTTCGAGTACCCTGGGTTTGCGATTCAAAGTTACGGCGGTTCTTTCGGACGCGGTGCCGCCGAATTCGAAGTCGGCGGGCACGGAGAGCATGTCGATTACTTCGTCACGGCCAACGTGTTCAGAGAGGACGGCTTTCGCGAACATTCCAATAGCGACGTTAACCAGCTCTTCTCCAAGTTTGGCTGGCAAGACGAGAAAACCGATTTGGACTTGAGTCTTACGGCCGCAAAAAACAAGCTTTTCGGCACGCAACCGTTACCCGTAAGCTTTCTCGACAATCCGGCCCAAGCTTATTCTTATCCGGATTATAACGATAACAGGCTCGTTTTTTTAAATCTGAAAGGGAGTCATTTCTTCAGCGATACGGTGCTGATTGCGTCAAATGTTTATTACCGGGAAAGCAAAACCTTAAGCTTCAACAGCAACGTCAGTGACGACTTTGATAATACGCTGCCGGTTGCGCCGGGCAA
>JBGQCF010000029.1:0-29440 GCA_041495205.1 Gammaproteobacteria bacterium
CCTACGCCAACACGAGCCTCGGCACCGGCACGGCGCTGGTCGGCAGCCTGGCGCGCAACGCCGGCGAGAATGTCGGCGGCTATGCGATCACCCAAGGTGGCATCACCAACGCCGCTAACACCAACTATTTGATCACCTACGCTGGCAACAACTTCGCCATCAGCCCGGCTGCGCTTACCGTGACAGCGAACAATCAGAGCAAAACTTTCGGCAGCACCTTTATCTTCACCGGAAATGAATTTACTTCAGCCGGGCTGCAAAACAGCGAGACGATCGCCAACGTTAGCCTCACCAGTTTGGGTGCGCCGGCGACCGCGCCCGTGGCGGGCAGCCCGTATGCGATCACCGCGAGCGCGGCCACCGGCGGCACGTTCACGCCAAGCAACTACGCCATTAGTTACGTGAATGGTCTGATGACGGTGAATACCGTGACGCCGCCTCCGACTCCACAAGCACCGCTGTCGCCCCCACCCGGCGGCCCGGTCATCCAGGCGATCAACTCCAGCGTGCTCGATCCTAACACCGTAGCTTACGGCACAAGCGGATCGATCACTATCGCGGATGCTGCAGGCTTCCTCAATACCTTGCCGCCGACCGCGGCCGGTCCTGGGGATGAGCCCGCCGCGTGGTTTGAGGAACTGCCCGCCCGGCGCGATCAGGCTGACCGGGTCTGTTTCGTCTCCGGGCCGCTCACCTTCATGACGTGTCGCAATGGCCGGTAGCGGTAGCCTGGACAGCGAGTTTAGGTTATTGTGACTTGGGCATCCGCCCCGCTTGGGCGCATGCGTTACCGGTATACCCGACATCATAATGCCGCCAACCTCCTGCCTCGGAAGTCGGAGATACAGCGTCGCTGGTTTGTTGCTGGCTGCGGTGCTGACGGCTTGGGCAGGGCCGCCGGGGTTCTCCACATCCACATCGGCAGTTCTGATTCGCCAGTATGTCTTGCGCTTCGGCCAAGCAGCCCAGGAGCGGCTGCTGGGCTGGCAGGATTTCCTGAAGGTACTAGAAACTGAAGCGCAGGCGGAGCGCGAGCCTGCGTTGCTAGCCACGGTTAACCGCTACTTCAACCGCGAGCCTTTTTTGTCCGACATCGCGCACTGGGGAGTGGAGGACTATTGGGCGACACCGGCTGAATTCGTCGCCAGCGACGGCGGCGACTGCGAGGATTTTTCCATTGCGAAGTATTACGCCCTGAAGGAATTGGGTGTCCCGATAGCGCGTTTGCGCATCACCTATGTCAAATCCTCGAAGTTGAAGCAAGCGCACATGGTGCTTGCCTATTACCCGACGCCTAAAGCTGAACCCCTGATTCTGGACAGTCTCGACGACGAGGTACGCCCCGCCTCGCAGCGTCCCGACCTGATTCCGGTTTACAGCTTCAACGACGAGGACGTGCTGATTCCTGGCCGTGGAAGTGCCGGCTCGCCAAGCCAGATCCGCTTGTGGCGTGACTTGACCGAACGCCTCGAGCGCGAGGCGCGCATCTAGCATGTTCGGTTCCCTCAGACAACAACTGCTCGCCGGCGTCTCGATCGGGTTTCTGCTTTTGCTGATCGGCATCGAGACCATCCATGTCGCCGCAGCCAGGCGCATCATGCAGGAGCAACTTGAGTCGAACGCACAGGATGCCGCTACTTCGCTTGGATTGACGCTTGGCGCGCTGCTCGCGCACGGAGATCTTGCATTAGCCGAGACCGTGATCAATCCAGTATTCGACCGCGGTTACTATCAGCGCATCGAGCTCATTTCCATCGACGGTAGCGTGTTGCTGGGAAAAACACTGCCCGTTATGGAGCTTGGCGTGCCGGAATGGTTTGCCACTTTGCTGCCGCTCGAGGCTCCCACCGCCGACTCGCTGGTGACGGCGGGCTGGAAACAGATAGGCAGCGTGCGCGTGACCAGCCACCCAAGATTCGCTTATCGGCAGTTGTGGCACACGGCATGGGCCACCCTCGTATGGCTGGCGGGTTTGTATTGCGCCGCCCTGGCGGCGGCATTCGCATTTCTGAAAGGTGTATTGCGGCCGCTGGAGAGCATCGAGCGCGTCGCGGTCGCTATCGGAAACCGCGATTTCACCGCGGTGGCCGAGGCTCCAAGAGCGCGCGAGCTTCGCCATGTCGCCGCGACAATCAATAGCCTCTCGGTCAAAGTCAGGCAGGCCATCCAGGCGGAAGGCGCGAGAGCCGAGTCATTGAGACGGGAAGCGTATCAGGACAGTCTAACCGGGCTTTTTAATCGCCGCGGCTTCAGTACCCAGTTCGAGGCGCGCATGCGTGATGCGGGTGATGTTTTCCGGGGCGCGCTCGTACTCTTGCAGTTTCACGATTTTGCCGCTTTCAACCGCGATTCCGGTTACGAGCGGGGAGATGCGCTGCTGGAGGGCGCTGCCGCTGTCGTCGCAGCCCGGAGCGAGGCTGCCGGCGGACTGTCTGCGCGCTGGTCGGGGGCTGCCTTCGCCATCTCGCTCGCGAACGCATCCGGGGATGAGGCCGGTAATTTCGCCGACGGGCTCGCCCGGGCTGTTTACGCTATGCTCGCAGAAGGCGGCCATCCGGCCGGTGTCGGCTACAACATTGGCGTGGCGACATTCGAAGGCGCTTCGCCGCCGCTCGGCCAGCTGCTGGCTGCCGCGGACGGCGCCGCCGCGCGGGCAGAGGCGCGCGGTATTGGCCTGGTCGATCTGGGCGCGGCGGATTCCGCCACGGCCCCATTAGGCTCGAGCGAATGGCGTGCGCGGCTGGAACAGGCTTTATTAAACGGGAGCTTCGAACTTTACATCCAGCCGGTACTCGGGTTGCCTCGGCGCGATGTTATACAGCACGAAATCTTGGCGCGTATGATCGACGAGGACGGACAGAACATCTCCGCCGCCGATTTCTTTCCCATGGCGGTGCGCCACGGCATGGCGCCCAGGATAGACAGGCTGATCCTCGATCGCGTGATTGATCGTCTCGCGCGTACTCCACAGGCGGGCGAGATCGCTGTCAACGTGTCCTCGAACTCCGTTGCCGATGCGGATTTTCTGGCGTGGCTAGAGCCCCGGCTTCGCGCGGTGCCGGCTGTGGCTCGCCGGCTGGTGTTCGAACTATCCGAATCGGGAGCGGCCCGGGATCGCCACAGCGTGCTTGCGTTCGCGGTGATGTTACGGCGCGCAGGCGCGCATTTTGCGCTGGATAATTTCGGTCTTCACCGCGAGTCGCTCCAGCTCATGCGCGCTTTGCTGCCCGCCTACGTCAAACTTTCGAGGGCGCACACTGCCGCCTTGCGCGACGACGAGGCGGACCGATTTTTTGTAGCGTCCCTTGTACGGCTGGGCACACCACTCGATATCCGGGTCATCGCCCAGGGAGTCGAGAACGACGACGTGCTGCCGATATTGTCGAGCGCTGGTGTAGCCGGTTTTCAGGGCTATCTGGTGGGACCGCTATCGATCTGGCACAGCTGACCTCACCGGTTTTTCCGTAAAAGTTGGATGACAGAGAAAGGTATTAGCAAGTAACGATGTTGGAAATAACAGTTTGCGTACTGTGCTCTTGGGTTTCCAGTTGGTCTGTAACTAATGCAGGTGGCGTGTAAACCACTGCGCCGCGAGCGCAGCGACTTTTTCCAGTGTGCCTAGTTCTTCAAACAGATGCGTTGCACCCGGAACGATCGACAGTTCTTTTTCGCACTTGAGCTTGCGATAGGTTTCTTCATTGAGCTCGATGACACCAAAATCGTGACCGCCTACGATGAGAAGTGTCGGAGCGGTGACTTGTGCAAGCTTGTCGTCTCCGGTTAGATCCGGACGCCCGCCGCGCGAGACGACAGCGGCAACGTCTCTCGGGAAATCAGCGGCAACTCGCAATGCAGCCGCAGCGCCGGTGCTTGCGCCAAACAGACCAAGGGCAAAGCTTTTCGTTGCCGGATATTTCTTCAGCCATTGCGCAACATCGGCAAGCCGGCCTGTAAGCAGGCTGATATCAAAGCGCGTTTCATATGTTTGATCCTCCTCGCGCGTCAGAAGATCTATCAGCAGGGTGCCTAGTCCTGCAGCACGTAGTTCTCGCGCTACAAAATTGTTGCGCGGACTCAACCTGCTGCTGCCGCTGCCGTGAGCAAAAAGCACGATACCCTGGGGTTTTTCAGGCAACTCAAGCATTCCCTCAAGGCGCACTTCCCCTGACGGAACGGTGACCAGTTCGCTAAGACCGCTGCGCAGCCCCATCGTCTGGCGCGATTCAGTCATGCTGAACCTCGCGTTTGCGCCGCTGCATCCTCAGTAGCGCAACGACATCTTCGTCATCGACCTGCGGGAAGGATGTGTAGAACTGCCCGACTGCGTAAAAGTCCTGTGGGGTTTCGAGGCATACCACTTCGTCAGAGTAGGCCCGGACCGTCTCAACGCTCCGTGGTGAAGCGACGGGCACTGCACAGACCAGTCTCGCAGGGGCTTTCATGCGCACTGCATGGAGCGCGGCGATCATGGTTGCACCCGTGGCCAAACCGTCATCCACCACTATAGCGATCCTTCCCCTAGGATCGAGCGGCGGCCGTCCAGGTGTGTAGAGAGAGCGCCGTTTCTTCACAATTGCAAGCTGCTCCTGCTGTTCTCGCTCGATGTATTCGTCACTAGCGCCAGCCTCGTGTGCATGCGGTGCGATGTAAGTCCACCCTGTCTCGTCGACCGCGCCGATTGCGAACTCGGGGGAATACGGCGAGCGGAGTTTACGCACCAGCACAACGTCAAGCTCGCCATCAAGCTCGTCGGCAATCACCCGTCCCATCGGTACTGCGCCGCGGGGAATTGCCAGCACGAGCGGATTTTTTCCGCGATAGCAATCGAGCGCCGCCGCGAGCTGCTTAGCGGCATCATTCCTGTTGGCGAAAACGCTATACATATCTCGAATGGGACTAATCTCTCACATGATTTATAATAGCGGCGCAAGGGCGGCGGGGATTGAGCCAGAGCAACCAAATTTCACGCACAACGCTTGCTGATTGATAATTTCACCGCGTTAAGCGCCTATAACGATATTTTAATAATTTACTCTGTTAGCCCACGCAGAGTTTGACCTAGATCAAGCCGGGGCTATTGCTTCGGCGGATATATTGATTCAGGAAGTTTGGCACTTTCCGCGAGCGTGGTGCGCTGTGCCGGTTATCCTGGCCGCTAGCCCTTCAGACGGAACGCTCTCGCCGCCGTTCTGGTTTAGGCTAAGATAAAAAAATGGCGTAAATCAAGAAGGATTACATGGCCGCTTGACTGCGGCCCTTGGAAGCGTTCTATGCAGCGAGGACCAGGCACCCCCTTTTCGCTCGAGGTCAATCCCAGAATTCCGCCCCGGCTGGCTCGTCTCGAAGAGCTCGCCAACAATCTCTGGTACAGCTGGGACCGCGCCACGCGGACGCTGTTCGCGCGCTTGGACCCGGCGCTGTGGGACGCCATCGGCCACAGCCCCAAGGCATTTCTTAAGCACGTAGACCAGCAGCGGCTGGCAGATGCGGCAGCCGACCAGGTGTTTTCCCACGACTTTGACCGAGTCCTGTCGGCTTATGATATCTATCATAACGAGCCGATGCACCACGACGGCAAGGGGTTACTACCTGAAAGCGATCTGGTCGCCTACTTCTGTGCCGAGTTCGGCTTTCATGAAAGCTTGCCAATTTACTCCGGAGGGCTCGGCATCTTGGCCGGGGACCATTGCAAGGCGGCGAGCAATCTGCACATTCCGTTCGTCGCGGTGGGGCTGCTCTACCGCCAGGGCTATTTCCAGCAGCAGGTAGACGGCGAGGGCAACCAGCATGCCGCTTACACCGATTCGGATTTCGGCGACCTGCCGATAACGCCGGCGCTGCGCGAAGACGGCAGCGAGGTTCACGTCACAGTCGAGGTTGCTGCTCGCGATGTCACGGTCAAGGTATGGCGGGCGCGTGTCGGGCGGGTCATCCTTTACCTTCTCGATGCGGACCTCGAAGCGAACAGCCCGGAAGACCGCGACATCGCGCACCGGCTCTACGGCGGCGACCGTAACGCCCGGATCGAGCAGGAAATCATCCTCGGCGTTGGCGGCGTGCGCGCGCTGCACGCAATGGGCATAAAGCCGACAGTCTGGCACATCAACGAAGGCCACGCCGCGTTTCTGGTCCTCGAACGCGTGCGCAACCTGATGCGTGAGGGGCTCGACTTTCTCAGCGCACTGGAAGCAGTTGCCGTGAATACGCTGTTCACCACGCACACCGCAGTTGCAGCGGGACACGATTGTTTTTCCGAGCAGACTGTTACGCATTACTTCGAGCGTTTCTGCCGTGAGCTGGGCCTAACCGGCGAGCAGCTGGTCGCATTGGGGCGTACGTCCGGGAACGGCGAGTTCAATATGACGGCGCTTGCGGTGCGCGGGTCGCGCTTTCACAACGGTGTGAGCCGCATCCACGGCGGAGTTTCGGCGAACATACTGAGGGATCTGTGGCCGCAGATTCCGGTGGGAGAGAACCCGGTCACCTACGTGACCAACGGCGTGCACGTCGCGACGTTCCTCGCGCCAGAATGGGCTGATCTGTTCGACCACGTTCTTGGCGGCGGCTGGAACCAGCGCTTGAGTGACCCTGCCAACCTGGAACGAATCGCTGAGCTACCGGACCAAATTTTTTGGGGCGTACACCAACAGCTCAAGGCGCAGATGCTGCATTTGATCCGCCATTTGATTCGGGTCCAGCATTTTCGCAACCGAGGTAGCGAGGCGCACCTCGACCGGCTGCTCAAGTTCGCCGATCCGGCCAACCCCAACATGCTCACCATCGGTTTCGGGCGGCGCTTTGCAACCTATAAACGCGCCACGCTCCTGTTCGAAAACCTCGACTGGCTGCGAGAGATCGTGCGTGACCCGCAGCGCCTGGTGCTGTTTATCTTCGCTGGCAAGGCCCATCCGGCTGACGAGCCTGGCAAAGAGCTGATCCGGCGTGTAATCCACATCGCCTCCATGCCGGAATTTGAGGGCAGGATCCTGTTCGTCGAAGGCTACGATCTGCACCTGGCGCGGCGACTCGTGTCTGGTGTCGACGTCTGGCTGAACAATCCGGTTTATCCGCTGGAGGCATCGGGGACCTCCGGCATAAAAGCGGGCATCAACGGCGTGATCAACCTCTCAGTTCTGGACGGGTGGTGGGAGGAAGGCTATCAAGGGGACAACGGCTGGGCGATCAAGCCGGCCTCGGAAGCGCTCGACGAGCAACACCGAAACCGCGAGGAAAGCCGCTCGCTTTACGAGCTGTTGCAGGATCGCGTGATCCCAGCCTATTACGAGCGCGGCAAGATGGGTTTTTCGCCGGAATGGGTCAAACTGGCGAAGCGCTCGATCGTAAGCCTTCTGCCCCGGTTCAACACCAGCCGCATGATGGGCGAGTACGTGGCCAAGTTCTATCTGCCTGCGTCACAACAGGGCTCGCGCTATTCCAAGAATCATTTCGAGCCCGCACGCACGAGCGCGGCTTGGAAGCAGCGGGTGCGTGAAGCTTGGCCGGGCGTTTTACTGCGGCGCCTCGACGTGCCGAAAAAGAACATTGCTTTCGGTGAGGAAGTCCGGTTCGAGGTCGGGGTGCAGCTGAATGGGCTCAGGCCTGAAGATATCGTCGTCGAGCTGCTGCTGTCCAGCGTGGCGAAGGAACTCGACGACAGACGCACTCTCACGCGCCACGTGTTCGTCTTCGACGGCGCGGTCAACGCGGCCGGCGAGCACCACTATGTCCTGAAGCTCACGCCGGATCTGTGCGGTAAGCTCGAATGCCGTATCCGTGCATATCCGCACCACACGTTGCTAACCCACCGCTTTGAGCTGGGACTGATGATCTGGGTCTGATGCAGGCCCACGTTCTAAACATGGCTCACCAGCCGGGCATAAATTCCTGCGTACTGCTTCGCGGCTGTGTCCCATCCGAAATATCGCGCCATGCCGTTTTGTTGCAAAACCCGCCAGCTGCGGCGGTCGCGGTACATCGCGACTGCGCGCCGGACCGCGGCAAGCAGCGCAGCGGGGGTCAGCTGATGGAACAGGATACCGGTCGCGCTCCCGTTGCCGAGAGTCGCGGAATTGCAATCAACAATTGTGTCGGCGAGGCCGCCGGTGGCGCGCGCGACTGGCGGCGTTCCGTAACGCTGACTGTACATCTGATTCAAGCCGCACGGCTCGAATCGCGATGGCATGAGAAACATGTCGGCCCCGGCCTCGATCAGGTGCGCAAGACCCTCATCGAACCCGATAGCTACCGCGATGTTCCCGGGGTAGCGCGCCGCAACCGTGCGGAGCGCATCTTCCAACTCGCGCTCGCCAGTGCCGAGCGCGACCAGCTGCGCCGGCAGCTCGACAAGCCGGGACGCCGCCTCAACCAGCACATCGATCCCTTTCTGCTGCGTGAAGCGGCTCACCACCCCGATCAATGGAATCTCCGGTTCCACCACGAGACGCAGGCGGCGTTGTAGTACTTCCTTGTTGAGAGGCTTGCGATCGAGGGTAGCGGCGCTGTAGCGGTGCGCGATTAGCGGATCGGTCTCCGGATTCCACGCCGCAGTGTCAATTCCGTTCAGGATACCGAAGAGCGAATCCCGCCGCAGGCGAAGCAGGCCATGCATGCCGAATCCTAGCGGCTCGGACTGGATCTCGCGTGCGTAGGTCGGGCTGACTGTGGTGATCGCGTCTGCGTAGAGCAGCCCGGCTTTTAGAAACGACATACGCCCGTGGAACTCCAGCCCATCGACGGCGAAACTGGACTCAGGCAAGCCGAGCACCGCGACCAGATCGGGCTCGAAGTTTCCCTGGAATGCCATATTATGGACGGTCATGACTGCCGCTGCCCGCGGCTGCGGCGTGTAGTGCAGATACGCAGGCGCCAGCGCCGCTGGCCAGTCGTTACAATGAATAATCTGGGGACGCCAATCGAGCGGGCTGGATGCGCTGCCTAGTATCGCCGCCACTTTCGACAGCAAGCCGAAGCGCCGGCCGTTGTCATCCCAGTCCTCGCCAGCCTCGTTCTGGTAGGGACCGCCGGCACGCGCATACAGTCGCGGGCATTCGAGAATGATCAATGGGACGCCATTCGGCAGGTGCGCCATGAGGAGACGCGCTTCGAACGGGGCATCGAACGGTGTCAGACGCGCCAGTTCCCGCGCGTCGGAGGCGGCTGCTAAAACGCCGGGATAGCCGGGCAATAGAACCCGTGCGTCCATTTGCAGTTCGCGAAGTGCGGCTGGCAGCGCCGCGCTGACCTCGCCGAGCCCGCCGACCTTGGCCATTGGCGCACACTCAGGTGAGGCGAACAGGACGCGGATTGTCGATGAATCTGTGTTCAAGATGGAAACCTCTGGCGCTCGGCCGTCCAGCAGGATGCCGGGAAGAGACGCCAGGCGTCAAGGATACAAGATTTGCGCTTGCGCAAATTAGGGAACCTCTGATTAAGTCCTCCACGGTTGCGACGGCGGCTTTCCGGGATGGGCTGCGCGAAGCGAGGCGCAGCCAAGGGCCATTCCCCTTGGCAAGCCGAGCGACAAAACAGACCGCCCGGATAAGCCCCGTCCCTCCGGGTTGCGGTAAAATGCGGCGTCTGTGTCGTTGCGCTCCTCGGCTTCGTAGTCTAGGCTACGACCTTCGTCGCGCGCCTCTCATCCATTCGCATTTTGCCAGCAACGCAATCCGTGGGGGACTTAATCAGAGGTTCCTTAATGGTGGCAAAATAGTAAATTTAGGAAATGCTGGCGATGCAACCATGATACTCGCAGGCGATGTCGGAGCGACCAAGACCCTGTTCGAGCTTGGCGAGCTGCAGCACGGCCGCTGGATGACAGTGTTCGCCGCTCGCTACCTTGCTGCCGACTATCCGGATTTTTTCAGCGTGTTGCAGGCATTTTTTTCCGAATGGACCGTGCAACGGCACTCGTCGCCAAAGATCGCGCGCGCCTGTTTGGGTGTCGCCGGGCCGGTGTTCGACAATCGCGTGCAGATGACCAATTTGTCATGGCTGGTTGACGGCGATGCAATTGCAGCACGGTTCGGCATTGCGCACGTGAAGGTGGTCAACGACTTCGCTGCGGCGGCGAAAGGCATCGAGTTGCTCGCGCCCGCGGATCTCGTCACGCTGCAATCCGGCGAACCGGTCGCTGCTGCGCCACGCCTGGTGATCGGCCCCGGGACCGGGCTTGGCGTGGCTTATATGGCTTGGGCTGGCAATGGGTACTTGATAGTCGCCGGGGAGGCGGGACATGCCGGCCTTGCTCCGGCTACATCCGAGCAACTCGATCTCTGGCGTGACTTGTATTTGCGCCAGGGGCGAGTTAGCGCAGAGGATGTGGTTTCAGGTCCGGGATTGGTGCGCATCTTTGAATTTCTTTGTCGGCGCGAAAACAAATCACCGGCGATTGCTGGAGCGTTATCCGCTGGTGCGACCGCGGCGGCAATTACTCATGCCGCACTCGAGCGCGGCGATCCGCTTTGCTTGCGCGCGCTCGACTTGTTCGTGTCCTGTTTCGGAGCGCTCGCGGGTGATCACGCACTCTCGATCATGGCGCGGGGAGGTGTCTACATTGCCGGCGGAATCGCGCCGAAAATCCTTCCACGTCTCAGGAACGGCGGATTTTGCGCCGCATTCAACGCCAAGGGCGCCCATTCCAGCGCTGTCGAAAAAATCCCGGTGCTTGTGGTCACCAACGAGAGAGTGGGCCTGCTCGGAGCGGCGTTGCTTGCGAATGCATGATGACCAAGCGGGTTTCGCGGGAAAGGCGCTGTGATCCTTGACCGAGATCAAATTGCTGCGGCTTTAAGGGGCTATAATTAAATTTGTAATACTTCTTGAGAAGGATAATGAGCATGAAGATCCGGCAAACATTTTCTCACAAGCAGGTAAACCCCAAAGACGTGGCGCAGAGGACAGGCGCAATGGCGAAATCCGGCCAGCCCGCCCGCGGCAAGAGCGAGGCAAGTGCCCCCCGGACCGAGCGTTACTGGCTGATCGCGCAGGCAGCGTATTTTCGCGCTGAAAAGCGCGGCTTTGTCCCCGGCCGGGAGCTGCAGGACTGGCTTGAAGCCGAGGCCGAGATTGAGCAACGGCTAAGGCAATGATTCGGCTTGCGAGGTCATACCATGCGCGGCCGCACGCCGAAGTCAGGCGCCCCAGGGAAGAAGGATAAGCCCTGCCAGCGGGGGCAGCGTCAGGTCCACGCAGAAGGGCTGCCCCATCCAAGGCAGTGTCTGTGCCTGCACCATCCCACCGTTGCCGACATCGCCGCCGCCATAGTAGCCCGAGTCGCTGTTCAGCGCTTCCCGATAGCCGCCGGCGCGCGGCACCCCGATACGGTAGTTGTGGCGCACGACTGGGGTAAAGTTAAGCACCACCAGCGCCTCGGAACCGTCACGGGCGCGGCGCAGGTAACTCAGCACCGACTGTTCGGCATCGTGGCAGTCGATCCAACGGAACCCCTCGGCTTCGAAATCCAGCTCATGCAGCGCGCGGTGGTCGCGGTAAAATTGGTTGAGATCGCGCACGAGCCGTGCGAGCGCGGCGTGCGCGGGATTTTCGAGCACCTCCCATTCGAGCTGCGACTGCGCTTGCCATTCTCGGGGTTGCGCAAACTCGTTGCCCATGAAATTGAGCTTTTTCCCGGGACAAGTCATCTGGTAAGTAAGGAGCAGGCGCATGTTGGCCAGCTTCTGCCATTCATCTCCCGGCATCTTCTCCAGCAGCGAGCCCTTGCCGTGCACGACCTCGTCATGAGAAAGCGGCAGCACGAAGTTCTCGGTGTAGGCATAGAGTTGCGCGAAAGTGAGCTGGTCGTGATCGTAACGCCGGTGCACGGGATCGTGGTGCAGATACGAGAGGGTGTCGTGCATCCATCCCATGTTCCATTTCATCGAGAAACCGAGTCCGCCAAGGTACGCTGGGCGCGACACCATCGGCCACGCGGTCGATTCCTCGGCGATGGTGAGCGCACCGGGAAAATCCCGATGCACCAGGATGTTAAATTCGTGCAAGAAATCGATTGCCTCGAGGTTTTCGCGCCCGCCATGTCGGTTGGGAAGCCATTCGCCTTCTTTGCGCGAGTAGTCGAGATAGAGCATGGCCGCGACCGCATCTACGCGCAGCCCGTCGAAATGAAATTCGCTCAACCAGTAATGCGCGCTCGAGAGCAGGAAACTTCGGACCTCGCAACGGCCGAAGTTGAAAGCCTGCGTGCCCCATTCGCGGTGCAGGCCGAGCCGCGGGTCCTCGTGCTCATAGAGCGCCGTGCCGTCGAAGCGTGCCAGCGCGAAATCGTCTTGGGGAAAATGTCCCGGCACCCAGTCGAGGATCACGCCAAGCCCCGACTGGTGACAGGTGTCGACGAATGCACGCAGGTCGTCGGCAGTGCCGAAACGGCTGGTCGGGGCGAAATAGCCGGTGGTCTGGTAGCCCCACGACTCGTCGAGCGGGTGCTCGGTGAGCGGCAGCAGTTCGATGTGGGTATAGCCCATCCCCGAGACGTAGGGGATGAGTGCATCAGCCAGCTCGCGGTAACTGAAAGGACGCCCGTCGCTGTGCCGCCGCCAGGAAGCGGCGTGGACCTCGTAGATATTGAGCGGCTCATGCAACCAGTCGCGCCGGGCGCGCGCATCCATCCAGGCATGGTCGCTCCATGGATGCGAAGGAGCAGATGCGACACGCGCCGCAGTACTGGGGCGCTGCTCGAACCATCGCCCATAGGGATCGGTCTTAAGGAACACATCGCCAGAGTCCCGGCTGCGGATCTCGTACTTATAGAGCGTGCCGTGCGTGATACCGGGAATAAACAGTTCCCATACCCCGCTCGAACCGCGCACCGCCATCGGATGCGTGCGACCGTCCCAGCGGTTGAAATCGCCAACAACGCTCACCCGTTCCGCGTTCGGCGCCCACACCGCGAAGCGACAGCCGGACACGCCCTCGCGCTCGGTCAGGTGGGCGCCGAGCGTGCGCCAGGCCTCGTGCAGCTTGCCGGCGTTGAACAGGAACAAGTCATGATCCGAGATCTCGGGCGCAAACGCATACGGATCGAACGTTTCGCGCATGCCGCTGCCTTCCCGGAAGCGCACGCGCCATGGTCGGGACGGCGCAACACGGTCATGCAGCTCGAACAATCCCGGCGCGCTTGGTACGAGCGGCGTCCAGCCATCCGCCGTTTCAATCCACGCTTGCCTGGCCCCCGGATTGTAGACCCGGACCACCCAACGCTCGCCGTTGCGATGCGTCCCCAGGAAACCGAATGGATCGTGCAGGCGCGCCTCGAGCAGCAGCTCAAGCGACGGATCGGATATGATGGCAATCTCCATGGTTATGCAGAGATTATAGGCGCACTGCGGCTGCGGCGACAGTTTGCCGTCTGCAAGGCCGCGTCAATGGGTCATGATAGAGGGAGCAGACCGTGAATACCATTCAGGATTGCGTACATATCGATTACTGCCCGGTCAAGGACCAGCCTGACGCGCGGTTTTTCAGCCAGCTCACCAGGCTCACGCTCGCGCTGGTACTTGCGGGCGGCCGCGGGAGCCGGCTACAGCAGCTTACGGAGTGGCGCGCCAAGCCTTCGGTGCCGTTCGCCGGAAAGCTCCGCATTATCGATTTCGCTCTTTCCAATTGCGTTAACTCCGGCATCCGGCGCATCGGCATCTGCACGCAGTATAAGGCGCAAAGCCTGATCCGGCATGTGCAGCGCGGCTGGAGCTTCCTCGACGGCCGCTTCGGCGAATTCGTCGAGCTGCTGCCGGCGCAGCAGCGTGTCACCGCAAACTGGTACCAGGGCACAGCCGACGCAGTGTACCAGAACCTCGATATCCTGCGCCGTCAGGCTCCGGAGTACGTCCTGATCCTGGCTGGCGACCACGTCTACAAGATGGATTACGGCAAGATGCTCGCGGACCATGTCTCGAAGTCCGCGAAAATGACCGTCGCCTGCATCGAGGTGCCGATCAGCGACGCAAGGACTCTTGGCGTGATGCAGGTAGACGCCGACGGGCGCATTGTCGGTTTCGAGGAAAAGCCGGCACAGCCGGCCCCGATCCCGGGCCAGCCTGACCGGGCACTGGCAAGCATGGGCATCTATGTGTTCAACGCAGCGTTCCTCTACGAGCAATTGCTCCGCGATGCCGATGACAGCAACTCCAACCACGACTTCGGTAAGGACATCATTCCCCGTCTCGTGAGAGAAGGCAGCGTGGTCTACGCCCACCGCTTCAGTGAGAGCTGCGTCAACATGACCGAGGGGGTTCCGTATTGGCGCGATGTCGGCACCATTGACGCCTACTGGGAAGCAAACATCGCCTTGACCAAAGTGACCCCTGACCTCAATCTATATGATAAGGACTGGCCGATCTGGACCCACCAGGAGCAGCTGCCGCCGGCCAAGTTCGTGTTCGATGATGACGACCGCCGCGGTATGGCGGTCGACTCGATGGTGTGCGGCGGCTGCATCATCAGCGGCTCTACGGTAAAGCGTTCGCTCTTGTTCAGCAACGTTCACGTGCACAGTTATTGCACCATCGAGGACTCGGTAATCCTGCCGGATGTAGAAATCAGCCGCGGTGTGGTTCTCAAACACGCGATTGTCGACAAGTATTGCAAGCTTCCCCAGGGCCTCGCGGTCGGGATTGATCCGGCCGAGGACAGAAAGCGCTTCCACGTTACTGAAAAAGGCATCACGCTGATCGTGCCGGAAATGCTCGGGCAACGGATTCATCACCTGCGATGAGCGCGGCGATGCGCGTGGAAAGGCGTCTCGATCTGGTGCTGCTCTGGCACATGCACCAGCCTGACTATCGCGACTACACGACCGGCGAATTCCGGTTGCCGTGGGTTTATCTGCACGCCATCAAAGACTACACCGACATGGCGTGGCATCTCGAACATCACCCCGGTGTCAGGGTCGTGGTCAACTTCGCACCGGTGCTGCTCGACCAGCTTGAGGACTATGCCGACCAGTTTGCCGGAGGCAGACTGCGCGATCCTCTACTGAGGTTGCTGGTGCACGCCGATGACAAGCCAATCAGCGAGGAAGACCGCCACTTCATCCTGGAACGCTGCTTCCACGCTAATCACGAGCGGATGATCCAGCCCTACCCCGTCTACAAAGGCCTGCAAGAGTTGTTTACGGTGCTGGAAGCGCTCGGACCGGATTCGCTGCATTATCTTTCTGACCAGTACCTTTTCGATCTGCTCACCTGGTACCACCTATGCTGGACCGGCGAGACCGTGCGGCGCTCCTCGGAAACCGTAACCCGGCTGATGACCATGGGCATGCGTTTCAGCCACGCCGACCGGATGGAATTGTCCAAGCTGATCGGCGAGCTGGTCAGTGGCATAATCCCGCGTTACGCCAAGCTTGCCGCTTCGGGCCGCATCGAGCTCTCGACCACACCGCACTATCACCCGCTCGCACCACTACTCATCAGCTTCGACAGCGCACGCGAAGCCGAACCCCGGCTGGTGCTGCCGCAATCGCCTGAATACCCCGGCGGCTACGAACGTATCGAATCACAGTTGCAAATGGCGATCACCGAGCACTCGCGGCGATTCGGCGAGACACCTGCTGGTGTGTGGCCCGCCGAAGGCGCAATTTCGTCGGCGTTCCTCGGCCTGCTCGGTGCGCATGGGTGCAAGTGGACCGCGAGCGGAGGGAAAGTGCTGCTGAACAGCTTGCACGGTCCGGAGGAGGATCCGCGGCGCACCCTCCACCGGCCCTACCGTCACGTTGGTACCGCGCCTGATCTTGCGCTGTTCTTCCGTGATGATCGGCTCTCCGATCTTATCGGTTTTGAGTACGCAAAGTGGAACGGCCACGATGCCGCGGTGAACTTCGTTTCCGAACTCGAAGCCATTGCTTCGGGGGTGGCAGACGGCGAAACGCCTTTGGTGAGCGTAATCCTGGACGGCGAGAACTGTTGGGAGTTCTACGCGTACAACGGTTATTACTTTCTCGACGAACTGTACCGGCTGCTCGAATCCCATCCGGTCATCCACACCACCACTTACCGGTCTTATCTTAGCGAGGCGGGCACTGGCGCGGCAGCGCTTGAGCGCATCACCGCAGGCAGTTGGGTCTACGGCAACTTCGCCACCTGGATCGGCTCTGCCGAAAAGAACCACGCCTGGGACCTCCTGTGCGCGGCCAAACGCAGCTTCGATCTGGTCATCGCAAGCGGACGCCTGGACCAAGAGCATGCGCGCGCCGCCTATCGGCAGCTTGCCGCGTGCGAAGCGTCGGACTGGTTCTGGTGGCTGGGCGATTACAATCCGCGATTTGCGGTCACGAGCTTCGACCAGCTGTACCGCGCCGACCTGAGCAATCTGTACCGGTTGCTCAACTTGCCGGTGCCGGCGGACCTGGCGCAGACGATCAGCCATGGTAGCGGTCATCCCGAAGCCGGTGGTGCCATGCGCCGCGCGGCCGAACCGGCGCAGGGTGCTTGAGGAGTCACGGGAATGGCGCGCCCGATGCCGCTCCTGTTTGGGGTACATGCGCACCAGCCGGCATGCAACTTTCCCGAGGTGCTGGAGCAAGCTCATGCGCGCTGTTACCGGCCGTTCCTCGAGATCCTCCACAGTTTTCCCGACTTCCGCTTTTCAGTTCATTTCAGTGGGCCGCTGCTCGATTATCTGTTTGAGCGGCATCCGCAGGACATGGCACTGCTCGAGGAGATGGTGGCGCGCGGCCAGGTTGAGATGTTCGGCGCCGGCGATGCCGAGCCGGTGCTGGCGGCGATTCCAGTGCGCGATCGCATCGGGCAGTTGAGCAGGCTGTCGCGAAAGCTCGAAGCGCGGTTCGGGCAGGCGCCGCATGGCGCTTGGCTCACCGAGCGGGTATGGGAAGCGACGATAGTGCCGGCGCTCTCCGATTGCGGCTTCCGCTACGCGACTGTGGATGACTACCACTTCCTTTGCACCGGAAAGAGTGCAGCCGAACTCGACGGCTATTTCACCACCGAGGAAGACGGCCGCAGCCTCGATCTGTTTCCGATTTCGGAGGCGCTGCGTTATCGCATTCCATTTGCGCCGGCCGAGGACGCGCTCGCCTATCTGGAGCGACTCGCCGAGGCGGACGGGCGAACCGCCGCAATCTATTTTGACGACATTGAAAAATTCGGAATCTGGCCGGAAACGTACGATTGGGTCTTTGGCCGCGGCTGGCTGCGCAAGTTCATCGGTGGCGTCCTCGCCTCCGGGAACATCGTGCCGCAGACCTACCGGGAATTCCACAGTAATCAGCGCACCCGCGGGATCGTGTACCTTCCGACCACAGCTTATACCGAGATGAACGAGTGGACTCTGCCGGCAATTGCGGCAAACGCGTTTGCCGATCTAGTGCGTCGTGAAAAGGAGCGTGGTACGTACGAAGCCGACAAGGCATTCTTGCGCGGCGGCATCTGGAAGAATTTCCTGTCGCTCTATCCCGAGGCCAACTGGATGCACAAGCGCATGATCTCGCTATCGCAGCGGCTGGCGGAGCTGCCGGAGGCCGCGGTCGGGGCGCAGCGGTCCGAGGAGATGTGCTCGCTGCTCTATGCCGCGCAGGCCAACGACGCCTACTGGCACGGGCTTTTCGGCGGACTGTATCTGCCGCATCTGCGCCGCGGCGTGTATCGGGCGTTGGTGAGGCTGGAGGCGCTGCTCGACCGCTTTGCGCCGCGTTCGCCGTGCCTGCGCCACGACCTCGACTACGACGGAAACGACGAGCTGTTCCTGCACAACGACGAGTTACAGGCGGTGATTAGGCTGGATGGGCGCGCGTCGATCTGCGAGTTCGATGCCTACGCGCTCGGGCAGAACTTCGGAGACACGCTGCGCCGACACGCCGAGCACTACCATCAGCGCATTCTGCAGGGCGACACTACGGCAAAACAATCTGCGGGAATAGCCTCTGCACATCACCGAGTCAACTTCAAGCACGAAATCGCCGCCGCCGACCTCCAGCCGGACGAGCGAGCGCGCACGCTGTTCGTGGACACCTGGATCCCGCGCGCCGGCACCGCACAACCGCTGTCCGCCTATTCGCTGGACGAGCCGCCACCGGGAAGCAGTGCACCCCAAGTGCGTTTCCGGACGCGAGTTGGCGATGCGCTCATTCTTAAGCAGATCACCCTTAAGGATGCCTGCGTCAGCGTCAGCTACCGTTTCGAGGCTGCGAACGCAGCTGGTTTCCGAGTCGAACTGGACATTGCCATGCCGAGCTGCGACGGTCCCGCCGGCCATTTCATGCATCGGGGCGAAGTCCTCGGAGGCTTTGGCCAGGTGCTGGAACTCGAAGTCATGGACGGAATCACCCTCGATGACCGGTTCATGGGCGGCAGCGTAACCCTCGCATGCAGCCGGTCAGTGCGCCTCGAGGCGCGTCCCTATTTCACCGTATCGCAGTCCGAAGGCGGGTTCGAGCGAATTATGCAGTCAGTGTGGTTGACGTTGTCGTGGCCGATTGAGCGGGGCGAAAGCGAAGCGACGCTGATGCTCGAGATTCAACAAGCTCGTGACGACACGGCGAGTGTTCCTTAGGCTGAAGCACATACCGTGTAACCATCGCAAACAAAGGGAGATGGAAACCAATGCCAGGCGAGCGACGTTTTGTACGTTTTTTTGAAGAGGTCGGCCTTGGCGATGTGGCGCTGGTCGGCGGAAAGAACGCCTCGCTGGGCGAGTTATATCGAGAGCTGACGCCGTACGGGGTGCGCGTCCCGAACGGCTTTGCGACCACGGCCAAGGCGTATCGTTACGTGCTCGACCGCGCCGACGCGTGGCAGCCACTTCGGGACGCCCTGGCGGGGCTCAATCCCGCAAACATCGAGGACCTTGCACAGCGCGCCGCGCGCGCCAGAAATATCATATATAGCGCAGCGCTGCCGTCCGATCTTGCGGAAGAAATTCTTCGAGCGCACGCGCAGCTCGTAAAGCAGTATGGACCCGAACTGAGTGTGGCAGTCCGCAGCTCTGCAACCTCGGAAGACCTCCCTACGGCGAGTTTTGCCGGACAACATGAAAGCTTCCTGAATATTCGTGGAGAGACGCAACTGCTTGACGCCTGTCGACGCTGTTTTGCAAGTCTGTTCACGGATCGGGCGATCAGCTACCGGATCGATCACGGCTTTGACCATTTTAAGGTCTTAATGTCGGTGGGTGTAATGAAAATGGTGCGGGCTGATCTCGCGGCGAGCGGCGTCATGTTCACACTCGACACAGAGAGCGGCTTTCGGGAGGTCGTGTTCATCAACGGCGTCTACGGCCTGGGAGAAAACTTGGTCCAGGGGGCGGTGGACCCGGACGAATTTTACGTTTTCAAGCCGACGCTGCGCGGCGGTTATCGCACCGTACTGCGCCGCATGCTCGGTGAAAAGGAATTCAGGATGATCTATGCCAGCGGCAGCGCCAATGGGACGACGCGCAACGTTCCTACCTCGCCAGAGGAGCGTCGCCGGTTTTGCATCGTGGACGAAGAAGTTCTGGAGCTTGCCGACGCCGCGATTAAAATCGAGGAGCACTACAGCACCCTTGCAGCAGCACCGATGCCGATGGATCTGGAGTGGGCGAAGGACGGAATCGATGGGCGGATCTATATCATTCAAGCGCGTCCCGAGACGGTGGTTTCGCGCCGGCTTGCAGGCGTGCTGGAAGAGTACCGGCTTACCGGAAAGGGAAAGGTGAAATGCACCGGCCGCGCCGTTGGCGAGCGCATCGCAGCAGGAACGGCGCGGGTAATTCAGTCTGTTGAGCAGCTCGCCGAGTTCCGGGATGGGGAGATCCTGGTCGCCAAGACCACGGCTCCTGACTGGGGAACGGTAATGAAGAAGGCCGCCGCGATCGTCACCAGTCATGGCGGGCGCACGTGCCATGCGGCTATCGTCGCGCGGGAGCTTGGCATTCCCGCGATCGTCGGCGCCGAGGGCGCAACCGAGCGGATTATGACCGGTGAGCAAGTTACCGTTTCGTGTGCCGAAGGCGATGTCGGCAAAGTGTATTCAGGCGTTATTCCGTTCGAGATGTCGCGGATCGATCCCGGCGCTCTGCCGCTGCCGAAGACGCATGTCATGGTGAATCTCGGTAACCCCGAGCTGGCATTTCGGACGAGTTTCCTACCGAACGACGGCGTCGGACTCGCGCGCATGGAGTTCATCATCACCGAGTACATCAAGGCCCACCCGATGGCGCTCGCCCATCCCGAACGCGTGACCGATGCCAAAGAACGGGCTGCGCTCGAGGAGCTTGGGCGCGGTCACGCATCCCCGGGGGATTATTTCGTCGAACGGCTATCCGAGGGGGTGGCAACCATCGCCGCCGCCTTTTACCCCAAGCCCGTGATTGTGCGAATGTCGGATTTCAAAAGCAACGAGTACGCATCGCTGCTCGGCGGAAAATGGTTCGAGCCGGCCGAGGAAAACCCGATGCTCGGGTTTCGTGGCGCATCGCGTTACGCTCACCCGGCATACGCGGACGGCTTTATCCTTGAGTGCAGGGCAATGCGGCGCGTCCGCGCGGCAATGGGCTTGCGGAACGTTAAGCTGATGATTCCGTTTTGCCGGCGCGTCGAGGAGGCAAAGCGGGTGCTCGCGATGATGGCGGAACACGGGCTTAGTCGCGGGGAGGACGGTTTGGAGATTTACGTAATGTGCGAGATCCCGAACAACGTGATCCTCATCGATCAGTTTGCCCAGCTGTTCGACGGGATTTCAATCGGCTCCAACGACCTGACGCAGCTCGCGCTGGGCGTGGATCGCGACTCCGAGATCGTCGCGTTTGATTTCGACGAGCGCGATGCAGGCGTGCTGGAGCTGATCCGGCTGACGGTGACGGGATGCAAGCGGAACCACCGGCACTGCGGGATATGCGGACAAGCGCCCTCTGATTACCCGGAAGTGACTGAATTCCTGGTGAAACTCGGCATCGATTCCATCAGCGTCAACCCCGATGCGCTGATCAGGACAAGACGCCTGGTTTACGAAGTCGAACAATCACAAGGCGGCGTCAAAACCGTCGTCCCCGCCACGTAACTTGCAGTTGCGCCGGAACTCTTGAAAGCGTTCAGAAAGTCCCCCCGCTTGTGGCCTCCTGTTGACTTGACAGGAGAAAACTCGCGCTCCGCTTAGCCCCGAAGGGCAAATAGAGCCGAGGGGACTACCTGGACGCTCTCGTGCTCATTTGTACTGCAAATTATCACTCGCTTGCTGCGTAAATGCTTTGACTAAAATCAAATGTTATGCAACTAGCAGCGCTACCTGATCGGAAAATGCAGTCAGCCGTTTGATCCAGATCAAGTCGGACTTTTTCCCGGGGAATAGTATTTTCAAATAGATATCGGAGTTTACCTCTGCCGAATTCAGATCGGTTGATATAAAGAACGGAGAGCAGTCGTGGCGGATGCAAAGAGGATTTCTCAGGTCGGGACAGACGTCGGTGCGTTGCTTCTTCCGGATGAACCGGAGCGCGCCGTAAAGCCCGAAGTCGTCAAGCTTCCGGTACCTAAAACGGATGTCGGCAAATCGCTTATGCAAGCGCTGAAGCTGCGGCATTCGTCGCGCGAGTTCAGCCAAAAGAAATTGCCGCTGCAGCTACTTTCCAATCTTCTGTGGGCAGCGTTCGGCGTGAACCGCGCGGAGAGCGGTGGGCGCACCGCACCGTCGGCCCACGATTGGGAGGAGATTGATGTGTACGTTGCGACTGCCGACGGCCTTTATATCTATGACGCGCGCAAACACGCCTTGAAGCGGGTGCTGGCAAAAGACATCCGCCCGCAGACCGGGTTGCAGCCCTACGTTGCGGATGCGCCGATTAATTTAGTTTATGTGGCCGATCTTTCACGAATGGCCACTGCTACAGAAGAGGAGAAAGCTTATTACTCAGGCCCGGACGCCGGTTTCATCGCTCAGAACGTGTATCTATTTTGCGCATCGGAAGGGCTTGCAACGGTGGTGCGCGGATTGGTAGACCGCCCTGCGCTCTCCAAGCTGATGAAGCTTACGCCAAGCCAGCGGGTGGTGCTGGCACAAACTGTTGGTTATCCGTCCGGGACTCGTTGAGCGACCGGTCAATCATGCGCCGGCCTGGTGTCTGCCGATAATTCAATCAAGCGGAGAGTTGTGTCTGTTAATCAGCATCAACTCCCATTATTACTTGCTGCGATATGGGCACAGAAGCAATGCAGAGGTTATTTGTCAACACAGTTAATGTTCAGAATAGCAATTTCAACCATTGCAGCGGCGTTCTTCCTGTCGGCGGAGTCTCGAGCCATTGCGCAGACTACCGAGGTAGATACGTTCGATCCACTTTCAGTACACGGGCTTGCTGCGAAATCTCAGTTGGGAATCTTAAGCGCCGCGGATGCGGCTTCGATTTGCAATTTTAGAGAGCAGGACAGGCATTCGTTATCGCTTGCAGATGTTGTAGAACGGGCGCTATGCAACAACCCACAAACTCACTTGGTGTGGGCCAACGCAAGAGCCCAAGCGGCGCAAGTTGGGGTCGCGCGTTCGGCATATCTGCCCACGGTTACCGCCAGCGGTACGGTAACACGAAACTACACTAATGGAGGTGCGCGACTTTCGGGGGTGCAAACAAACGGCGCGACACAATATACTCAAGAGACCGCCGGGTTTAGCATAAGTTATCTTCTCTATGATTTCGGAGCGCGTCAAGCAAACCTAGAAAGCGCTATACAAACACTTTCAGCTGCAAATTTCACGCAGGACGCCACCGTGCAATCGGTGTTCCTGAACGCCGTGCAAGGGTATTACCAATTGTTCGCTGCGCAGGCTGCTGTTGAATCGTCGAAGGAGGCCGAGCGTTCCAGCCTGGAAAGCTTCAAGGCCGCCACGGCGCGCTTTAACGCCGGGGCTGCGACTCTGGCAGACAAACTTTTAGCCCAAACCGCGTATTCGCAGGCTGTCCTGAATCGAATCCAGGCGGAAGGTAATGCTAAGAACGCTCAAGGAACCGTGGCAAATGTCATGGGATTAGATGCGAATCAACCATTGGACATTGCCTCTCCCGAGTTTAGGGAGCCTGATAATAATTTCATGCGTGACTTGGATCTGCTGATAGCGGAGGCACGTCAAAGCCGTCCGGATCTCGCCGCTGCGGAAGCTCAGGTGAAGGCAGCCCGGTCTAACATCGACGCGGCAAAAGCGGCGGGTTTGCCAACGATCTCGCTGTCGAGTGGTTACATCTATACAAATTCGAACAGTTTCAATGCATTTTATACTTCCTCATTGGGGTTATCAGTCAGCATCCCTTTGTTTACCGGGTTCAACAGGACTTATCAGGTGCAGGTGGCCCAAGCCCAGCTCGAAAATCAAATCGCAGCGAGGAACAGCGTGAATCTACAGGTCGCCCTCAATGTTTGGCAGGCCTACCAGAACCTTGTTACCGGAGTGCAAAGCGTAAGGAGCAGCGCAGACCTCGTCGCCAGCGCAACCGAGTCGGAGCGCGTTGCGTTAGGTCGTTACAAAGCGGGAGCGGGGACCATCATCGATCTGCTCACCGCTCAATCGTCACTGGCGAGTGCCCGCCTCCAAAACATCCAGTCGTTTTATAACTGGTTTGTGGCAAAGACAACGCTCGCTCAGGCGATGGGGAGGCTTGATTTCTCAGAACTGAATTGGCCTGAAACGAAAAATGCCCCGAATCGTTAAGTTGCCCTGGACATGAAAATTAAGGATTTGCTGTTCAATAAAGTGTTTCTTCTCGCCGTAACGGTTATCGTGTTGGCGCTTGGTTATCTTTACTGGAAGACGGCTGTTAATGTTTCGGCAGAGCGGCGCTATAAGACTCAGGTGATGGAAATTGGCGACATTGAGAAAACAGTGTCGGCGAACGGAACGTTGAATCCCGTGGTTCTGGTCAATGTCGGTACCCAGGTATCTGGAACGGTGAAAAAGCTTCACGTTGATTTTAATGATCATGTGTACGCTGGGCAAATTCTGCTTGAGCTTGATCCTGCCTTGTTTATTGCCCAGGTAAATCAAAGCGCGGCAAATCTGCACAACGCCGAAGCCACTCTGGAACTTGCTCGGGCAAACGAAGCGAGAAGTCGAACTTTGTTTGCGCAAGAATTCATTTCAAAGCAGGAGTTGGACCAAGCAGTACAGGCCTTGAAATCCGCCGCGGCGCAGGTCGAATTGGCGAAGGCGCAACTCGCTAAAGACCGCACGAACTTCAATTATTCTGTCATCCGGTCCCCTGTGTCGGGTGTGATCGTGGATAGGGCGGTGGACGTTGGCCAAACCGTTGCCGCGAGTTTTCAAACCCCGACACTATTTCGCATTGCTCAAGATCTCAGCAAGATGCAAATCGACTCGAGCTTTGCAGAAGCCGACGTCGGCAGCATCCGGGTCGGGCAGACGGTGCGGTTCAATGTCGATGCTTTTCCGAACCGTTCATTCAGCGCGATGGTCAGGCAGGTCAGGTTGAATGCAACCACCCAGCAAAACGTAGTGACCTACGATGTAGTGGTGGGGGTGGACAACCCTGAGCAGATCCTGATGCCGGGCATGACTGCTTACGTCAACGTCGTCGTCGCCCAGCGCAAGAACGTACCGCTGGTTCCGAACGCCGCGTTGCGTTTCAGACCTTTGCAAACCCAGGAAAAGGCACAGCCCGCAAAGGCCAAAGTAGACAAGGACGAGGGCGCGACAGGCACCGTGTATGTGCTTGAAGCCAAGCAGTTGCGACAGGCGAAAATTAAAACGGGGATTTCCGACAATCGCTTTACCGAAGTCTTGTCAGGCGATGTGAAGGTCGGAGATCAGGTCGTCGTAGGAGAGGTTGAGACAGGGGACGGAGCCGAGACGCCAAGCACGTTGCGCATGAGGTTGTTCTGATGTCACACGACGCGATAATCCGCATCACCCATCTGGATAAGCAATACGAAACCGAGGCCGGCCCGGTACCGGTGCTCAGGGATATCACGCTTACGATTCAAGCCGGAGAATTCGTGGCAATCATGGGGCCGTCCGGCTCCGGCAAGTCGACCTTCATGAATATCGTAGGCTGCATTGATCTGGCAACGCGTGGAACCTACGTGCTCGACGGCAGCGACGTGAGCACGCTCGACAAGGACCAGCTGGCGCGGCTTCGGAACAAGACGATCGGCTTTGTGTTCCAGGGCTTCAATCTGCTGCCGCGGGCGACGCTCGAGGAGAACGTGTCGCTGCCGCTGATTTATGCCGGGGTCGCCAAGGCCGAGCGGTCGAAGCGCGCACTCGAGTTGCTGGACAGGGTCGGGCTCGCCGGCTACGGGAATTCTCTTCCGAGTCAAATTTCCGGGGGCCAGCAGCAACGCGTCGCTATCGCCCGTGCGCTGATTAATCAGCCGCGCTTGATTCTAGCGGACGAGCCGACCGGCAATCTCGACTCGAAGACCAGCCATGGGATCATGAGGCTGTTTACGCAGCTGAACCATGACGAGGGCATGACGATTGTGCTGGTAACCCACGAACGCGACATTGCGGCCTATGCCAAGCGGCTGGTGAAGTTTGTCGACGGGCGAGTGACTCATGACGGCGCCGTCGAGGTCCGCTTCATGGAGGAAATACCATCATGATCGGCGCGATGCTGAGCGAGGCGTGGCACGCGATGGGCGCAAACCGACTGCGTTCTTTTCTGACTATGCTGGGCATGATGATCGGCGTGGCGGCCGTGATCATGATGCTTGCGATTGGACGGGGCGCGCAGTTCGTCGTCGACCAGTCGATCGCTTCGATGGGCAGTAATCTCTTCATCATTCTCTCGGGCACCGCAACTTCGGGCGGCTTGCGACTCGGAACGGGCGCCGTGCCGACACTGACGATTAATGATGCTGACGCCATCGCGGAGTTGCCATCGGTCGCCGCCGTGGCGCCGGCCCTGCCGGGTACAGCCCAGCTCGTGTACGGCTCGAATAATTGGAGCACATTGGTGGTCGGCACCACTCCGAGCGCCTTAAGCATACGCGACTGGAACATTGCTGCAGGGTACGCGTTTACGGGTGCCGATGTCCGCGCCGCAACCCGGGTGGTGCTGCTTGGGCAAACTGTCGTGCGCAACCTGTTTGGCAACGAGAACCCGTTGGGCAAGACCATACGCATCAAACAAAGCCCGTTCATCGTGATCGGCGTGCTGGCGGTAAAAGGGCAGAGTCTGGACGGGCGCGACCAGGATGACTCGGCGATGATCCCGGTAACCACGGCGCAGCGCAAGCTGTTCGGCAGCCAGTTTCCCGGTACGGTGCGCTTCATCATGGCACAGGCGATCTCCGCGCGCGCGATGCCGACCGCCGAGAAGGAAATGACCGAGTTGTTACGCCAGCGGCATCATCTGCCCGAGAGGGCGGAGAGCGACTTCGACATCCGCAACCTTACAGCCTTGGCCAATGCGGCAGCGCAGACCACTCGCGTCATGTCGCTAATGCTGGGCGCGATCGCGTCCGTATCATTGCTCGTAGGGGGCATCGGCATCATGAACATCATGCTGGTGTCCGTGACTGAGCGCACGCGCGAGATCGGCATCCGGATTGCGATTGGGGCGCGCGAACGGGACATCCGGCTGCAGTTTCTGCTTGAAGCGATCATCATCTCGCTGATTGGATGCGTGGTAGGTGTATTTTCCGGGGTCGGCGCAGCGATTTTGGTCAATCTGGTTGCGAGCACCGCGGTAGTGATCACCATGAGCTCGGTCATACTTGCGTTTGCGGTAGCGGCAAGCGTTGGCATTTTTTTCGGTTTTTATCCCGCCAACAAGGCGGCCCGTTTGAAGCCCATTGAAGCGCTGAGGTATCAGTGATTCCATTCTTTGGCACGATGAGACACGGAATAACCTTTGGTCAAATATCCCTAAAATACATTCCTGGAACATGGCATAGATCAATACACTTTAGGCGAGGCCGCATGAGAATTGATAAAACTGTTGCGAAAGGTGCTCTCTCTAATATATGAATGAGTTTACAAAAACACAGAATGCCCATTTGGCACAATTGCTCGACACGCTCGATCACCAGCTACGCACAGACATCGTTGCCACGCTGTTGCAATCAGGCGATCAGAGATACATCGATCTCGCCGGCATGGTGCACGATACCGGAGACGAGTCGGTAGCGGATCTGCTCACCGAGCTCGACAACAAACATATCGATCGCAGCCTGCAGGAACTGCACGAGATCGAGGTGGCGCGCAAACGGCTCGCAGAAGGAACAATCAACCGTTGCATCGAGTGTGGTGGCGACATCGGCTTCGAGCGGCTTCTTGCTTACCCGGTCGCAGTACGTTGCATCGCGTGCCAGGGCCGGTTTGAGAAAACCCACGCTCACGAGGCCACTCCCCGGTTGTAATAAACCATGCCGGTCCACAACGCGGACATCGCGGCAATCTTCGAGGAGATCGCGGATCTGCTGGAAATCCGCGGTAATAACCCGTTCCGCATTCGCGCCTACCGTAACGCCGCGCGCAGCGTCGGCGAATTCGGGCGCGAGTTCAAGACCCTGATTGAATCCGGGTCGGAGCTGCCGAAGCTGCCCGGAATCGGCGTCGACCTGACCGCTAAGATTCACGAGATTGTCACCACCGGGCACTGCGCAACGCTCGACAAGCTGCGCAAGGAAATGCCGCCGGCGATTACCGAACTGCTGCGCGTTCCGGGCCTCGGCCCGAAACGCGTACAGGCGCTTAACCGCGAGCTCGGCGTTGCAACCGTGGCGCAGCTCAAGCAGGCGGCACGCTCCGGGCGCATCCGCGACATTGCCGGGTTCGGCGTGAAGACCGAGCAGCGCATTCTTGAAGCGCTGGAAGCGCATGCGGAGCAGGCACAGCGCGTCAAGCTCCCAGTGGCGACCCAGTATGCCGAGGCGCTGGTCGATTATCTGAAGCGCGTGCGCGGCGTTAAGCAGGTGGTGGTCGCGGGCAGCTACCGCCGCATGAAGGAGACGGTTGGCGACCTCGATATTCTGGTGACCGCGCAGACGGACGGTGCGGTGATGGAGCGTTTTACTGCGTATGACGAAGTGCGCAAAGTGCTGGAGCAGGGAGAAACCCGATGCAGTGTCGTGCTGAAGAGCGGTCTGCAGGTTGATTTGCGCCTGGTGCCCGCGGAAAGCTACGGCGCGGCGCTGTATTATTTCACCGGCTCCAAGGCGCACAACATCGCGGTGCGCCGCCTGGCGCAGGCGCAAGGGCTCAAGATTAACGAGTATGGCGTGTTCAGGGGGGAACAGCGCGTGGCGGGCGATACCGAAGAATCGGTTTTCGCTGCGGTCGGATTACCATTTATCGCGCCGGAGTTGCGCGAGGACCGCGGCGAAATCGAGGCCGCGCGTGCCGGCCGCCTCCCGCAACTCATCACGCTTGCCGATCTGCGCGGCGACCTGCACATGCATACCAAGGCTTCCGACGGGCGCAATACCATCCGCGAGATGGCACTTGCCGCAAAGGCACAGGGGCTGAGTTATATCGCGATCACCGAACATTCGCGCAGGCTGGCCGTGGCGCGCGGCCTTGACCCGCAGCGGCTGGCGCGGCAGATTGACGAAATCGACAGCCTCAACGCCGAACTTTCCGGCATCACCGTGCTGAAAGGCATTGAGGTCGATATCCTGGAGGATGGCACGCTCGATCTGCCTGACTCGGTGCTGCAAAGGCTGGATGTGGTGATTGCCGCCGTGCACAGCAAGTTCGAGCTGCCGCGCCGCCGGCAAACCGAGCGCATCCTGCGCGCGCTCGACAATCGCTGTGTCAACCTGCTCGCACACCCGACTGGCCGCCTGATCGGAGCACGCGAGCCTTACGACGTCGACATGCTGCACATCATGCGCAAGGCGAAGAGCCGCCGTATCTTCCTGGAGCTCAACTCGCAGCCGGAACGCCTCGATCTCAACGATACGATGTGCCAGATGGCGCGCGATGAAGACGTGCTGGTCAGCATTGATTCCGATTCGCACAGCACGTTGGATTTCGCCAACTTGCGTTACGGGGTCGGGCAGGCGCGGCGTGGCTGGCTTGGGCGCGATAACGTGCTCAATACGCGTGACCTTGCAGAACTGCGCCGGCAGCTCAGCGCAGGCCGCTAGGGAACCTCTGATTAAGTCCCACGAGGGCGCGACGCTGGCTTTCCGGGATGAGATGCGCGAAGCGAGGCGCAGCGAATGGTTGACCCCCCTTCGCAAGCCGAGCGACAAAGCAGATCGCCCGAAAAGGCACCCCGGACTCGGTCTCGCGCAGCGTGGTGCGGGAAGGGGCGCAAGCTGCCGCAAGAAACATTGTGAAACGGGGCGCTCATGCTGCCGTTCCCGCGCCCCAAGCTTCGCTGACCGTGTCGCGGCAGCCGTCCCATCCGGGTTTCGGCGCAATGCGGCGCTTGCGTCGTTGCGCTCCTCGTGCTTAAGCTACGGCTATGCACCTTCGTCGCGCGCCTTGCAATCATCCGCATTGCGCCAGAAACGCGCTCCGCGGAGGACTTAATCAGA
>JBGQCF010000030.1:0-28948 GCA_041495205.1 Gammaproteobacteria bacterium
GCGCCTGAGCAATCTCCGCATCATCCAGCATGATGCAGTGGAAGTGCTGAAAAACATGATTCCGCCCGCCGCGCTTGCCGGAGTGCACATTTTCTTTCCCGACCCCTGGCCGAAAACACGCCATCACAAGCGGCGCCTGATTCAGCCGCAGTTTGTCTCATTGTTGTGCGAGCGCATGAAGCCAGGCGCGTATCTCCACCTTTGCACTGATTGGCAGGATTATGCCGAGCACATACTCGCGGTGCTTTCCGCCGAGCCGAAGCTAGCCAACACGGTGCAAGATTATGCGCCGCGTCCCGAATACCGCCCGCTCACCAAGTTTGAGCTACGCGGGTTGAAGCTCGGACACCCGGTGTGGGATATCGTGTTTAGAAAACCGTAGCCGTAAACACCTACGGCAAAAACAATTGCAGCAAATCGTTCAAAAAGCGCTGTCCGCGCCGGGTGGGCGTAATGCGCTGATGATTGCGGTCAATCAACCCGCGCTGTTCCGCAGCATCCAGTTGTTTTTGCAGCAGCGTAATTGGAAGGCCGGTGCGCTCTTCAAATAAACTGGCGGGAAAACCGTCAATCAGACGCAGCGCGTTCATCATGAATTCAAAGCCGAGATCGCGCACTTCTACTTCATTTTCCTGTTGCACTGCCTTGCCCTTTATACCCTGCTCCAGGTATTCCTTCGGCTGCTTGCAGCGCATCTGGCGGATTATCTTTTGCGCAAAGCTGATTTTGCTGTGCGCGCCTGCGCCGATTCCCAGATAATCGCCGAACAGCCAGTAGTTGAGGTTATGCCTGGACTGATGCCCTTGCTGCGCGAAGGCCGAAGTCTCGTAATGCCGATAACCTCGTACTGCGAGTTTTTCCTCTGTCGCCTCCTGCATTTCGGCGCTTAGCTCGTCGTCGGGCAATTGCGGGGGGTGGCGGTGAAACAGCGTGTTGGGCTCGATGGTCAGCTGGTAGGCCGAAATATGCTGCGGGGCAAACGCCATCGCGGTTTCAATATCCTGCCGCGCTTCTTCCACGCTTTGCCCGGGAAGCGCGTACATCAAATCGAGATTGATGTTGTCGAAATGAGTTTGTGCGATTTCGATGGCGCGGCGCGCTTCAATGCCGTCATGAATCCGCCCCAGCGCTTTGAGATGCCGGGAATTGAAGCTCTGCACGCCGATTGACAGGCGGTTGATTCCCGCAGCGCGGAAAGCGGCGAATTTTTCCGCTTCGAACGTGCCTGGGTTGGCCTCCAGTGTGATTTCGGCGTGGGCATCCAGAGACAGCCGCGCACGCAGCACAACGAGAATCGCGTCAATGCTTTCTGCGCTCAGCAGGCTCGGCGTGCCGCCGCCGAAAAATACACTGTAGATTTTGCGCCCCCGGATTTGCGGCAGCGCCGATTCCAGGTCCGCCACCAGCGCTTCAACATACTGCCTTTCAGGAACTTCCCCACGTGCTTCATGGGAATTGAAGTCGCAGTAGGGGCATTTCTTCACGCACCACGGAATGTGAATATAGAGCGCGAGCGGCGGCAACGCGCGCAAGCGCGGTGAGGCGTGAGGAGTGAGGGGTGAGGAGTTTGTAGTCATTAAATTTTTGGCTTCAACTTGGATTGGCCTTTCACACCTAACTCCTTACTCCTCACCCCTTACTTCTTTAGCTCCTTACTCCTTACATGCAGCTTGCAGCATAGCTGCAAGCTGCTTGAGCGCCTGGCCGCGGTGGCTGATCTGGTTTTTCGTTTCCAGCGGCAGCTCCGCGGCGGTCTTGCCGAGCTGCGGCAGGTAAAACAGCGGATCATAGCCGAACCCGCCTTTACCGTGCGGCTCATACAGAATTTCGCCCTGCCATTGCGCTTCGGCAACCAAAGGTTGCGGGTCGTCGGCATGACGCACCAGCACCAGTACGCAGTAGTAATGCGCCTTGCGGTCGGTTGCGGAATGGAGCACCTGCAACAGTTTAAGATTGTTACGCTCATCGGATTTCGGTTCGCCGGCGTAGCGCGCGGAAAGCACCCCGGGCCCGCCGTTCAGAACATCCACGCAAATTCCGGAATCGTCGGCGAGCGCCGGCAGTCCGCTGCACCGGCTGGCATGGCGCGCCTTGTTGAGCGCATTTTCCATGAAATTCGCATGCGGCTCGTCCGCTTCGGGGATATTGAAAGCAGACTGCGGCACAACCTCAATTTTGAGCGGGGCAAGCAGCTCCTTAATCTCGCGCAGCTTGCCGGGGTTGTTGCTGGCTATCACGATCTTTTTCATTACAAACTTTCACCACAGAGACACAGAGGCACAGAGAAAACCATAACGAGAAAAACATACTGGAGTTAGAAGCAGATCTAGTGCCGCAGTTGTCATCACTACCTGTTTTTAATACAAGATAATTTTTGTTCTTGCTTTTCTCTGTGCCTCTGTGCCTCTGTGGTTAAATTATTTGACTTTCAACGCCGCTTTCTGTTTGGCGATAAGCTGTTTGACCCCGGATTGCGCCAGATCGAGCATGGCGTCCATCTGCTCGCGGCTGAACGGCTCGCCTTCGGCGGTGCCCTGCACTTCGACCAGGCCGCCGCTTCCGGTCATCACCACGTTCATGTCGGTATCGCAAGCCGAATCTTCCCGGTAATCGAGATCGAGCACCGGCCTTCCTTGATACACGCCAACCGAAACCGCGGCGACGAAATCAGTGAGCGGCGAGGAAGCAATGGTTTTCTGCTTCAGCAGTTTGCCCACCGCATCATGCAATGCCACAAAGGCGCCGGTGATGCTCGCGGTACGGGTGCCGCCATCCGCCTGGATAACGTCGCAATCAACCTGGATGGTGCGCTCGCCCAGCTTTTGCAAATCCACCACCGCTCGCAATGCGCGCCCGATGAGCCGCTGGATTTCATGTGTGCGCCCCGATTGCTTGCCGCGTGCGGCTTCGCGCTGGGTGCGAATGCCGGTGGAGCGCGGCAGCATGCCGTATTCGGCAGTCACCCAGCCCTGGCCTTTTCCTTTCAGGAATGGCGGCACTTTTTCGTCCACGCTCGCGGTACAAATCACCTTGGTTTCGCCGCACTCGATCAGCACCGAGCCTTCCGCATGTTTGGTGTAATTGCGGGTAATCCTCACTTCGCGCAACTCACCGGGCTTGCGTTTGCCTGAGCGCATGGTTATTTGGAGTATTTCTCGATGGTTTGCTGGATTTCGGTAATCACCTGCTCGATTTCCTCGTCGGTGACGGCTGGAGCATCGCGCCCGCTGTCAAAGCCGCTCATTTGTGTCGTGAACGTATTAAGCGGCATGGTCTGAGTGGAAACTTCAATCGTGGGCGCCTCGCGTCCTTCCGCGCTCCAAGTCATGCCGATGGCACTGATATTGTCGCTCTTCTCGCCCGCGCGCGACTCCGCCTGGTTCATCAGGTGCTGCACCGCCTGGATCACCGGATAGCTGGAGATGGCAGCGAGGATCTCTTCGTCGGAAAGCGGGCTCCACAGGCCATCGCTGCACAATAAAAAGGTATCGCCGTTCCGTACCGGCGTTTTCTTCGACAGTTCCACTTCCGGCTGCATGAATCCTCCGAGGCAACTGTAGATTTTGTTGCGCTCGGGGTGATCCACGGCCTGCTCGGGGTTGATGCTGCCATTGTCCAGCATATACTGCAATTTGGAGTGGTCGCGTGTACGCTTAATCAGTTTAGGACCGCGGAAAAAATACAAGCGCGAGTCCCCGGCATGCGCCCAGTAAGCGGTCTCATCCTGCACGATGCACACGACGCAGGTTGTGCGCGGCGAATCCTGCAAATGATGATTGCTGGCGTAGCTCAAAATCGCCTGGTGCGCAGTATCAAATGCATACTTGAGAAACAACTGCGGTTCCTTGAGCTTGGGGTTGGCCTGTTTTTCAAAACTCTCGGCGATAAGCTGCACCGCCAGCTGCGCAGCTACTTCCCCGTGCAAATGCCCGCCCATTCCGTCAGCCAGCACCATCAGCAGCGCATTGCGGCTGTAGGAATAGGCCATGCGGTCTTGATTGTACTTCCTGCCGCCGATGCGGCTTTTCTGGTAAATGGTGAACTTCATGCTTTAGCGGCCGCTCAGGTGGAGCGTCTTGCGCAGGCTTACCAGGAAATTGTCTTTATGTGGCTTCTTGCGGGGTTTATGCAGCAAGATTTTTTGCAGGGCGTACACGCTGGGCGGGCGCTCCTGCGGATCGAGACGCAGGCACCAGTCTATGATCTCCAGCAACTCATCAGAGTATTGGCCGTGCCAGATTTTCTGCGCCGATTCCTGCTTGTCCTCATACATCCGGGCATCTGCGGGCTGCGGGGCTGCGCCGGCGAGGCAGGAAAAGATGCTGGCGCCGACGCTGTAGATGTCGCTCCATGGCCCCAACAATTCCATACCCTGGTACTGCTCGGGGGGCGCGAAGCCGGGCGTGTACATCGGTTTCAGGTTGGGGCTGTCGCGCGTCAAAGTCTGGCGCGCCGAGCCGAAATCGAGCAGCAGCGGCGAGCCATCCGCGCGCAGGTAGATGTTCGCCGGCTTGATGTCCAGGTGCAGCAGCTTGTGCGTATGCACTTCCCTCAGGCCGTTCAGCAAATGGCCGAACACCTGTCGGATGAAATTCTCGTTGATAGTTTGCTTGTGCGACTGGATTTGGTCCTGCAAAGTCCTGCCGCGCTCGTATTGCATCACCATGTATACAGTTTCGTTGGTGCGGAAGAAATTCAGAACGCGAATCACGTTGGGATGAACGATGCGTGCCAAGGCCCTGCCTTCCTCGAAGAAACAGCGCATGCCGTAGCGGAAAACCGCCTGGTTGTCTTCGGAAATGGCATGCACCGCGTAGCCCTTCGTGCGCAGCGCCAGCGCGCTCGGCAGATACTCCTTGATGGCGACAAGTTTGTTGCGTTCGTCGTAGGCGCGGTAAACCACGCTGAAGCCGCCGCGGCTCAATTGCCTGTCAATGCGGTAATTCAGCAGCTGGTAACCGTCGGGAAGCGGCACATTGGATTGTGAAGTCATGCCTAATAAGGATATGCTATCGTTTTGAAATGACCTTCATTGTCGGTATTTGCGCGGTTAAAGTAAAGCACTGTTGAGGATAGCGAATGATCCACAGCATGACCGGTTTTGCGGTCGCCACCAAGGAACTGGAACAGGGCGCATTGAACCTGGAATTGCGCTCGGTCAACCACCGCTATCTGGACATTCAGTTGCGGCTGCCGGAAGAACTGCGATTGCTCGAGCCGGCGCTGCGCGAGGTCATTGTCAACAGTATGGGCCGCGGCAAAGTGGAGTGCCGTTTAAGCTTCGATCGCTCAAGCGATGCGCCGCAAGCGCCGCAGCTCAACACCGATTTGCTGAAACAACTTGTGGAATTAAATCTCAAGGTACATGCCGCGCTGCCGGGTGCCGACAGCCTGAGCGCCGGAGACGTCCTGCGCTGGCCGGGCATGCTCGGCGGCGACTTTCTGTCGGCGGAAAGCTTGCGCGATACCTGCATCGCGCTGCTGCAAAACGCGCTTCATGAGCTCAACCTGACGCGCAGCCGCGAAGGCGAAAAACTCAAGGCATTGCTGCTTGAGCGCATCGAAAAAATGGAGCAGCTGGTGGCCGGGGTGGCTCCGCGCATCCCCGAAATCATGGCCGCCTACCGGGAAAAGCTCGGTAGCCGCCTTCAGGAAGCGCTCATCAATCCCGAGGACGACCGCATCCGCCAGGAATTCGCGCTGTTTGCCGCAAAAATAGATATAGACGAGGAACTGACGCGTCTTTCCACCCATCTTGGCGAAACCAAAAGAACCCTGGACCGCGGTGGCGCGGTGGGCAAGCGCCTGGATTTCCTGATGCAGGAATTGAACCGCGAAGCCAACACCTTAGGCTCGAAATCGGTGGACATGGGAATCTCGCGAGTGGCGATGGAACTTAAAGTGCTGATCGAACAGATGCGCGAACAGATTCAAAACATCGAGTGAGGAGTGAGGCGTGAGGGGTGAGGCGTGTTCCGGCGAAGGTTTAATTAACATGGACAAAACTTTTGTCTTCGCTTTTTTACCCCTTACTCCTTACCCCTTACTTCTCACTGAATCATGACCGGCGTCCTCTTCGTTGTCACCGCAGCTTCCGGCACAGGCAAAACCAGCCTGGTGCGCGCGCTCCTGAAAACTGATAATCAGTTGCGCAAATCGGTCTCGTACACCACGCGCCCGGCGCGCCCCGGCGAAGACAACGGCAAGCATTACAATTTCGTTTCGCAACAGAAATTCGCGGACCTGCTCAAACACGGCGAGTTTCTGGAGCACGCCGAAGTGCATGGCCACAGCTACGGCACTTCGAAAAGCTGGATTGAGCGCGCAATGCAGGACGGCCATGACATCCTGCTGGAAATAGACTGGCAAGGCGCGCAACAGGTGCGCAGGATTTTCCCCAATGCAGTCGGCATTTTCATCCTGCCGCCTTCGCTTGCCTCGCTGGAAGAGCGGCTGAAAGCGCGCGCTCAGGACAGCCCCGAGGTCATCGCAAGCCGCCTTAAGGCCGCGCGCGCCGAAATGAGCCATGTAGATGAGTTTGATTATGTTATTATTAACGACAAGTTTGAGCAGGCGGCGCAGGAGCTCATCTGCATCGTCCGCAGTAACCGGCTTAAACTCAAGCCTCAGCTTGAGCGTCACCGGGATTTGATTAACCACCTGAAGTGATTGGAAAGAGGAAGTATGGCACGCATTACTGTTGATGATTGTTTGAAAAGGATTCCCAATCGGTTTGAACTGACTTTGGCCGCGACCTACCGCTCCAGGCAGCTCGCCACCGGGGCGAGCCCGATGGTGGAAGCCAATAAAGACAAGCCCACGGTAATTGCGCTGCGCGAGATTGCGCAAGGTCTGGTCGGCGTGGATATCCTGCACAAAACGCAAACCTAAACCGCGGTTTCGAGCGCCGAGTTTCGAGGAATGGCCGGACTCGGAACTCGCAAGCTGCATCGAGGAACCTGGCATGTCCGATGCGGAGATTTTGTTCAAGGAATTATCCGGCTACATGAAGTCGGAGGACATCGCGCAACTCGAGTCGGCCTACCACTTCAGCGAAACCGCCCATCAAGGCCAGTTCCGCAAGACTGGCGACCCGTATATCTCCCATCCCATCGCCGTAGCCAATATCCTCGCGCAATGGCATCTTGACCCGCAGGCGCTCACCGCCGCGCTGCTGCACGACGTGATGGAGGACACGCACGTCACCAAGGACGAAATCGGCAGGAGATTTGGCAAGCCGGTGGCGGAGCTAGTGGACGGCTTGAGCAAGCTCGACAAAATCGAGTTCCAGACCCAGGAACAGGCACAGGCGGAAAACTTCCGCAAGATGCTCCTGGCGATGGCGCGCGATGTGCGCGTGATTTTGATCAAGCTTGCCGACCGGCTGCACAACATGCGCACTCTCAACGTGATGCACGCAGAGCAGCGCCGTCGCATCGCGCGCGAAACCATGGAGATCTATGCGCCGATTGCCAACCGCCTGGGCCTCAATACCATTTATCAGGAATTGCAGGACCTTGCCTTCCGCTATCTCTATCCCATCCGCTACCGGGTGCTCAGCAAGGCGATCAAGGCGGCGCGGGGAAACCGCCGCGAAGTGGTCGGCAAGATTCTGGATTCCATCAACCAGTGCCTGCAGAAAGCGGGGATTGAAGCTCAGATCACCGGGCGCGAAAAGCACCTCTACAGCATTTACAAGAAAATGCTGGAAAAATCACTGTCTTTTTCGGAAGTGCTCGATGTCTACGGTTTCCGCATCACGGTAAAAGACGTTGCGGCCTGCTATCTGGCCTTAGGCGCGCTGCACGGCTTGTACAAACCGATTCCAGGCAAGTTCAAGGACTATATCGCGATCCCCAAGGCCAATGGCTACCAATCGCTGCACTCCACGCTGTTCGGCCCGTTCAGCACGCCCATCGAGGTGCAGATCCGGACGCTGGACATGAACCGCATCGCCGAGGCCGGGGTAGCGTCGCACTGGCTTTATAAAAGTTCCGAGGCGTCGCTCAACGAGTTGCAGCAGAACACCCATCAATGGCTGCAAAACCTGCTGGAGATCCAATCGGAGAGCGGCGATTCGGTGGAGTTCCTGGAGCACCTCAAGGTGGACCTCTTTCCCGACGAAGTTTACGTGTTCACGCACAAAGGCCAGATCATGGCGCTGCCGCGCGGCGCCACCGCAGTGGATTTCGCGTACAGCGTGCATACCGACATCGGCAACCGCTGCATCGCGGTTAAAATAGACCACGAACTGATGCCGCTGCGCACCGAACTCAAAAGCGGCGAGCGCGTTGAAATCATCACCGCCTCGCATGCCAAACCCAATCCTTCGTGGCTGAGTTTTGTGGTAACCGGCAAGGCGCGCTCGCATATACGGCATTTCCTCAAAACCATGCACTACGAAGAATCGGTGCGTCTAGGTGAGCGGCTTCTGAACCAGGCGCTCACCGGGCTTAAGCCGGACAAGGTAAAAATTGACGATAGCCATTGGAACAAGCTGCTGCGCGACAGCGGCGCCAAATCCCGGGAGGAAATCCTCGCCGACATCGGCTTGGGAAAACGCCTCGCGGTGGTGGTGGCAAGACGCCTGCTGTCATTAGGCGGTCCTTTGACCAGGGAAGGCAAAAAAATCCCCGGCACCGTGACCATCCGCGGCACCGAGGGCATGGCGGTGCAATTCGCCAAGTGTTGCCGGCCGATCCCCGGCGACCCGATTATCGGCTACATCAAGAAAGGCCAGGGGATGATAATTCACACCCACGATTGCCCGGTGATTGCCAAAATTCACGCTCCACCGGAAAAAATCCTGGATGTGGAATGGGACCCCGAAACCAGCAAGCCGTTTGACGTGAGCATCGAGTTGACGGTGGCCAACCAGCGCGGGGTTTTGGCCAAGGTTGCGGCGGAAATCGCCGAAGCCGGCTCCAACATTGACAACATCAGCATGGAAGAAGGCGAGAGCAGCGCCTATACCACCATCCATTTTACCTTGCAGGTCACAAACCGCATGCATCTCGCCCAATTGATGAGGAGCTTGCGCAAAATTCCCGAAGTGGTGAGAATCGTCCGAGTAAAGGGCTGATATTCCCGTACTGGAAATTGCAGGTTTTTTATTACCCATTAAGGACCGCCATAACGGCGGAGTTTGCGGCCGTAAAACCGTCTATACTGATATCAGTGGATGATACGCAGGGAGGCGGTTTGGATCATGATTGCTCACTTCGTTAATCCCTGCATTGCGTAATCTTCGATATCTACAAGGGCGTAATCAAATCATATGAAAACCGACCTCAACAAAGTGTCGCTTAAAAAATCAAAGGGCGGGCGTGCTGAAGCGGCGTTGCAAAAAACCGATACAGCACAGAGGAGCGCAGCCGGAGTTGGCGATGCCGCTCGCAAATGGGCGGGGGTCACACGTGCCCATCTGGCGGGGATCGTCGAGTCATCGGACGACGCCATAATCAGCAAAGACCTTGAAGGCACCGTGACCAGCTGGAACACCGGCGCAGAGCACATTTTCGGTTATTCCGCAACAGAGATGATTGGCCGGCCAGTGACCCTTTTGATTCCGCCTGAATACCCTGATGAGGAGTCACAGTGCATCGCCCGCATCAAGGGGGGCGAGCGCATCGAACACTACGAAACCTGCTGCGTTCGGAAGGACGGCCGGCGCATTGACGTATCCCTTACCGTCTTACCGATAAAGGATGCGACGGGAAATATAATCGGTGCTTCGAAAATTGCGCGTGACATCACCGAGCGCAAGCGGGCGGATGAGGAAATACGCCGTAGCCGGCAAGAACTGGTCGATTTTATCGAGAACGCAACAATTGGCATGCACTGGATAAATCAGGACGGAATCATTCAGTGGGCGAACCAGACGGTAATGACCATGCTCGGATACACGCCCGACGAGTATATTGGACACCATATCACCGAGTTCAGCGCTGATATTGACGTAATCAACAACTGTCTCCACCGGCTGAAACGGAATGAAACACTGCACGACTACGAAGCCAGGCTTCGGTGTAAGGACGGCTCTTTTCGGTATGTGCTGATAGACTCAAACGTGCTGTGGGTAGACGGCCATTTCATCCACACCAGATGCTTTATCCGCGACATCACCGAGAGCAAGAAAGCAGAACAGAAATTCAAGGGGCTGCTCGAGTCCGCACCCGACGCGATGGTCATCGTCAATCGCGAGGGACAGATTGTTCTAGTCAACTCGCAAACGGAGAAGCTGTTCGGCTACATGCGGGAGAAGCTTGTCGGGCAAAGAGTCGAGATGCTGATCCCCCAACGCTACCGTGATAAACATCCCGCGCATCGAAACGGGTTTTTCGCAGATCCAAGAGTTCGCCCGATAGGCGTCGGCCTCGAGCTCTATGGTCAGCGAAAAGACGGTTCCGAGTTTCCGATAGAAATTAGCCTGAGCCCGCTGGAAACTGAGGAAGGAACTCTGGTCTCGAGCGCCATCCGCGACGTGACCGAGCGCAAGCGGGCGGAAGCGCTGCTGGCTGGAGAAAAAAGCTTGCTCGAATCGATAGCGTCAGGCACACCGCTCGCCGCAGTCCTCGAAGCGGTCACGCGAACTGTCGAGACGCTCTCCAGCGGCATGCTTTGTTCCATCCTGTTGCTCAATGCGGATGGCGTGCACCTGCGGCACGGTGCGGCGCTCAGCCTGCCGGATGACTACATTCGCGCCATCGACGGCATGGCGATCGGGCCGAACGTCGGCTCGTGCGGAACCGCGACGTACCGCAACCAGCAAGTGATCGTCAGCGATATCGCCACCGACCCGCTGTGGACCGATTACCGCGCGCTCGCATTGCGACACGGACTGCGCGCCTGCTGGTCCACGCCGATCCGGTCGGACGACGGCCGGGTGCTCGGTACCTTCGCGCTGTATTACCGCGAACCGCGCACTCCCAATGCGGCCGATTTCGAATTGATCGAACGCATGACACATCTAACGAGCATCGCCATCGAGCGCAAGCGGGCGGATGAGGAAATACGCCGTAGCCGGCAAGAACTGGTCGATTTTATCGAGAACGCAACAATTGGCATGCACTGGGTGAGTCTGGACGGAACCATTCTTTGGGCGAATCAGACGGAAATGATCATGCTCGGATACACGCCCGACGAGTATATTGGACACAATATTACCGAGTTCCACACTGATATAGACATAATCAACGACATTCTTCAGCGGCTGAAACGGAATGAGACACTGCACGACTACGAAGCCACGCTTCGGTGCAAGGACGGCTCATTTCGGTATGTGCGGATAGACTCCAATGCACTGTGGGAAGACGGCCGTTTCATCCACTCGCAATGCTTTACCCGCGACATCACCGAGCGCAAACTGGCGGAGCGGGCACTGCAGGATAGTGAACAACAGCTGCGCTCTGCGCTCGTAGAACGGGAGCAGCTGTCCCGGGACCTGCACGATGGCATCGTGCAGGAAATCTACGCCATCGGCCTTGGCCTGGAAGAAGCGCAACGGCTCGCCGCAGAGCACGCGATTGGGGCGGAGAGGAAAATTTCGGATGCGATCGCGGGTCTGAACGAAGTAATCAGGGAGGTGCGCAAACATATCATCGGATCGGTGCCGCAGCTTTTGACCGGGCCACAATTCCGTGCCGAGCTGACCGCGCTCGCCAAGACGATGCGAAATGCGCACTCGCTGCGGTTCCGGTTCGAAATTGACGCGATGGCGGTATCGCGTTTGTCAGACGACGCAGCGCCCCACGTACTGAACATCACGCGCGAAGCGATTGGCAACAGCCTGCGCCATTCCGAAGGCCGCAGCGGATTGGTGTCGCTGCAGCCTCATCACGACGGAGTACGTCTTATCGTGGAAGATGACGGGGCCGGGTTTGACCTCCAGGAGGCCCACGTACGCGGCCAGGGACTGCGAAACATCGAGGCGCGCGCAAACCAGCTAGCGGCAAAGCTCGATATCCATTCCGAAACCGGGCACGGCACGCGGATCGTGCTGGATATCCCTGCGGAGCATACCGATGCCTCCCCCTGAAACCTCATCAACCTCGTCCATACATCTGTTGCTGGTGGATGATCACGAGATCGTGCGCATGGGTCTGCGCGAGCTGTTCAACCGGTCGGAGGGCATTGAGGTTGTCGGCGAGGCCGGGAGCGTGGCCGGCGCAGTAGCGGAAGCGACGCGTCTGAAACCCGATGTCATTCTGATGGACGTGCGTCTTCCCGACGGCAGCGGCGTTGAAGCATGCCGGGAAATTCTCGCCGCGTGTCCCGAGACGCGTGTGCTGTTTTTAACATCGTACCAGGATGATGAAGCCATACTTGCCGCTGTATTCGCGGGTGCGGACGGGTTCTTGCAGAAGGAGATCGGCGGAGAATCCCTGGTACGCGCAGTCAAAGAGGTGGTGTCGGGCAAGTCGATCCTTGATCCGGCGGCAATCCGCGTCATCATTGAACAGATGCGCAAATTGTCTGCGCCGGATGCAGCGCATGACCCCCTGTCGCCTCAGGAACAGCGTGTGCTCGCGCTGGTGGCGCAAGGCAAAACCAACAAGGAAATCGCCGCTATTCTCAGCCTCAGCGACAAGACCGTCAAAAATTATCTCAGCAATACCTTCCAGAAACTGCGCGTCAGCCGCCGCTCGCAGGCGGCGGTGATTTTTTCTCGCCGTTCCAGCCGCTAGAGCCATTCGGCCCTAGCCACACGGCTTTAAGCATCAAGCCGTGTGTACCTGATCAATTAATAAAAAGCCAGCGAGCAAATGTTCTTGCTTTATTGATAAATGCGAAGTAATAATAAACTTTAAGGTGTACATTTACGTTTATGATTTGAAACTCAAACAGATCGCGAGGCGATACTCAAGACCTAATGGGGACAGACTTCAATAGATAGTCCCTTGAAATGTACGATTCAGCACGCGCTCAAGCGGCGTTGCAAAAAACCGATACGGCGCGGAGGAGAACGGAAATGGCGACCAAACCTTTTGTTGCAGCCAGAGTTGGCGATGCCGCGAGCGCGGGTAATCTCATCGCCAACATCCTGCAAGCATCCACCGAATACTCCATCACCGGCAAGAACCTGGACGGTACCGCCCTGCTTTGGAACGAGAGCGTCCGTTGTCCCCTACGTCTACGAGCCGTAGGAAGTAGTGGGGAAAGCCAACCCCGCACATTCCGCACGTACCCAAGGATGCGCAGGGGGCCAAGCCGCGCGGTTGGACTATTCTCCAACCATCTCCGTAGGCAGCGCGCGACAAAAGGAGGCGCCCACGTATCCCATCTTTTCAAAACGCTGGCGAAAACCGCATCCAGGGCGTCGTTCGACGCCGCAGAGAATAAGTATGCTGTCCCCTGACTTCTCGGAGCCGGGGTTTTCCCGCGAGCAATGCACACGCGACTGATGCTGAAATTATCTTTGCGTATCTTATGGAAACTACGAGTCCACTCGTCGTCTTGACACTCGATGAACAGCGCTACGCGCTGCCCCTCTCCGCCGTAGAAAGAGTGGTTCGCACAGTTGAAGTAACTCCCTTGCCAAATGCTCCGGATATTATCGCCGGCGTAGTCAACGTCCAGGGACAAATTATTCCTGTTGCGGATATCCGCAAGCGGTTCCGCTTGCCCGCACGGGAAATAACTCTGAGTGACCAGCTTATCATTGCTCACACATCAAGGCGGCCTGTTACGCTTGTAGTCGACGCGGTGATCGGCGTCGTTGAATGTGCCGAGCAGGATATAACTGCGGCCGAGGCGATTGTTCCGGGTACGGAATATGTGAAAGGCGTGGCAAAGCTTAAAGACGGCATGATTCTGATCCACGATCTCAACAGCTTTCTTTCCCTGGAAGAGGCGCAATCCTTGGAAGATGCCATGGAGAATGCCTGAGGACAGGAAATGGGCCAAACTCTTCCCAATCCGTTACTCGCCCAATTCAGCGAATTTCTCGCTGCCCGCATAGGCTTGCACTTCCCGAGAGAGCGCTGGCCGGATCTGGAGCGCGCAATTGAGTCAGCCAGCGGCGAGTTCGATTTCGCGGACACTAAGTCGTGCGTCCAATGGCTTCTATCGTCAGCGCTAACCAGGCGCGAGACGGAGATTCTCGCAAGCCATCTTACCGTTGGTGAAACTTATTTCTTCCGTGAGAAGAACAGCTTTGACGGTCTCGAACAATACATTCTCCCGGAATTAATTCGCTCCCGTCGCGGAACCGAGCGGCGGCTGAGAATCTGGAGCGCAGGCTGCTGCACCGGCGAAGAGCCTTATTCCATCGCCATCCTGCTTGGAAAGATGATTCCCGATTTGAAGGAGTGGAACATTACGATTTTGGCGACGGATATCAACCCTCGTTTTCTGCGCAAAGCGACGCAAGGCGTGTACAAGGAATGGTCGTTTCGCGATACCGCTCCGGGATTGAAAGAGCGATATTTCAAAAAGACCAAGGACGGGAAGTATGAGGTCCCCGCTCATGTCAAGGAGATGGTTACGTTTTCTTATCTCAATCTGGCGGACGATGTTTATCCATCTCTGGAAAACAACACCAATGCGATGGATATTATTTTTTGCCGCAACGTGCTGATGTATTTCGAACCCCAGCGCGCAAAAAGAGTCGCGCAGAATCTTTATCGCGCCTTGATGGAGGGGGGATGGCTGATTGTCAGCCCGACTGAAACCTCTCATGTCCTTTTTTCGCAGTTTGTGACCGCCAATTTCCCCGGGGCGATCCTCTATAAAAAAGACAGCAATCCGGTGAGGATAGGGCAAACGGTGGAAATGCCCTCGGTTAGACCAGTTGAGGAGCCGGTGGCGCCGCTGCAGCCAGTCTTCGAGTCCGTTCCGGAGCCGGAAGCTATCCAGAAGATAAATAGAGAATTCCACCAATTAGAAGCTGAGGAACAAAAGACGCCAGCCCCGCAAACCCCCTATGAGGAAGCGGAGACGCTGTATGAACAAGGTCGGTATTCGGACGCCGCCGGGAAAATCAGGATGTGGTTGTCACTGGGCCAAAGTGACGCCAAGGCGATGGGGCTTTTGGCGCGGATTTATGCCAACCAAGGTTGTCTCGGCGATGCGCTGGAGTGGTGTAAAAAAGCGGTCGCGGCCGACAAGTTGAATCCGGGATGGTGTTATCTACTCGCGACCATACTTCAGGAGCAAGGTAAGGTTGAAGAAGCCGTCACGATACTGAGGCGTGCCCTTTATCTCGATCAGAATTTTGTGCTGGCACATTTTGCCTTGGGAAATCTGACCCGGCGGCAAGGCAAGCTTAAAGAATCACAACGGCATTTTGATAATGCGCTGTCCCTATTAAGCGCGGTCCGGCAGGAAAATATATTGCCGGAGTCCGAAGGCATTACCGCCGGAAGGCTCATCGAGATCATCCGATCCACGATTTCGAGCGAGGCACTGGTATGAAGATTACAAAGAGCACGAAGCGATCCAAACAGGCAACTATCGTTGATTGGCGTGACGTCCACAGCCGCCTGGAATCCGCCCGGACAGCCATTGAGCAAGGGTGGGCGCCAGGGCCGCAGGAAAAGAAGAAAATCCTTAAGGCCAGGGCCCAGGCGCTGGCACAGGAGCCGAAACGGAATCTGGTGCCCGAAGACAACATCGTGGTGGTCGAGTTTGCGCTGGCATACGAGAAGTACGGTATCGAGTCGGCCTATGTTCGCGAAGTTTATCCGCTGAAGGAACTCACACCACTGCCGTGTACGCCGCCGTTCGTGCTGGGCGTCATCAATGTGCGGGGGCAAATTCTCTCGGTTATTGATATCAAGAAATTCTTTGATCTTCCGGAAAAGGGCCTGACCGACCTCAACAAGGTCATCATTATTCATTCCGGCTCCATGGAATATGGAATTCTGGCGGACATGATTATCGGTGCGCGCAACGTTTCGATAAGTGAGCTCCAGCCCTCGCTCCCAACGTTGACCGGCATCCGGGAAGAATACCTCAGGGGTATTACCAAGGATCAAGTCGTGATTTTGGATGCAGAAAAACTTTTGTTGGACAGGAAAATTATCGTGCATGAACAGGTAGCCGTGTAGGGCGCGCAAGCGCACCCTATACGGCTGGTTTTTTGCAGGATTGAAGGAGGGACGAACCATGCAATGGTTTCTTAATCTTTCGACACGGGGCAAGCTCTTTGCCGGTTTTGGCCTGATGATTATGCTGCTGGCTATCGTGGCAGTGACGGCCTACAAGGGCATTACGGAGATACAGGAATCTCAGAAAAGCCTGTACCAACAGGAGTTCGCCGATGCCTTGGAAATCAAGGATATCCGGTCCAACCAGAACGCAATACGCGGAGATCTGTTTGCTATGATTTTGCTGACCGGAAGGGCCGATCAGGAGGCCTTGGACAATGATATCAAAGAGCGCTCCAAGGAGATTAGAGAGACGTTGCCACGCCTGATGGGGCGTAACAAAGACCATCCAAAGCGTCACTCAATGCTTGAAGAATTCACCGCTATCCAAAAGGTCTATCAGGAGACGCAGGAAACCCAGACCATTCCCTTGATTTATGCAGGAAAGACCGACGAGGCGAAGAAATTAGCCGTTGGAGTTCAGACCGAACGCAACACGAAGATGAAATCCATTGCCAATGAACTGGTTAACGAAACTGAAAAATCGGCCAAGGTGGCGCTGGCTCAGTCCGAGCAAACGGCAGGGGAATCGGTGCGCGTTTTCGGGATAGCGGCTTTTGCTGCGGTGCTACTGGGCATTGCCATGGCGATGTTCCTGAATCGAATCATTGCCAGCCCGCTCAAGGAAATCTCGGAGGCCGCCGAGCGCGTTGCGGCCGGAGACCTGACCATCAGTCTTCCCGACGACAGCCGGGCGGACGAGGTGGGGGTTCTGATGCAGACATTCCGCCGCATGGTGGCAAATCTGCGCGAGGTGACGCGGGAAATCAGTGAAGGCGTCAATGTTCTTGCTTCTTCCGCAAGCGAAATCACGGCCTCTACCACGCAAGTCGCTTCCGGGTCAGCGGAGACGGCCTCAGCGGTGAGCGAAACCACCGCTACGGTGGAGGAAGTCAAACAGACGGCCCAAGTTTCCACCCAAAAAGCCAAATACGTTTCCGAGACCGCGCAGAAAACGGCGCAAATATCGCAAAGCGGCAGGAAGTCAGTGGAGGAGTCGATCGAGGCAATGCAGCGCATCCAAGAACAGATGGAATCGGTTGCCGAGAGCATCGTGCGGCTCAGTGAACAAAGCCAGGCCATCGGGGAGATCATTGCCACGGTGAATGACCTTGCAGAACAATCCAACCTGCTTGCGGTCAACGCTGCCATCGAGGCGGCGAAAGCGGGAGAGCAAGGCAAGGGGTTTGGGGTGGTGGCGCAGGAGGTGAAGAGCCTGGCAGAGCAGTCCAAGCAGGCCACTGCGCAGGTGCGGACGATCCTGGGGGACATCCAGAAAGCGACGAGCGGTGCCGTGATGGCGACCGAGCAGGGAAGCAAGGCGGTGGAGGCCGGCGTGAAGCTCTCCGAGAAGGTGGGCGAATCGATCCGGTTATTGGCCGAGAGTATTGTCGAATCGGCGCAGGCGGCGACCCAGATCGCGGCCTCGGCGCAGCAGCAGTCGGTAGGCATGGACCAGGTGGTCCTGGCGATGCAGAACATCAAGCAGGCGAGCACGCAGAACGTAGCGAGCACGAAACAGGCGGAGACTGCCGCACACAATCTCCACGGGCTGGGGCAGAAGCTCAAGCAGTTGGTGGAACAATATCGGGTGTAGACCGCGCATGAAAAAGGAACGCGATGACTTTCTGAAAAAACTACTCTCAACTTTCAAGGTTGAAGCGGGAGAGCATATCCAGGCCCTGTCTTCCGGTCTGATAGAGCTGGAGAAAGCATCGAGCGCGGAAGCGCGGATGGGCATCATCGAGATCGTATTTCGCGAGGCGCACAGTTTGAAAGGCGCCGCACGTGCGGTCAACTTAACCGTGATCGAGGCGCTCTGCCAAGCGCTAGAGGGTGTGTTTTCAGCCTTGAAGCGCCAAGACATCGCTTTGTCGCCAACGCTGCTCGATTTGCTTCACAACACCGTGGACACTCTCGGCAAACTTCTCTCATCCGCCGGAAACGAACCTTCTGGCCCGGAAAAATCATGGGTTGCGGAACTGATCCAACATCTGGACGGTGCACTCAAAGGCGTTCCAGCGCCAACTCCTCGGGAACAATCGAAACATGCCGGAACAGGAGCCATATCCCCGGCAGCGTCTTACCAGCCTATGGTCGAAGAGAAAGTTGTTCCGGCCGATACGGTGAGAATATCAACGGCAAAGTTGGACTCGCTGCTGCTCCAGATCGAGGAGCTGCTCTCGGCGAAGCAGGCAGCGGATCAGCGCACCGCGGAAATTCGGGAAATCCATGCCGCGCTTGCCGCATGGAACCAGCAGCAGGCGAAAATCGACCCCGAGGCGAGAATCATTCAGCAACGGCTAGAACGAGAGGGATCACGAAACGGACTTGGGAAAACGGGTCCACAGGTGCGCAAGCTGCTCGAATTCCTGGAATGGGGCAACGCTTTTGTTAAATCTCTCGAGGGCAAACTGGCGGCGCTGAAACGGTCGGCCGAGCGCGATCACAGGTTTCTTGGCGGAATGGTGGACAACCTCCTCTATGACATGAAAAAAGTCTTGATGCTGCCTTTTTCGTCGGCTCTGGAGGTGTTCCCGAAATTGGTCCGGGATCTCTCCCGTGACCAGGGCAAGGAAGTCGAGCTCCTCGTTCAAGGGGAAGAGATCGAAATTGACAGGCGCATCCTGGAAGAGATGAAAGACCCCCTCATTCACCTAGTCCGAAACTGCATTAATCACGGCATCGAAAGCCCGGGGGAGCGTGAACGAAAAATGAAGCCGCGCCGGGGAACGATCACTTTTGCCATCGCCCAGAAAGATGGCGGCAAGATTGAGATTCTAGTTGCGGACGACGGGGCGGGAATCGATGTGGCGAAAGTCCGTGAAGCGGCGCAAAAGCTTGGCATCGTTTCTGCGGAGGACGCGCAGAACCTCGACGAGCGGGAGACGCTGTCGCTTATTTTTCAGTCAGGGGTTTCCACCAGTCCGATCATCACCGCTGTCTCGGGCAGAGGCCTGGGCCTCACCATAGTGCGGGAGAAGGTGGAAAAACTGGGCGGCGTAATTTCTCTTGAAACACATCCCGATCTCGGAACGAGCTTCCGGATTGTCCTGCCGTTGACGCTCGCCACGTTCCGGGGAATTTACGTTCGCGTAGATGAGCATCATTTTGTGTTTCCCACGATGCAGGTGGCGCAAGCGGTGAGAGTCAATAAAGACGGGATCAAAACGGTGGAAAACCGCGAGACGATACGGCTGAACGGACAACCGATTTCACTCATCCGATTGAGAGAGGTAATGGAGCTTCCCCACCAGGAAATGGAAGACGATTCCACTGCAGGCGCGCAGGTGGTCGTGATAGGCTCAGCGGAGAAGCGTATCGCATTCTTAGTGAGTGAAATTCTTGACGAGCAGGAGGTATTGGTGAAAAGCCTCGGGAACCAGCTTCCGCGCGTGCGCAACATCGCCGGCGCCACTGTCCTGGGAACGGGCAAGGTAGTGCCCATCCTGAATGTGCCCGATCTCATGGAGTCCGCCGTCAGGGTCTCGGCCGCCCCGCCCCGAGCCGCAGTTGCAAGGGAGACGGTCAAGGCGGAAAGAAAATCCATTCTGGTGGTGGAAGACTCGATTACCGCAAGGATGCTGTTGAAGAATATTCTGGAATCCGCCGGTTACCGAGTCGAGACGGCAGTGGATGGAATTGACGCGTTTACGATATTAAGAACGGAAGGCTTTGACTTGATGGTCTCGGATGTCGAGATGCCCAGGATGGACGGGTTCGATCTCACGGCGAAGATCAGGGCGGACAAGGCACTTTCGGAGTTGCCAGTGGTTCTGGTGACGGCGCTCGAGTCGCGCGAACACCGCGAGCGCGGCATAGACGTCGGTGCCAACGCTTACATCGTGAAGAGCAGTTTCGACCAGAGCAATTTGCTTGAAGTTATCCGGAGACTCGCATGAACGGAACGGGCAGAGGAGCCAAGATCAAAGTGCTGGTCGTGGAAGACTCGCCTGTCGTGCGGGAATTGCTCGTGCATATCCTCGGCACTGATCCGGATATCCAGGTCATTGGAACGGTAAACAATGGAGAGGAAGCGCTCCAAGCCGTGAAACGCGAAAAGCCGGACGTCATCACCATGGACTTTCACATGCCCAAGATGAACGGGTTGGATGCCACCCGGAGAATCATGGAGACCTGTCCAACGCCCATAGTGATCATATCCGGGAGCTCGGCGCGCAACGAAGTCGCCGCCGCATTCCGGGTGTTGGAGGCAGGCGCGCTTGCCTTAGTGGAAAAGCCCACCGGCATCGGCGGCGCCGGCCATGAAACGGCGGCAAAGACACTTGTGCAAACCGTCAAATTAATGTCGGAAGTCAAAGTCGTAAAACGCTGGCCAAGGAAGCAAGCGGCAGTTCCTGCCGCGCCGACCCGATCGGAAGTCGAGATGAAAACCGCTCCGACAGAAGTCAAACTTGTGGTGATTGGGGCGTCGACCGGCGGCCCGATTGTGCTTAAAACAATTCTATCCGGGCTTCCGCGGGATTTTTCCGTTCCCATACTTATGGTTCAGCATATCGCCCCGGGATTTACCGAGGGGCTCGTCGAATGGCTGACTCAATCGTCCGGTTTTCCGGTTCATGTGGCTACCCATGGGAAGTATCTGCTGCCCGGGCACGCCTACGTTGCGCCGGACGGGTTTCAAGCGAAGCTGGAGCATGGCGGGAGGGTAGCGCTGAGCAGCGATGAACCCGAGAACGGCCATCGTCCGTCGGTATCGTGTCTGTTTCGCTCTGTGGCGACGGTATTGGGCCGCAACGCAATCGGTGTGCTGCTTACCGGCATGGGAAAAGATGGCTCCGAGGAGCTGAAGGTGATGAAGGAAAAAGGCGCCGTCACCATTGCGCAGGATCAAGATTCTTCTGTCGTCCACGGCATGCCGGGTGAAGCCATCAATCTTGACGCGGCGACGTATGTACTTTCGCCGGACAAGATCGCCGCGGCGCTTGGAAGTCTGGTTAAATGAGCGAAAAAACGGAAATGCTCAACCCGTAAAACATAAAGAGTCCAGCTATGACATCGCGAGAAAAAACCGAAAATAAGGGAATAAAAATCCTCATCGCCGAGGATAGCCCTACTCAGGCTGAGCAACTGAGGAATTTGCTCGAAGATCAGGGTTATAGGGTCGCGACCGCGGTCAACGGCCGGCAAGCGCTCGAGGCGGCGCGCAAGCTGCAACCAACGCTCATCATCAGCGACGTGGTCATGCCTGAAATGGACGGTTACGAACTCTCCCGCCGGGTCAAAGCGGACCCCAGCCTCGGCAACATCCCGATCATCCTCGTCACCACCCTGTCTGATCCCAACGATGTGATTCGCGGCCTGGAGTGCCGGGCGGACAACTTCATCCTCAAGCCGTACGACGAGGATTACTTGCTGGCCCGCGTGAAGTTCGTGCTCATCAATCGCGAGGTGCGCCAAACGGAGCAGGGGAACATGGGTGTGGAGGTTTTTTTTAACGGGCAGAAACACTTCATTACCGCTGACCGGCTGCAGATCCTCAACCTGCTGCTCTCCACCTACGACGCCGCTATTCAGCGCAATAAGGAGCTCAACCGCAGCCGGGAAGAACTCCAATTACTCAACGCAAAACTCGAAGCCGCCAACCTCGCCAAGGACCGCTTCCTCGCCACCATGTCGCACGAGCTAAGGACGCCAATGAACGCGATCATCGGCTTCACCGGCACGCTGCTGATGAAGCTCCCCGGTCCACTCAATGCGGAACAGAACAAACAGCTATCGACCATCCAGTCCAGCGCCAGGCACCTGCTTTCACTCATCAACGACCTGCTGGATCTTGCCAAGATCGAGGCGGGCAAAGTGGAACTCAAATTCGAGACCACGGACTGCAAAGCCGTGGTAGAGGAAGTGGTCACAACCTTGCGTCCCCAGGCCGAAAGCAAGAGGCTCGCTTTGCAAGTCACCCTGCCCGACCAGGCATTGACCATCAGCGCCGACCGCCGCGCGTTGAGCCAGATCATCATCAATCTTGCCAACAACGCGATCAAGTTTACCGAGCGCGGCAGTGTCCACCTGAAGGTGAGCCCGGGCGAAGCGAACGGGAGAAGAATGGTTGAATTCAGCGTGGAGGACACCGGGATAGGAATACGTCCGGAAGACCAGCTAAAATTGTTTGCAGCATTCACGCAGGTGGGTCAGGCCAGTCGGGGCCGCGAAGGCACCGGACTGGGATTGCACCTGAGCCAGAAGCTTGCCGAGCTGCTGGGGGGTAAGATCACCTTCCGAAGCGAGTACGGCAAAGGCAGCACCTTCACGCTGGCATTGAAGGAGTAATGAGTATGGCGGGCATTGCAGTATGGCAAGTGATTATCCAAGCTACAGCCGATGGCGGAAGGAATGTGCGCATAATGACTGAATCGGGTTCAGTATCATGTGCAGCACATTGCCTCAGAGGAAAATGCTCCAGAGCATCGGGAGTGATTCGGAAAGCGCTGATCGAGTGAGAGAAAAATGACGCTTAAAGAACTATACGCGGCCGGAAAAAGATGGGCGGTCCACACCACGCTGGGTGCGATTGTGTTGGCCTTCATCCTGCTGGCTTTGCTCGGTTATCGTTCTATTGACCGGGAACTTACCGATGCCGCGTTATCAAGAAGAGCTTCGATCTCCTATCTGGCAGCCGCCACTTTATCTGAGAAATTCGATCGTCTGATCGACATCGGTGTTTCCCTCGCCATCCGGCCACGTGTTCGCGAGTTGATTGGCGACGGAAAATGGGCCGAGGCGGGCGAATTCCTGGAAGACATTCCGGCGAATTTCTCGTTCATTGACCGGCTTTTTCTGACTGATGCCAGTGGGACGGTGATGCTGGATATCCCGGAGCTTCCTGGAGCGAGGGGGAAAAACTTCGCCTATCGCGACTGGTATCAAGGGGTAAGCAGGAACTGGGAGCCGTATATTTCCCCGGTTTATAAAAGAGCTGCCGCGCCACAATACAATGTTTTTGCTGTGGCAGTCCCGATTCGAGACAAGAATAACAAAGTGCTGGGCATTCTATTGCTGCAATCGCGCTTGGACGTTTTTAGTGAATGGACAAAAAATATCGGGATCGGCCAAGGAGGGGTTGTCTATATCATAGACAACAAAGGGCAGATCGCCTTCCATCCAAAATTTTCTCCTCAAGGAGAAATTGTGGACTTTTCGAAAAACCCGATCACCCGGCTGCTGCTGCGTGGAGACACGGGTGTTGATATCCTGCGTGACCCGGTGAGTGGCAAAGAAAGCGTCTTGGCCTTTGCGTCCGCCAAGCATGGGTGGGGAGTGGTTGCGGAGCAGCCCGCGAGCACTGCCTTCTTGATCAAGAACAGTCAGTTAAGAGATTTGTGGATCGGTTATGCCTTAATTCTGTTGCTCTGTGCCGTCGTCGTCTACCTCGCATCGCGCCTTGTCGTCGAGAACAAGAAAATTGACGAAGAACGCGACCGCTTTTTCACGGTGTCGCTGGACATGCTGTGCATTGCCAAGTCGGATGGCTATTTCAAGCATGTCAGTCCGGCGTTCACGCATACGCTGGGCTGGAGCGTGGAGGAATTGCTGGCGCGGCCGTTTCTTGACTTCGTGCATCCCGATGACCGTGCTGCCACGCTACGCGAGGTCGAGAAGCAGGTCGTCGCAGGCGAATCAGTCCTTCAATTCGAAAACCGCTACCAGCACAAGGACGGCTCGTGGCGCATACTGTCGTGGATGTCGATGCCCCAGCCGGGCGGGATGATGTATGCCACCGCGCGCGACGTGACCGAGCGCCATCGCTTCGAGCGCGCGCTGCAGGAAAAAAACGTCGAGCTGGCGAATGCCAATCAGGCGAAGGATCGCTTTCTCGCCACTATGAGCCACGAGCTGCGCACGCCGATGAATGCAATCATCGGCTTCACCGGCACGCTGCTGATGAAGCTCCCCGGTCCGCTCAATGCGGAACAGAACAAACAGCTATCGACCATCCAGTCCAGCGCCAGGCACCTGCTTTCACTCATCAACGACCTGCTGGATCTTGCCAAGATTGATGCGGGCAAAGTGGAACTGCATCTTGAGCCCACGGACTGCAAAGCCGTGGTAGAGGACGTGGTCACCACCTTGCGCCCGCGGGCCGAAGACAAGGGGCTCGCTTTGCGAGTCACCCTGCCCGACCAGGCATTGACTATCAGCGCCGACCGCCGCGCGTTAAGCCAGATTATCATCAATCTTGCCAACAACGCGATCAAGTTTACCGAGCGCGGCAGTGTGCACCTGAAAGTGAGTCCGGGCGAAGCGAACGGGAGAAGAATGGTTGAGTTCAGCGTGGAGGACACCGGGATAGGAATACTTCCGGAAGACCAGCTAAAATTGTTTGCAGCATTCGCACAGGTGGATGCTCAGGCCCGGCGGAGCCGCGAAGGCACCGGACTAGGATTGCACCTGAGCCAGAAACTCGCGGAACTGCTGGGGGGGAAGATCACCTTCCGCAGCGAGTATGGCAAAGGCAGCACGTTCACGCTGGCATTGAAGGAGGCATGACCAATGGCGACGCGCATTCTCGTAATCGAAGACAACCCGGCCAATCTGGAGCTGATGCGATTTCTGTTAACAGCCCACGGATACGCGGTACTCGCCGCGCGCGACGGCGAAGAAGGTCTTGACAGCGCCCGGCGCGAATTGCCGGATCTAATCCTATGCGACTTGCAACTGCCCGGCATCGACGGATACGAGGTGGCCCGGCAAGTCAAAGGCACTCCGGCTTTGCAGCATATTCCGATGGTAGCGGTCACTGCATACGCGATGGTCGGTGACCGTGACAAGGTTCTATCCATGGGGTTCGACGGTTATCTCGCCAAGCCGATTGCACCCGAAACGTTCGTGCAGCAGGTGGAGGCCTTTCTGAAACCGGAATTCAAATCCCGGTCTCTGCCTCCCGCCGCAGCCGCCACGAGTCCCCGGTCCAAGCCGCCCGGCCTGAAGAGCCACACCGCTCTGGTGGTTGACGACCTTCAGGTCCATCTCGATCTGGCCGCGAGCTTGCTGGGGCACTCGGGTTTCAAGGTCGTCACGGCCAGAGGAATTTGCGAAGGCCTGGAACAGGCACGACGGGTTACGCCCGACCTGATTATGTCGGATGTGTGCATGGCTGATGGCAGCGGCTATGACTTCATCGGAGCAATTAAAAACGACCCGCAACTTCGCTCCATTCCGTTTATTTTTGTCACGTCCACGGCAGTCAACGAGAAGGACCGGGCAAAGGGATTGGCGCTCGGCGCGACGAAATACCTGTTCCGGCCGATCGAACCTCAAGCTTTGTTAGACGAGATAATGGCTTGCCTGTGACAAACGAACGACATTTGAATATGGCAAAAATACTTATTATTGACGATCGCGCCGTCAATCGCGAATTCCTGGTCACCCTCCTGAGCTATAAGGGCCACCGACTGCTCGAAGCCGGTGACGGCGCCGAGGGATTGGCGGTTGCACGGGCAGAACATCCGGATCTGGTTATCTGCGATGTTCTAATGCCCACGATGGACGGCTACGAATTCGTGCGGCAGCTGCGCGAGGATCCCGCGATCGCCCATATCACGGTGATTTTTTACACCGCGCATTATCGCGAGCGTGAAGCGCAGAAACTCGCGGAAGCTTGCGGGGTATCATATGTCCTCACCAAGCCTTGCGAGCCTGAGCTGGTCATTCGCGTCGTGGAGGAAGCTCTCGGCCACCCGTCTTCGCCGGCTTCGACTATGCAGCCGAAAACATTCGATCGTGAACACCTGCGCCTGGTCACCGACAAGCTGTCCCAGACAGCCGAGGAACTGCAGGCCGCCAATGAACACCTGACCGCTCTGATAGACTTCAATCTGCATCTTGCTTCGGAGCGTGACCCGCTGCATTTGCTGGATGAGGTTGGCCGCGGGGCACGCGAGTTGATTGGCGCCAAATACGGCTGTCTGGGAGTCAGAGACAAAAATGACGATAAGACCGCTTACTTTGTTACCAGCGGCATCAGTGCCGATATCGCGGCCAAGCTGGAGCAACCGCCCCTCGAAAAGGGAATACTCGGGGCCGTAATTACAGAAAGAAAATCGCGCCGCTTATTCAAACTCGATCGGGACCCCGAGATATTGGGGCTTCCCGCCGGTTATCCTCCGGTTCATTCATTCCTCGCCGCGCCGGTTGCCTCGCTGAAATACGTCTATGGCTGGATCTGTCTTACCAACAAGATGGGTGCGGACGAATTCAGCGACGAGGATGAACAGCTGTTGACCATCCTTGCCGCGCAGGTCGGGCGCATTTACGAGAACGGAAGTTTGTACGTCGAGGTTCAGCGCCACCTAGAGAATCTTGAAAAGGAGATTGTCGAGCGCAAACACGCTGAACGCGATCTTCACGAAGTCAAGGAACGCCTGGACAGCATACTTTCATCATTACAGGACGTGGTGTGGTCAATCTCCGCCACGACCCATGCGCCGATTTATCTTAATCCGGCAACACAGGATGTGTATGGGCGGCCCCCCGATGAATTTTTCAGTAATCCCGATCTTTGGCACCAGATCATTTATCCGGACGACCGGGAACGCGTTTTCAAATATTCGCGCGAAATCGCCGCGGGCAAGGCCGCGGAGATCGAGTACCGGATTATGCATCTCGATGGCACAGTGCGCTGGGTGCACGACCGTGGGCGCCTGGTTCGAGACCAAAACGGCGTTGCCGTTCGCATAGATGGCTTGACCACCGACATTACGGTACGGAAGGAGCACGAAGCGAGAGTCATCCGGCTTAATCGGATCTATGCGGTCCTGAGCGGAATCAACACCGCTATTGTCCGCATCCATGACCAGCAGAAGTTGTTCGAGGAAGCCTGCCGCATCGCCGTGGAACATGGCAACTTCCGCATGGCCTGGATCGGCGCGCTGCCGCCCGGCGCCAACGTGGTCGCGCCTTTGGCTTGGGCCGGCTACGAAGATGGCTACCTGAAGAAAATCTGTGTTACGACACTGGAAAACGAACCTGGCAGCTCCAGTGCGGGCAGCCAGGCGTTGCGCCAAAAGAAACCCGTGGTCTGCAACGCCATTGCGCGCGACACCAAGCTTGCCCCCTGGACAAAAGACGCGCTGGAACGCGGTTACCAGTCGCTGGCATGCTTTCCGCTTGTGGTGGGCGACGAGGCGAAAGGGATATTGGCCCTGTACGCCTCGGAAGCGGATTTCTTCGACGAAGAAGAGATGAAGTTGTTAACCGAGCTGGCGAGCGATATATCTTTCGCCCTGCTGTACATCGAAAAAGAAGAGAAAATAAATTACCTCGCCTACTACGACTCGGTGACGGGTCTCGCGAACCGCGTGCTCTGTTTCGACCGGCTGAACCAGCAGCTTGCGGCTGTACGCAGTAAAGCCAGCCAGACGGCGCTGGTCCTTGTGGACATCGAGCGATTCCGCACCATCAACGATACCTTGGGGCGCGACGCAGGCGATGTGCTCCTCAAGCAGCTGGGGGAGAGGCTGAGTGAATCGTTCCAGGGGTCTACTGGTCCTGCGCGCATCGGCACCAATTGTTTTGCGGTCACGATAAGCAATGTGCGAAAAGAAACGGAGATCATAGAAAAGATCGAGCAGAACGTATTCCACGTCTTAAGCCTGCCGTTCAAGATAGGCGCCGAGGAGCTGAGAATCTCGGTCAAGGTCGGGATCGCGGTGTCCCCTCACGACGGTCAGGATGCGGAGACGCTGTTCAGGAATGCCGAGCCTGCGCTGATACGCGCCAAACGCTCCGGCGAGAGCTATCTCTTTTACGCTCCGGAGATGAACGCCAGAGTTGCCGAGAAGCTGGCGCTCGAGAACAAGCTGCGCATCGCTTTGGAAAAACAGCAGTTCGTGCTTCACTACCAGCCGAAAGTCAACCTCAGCGATAAACAGGTCAGCGGACTTGAAGCCTTGATACGCTGGCAGGACCCTGATACGGGTCTGGTGCCGCCGCTGAAATTTATTCCCCTGCTTGAAGAAACCGGCATGATACTCGACGTGGGCTATTGGGTAATCCGACAAGCTTTGGCAGACTTAAAACGATGGGCCGCCAAGGATGTGCATCTGCGCATCGCGGTAAACGTGTCGCCGATTCAGCTGAGGCGAAAAGACTTTATCGACAGGGTGAAACAAGCCATCGTAGGGTATGAGGCCTACGCGCAAAGCCTCGACGTGGAAATCACCGAAAGCCTGATTATGGAAAACATCGAGGACAATATCGGGAAGCTCAAGGCGCTGAGGGAGATGGGGATCAACGTGGCAATCGACGATTTTGGAACCGGCTATTCCTCGCTGGGCTACCTGGCAAAGCTTCCGGTCAATGCCCTGAAGATAGACCGTTCGTTCATCGTCAAAATGGTGCAGGAACCGGACAGCATGACCATCGTATCAACCATAATTTCTCTCGCGCATTCGCTGCATCTCATAGTGATCGCCGAGGGCGTGGAGTTGGAAGAACAATCCAAGTTTCTCGCACTGTTAAAGTGCGACGAAATACAGGGTTATTTGCTGAGCCGGCCGCTGCCGGTGAAAGACATGGATGTTTTCCTCGCCGCACGAAGCGCCGCGCCCAAGGCAGGCAAGTCCGTTTAGTTCCCTGTTCTTGTAACAGTGGTGCAGGAATCCGGGACCCGTCATCCCGAAAGGGATGACGGGTTTCCTATTTTGTAACCCACCAATCCGGACGCGAGATTCGGTTTCGAGAGATTAGGCGTTAGACACAGCACATCCGCATCAAGGGGCAGCCCAGCCGACAATAAACGCGACGCCGTAGGAGATGACTGCTGCCCCGCAAAATAC
>JBGQCF010000031.1:0-28939 GCA_041495205.1 Gammaproteobacteria bacterium
CCGCGCACCGGCTTGATGTCGAGATGCAATGAGAAATTACCGGTGATGTGCTGGCTCCAGGCTCCACCGCAGACAATATAGCCGTCTGCGGAAAACTCGCCGCGCGGCGTGACCACGCTCACCAATTGCTGCCTGGAAATTTTCCATGCGCTGACCTCGCAGTGCTCGATTACCTTGACTTTGGCAATTTCCAGCCTGCGCTGCAGGGCTTTAATCAAGCGCGGATTGCGAACTTGCGCAACTTGCGGCAGCCACAGCGCACCCGCTTCGAGCGAAATGCGCGGAGATATATCAGTGGATTGCACCGGTACGCATTCAACCAGATGCTCGCGGCACCAGCTTCGCGCCGCTTCCCGGTCGAATTCGGGAAGCATGAGCAGCCCGCTGCGGTGATATTCAGGATCAATTGCAGTGGCGGAGACGAGTTCATCAACCCAGCCCGGGAAGAGCTGTTCGCTCCACATGGTAAGACGCGTTACCGCCGGAGTATATTTCCATGGCGGCAAAGCAGACAGGATGCCGCCGCCGGCCCACGAAGATTCCCCTCCCGCCACTGCACGTTCCAGAACGGTGACCTTGCTCCCGCGCTTGGCGAGTTCCAAGGCGGTTGCGAGACCGATGATACCCGCGCCGATTACGACAAAATCTTGTGACAAAAATCACATCCTTTTTAGTTATGCCAAAAATTCACGGGCACAATATGCCGTTTATTCTAACAAAACGACCATTCATCGGCTGCAATTGCTTTGGCCAAACCGAATCCCCATGATTAAGCTCAACAGGAAAGGACATTCAATGAAAACGCAAAACGGATTCACCTTGCTTGAACTGATGGTCGTCGTAGCTATTGTGGCGATTCTTGCGACCATTGCGATGCCCGCTTATAACGATTACGTTACCCGCGGGAAAATTCCCGAGGCTACCGCCAACCTGGCCGATTTACGGGTCAAGATGGAGCAGTATTACCAGGATAACCGCATTTACGGAACTCCGGATGGAGCCGCTAATTGCGGCAAGGATGCCGGCGGCGTAGTCAGAGTCACCATACCGCCGGCAGGAATGAAATACTTTACTTTTTCCTGCACCGTTGCAGGAGCCGGCCAGCAATTTACCGTCACTGCAACGGGAGGCATAGCGGGCAATCCGTCAATGGCGGGCTTTGTCTACACCATCAACGAATCCAACGTCAAGACCAGCACCGTTACCGGCAAGTCCGGCTGGACCGGTAATGCGAACTGCTGGGTAATCAGGAAAGGCGGATCGTGCTGATTTATCCAAAATCGTTAGCCGGGGTTACGCTCATCGAGCTGATGTTCGCCGTTGCGATCGTCGGTATTCTTGTCGCGGCAGGGTTTCCGGAAGCATCCAGATGGATACAGAACACCAAGATCCGCACTGCGTCCGAATCCATTTCCAACGGCTTGCAGCTCGCGCGCGGCGAGGCGGTCAGGCGCAACACCAAAGTCGAGTTTGTGCTGACCAGCACCGTTCCCATCGCCGCCAATGTGCTTGTCCTTGCGCCCGCCACTTCCGGCCCCTACTGGGTGGTCAGAAAGTCTCCACCTGGCGCCGTCACCGATTTCGTCCAGGGCGGCGGCAATGAGGTTACCAGCATCAGCACTGTCGTCAGCTCGACTGACGCCAATGTCGTATTCGACGGCCTGGGGCGGACGGACATAGTGGCGGCGAACTTGACCATACAGGTCACCAATCCCACAGGCGGCGCCTGTGTCGCCGCAAGCGGTCCGATGCGCTGCCTTAATGTCGTGATACTACCCGGCGGGCAAATCAGGATGTGCGATCCCTCCATTGCCACTGCCGGCGACACCAGAAAATGTTGATGCAAGGACCCATCATGAAATACGCATTCAATACCGGAAAACAATCAGGCGTGATGCTGCTGGAAGCACTGATCGGCATCCTGATTTTTTCCATAGGCATACTCGCCATAGTCGGGCTTCAGGCCGCATCGGTCAAGAACCAGGCCGACGCCAAATACCGCGCCGACGCAAGTTATTTTGCAAACCAGATCATCGGGCAGATGTGGTTGGATCGCGGCGTGAATGACGCCAATCTGCCGAGCTATGCCCACTATCCCACTCCGGCGATTACCGCTGCGGCGCCGCCCGGCTGCAACCCGACTGGCGCGGCCTCAGGCAACGCCAACGTGACGGCATGGACAGCCAGGCTTGCGGCTACTATGCCGGGCGCCGTTGCCACCCGGCAGCAAATCATCGTTAACCCCGCCAACGGCAACCAGGTCATGGTGGCGGTGTGCTGGAAAGCGCCGCAGGACGCAAATTATCACAAGCATCTGGCCGTGACTTACATCAATTAGATAGAACCAATTAGAACCGGGATCATCATGAAACCTGTGACAACGAAAGCTCTGATCAAGTCCTCCGCGGATTGCGTTGCGGGCAAAATGCGCATGGACAGTGGTTTTTCATTGATCGAGGTTATGGTGGGTATGGTGATCGGCCTGTTCGGCATCATTATCATCACGCAAATCTTTGCGCTGGCGGAAGGACAAAAGCGCACCACCACCAGCGGCTCCGACGCGCAGACCAACGGCAACATCGCGCTCTACAGTATCGAGCGCGACGTGCGCCAGGCGGGTTACGGCTTGAACTTATCCGCACTGGGCTGCAGCACCAACACTTCTTTAGCCGGCGTCACGACAACGCCTCTTGAACGAGCACCCTACACGAACGGCACCATGGTCCTGGCGCCGGTCATCATCATTGACGGCGGCGCCAACGCTACCGGCGATGCGCTGCCCGACACGCTGCGGACGCTCTACAGCACCAACCTTATCAGCAGCCTGCCGCAAGTGCTGCAGGCTAACCACGCGCAAGCGGCCACGCTGGCGACCATCGGCAGCACCTTCAACATGGCGGATCAGGATATGGTGGTTTTTTTCGAAACCGGAAAAAACTGCGCGCTGGCCCAGGCAACGGGTGCTCCGGCCTCCGCCACGACGTTTAATCACAATGGCGGCCAGTGGAATGGTAACGCTGCCACCGTTTTCCCGGGAGCAGGCTACGGCACCGGAGCCAACGTTTTCGACCTCGGCTCCATGGCGTTCCGGAGGTACAACATCGATCAAGCTAACAACAACCTGCGGTTCTCCGAGGTCAATTCCAACGGCTCCGCCACCATCGTTTCGGCGGGCGAAATAGTCAATCTGCAAGCGCAGTACGGACAGGACAACGGGGTCAACAACGGCACCGTCCCGGCCGGCCCCTACACGGCCAATGACGGCAAAGTGGATAGCTGGGACACCGTCACTCCGGGGCTGGTTCCTCCCGCAGGCGCGGGCACCAACGCCCAGTGGCAGCAGATTATCGCGGTGCGCATTGCCATTTTGGCGCGCAGCGGCCAGTACGAAAAACCCGATCCGGTTTTAGGCTGCACTGCAACCACAGTCGCGCCATCGTGGAGCGGTGGGACGATGGCGGTACCACCCTTCCCGAACGCCGGTCTTCCCAGTTGCTACCGTTACAAGGTGTTTGAAACGGTGGTGCCGCTGCGCAATGTCATTTGGGGGATGTAGAGATGAAAACGTCATTAAACAATCACCGTAATTTCCGCAGGCAACAAGGCGTGGTGCTGTTTATTTCGCTTATCATGCTGGTGGCCATGACCCTGGCGGGTATCGCGCTTATCCGTTCGGTGGACACCGCCAACCTGATAGCCGGCAATTTGGCTTTCAGGCAGGGAGCCACTCTGGCTGCGGATTCCGGCGAGGAAGCGGCGCGCACATGGCTGCTGACCCAAAACACCGCCACCCTTTCGGGTGACTGTTTGAACCCACCAACGACTTGTCCAACGCCCACGCAGGGCTATTACTCGGGTGCTGCGCCCGTACCCTCCTGGGAGCAGTTTGACTGGCAGAATCTTTCCGTCGCGTTGCCCGCCGCAGATGCCGCGGGAAATCAGGTCAACTATGTCATACACCGCCTGTGCGCAATTCCCGGGTCGCCTACCGGTGCAGGAAACAACTGCCTGACCACCACAACGGCGGGCGGCGGAGGGGGCAGCAGCAAGGGGGCGGGAGAACAAACTGTCTCAGGAACTGCGGTGTATTACTACCGCGTCACCAGCCGCGTCCTCGGCCCGAGAAATACCGCGAGTTATGTACAAACTCTCATCACGGTTTAACGCGCCTGCTGACCCCGCCACGTGGCGGGATCAACGGCACACTAAGGAGTCAATCATGAAACACCGTCGCTTTTTCGCACGTAAAGAAACCTGGCTGATCGGCGTTGCGCTGCTGGGAGGCTTTGGCCTCGCGCAAGCGGCAAGCACCGATATCGCCAACTCACCGCTGGTGACTTCGGCTTCCGCTACCGCCAAGCCAAACATCATGTACATGCTGGATGATTCCGGCAGCATGAATGGCGACTTTATACCGGACCAGGCGACCGACGATGACAAGTGCCGGGATAGCGGCAGCAGCACCAACTGCAATGGCGGCGGAAGCAACAACAACGGCACCCAAACTTCCGGTCCGCCCCTTTTTGCCAGCCAATTTAATGTCATCACCTACAACCCGGCGGTTACCTACGCGCCGCCGGTGGACTTTGACGGAACCAATACCACTTACAAGTCTTACACTAATGCTACCGCTCCATTCAAGTGGGCCACGGTCAGAAAAAATCCCTTTCCGGAGCCGGGTGCCAGCGGCAGCTCAGTAGACCTTACCACCAAGTTTCCCGAGGAAGTATGGTGCGATGGCAGCCAGGCCAACTCCAGCGACGCCGTTCACTGCCGGCGCAATCTGCAGACCAATGCCACGTTCTCGATTGTTCTCAACATCGGTCCTAGTAATACTGTTGCCAGGGCGACACTGCCTAACCACGGCTGCTTGGCCGGGGACAAAGTGACAATCAGCGGAGCCACCCCGAATAACTACAATGGATTGGCTACGGTGCTGGCCGCGAATCTGACTACCAATACCTTTGATTACAACAAGCCAGGAGGAGGCACCGGCACCCTCCCCACCGCGGCGGCAGGGCAAGTGATCATTTCCACAGCCTGCAATATGCCAATTACCAAGCTGTCGCGCGCGGTTGGCACCAACACCGTTACTGCAGTTTTTCCTATACCCCACGGTTGCGTGAACAACGATACGATTAGCATCAAAGGTGCTACGGGAGGCAGCGCCGGCTTCAACCTGTCCAACAGGACAATCACGTTTGTGGATGAACGAACACTCACCTATAGCACTGGTGGCTTAAATACGAACACGAGTACGACCGAAAGCGGCCTCGCCGCTGCCGCGCCTGTTGCTATCTCCACGCTGTGCGCAGGCACCAAGAGCAACTACAGCCGCAGCACCACCACGGCAGCGAACACGGTACCGCCCCTGATGCAGGGTTTCCCGCAGGGGGTCTTCAACCAGGAGCAAACGCGCAGCGGCGCCGCGCATTATTACACCATTAACGCCAACGAGTATTGCCTGGACGAAACGCTGAGCAAATGCATAGCGCCAATTAACGAAAAACCACTTGCCGACCTTGCAAACACATATAGCTTTCCGGCTCTGGTCAGGTATTGCTCCTCAGACGCCGCTCTTATGGCCAACCCCCTTTCGAGTACCTCTACCAACGCCTGCCAGCGCTTGTTCACTTCCACCTTCACGAAGGCGCGCTACGGTTACTTCACCCGCATGGATATCGTCGCGGGCCCGACCTATCCCAAAATCGCCGGCACCCGACTCGATTGCGCGGGAGCGGCGAGCTGCACCTATACCGAGGAGATGACCAACTTCTCCAACTGGTACGCCTACTACCGCACCCGTCTGCACATGGCGAAAAGCGCCTCTGTGGCTGCCTTCAAGACTCTCGATCAGGGCTATCGAGTCGGTCTCAACACGATTAATGCCGCGAATAGGGGCACCCCCCCCTGGCTGGCCAACGCACCTTTCGATAACGCGGTGGGAGGGCAAAAAAGCAAGTGGTTCAACCTGCTGTACGGCATAGAAGCCGGCGATAGCACGCCCTTGCGCGAAGCACTGTCGCGCGCCGGCCGTTATTACGGCGGATTGAAAAGCGGGGCCGCCAGCTACATCAGCGATGACCCGATCGAATATTCATGTCAACAAAACCTCACCTTCCTGGTCACTGACGGTTACTGGAACGGCACCGGCGGCGCCAAGCTCGACGGCAGCGCCATGGATGACCAGGATGGCGTTGCAGGCGTTGCCAGGCCGTATTTGGACGCCTCGAAAACCAAGGACGGGCTCTCGGATACCGCCTTTTATTACTACATGACCCCCTTGCGCACGCCAAGCTTTAACCCGACCGGCGCGCTGGGACTGCAAGTGGGGGTGCCCGTGGCTGATCAAAATGTGCCCCCCACCGTCAAGGACCCCAACAAAGCCCAGCACATGGTTACCTACACCATGGGCCTGGGGCTGGACGGCACCTTGATCTATAAAGCGGGTTATGACGTATTCCCCAGCGGCGATTACGCCGCGATTCTGAACGGCACGGCTTGCGGTGCGGTGAATCCCTGTGTCTGGCCGAAGCCGGTGCAAAATACGCTTACCGCCGTGGACGACTTGTGGCATGCGGCGGTCAACGGCCGCGGCACTTATTTCAGCGCCAAGGACCCCACCGTAGTGACGTCCGGACTGCTTCAGGCTTTTGCTTCCTTGAGCCAGAAAACCGGCAGCGAGGCCGCCGCCGCCACCAGCACTCCGAACATCGTGCCGGGAGACAACTTTGTGTTCAGTTCCACTTTTACCACTCTGGACTGGTTTGGAGAAACGACACGCCAGCAAATAGACACCTCCACCGGTGCGATCCTTGGCATAGACTGGAAGGCTGCAGCGCAGCTCGACAGCAAGGTAAGCGCCAACAGCGATACGCGCAATATTTACACCTTCAGCAGTATCGCCGGCAATAAGCTGAAAAGTTTTCTCTGGGCGAATCTGTTGCCCAGCGAGCAAAATTATTTCAACGGCACCTCGGGCGGACGCCAACAGCTCGCGCAATGGAACTTTTTGAGTCCCTCGCAGCAGAACGCATGCGACAACCCGGGCGGGTCCGACTGCGGCAACAAACTGGTGAATTACCTGCGCGGCCAGCGCGGCAACGAAACCATTATCAACTCCATGAGCCCGGCGGACTCCGCCAATACCTCGTTGTTCCGCCTGCGCGTGCATGTGCTGGGCGATATCGTGTCCGCCGAGGCGGGGTATGTGCGCTTGCCGGTTTTCAACTACGGCGATCAAGGCTACGCAACTTTCAAGACCACCATGAGTAACCTGAACGCGGGCGCAGGGCGTCAGGCAGCGCTTTATCTGGGGGCCAACGACGGCATGCTGCACGCATTGAACGCCACCACCGGCGCCGAAATGTGGGCCTACATTCCCAGCATGGTCATGCCCAACATGTGGAAGCTCGCCAACTTTAGTTACTCCACCAGTCACCTCTTCTTTGTGGACGGCACACCCACGACCGGCGACATCTGCACCAGCAACTGCAGCATAGCCAGCGCCGCCTGGTCCACCATCCTGGTGGGCGGGCTGAACGCCGGCGGACGGGGTTATTATGCCCTCGATATCACCGATCCCGCGAACCCCAAGGCGCTGTGGGAGCTCAAATCCACAGATGCTAGTGGAAACCCCGCGGCCTGCGTTGCTTCAGTCAACAACGTGCCGCAGAATCCGGTGGCGGCCAACACCTTCAGCGATTGCGATATCGGCCTGAGCTTCGGCAACCCGATCATCACCAAGCGCGCCGACGGCAAATGGGTGGTTCTGGTCACCTCCGGCTACAACAATATCGCTCCGGGAACAGGCGGCGGCTTCCTTTATGTGATTGATGCCGTCAGCGGCGCGATTTTGAGCAAAGTCGCGACGCTGATACTCAATCCGCCCGGCTTTGCCCCGGGGTTTATTAACTCCGGCAACAACGCTTCGCCGAGCGGCTTCGCGAAAATCAATGCTTTTGCCGCAAATACCAACACCGACAATACCACGCTGCGGGTTTATGGCGGCGATCTCAACGGCAACCTGTGGAGAATCGACGGTGCGGGCGCCCCAAATACGCTGTCCGCGGGCGTCAACCAGGCCACGCTGCTCGCCATACTCGGCAAAGCCAACGCGCTCGGCACTTCGGGTACCGGCACTTTGGTGCCGCCGTACCCGGCGGGCTCGATGCCGCAGTCCATCACCACCAAGCCGGAATTGGGCGAACTCGTGGTGAACGGCGTGGGAACTCTTGAAATGGTGTACGTGGGCAGCGGCCGCTACCTCGGCGTGACCGACCTTACCACCACCGTCCAGGATACGTTCTACGCCATCGTGGATCCGCTGGGTGTGTTCTCGGGCTATGGCGCGGTTCACGGCAACGGCAACTTCGTCCAGCAAACGCTCACCGAGGCAGTGAATCCCGTTACCTTGGCGACGGAGCGCTTTACCACGTCGAATACGGTGGACTACACCAGCAAAAAAGGGTGGTTCATCGATTTCAATCCGGGCAATGCTTCGCCGGGTGAGCGCAACAACACCGACCCCACACTGACCCTGGGAATACTGAGCTTCACCACCAACGCGCCCGATAGCAACCCGTGCAACGTCGGCGGCAAGAGCTACCGCTACTTCATCGACTATACGACGGGCGGCCCGCTGTCCACTTCAGTCGGCGGCGTATCGGGCGCCTTGGTTGCGTTCGCGCCGTCCACGCGTCCTATCGTGGTGAACGTGAACGGCACGCTCGAACAAATCATTAACGTGCAGGGCACTCCGCAAGTATTCAAACTGCCGCCCGTTCCATCGTCCGGCGGCGGCAAGCGCATCTTCTGGCGTGAGCTGTTCAACTAGTTAATGGAGGCACAAAAAACAACAGGGGCGCAGCTGCGCCCCTGTTTGTTTTGCAGGTCTCTTACCTGGCCGCGCGCCTGTCAAAGCTATCCCAAATCAGCAACGCCGCGCCGCAGGTAATCGCCGAATCGGCGACATTGAACGCCGGCCAATGATAGGCCTGGATGTAGAAATCCAGGAAATCCACCACGTGGCCAAGCACGATGCGGTCCCACAAATTCCCCAATGCGCCGCCGAGAATCAGGCTCAAGCCGAAACTGAAGCGCTTCTCGCGGTGGTAGCGCCTGATGAAATAAATGATGAACAACGAGGCCAGCGCGGCAATCGCGATAAAAAATCCGCGCTGCCAGCCTGAAGCCCGGCTCAGGAAACTGAACGCGGCGCCGGTATTGTATGTCAGCACCAGGTTAAAAAAAGGCGTGACCGGCACGCCAGCGCCGGGCGCGAGCGACTGGCTGACCCAGTATTTGGTGAGCTGATCGAGCACGATCACCAGCGCGCTGACGACAAACCAGCGCGGCCAATTAGTGTGGTGTTTCATAAATAACTAACAAAAGTTTAATTCCACGAACGAACTCCCTCTCCCCTCGCGGGAGAGGGCGGGGGTGAGGGGCAAGCGCAACTTCTTGATTTTTTCACCCTCATCCTATCCCTCTCTCATCAAGGGAGAGGGGAAGTTATTTTACAGGCGTCACAACTTATGGCGCGTATTTCCGGAACGACATACTACGCGAAATCGCGGGGCTCTCCGCTGCCATAAAGATTGCTCACGCAACGCCCGCAAATCTCCGGATGTTTTGCGTCCGCCCCAACGTCGGCGCGGTAATGCCAGCAGCGAGCGCATTTGCGGTGCGGGCTGGGAATGACCTTGACGTACTCCTCATCGCGATTTTCCACTTTGTGAACCGCTGCTTTTGAAGTAATCAGAACAAAACGCAAGTCGTCACCAAGCGAGCTCAAGGCAACATATTTTTCGCCCGAATATGCAAGTTCAACTTCGGCTGCAAGCGAGGACCCGATCTGTCCGGACACGCGCGCCTCTTCAAGTTGCTTCAACACCTCGGAACGAACAGCACGTATGCGAATCCACTTGTCGACCAAGTGCATCTCGGCAGCAAAATCAGGAAACTCGTGCCAGGTTGAAACAAATACGCTCTCCAGATTTTTAGGCGAAATGTATGCCCAGGCTTCTTCGGCGGTAAAACTCAATACCGGCGCCATTAACCTTACCAAACTTTGCGCCATATGAAACAGCGCGTTCTGGGCTGAGCGTCGTGCCTTTGAATCTTTAGGCGCTGTATAAAGCCGGTCCTTAAGAATATCCAGATAAAAGCCTCCGAGGTCCTCCGAGCAAAAAGATTGTAGCTTTTGCACAATGGTGTGAAACTCGTACTTATCGTAGTAATCCAGCAAATCTGCTTGCCACTGCGCGGTCATACATAGAACATAACGGTCAATCTCCAGCCACTTCCCGACCGGCAGTGCATGCTTCACCGGGTCAAAGTCGGCAATGTTGGCGAGCAGGAAGCGCAGCGTGTTGCGGATGCGCCGGTAGCTTTCTCCCACCCGCTTCAAAATCTCGTCTGAAATGGACAGCTCTGCCGAATAGTCGGTCGCAGCGACCCACAGCCGCAAGATATCTGCGCCGAGCGTGTCCGCCACTTTTTGCGGGGCAATGACATTGCCCTTGGACTTGCTCATCTTGTGGCCTTCGCCATCCACAACAAAGCCGTGGGTGAGCAATCCCCGGTACGGCGGCACCCCGTTCAGCATGCACGAGACCAGCAGTGATGAATGGAACCAGCCGCGGTGTTGATCCGAGCCTTCCAGGTAGAGGTCTGCCGGGAAATTCGTCTGGAACGGATGGGAACCTTCTCCGGTCTCGCGGCCGCGCGGCCCGCCCATTACCGTCTGATGCGTGGAACCGGAGTCGAACCACACGTCGAGCGTATCGCGGCTTTTTTCGTAATGCATGGCTTCCGCACCGAGAAGTTCCTCGGCTTTGAGCGATTGCCACGATTCGATTCCGTGTTTTTCCACCCGCTGCGCGACCTGCTCCAGCAACTCAAGCGTGCGCGGATGCAGCTCGCCGGTTGTCTTGCGCATAAAAAACGGCAGCGGCACTCCCCACTGGCGCTGGCGTGACAACGTCCAGTCGGGGCGGTTCGCGATCATGCCATGCAACCGCGCCTGTCCCCATGCGGGAAAGAACTGCGTGCTTTCCACGCCGCGCACAGCGGTCGTGCGCAGCGTCTCCTTCGGCTTCACGTTGTTGTAGCCCGGCACTTCGTCCATGCCGGCAAACCATTGCGTGGTCGCGCGCAAAATCACCGGTGTCTTGTGCCGCCAGCAGTGCATATAGCTGTGAATATAATTGAAATCGGCGGCGAAGAGCGCGCCGCGCTCCTCGAGTGTCTTGACGATCTTCCGGTTCGCGTCCCAGATCAACAGCCCGCCAAACAGCGGTAGCGAAGAGACGAACTTTCCGTCGCCCATTACCGGCGCGAGGATTTCGTCGTCCTTCATGCCGTGGCGGCGGCAGGACTCGAAGTCTTCCACGCCGTACGCGGGCGCCACGTGCACGATCCCCGTGCCGGTATCGAGCGTAACATACTCTCCCGGATAGATCGGCGACATGCGGTCGTAAAAGGGATGCTTGAAGCGAATTCCTTCGAGATTGCGGCCGTGGCAGCTATGCTCGAAACCACTGATGCGATCGCGTCGCTTCAGGCCGTAGCGGGAAAGACAGCCGTCCTTGAGGTCGTTTGCCAGGATCAGGGAACCACGGTCGGTCTCAACGAGAGAGTACAAATACTCCGGGTGAACATTAAGAGCCTGATTGCCCGGAAGCGTCCATGGGGTCGTCGTCCAGATCACCGCGTAGATCGGGCCGTCCGGTAGACGGTCAAGTGCAAACGCTTCCCTTAGTTTCTCCCGATCTTCGTCAAGAAGCGCAAACCCGGCGTCGATTGCCGGGTCCTTGCGATCCTCGTACTCGATCTCGGCTTCAGCAAGCGCCGAGCCGCAGTCAAAGCACCAGTTCACCGGTTTCAGGCCGCGGTAGATGTAGCCTTTGGCCAGCAGTTTGCCGAGCGTGCGGATCTCGTCGGCCTCGTTCCTGTAGGCCATGGTGAGATACGGGTTGTCCCAATCGCCATGCACGCCGAGGCGTATGAAGTCTTTTTTCTGGCGCTCGATCTGCTCGCTTGCATAGGCGCGCGATTTCTGCTGCACCTGTTCGACCGATAGTCCCTTCCCGTACTGCTTTTCGATATGGATTTCGATCGGCAAGCCATGGCAGTCCCATCCCGGCACGTAAGGCGCGTCAAACCCCGCCAGGGTTTTGCTTTTGACGATGATGTCCTTGAGGATCTTGTTGACCGCATGCCCGATGTGAATGTCGCCGTTGGCGTACGGCGGCCCGTCATGCAGGATAAACCGGGGGCGGCCTTTGGCGACCTCGCGGATTTTCTGGTAGAGCTTTTTCCTCTGCCATTCTTCGACCATCGCCGGCTCGCGCTTGGCAAGATCGCCACGCATCGGGAAAGGCGTGTCAGGGAGATTTAACGTTTCCTTATAATCAGCCATAAAATCTTTTACCGCGGAGGGCGCCGAGGACGCAGAGGAAAATCTTCTTCGTTGTCACTAGCCAGAGCCGGATAAGTTTGGTCTGGATTTTCATGAGAATTTTCTTGATTTCCTCCGCGTCCTTCGCGGTTAAAAAAGGATTTTGCATTTTCCACGTCGCGGCCGATTTGCGCTTTCAGCGTCTCGAGGTCGGAATATTTTTCCTCGTTGCGCAGCTTGTGCAGAAAATCCACCCGCACATGCTGTCCATAAATCTCGCGGTCAAAGTCGAGCACATAAATTTCAAGCAAGGGCGCGCCGTTTTCCTTGACTGTCGGGCGCACCCCCAGGCTCGCCACCCCTTTCAGCGGGCGCTCGGCGATTCCCGCAAGCTCCACCGCGAAAATTCCGCCAAGCGCCGGACGCGGATGCTTGATCCTGATATTTGCAGTGGGGAATCCGATCTTGCGGCCGGTCTTGTCGCCATGCGCCACTCTGCCGCTGATGCTGTAAGGCCTTCCCAACAACTCGCATGCCCGCTCCAGGTCGCCTCCCGCCAGCGCATCGCGAACCATGGTGCTGGAAACACGTTGCCCGTTAACCATGACACTGGGCATGACATACACTTCGAACGCGAATTTCTTTCCCAAAGCCTGCAGCAGGGCGACGTCGCCGGCGCGCTTACTGCCAAAGCGGAAATCTTCTCCCACCAGCAGCCATTTCGCATTGAGCCCCCGGCTGATCACGCGCTCGATAAACTCCTGCGCGCCCAGCCCGGCAAAGCTGCGATCGAAGCGGCAGATATGCGTGCGTTCCACACCCAGCGACGCGAATGCTTCCAGCTTTTCCCGCAGATTGCTCAAGCGCGCCGGTGCGGATGACGGCGTAAAAAATTCGCGCGGATGCGGCTCGAAAGTCAGCACGCAGGAAACCAAACCTCTGGCGCTCGCGCTTTCGGCCAGGCGAGTGAGCATCGCGCGATGTCCAAGATGAACGCCGTCGAAATTGCCGATGGTCAACGCCACCGGCGCTGAAGCCTTGTCAGGAATTCCCCGGGAAATCAGCATAGAGGAGCGCCAAAAGTTTGAAGTTTACAGTGCCTTCAAGCTTGCGGCTACTGCGTAAGCTGCAGGAAACAACTACGATCTAACGCAGTGAATTAAACAAGAGGGGGAAATCAGTTCGCGGAAACCACTTTAGGCGAGCGCAGCAGTTCTTCGATTGCTGTATTCGCGACTGCCGATTCGCGGAACACTTCGCCGAGGAAAATCAGCGCCGGCCCTTGAAGATTCCATTCTCCTGCATCACCCAAACCGGAAAGCGTGGTGCGGATTTGACGCGATTCGGGAAGAGTAGCTTTCTCCACCACCACTGCCGGAGTTGCCGCAGGCAGCCCTTGGGCAAGAAGCATCGCGGAGATTTCTCCGGCTTGTCCGGCGGCCATGTACAGCACCGCGGTGTCGGCGGCGAGCACGCTTTTGACCCAATCTGCCGCGTCCTCTCCTTCACCGACTCGCGGCGTGACAAACACCACGCTGCGGCTCGATCCCCTGCGGGTGAGCGATACGCCGACTTCGGCGCTGGCTCCCAGTGCGGCCGTCACGCCGGGAACGATTTCGTATTCAATCCCGGCTTTTTTGAGCGCGGCGATTTCTTCCTGCGCGCGTCCAAACAGCATGGGGTCGCCGCCCTTGAGCCGCACAATAGTCTGATATTTATGCGCCGCCTCCACCAGATTGCGGTTGATGAAGCGCTGGTCGGTGGAAACACGCGAGCAACGCTTGCCCACCGCGACTTTCCTGGCCTTCACCGCAAGCGCCACAGTGTCGGGGTGAACCAGTGCATCGTAAAAAACGATATCGGCGCGCTTCAAAATTTCCGCGCCGCGCACCGTAATCAAATCCGGCGCGCCGGGCCCTGCGCCAATCAAATACACTTTCCCGCTCATTGGCCTGCCTTAGAGCCTCTAACATAATGAAACGAATAGTGCGACGGCATCGGTTTCGGATGCAGGCCGCGAAGCAAGCCGCGCCGTTGGGTTATTCTCCAATAAGCGGCGAGCGACAAAGGCATGCACCGAAATCCGCGCCATCCCTGCGGGTTGCGGCCAAAAAGCGCGCCTGCTTTGTTGCTCGGCTTACTCGATGTCCACGCATCGAGTTGCGCCTCGCGTCGCGCATTCATCACTTTTTGGCCAGCAACGCAAATCCGTTTCATTATGTTAGAGGCTCTTTAATCATTCCCGCGGCAACGGTGTCATGCGTGGCTTCATCAATCATGATGAAGCTGCCGGTAGCGCGGTTGTTGTCATAAGCATCGCACATCAAGGGTTGTTGTGTTTTTAGCCTGGCGCGCCCGATTTCATTCATTTTAAGTTGCGACGCGCTGTCCTGCTGCAGCGTGTTTACATCCACGCGGTAGTTAAGCTGCAAAACCAAACCTTTCACCGTCTTGGTGGCGTGCTTGACGTAATACTTGCGGCGCAAATCCAGCGGCTGTTCGGAGAGCCAGCACAGCATGGCGTCGAATTCCCTGGCGACGCGCGGCTGGTTGTCGCTTTTCACTATCATGTCGCCGCGCGAAATATCAATATGGTCTTCGATCCGGAGAGCGACGGATTGCGGCGCAAACGCCAGCTCGTGCCTGGCATTGTAGCCGGCAATCTCTTTTACTTTCGAAGTCAACCCGGAAGGCAGCACCGTGACGCTGTCGCCGACCCGAATCTCGCCCGATTCAATGCGCCCCATGTAGCCGCGGAAATCCTGGTATGCGGGGTCGGCCGGACGGCACACCCACTGCACCGGGAAGCGGAAATCCTCGGTATTAATATCGCTGGCAATCTCGATGGTTTCCAGCAACTCAAGCAGCGGCGTGCCGTCGTACCATGACAGGTTATCACCACGCTTCACCACCATGTCGCCATGCAGCGCCGATATCGGGATGTAACGCACATCGTGCAGGTTGAGGCGGCTCGCAAAAACGGAAAACTCCTTTTGGATGGAGTTAAACACGTCCTGCGAATAATCCACCAGGTCCATTTTATTCACCGCCACCACCAGGTGCGGGATGCCGACCAGGCTGGCGATATACGCATGGCGGCGCGATTGCGTGAGCACGCCTTTGCGCGCATCAATCAAAATCACTGCCAGATTGGCAGTGCTGGCGCCGGTCACCATGTTGCGCGTGTACTGCTCGTGGCCGGGCGTGTCGGCGATAATGAATTTGCGCCTGGGCGTGGCGAAATAGCGGTAGGCGACGTCAATCGTGATGCCCTGCTCGCGCTCGGCCTGCAGGCCGTCGGTAAGCAGCGACAAATCCACTCCGTCCATGCCCCTGCGCCGGGTGGTTTTTTCAATCGCAGAAAGCTGGTCTTCAAAAATCGATTTGGAATCGTAAAGCAGCCGGCCGATGAGCGTGCTTTTGCCGTCATCCACGCTGCCTGCGGTGATGAAGCGCAGCAGGTCCATGTTTCTGAGAGTAATGTTTTCGATGGCCGACATATTTAATTAAAGTTATTCAAATAGACAGGATTTACAGGATTCTGCGGATTAACAAGATTAAATCCTGTAAATCTTCAAAAATCCTGTTAATCCTGTGAATTAAGATTTTTCTCCACCTTGGCAGCTAAATTTAAAAATAACCTTCTTTTTTCCTGAGCTCCATCGAAGCTTCGGAGGTCTGGTCGTCCATGCGCGTCGCGCCGCGCTCGGTGATGCGGGTTGTTGCGGTCTCGGCGATGATTTGTTCCACTGTCACTGCATCGGACTCCACCGGGCAGGTGCAAGTCATGTCGCCCACGGTGCGGAAGCGCACCATGATGTTTTCCGCTTTCTCCCCCGGCTGCGGCCGCACCAGATGCGTAACCGGAAGCAGGCCGCTGCCGCGGCGGATCACCTCCCGCCGGTGGGCGCGGTAAATCACCGGGATTTCCAGCTGCTCCTGCGCGATGTATTGCCATACGTCGAGCTCAGTCCAGTTGCTGATGGGAAATACGCGCATGTGCTCGCCGGGATGTACCTTGGTGTTGTACAAATCCCAAAGTTCGGGGCGCTGGTTCTTGGGATCCCATTGCCCGAACTCGTCGCGAAATGAGAAAATTCGCTCTTTCGCCCGCGCTTTTTCCTCGTCGCGCCGCGCCCCGCCGATGCAGGCATCAAAACCGTATTCGGCAATGGTATCGAGCAGCGTGATGGACTGATGTACATTGCGGCTTTCGGTTTCACGTTTCAGCACTACGCGCCCGGCCCTGATGGAATCCTCGACCGAGCCCACGATGAGGCGCTCGCCGAGCTGTTTCACGCGGTGGTCGCGGAAGGCAATCACTTCGGAAAAATTGTGCCCGGTGTCAATGTGCAGCAGCGGAAATGGAAAGCGCGCCGGCCGAAACGCTTTCTCCGCCAAACGCAGCAACACAATCGAATCCTTGCCGCCGGAAAACAGCAGCGCCGGGTTTTTGCACTCCGCCGCGACTTCGCGCAGGATGTGGATGGATTCGCTTTCCAGCACCTCAAGATGGCTCAGATGATGCATGCGCTCCTCCGCACCGGAGAGTTTCTGCTTGCGCAATGCTGCCGGCCCGCTCATGCCGCCTCGCTTTTGCGGTGCAGTCCGCACTCTTTATTCTGCGCACCTTCCCACCACCAGCGTCCGGCGCGGAGGTCCTCGCCAGGCGTAATGGCGCGGGTGCAGGGTGCACAGCCGATGCTGGCGTAGCCCTTGTCGTGCAGCGCGTTGTAAGACACGTTGTTGGCGCGAAGATAAGCCCACACTTCTTTTTCCGTCCAGTCGTAAAGGGGATTGAACTTGTTTAAACCGTGGTCCTGGTCGAATTCCGATTCGGGAATATCGCCGCGCGTCGCCGCTTGTTCGCGGCGCATTCCGGTGACCCAGGCTTTTTTATCCTTGAGCGCGCGTTTGAGCGGCTCCACCTTGCGCATAAAGCAGCACCGCTTCCGCAACTCCACGCTTTCATAAAACGCGTTGGGTCCGTTCTGCGCCACGTATTCTTCGACCGACTCGGCTTGAGGGAAATACGCGCGCACCTTGACGCCATAACGTTCCGATACTTTTTTCATGAGCGCGTAGGTTTCCTCGGGCAAACGGCCGGTATCCAGAGTGAAGATTTCGATTCCGGGGGCGAAGCGCACGATGAGATCAAGCAGCACCATGTCCTCGGCGCCAAAGCTGCTGGCAAATACGGCCGGCGCAAAGTCTTTCTCGATTTTCGAGAGCAGCGCCTTTACGCTTTCGGCTTTGCGCTCCGGAACCGCTCTCGCATCAACAGAGAGTGGATTGTTGCGGGTAATCATGGTCAGGCCGCAGCGGCCTGAGCCGCGATGGGAATTGCTTTCTGCGCGGCAAACGGGGCCGGCAGAGCGCCTGAAAGATCGAGCTGGCGGTCGCGGCTGACACACAATTCAGCGACCTCTAGGGTCCAGCTGTCCAGCTCGGCGAACAAGGAGTTGAGCTCTTTTTCCGTCCACTCCTCGGAATCGCGTGCGAACGCAGCATTAAACTCCGCCAGTTGCTCGCCCAGCTCGGGCTGGTCCGACAACAGGCCAACGAGTTCGGCGCCGAGATCGGCCAAGCTCTCCTGCTTGTTGTTGCCGCCCAGCAGGTGCACCACGCCCTGCCCGATCAAGCGGGCAATCGCTTCAGCGCATTTCACCGCTTCGCCGTACTTGCGCTGGAACACCAGCGCATTGCGGTAGCCGCGCTCGTGCGCCGCCTCAAAGAAGTTCGAGCCGACCAGCATCTGCGTAGCGCCGGCGCATTCCCCGCCGCCGAGTTGCAGCACCTTGAAGTCCTGATTATCACCATGATCGCGCAGCACCGAGCCGACTTCCGTTTGCGGCACCTGCACCAAATCGGCAAGCAGCTCGTTGAAATACCCGATGCCGCGGCGCCGCGTCCAGTAGAAAAAACTTTCATTGGGCTGATGATCCTTGTCGAAAGCCTGGCGCACTCGCTGCACCGCGCTCTCGATGCGCGCCGCGGGCACCGAAGGCCCTTTAATCGCAAGCCCTCCGCCGGCGAGGCCATTGCCGCCGAAATAAGTCTGGTAATGCGGGATTAATTTTCCATGCATGCGTTTGCCTTCGCCGTAAATGCCGATATCCCCCATTTCGGGCTGGGCGCAGCCGTTGTGGCAGCCTGACACGCGGATGCGCAAATCGCCGCCGACGGCGTTCCTAAGCCTGGGTCCAAGCAGCGTGGACGAAGTGATGCCGAGTCGGCAGGTGGAAGTGCCGGGGCAGGCCACCACGTTGTCGCCGGCTTCCGGCTCGCGCAGGCCCAGCGCGGCGATCGCATTGCGCAGCGAATCGAGTTTCGCTTGCGGCACATTTATCACCATCAGGTTCTGGTCCTGTGTGGTACGAATTTCATCCAAACCATGCTTCTGCAGCGCCTTGGCCAGACCGCGCAACTGCTTCGCGTTCAGGTTCCCGATCGGCGCGCTGATTGGCAGCACGAAAAGCCCGGGTTGCTTCTGCGGCACCACATGGCGCGGCGCGCCCTGCCCGCAGATTTCTCCCTCGCCGCCGGTTTTCCATTCCCCTTTGGGATAAGGCTGGTTGGCGAGCGCCTGTTTAATCCGTGCCAGCTCCTCGCGGTACTTTTCAATGAAGCCTTCGGGCCCGAAACGGTCCACCAGGAACTTGATGCGCGATTTGGCGCGCTTGACACGGTCGGAATACTTGTTGTGCATGGTGACGATGGCTTCCATCGTGTGCAGCAGGTCTTTTTCCTCGATGAATTCTTCCACCATGATGGATTCGTGCGGCTTGTGCCCGAGTCCGCCCCCCGCCAGCACCTTGAAGCCGAAGCGATCGCCTTTTTTCACCGCGACGATGCCCATGCAATGCAGCATGCCCTGCGCGCAATCGGCCTCGCAGCCGGAGAAGCTGATTTTGAATTTGCGCGGCAGCTGCTGGTTGAGCGGATTGCGCAGGAAGTGCTGCACGGCGCCGTCCAGATGTTTGGTCACGTCGGTATGCTCGCGCGGGCAGATTCCGGCCATCGGGCAGGCGGTGACATTGCGTATGGTGTTGCCGCAGGCCTCGCGCGTGGTGAGCCCCGCACCGGCCAAATGACGCAGTACCGCGGGCGTGTGCTGCAACGGCACGTAGTGCATCTGGATATCCTGGCGCGTGGTGATGTGCACCACGTCGTGCTCGGAATATTTTTCCAGCATGTCGGCGATGGCGTTCAACTGAGAGCAACGCAGGCGGCCGCCGGGAATCTTGATGCGCACCATGTTGACGCCTTCCTGGCGCTGGCCGTACACGCCCATCTGCAGGCGTGTCGCGGTGAAACGGTCGGCATCAATTTGCAGCCCCAGGAAACTCTCGACTGCGTGCTCGTAGCTTTCAATTTCCTCAAGATTTGCCAGATTATTGAATTGGCTCATCGTCGTGACTCCTTAAAATCTTCACCACACCAGCCTGCCGCCGATCAGCACCAGCATGCTGGCGAGAATCTGCTGCAACACCCGTTCCGGGATTTTCACGCTCACGTGACTCCCGAGATAAATTCCCGGCAGTGAACCCAGGATGAGGCTCGCGAGCAGCGTTAAATCCACAGTGCCCAATGCCATATGCCCGAGCCCCGCCACCGCAGTGAGTGGAACCGCATGGGCGATGTCGGTGCCGACGATTTTCACCGTGGCAAGCCGCGGGTAAAGGAAAGTCAGCGCGGCTACGCCCAATGCGCCGGCGCCAACTGAAGAAATGGTCACCAGCACTCCAAGCAGCAAACCGGTGGCAACAGTGGCCGCAACCGGATGGCGCTCATGCCAGAGCTCGCCGACATGGTGCTTGACGAATTTCTGCAGTTGCTCGCGGAAGATCAGCACCAGCGCAGTCAGTATCAAAGCGATGCCCAGCGTGGTGGTGATCAGCGTATTAAAGCTCGCCGTCTCTACCGCATATTTTTTTAATACCCAGACCGTGACGAGTGAAGCGGGGAGACTGCCCGAAGCGAGCAAGCCGACGATTTTCCAGTCCACGTTGCTGCGCCGACCATGCACCCACACACCGCCCGTCTTGGTGATTGCGGCATAAAGCAAATCGGTGCCGACTGCAGTCGCCGGCACGATGCCGAAAACCAGCACCAAGAGAGGCGTCATCAGCGAGCCTCCGCCCACACCGGTGAGGCCGACAATAAAGCCGACTGTAAATCCTGATATCGTGTATAAAAAGTCCATTTTTCGAGTGCTTAATTGCTGTTAGGCAAATCCCGTTGCGTCGCGAAATTTCTCGCGGGAGCAACATGGTAGCAACCTCCATATATATTGCGAAATAACATTATGTTAGGATGTTATAACTAATCGTTATTTGCAGGAGCGGCCATGAAGTTGCAGCAACTGCGCTATTTGTGCGAAGTCGTGCGCCAAAACTTAAATGTTTCCGATGCGGCGGAAAAGCTGCACACTTCGCAGCCCGGCATCAGTAAGCAAATCCGGCTCCTGGAGGAGGAACTCGGAGTGCAGATTTTCGTGCGCAACGGCAAACGGGTCGTCGAAATGACCCAGCCCGGCAAAGTCATTCACTCCATTGCGCAACGGATATTGCAGGAATCGGATAATCTGAAACGGGCGGGAGAGGAATTCACCAACGAAGCGACCGGCAGCCTGACGATTGCCACCACTCACACCCAGGCGCGTTATGCCCTGCCGCCGGCAATAAGCAAATTCACCGAACGCTATCCCAAGGTGAAACTCAGACTGCACCAGGGCAGCCCCACGCAGATCGCCGAACAGGTGGTTTCCGGCGAGGCGGACATCGCGATTGCCACCGAAGCCATCGAACTTTTCAAGGAGTTGGTGATGCTCCCCTGCTATCAGTGGAACCGCTGCGTGATTACACCGCCCGAGCATCCGCTCTTGAAGGAACGCCTGCTGACGCTGGAGAACCTGGCGAAATATCCCATCATTACCTACGACTTCGCCTTCGCCGGCCGCTCGAAAATCAACCGTGCTTTCACCGCAAGAGGGCTCGCGCCCAACGTGGTGCTGACGGCGATTGACTCGGACGTCATCAAAACTTACGTGGAACTGGGACTGGGCGTGGGGATACTGGCAAAAATGGCGTACGATCCGGAGCGCGACAAGAACTTGCGCGCAATTGACGCAAGCCATCTGTTTGAATCAAGCACCACTCGCATCGGCATCCGCCGCGGCGTGTATCTGCGCGGCTATGTTTACGACTTCATCGAACTGTTCGCGCCGCATCTTACGCGCAAGGCAGTGGAAACGGCGATGAGCGGAAGCAAAGGTTCCGATTACCAGTTGTAACCCCTCACGCCGCGCGCTTGGTAAAATCTTTTAACCTGATACCCATCAGCCACAGCGCCGCGAAGTAACAAAGCGCACCGAGGAAAACAACCCACATGAGCTTCGCCGCCCGGCTCAGGGACGAAGCCAAAAGCCAGGCTTGCTCGCCGCCCGAGGTCAGCCACAACACCACCGCCATGAAATAAATCGCGACACCCACCTTGTAGGCGAATACCCCCCAGCCCGGCTGCGGCTGGTAGATGCCGTGCTTGCGCAAATAAATATAAAGCAGCCAGGAATTAAGACAAGCGCCCAGCGCAATTGCCAGCGCCAGGCCTGCATGTTTCAAGTGCCAGACAAAAACCAGGTTCATGATCTGCGTGACAATGAGCGTCACGATGGCGATTTTTACCGGCGTCCTGATGTTTTGCCTGGCATAAAAACCCGGCGCCAGCACTTTCACGAATATCATTCCGAGCAGCCCGACGCTGTAGGCAACGAGCGCCTGCCGCGTCATCCATACGTCGTTCGCGGTAAACGCGCCGTAATAAAACAAGGTGGCAATGAGCGGCACGGCAAGCAGCGCCAGCGCCACCGCAGCAGGCAGCGCCAGCAGCAAGGTCAACCGCAAGCCCCAGTCAAGCAGCTTCGCGTACTCTTCTCCCGATTGATCCACATAATGCCTGGAAAGGCTGGGCAGCAGTATCGTCCCCAAGGCAACGCCCAGCATGCCGGCGGGGAATTCCATCAGCCGGTCGGCGTAATAAAGCCACGACACGCTGCCGGTCACCAGAAACGAAGCGAAGATGGTGTTGATCAGCAGGCTCACTTGGCTGATCGACACGCCGAACACCGCCGGGCCCATGAGCTTGAGGACGCGCCACACGCCTTCGTCGCCCAGATTCAGCCGAAAGCGCGGCAGCATGCCGATGCGCGAGAGGTGCGGAGCTTGAAATGCAAGCTGCAGCACACCGCCGATGAACACCGCCCACGCCAGGGCTTTCACCGGCGGATTGACATAGGGAGCAAGCCAGAACGCGCAGCCGATGAACGACAGATTGAGCAGCACCGGCGTAAACGCGGGCACGGAAAACTTGCTCCAGGTGTTGAGTACGCCGCCCGCCAGCGACACCAGAGAGATGAACAGGATATAGGGAAAAGTGATGCGTAAAAGATCTACAGTGATATCGAACTTGGCCGGCGTTGCGGAAAATCCGGGAGCGCTGATGTAAACAATCAGCGGCGCGATAATCACGCCGAGCAAGGTTACCGCGAACAGGCTCAGCGCCAGCAAGCTTGCCACGTGATCAACCAATAGTTTGGTGGCTTCGCCTCCGCGCTGGTTCTTGTATTCGGCGAGAATCGGCACGAAAGCCTGGGAAAACGCGCCCTCGGCGAACAGGCGGCGCAGCAGGTTGGGAATGCGGAAGGCGACGAAGAATGCGTCGGTGAACAAACCCGCTCCGAAAATGCGAGCGATCACGGTATCTCTGACAAAGCCCAGGATACGCGATATCAGAGTCATGCTGCTGACGGTGGCCAGCGCTTTCAGTAAATTCATCGTGGCGTATGTTAACCCGAACGTGGCATAAATTCACGCGCGCCGCGTATTAAACGGCAGCCTTCGGTTGCAATGAACTGCGAACAAACGTATCATTGCGCCCTCTGATTGATTTGCTTTAGAGGTTTACATGGCCAATATCGCATCCGCCAAGAAGCGCGCCAAACAGGCCGATGAGCGGCGTCACCACAACGCCGGCCTGCACACCGCGCTGCGCAGCGCCATCAAAAAAGTGAGAAAAGCCATCGCTTCCGGCAACAAGGCTGCGGCGCAAGCCGCTTTCAAGGAATCCGCGCGCACCGTGGATTCCATCGCCGACAAGAAGATCGTGCACAAGAACCAAGCCGCCCGCTACAAAAGCCGCCTCTCTCAAGCCATCAAGGCGATGGCTTAATTCCTTTCGCCCTCGCCGTCAGTCCGCCCATCGGTCACAGGGCATTCATGTTCTCCATACCCGGGGTTGCAATGCGCGCGCATTTAGCGCATAAAGCGTTTTTCTGAAATCCGAAAATCCCCCATGCGCAAACCGGTCAGCCACATCCTCGTCATCAACGATGAAAAGCTGGTGTTGAAGGAGTTCATCAAGGGGCTCAATGCTGCGGCGCGCGCGCTCGACAATCCCCTGGGCATCACCTTTACCGGTGTCACCACCGTGCGGGAAGCCTTACACGCCATTGAAGAAGACGGCGACCTCCAGGCGGTGGTGGTTGACGACACGCTGTACACCCTGAAAAACGACCAGCAGAGCGGCTTGCGCACCAAGCAGATGTCGGCGCTGAAACTGGTGCAGAGAATCACCCGCTTTCGCCCCGAACTCGACGTCTACATCCTGATTGCCAAGGAACAGGAAGACCAGGTGGTGGACAGGCTTTTCGCCGAATCAGTGGACGGCTATTTCTACCGCGAAGAGCGCGACTACCGCGGCATGTATCGCATTCTGAACGCGCAAATCCAGGAAAAAGCGCGCACGCCATTTTACGACCAGCTCAAAAGCTACGTGCTGATGGCCAAGGATGCCTGGCATTCGCCCGGTCATTCCAGCGGCGACAGCTTGCGCGACAGCCCGTGGGCCAGCGATTTTTACGAGTTCATCGGCGAGCACGTGTTCGACGCCGATTTGTCGGTGTCGGTGCCGATGCTGGACTCGCTGTTGCAGCCCAGCGGCGTAATCCTGGAAGCGCAGAAAATCGCCGCCAAAGCGTTTGGCGCGCGGCGCACTTTTTTCGCCACCAACGGCACGTCCACCGCCAACAAGGTGATTTTTCAGACGCTGATTGCGCCCGGCGAAAAGCTGCTGCTCGACCGCAACTGCCACAAGTCGGTGCATCACGGCGTAGTGCTGTCAGGCGCGCACCCAATTTACCTGGATTCTTCTGTCAACAAAAAATTCAGCCTGTTCGGGCCGGTACCGAAACGCGCCATCTTAAAAGCCGTCGAGGACCATCCCGACGCCGAAGCGCTGGTGCTGACGAGCTGCACTTACGACGGATTGCGCTACGACCTGCAACCCGTCATCGAAGCGGCGCACAGCCGCGGCATCAAGGTGGTGATTGACGAAGCCTGGTACGGCTTCGCGCGTTTTCATCCCGCTTTCCGCCCGACCGCGCTTGAATCTGGCGCGGACTATGCCACGCAAAGCACGCACAAAGTGCTCTCCGCGTTTTCCCAAGCGAGCATGATTCACGTCAATGACGCGGACTTCAACGAGCATATCTTCCGCGAAAACTTCAACATGCACACTTCCACCAGCCCGCAATACACCATGATCGCGAGCCTGGACATCGCCCGCAAGCAGGCGGTGATGGAGGGCTACAAACTGCTCTCCAGAACTCTGGCGCTGGCCAAGGAGTTACGCACGCAAATCAATTCCACCGGGGTGTTCCGCGTGCTGGAACTCGACGATCTGCTGCCGGATGAAGTAAGGATGGACAACATCAAGCTCGATCCCACCAAGGTCACGGTGGACATTTCCCGCTGCGGCTACACCGTGGAGGATTTGCAGCAGGAGCTGTTCGAGCGCTACAACATCCAGGTGGAGAAATCCACTTTCAACACGCTGACGCTGTTGCTCACCATCGGCACCACGCGCAGCAAGGTGTCGCGCCTGTATGACGCGCTGATGCGCATCGCACGCGAAGGGCGCGCCCCGCGCCGGCTCTACCAGACGCCGGAGATCCCGCGCTTCACCCACCTCAAATACCTTCCGCGCGACGCGTTTTATTGCGGCGGCGAGCTGGTGCCGCTGGTGGACGAAAAAGACCGCGTGAACACCGCGCTCTCGGGAAGAGTGTGCGCCGACCAGATCGTGCCCTACCCGCCCGGGATTCCAGTGCTGGTGCCGGGACAGGTGATTACCACCGAAATCATCCACTATGTGGTAGGGTTGCTGCGCAGCCAGAAACGGGTGGAATTGCACGGCATCGTGTTTGACGGCTACCTGCCTACCTTGCGCACGCTGACCAAGCCAGAAGAAAAAGGCTTGAAGAAGCTGCGCGGCTAGCAAAATTTCACTTGCATTAAGAGTATAATTTAACGAACATATCAGCTTTATGATACCGGCACACGGCGGCTTTGGCCGCCGTGTGCATTTATTTTTTGGGTCAATCTCATGTCGCACCTGATGAACACTTATGCAAGATTGCCGGTTTCCTTCGTGCGGGGCGAAGGCGTATGGCTGTGGGACGGACAGGGCAAGCGCTATCTCGATGGCGTTGCCGGGCTTGCGGTGAATACTCTCGGGCACGCCCACCCCAGACTGGTCAAGGCGCTTTCCGAACAGGTGCGCACGCTTATCCATACTTCCAATCTGTACCAGGTGCAGAAACAGGAAGAGCTGGCGGCAAGACTCGCTGCTCTCGCCAACATGGACAAGGTGTTCTTCTGCAATTCGGGGGCGGAGGCCAACGAAGCGGCCATCAAGCTGGCGCGGCTTTACGGCCATCAAAAAGGCATAGACAACCCGACCATCATCGTCATGGAAAAAAGCTTTCACGGACGCACCATGGCGACTTTGAGCGCTACTGGCTCGCGCCGGGTTCAGGCGGGGTTTGAGCCGCTGATGGGCGGTTTCGCGCGGGTTCCCTACAACGATGTGGATGCAGTGGCGCAAGTAGCGGGCCATGACAAAAACATCGTCGCGGTGCTGGTGGAGCCGATCCAGGGCGAAGCCGGGATTCGCGTGCCGCTGCCCCTGCCTGATTACTTCCAAGGCTTGCGCCGCATCTGCGACGAGCAGGGGTGGCTGTTGATGCTGGATGAAGTGCAAAGCGGCATTGGCCGAACCGGCAAATGGTTCGCCCACCAGTATTCCGGGATCAAGCCCGATGTGATGACGCTCGCCAAGGGTTTGGGTTCCGGCGTGCCCATCGGCGCCTGCCTCGCAGCGGGAACCGCAGCGGAACTGTTCAAACCCGGCAGCCATGGCTCGACTTTCGGCGGCAGCCCGCTCGCCTGCGTTGCGGCGCTCACCACGCTTGCCGTCATCGAAGAAGAAAAACTCATGCCTCGCGCGGTCAAGCTCGGCGAGTTCATCCGCAACGGCTTGGCGCAGGCATTAGCCGGCGTCAAGGACGTGGTGCAAATCCGCGGCGAGGGTTTGATGATAGGCGTCGAGCTCGCGCAACCTTGCAGCGACATCGCGGAACTTGCGCTGGAACAGGGGCTCTTGATTAACGTCACTGCGGATAGCGTGATTCGTCTGCTGCCCGCGCTGGTGATGCAGCAGGCAGAGGCGCAGTTGTTGGTTGACGGCCTGAGCGGACTGATCAGGGATTTTTCGCGGCAAGCGGCTTCCGCCAGTGCCAGCGCCTGAAGTGCGTGCTGAAAGAAACAACTAATCATGCATACCAGGCATTTTTTGCAATTCAAGGATTTCGAGCTCCCCGAGTTCGAGTATCTGTTCGAACGCGCGCGCATCCTCAAGACCAAGCGGGCGCGAGGCGAACTCTATCAGCCGCTTCACGGCAAGACGCTGGCGATGATTTTCGAAAAACACTCAACCCGCACCCGTGTCTCCTTCGAGGCGGGAATGAATCAGCTTGGCGGTTCGGCGATGTTTCTTTCCCCGCGCGACACCCAGCTTTCGCGCGGCGAGCCGATTGAAGACGTGGCGCAGGTGATTTCGCGCATGGTGGACATGGTGATGATACGCACTTTCGAGCAAAGCATCATCGAGCGCTTTGCCAGCCACTCGCGGGTGCCGGTTATCAACGGGCTGACCAACGAATATCATCCCTGCCAGATCCTTGCCGATATTTTTACTTATTTTGAACACCGCGGCTCGATCCGCGGCAAAACCGTGGCATGGGTCGGCGATTCCAACAACGTCTGCAATTCCTGGCTGCAGGCGGCGAAACTTTTCGACTTCAATTTTCATGTCGCCTGTCCGCCGGGCTACGAGCTCGAGCCCGAGCGCGGCGAAAGTTATGCCAGCATGCATCTTGAATGCTTCGCCGACCCGCACGACGCGGTATCCGGCGCCGACTTGGTCACCACCGACGTTTGGACCAGCATGGGCTACGAAAAAGAGAAGGAGGAGAGGAAAAAAGTGTTCGCCAATTTCCGGGTGGATGAGGAAATGATGGCACTGGCCAAATCCAACGCCTTGTTCATGCATTGCCTCCCCGCCCACCGCGGCGAGGAAGTCGCGGCTGAAGTCATCGATGGTCCTCAGTCAGTGGTATGGGACGAAGCGGAGAATCGCCTGCATACCCAGAAAACGCTGATGGAGTATTTGCTGCTGGGAAGAGTGAAAGGTTGATCACCGCAGAGGGCGCAGAGGATGCGGAGGAGAGCAAAATCGAATAGACAGGATTTACAGGATTGCGCAGGATTAACAAGATTTAATCCTGTCAATCTTAAAAAATCCTGTTAATCCTGTGAATTAAAATTTTACTCCGTGTCTCCGTGGTTCAAGATTTTTTATGGATTAATCATGAGCGATATTAAAAAAGTGGTGCTCGCCTACTCCGGCGGGCTGGATACCTCGGTCATCCTCAAATGGCTGCAGGATACCTATAAGTGCGAGGTGGTGACTTTTACCGCCGATATCGGCCAGGGCGAAGAGCTCGAGCCGGCGCGGGCCAAGGCCAAACAGCTTGGAGTGAAGGAAATTTTCATCAGCGACTTGCGCGAGGAATTCGTGCGCGATTTCGTGTTTCCGATGTTCCGGGCGAACGCCATCTACGAGGGGGAGTATCTGCTCGGCACCAGCATCGCCCGCCCGCTCATCGCCAAGCGGCAAATTGAAATTGCGCGGCAAACCAGGGCCGATGCCGTGTCCCACGGCGCCACCGGCAAGGGCAACGACCAGGTGCGTTTCGAGCTCGGCTACTACGCGTTGCAGCCGGACATCCGGGTGATCGCGCCCTGGCGCGAATGGGATTTGACTTCACGCGAGAAGCTGCTGGCTTACGCCAGGAAACACGGCATTGCGGTGGAAGCGCAGCAGGCTGGCGGCTCGCCTTACAGCATGGATGCCAATCTGCTGCATATTTCCTACGAGGGACGCGGCCTCGAGGACCCGTCCAAGGAGCCCGAGGAAAGCATGTGGCGCTGGACAGTTTCTCCCGAAAAAGCGCCGGACAAGCCGGAATATCTCGAGCTTGAGTACGAAAAAGGCGATATCGCGAGCATCAACGGCATGCGGGTTAATCCGGCGGAAATGCTGACCACGCTCAACCGCGCTGGCGCCAAGCATGGC
>JBGQCF010000032.1:0-27673 GCA_041495205.1 Gammaproteobacteria bacterium
CACCAAAGTGGCGCAAGCGATTCACGGCGGGGTCGCACACAAGACCGTGCTGGTGTTAGGGCTGGTGTTCGTCGTCGCCGGCCTGGGCTTCAAACTGGGCGTCGTGCCTTTCCACATGTGGGTACCCGATGTCTATCACGGCGCGCCGACCGCGATCACGCTCTTCATCGGCTCCGCACCCGAACTCGCTACATTTGCTTTCGCGATGCGCTTGCTGGTTTTCGGCTTGCAGGACCTAGTCGTGGACTGGCAGGGCATGCTGATGATACTCGCGGTGCTGTCCATGGCGATTGGCAACATCACTGCCATCGCGCAAAGCAATCTCAAGAGGATGCTGGCGTACTCGACTATTGCCCACATGGGATTCATGCTGCTGGGAATATTGAGCGGCAGCGTGAACGGCTACAGCTCGGCGATGTTTTACATGCTGGTTTACGTGCTGATGAGCCTCGGCAGTTTTGGCATGATCCTGCTGCTGTCGCGCGAAGGTTTTGAAGCGGAGAATCTGGATGACTTCAAGGGTTTGAACCGGCGCAGCCCGTGGTATGCGTTCCTGATGCTGCTGCTGATGTTTTCCATGGCGGGTATACCCCCCACGGCGGGCTTTTTCGCCAAGCTTGCGGTGTTTCAAGCGGCGCTGGAAGCGGGCTATGTGTGGCTGGTGGTGGCCGCGGTGCTGTTTGCGCTCATCGGGGCATTTTATTATTTGCGCATCGTCAAGCTCATGTATTTTGACGAGCCGGAGGACCATGCGCCCATCCTGCCGCAGCCGGACGTGCGCGTCCTGATGGGCGCCAACGGGCTTGCCATGCTGGTGCTGGGTATCCTGCCGCACCCGCTGATGGCGCTGTGCGTGAATTCGATCGCCCGCTCGTTGTGAATAAAAGCAGCGCTTTTTTGCCGGCGCTGATTGCCGCCAACCTGCCGTTTTTCAGCGAGCGCACATTTTTTCTGCTTATGCCGAAATGAAAACCCCTAAACGCGACAGCGATTTCAGCGAAACTCAACTCTCCTCAAAAACCGTTTACCGGGGCGGATTTCTGGAGTTGAAAGAAGACCGGGTAAAGTTGCCCGATGGCAAGAGCGCCGTTCGTGAATATCTTATTCACCCGGGTGCGGTGGTGATCATCCCCGTGCTCGATGATGGCATGCTGGTGCTGGAGCGGCAATACCGTTATCCCTTGCACAACCATTTCTATGAACTGCCGGCGGGAAAAATTGAACCCGGTGAAGACCCTCTGCTTTGCGCGCAGCGCGAGTTGCTGGAAGAAACCGGTTATGTTGCGCAAAGCTGGCGCTATCTCGCCTCCGCTTATCCCTGCGTCGGCTATTCCAGCGAGCGGCAACTGTTTTATCTGGCGCAAGGACTGAGTCACCACGGAAGCAATCCGGATGACGAAGAGTTCCTTGAGGTGGTGAAGGTGGAGCTATCTACTGTTTTGGAATGGGTGCGAGAAGGCAAAATTACCGACGGCAAAACCATCATCGGCCTGTTCTGGGCGGAGAAAATTCTCAAGTAGCAACCGGCCGCAATAGGTGTAATATTTAGTCACTTTCTAGGAGGTGTACCATGGCCAAGTACCTTATCAAAGCGTCATACACGGTGGAGGGGACAAAGGGGCTGCTCAAAGAAGGCGGTTCAGGCCGCAGGGCGGCGGTGGCGCAGATGATCCAGGGAATGGGCGGGAAACTGGAAGCGTTCTATTACGCTTTTGGTGAGCCTGACGTCTTTGCGATTCTGGATGTGCCCGATGTGATTAGCGCTGCGGCGATCAGTCTTGTGATCAATTCGAGGGGAGGCGCTCAGGTGTCAACCACTCCTCTTATCACACCGGAAGAGATTGACGCGGCATGCAAGAAGTCGGTTGCCTACCGCGCGCCTGGGGCGTAGCAGCCGAGTGTTGCGGTTGGTAGCTGATGCGGTAAATCACTCCCGCTTGATCGTCGGACACCAGCAGCGCGCCATCGGGCATCACCAACACATCCACCGGACGTCCCCAGTTGCTTTCTCCTTGCAGCCAGCCTTCCGCGAACACTTCATATTTGTCCGGTTTGTTGTCCTTGAGTGTGACCATCATCACGCGGTAGCCTGATTTCTCGCTGCGGTTCCATGAGCCGTGCTGGGCGATGAAGATGCGGTTCCTGAATTCGGCGGGAAACATTTTGCCGGTATAGAAGCGCATGCCGAGCGCTGCGACATGCGGGCCGAGTTTGACCGCAGGGGGAGTGAATTCGCTGCAGCTGTGCTTGGCGCCTAGTTCAGGATCGGGAGTGTCGCCCTGGTGGCAGTAGGGGTAGCCGAAATGCAAGCCGGCTTTCGGCGCGTGATTAAGTTCATCCGAAGGAAGATCGTCCCCCAGCCAATCGCGCCCGTTATCGGTGAACCACAGCTCTTTGGTTTGTGGGTCCCAGTCGAAGCCCACGGAGTTGCGCATGCCACGCGCAAACACTTCATAACCGCTGCCGTCAGGCCTGATGCGCGAAATCAGCGCGTAGCGGTCGGGGTCGGGCTCGCATATATTGCACGGCGCGCTTACAGGAACGTAGAGCAGGCCATCCGGGCCGAAGGCGATGAATTTCCAGCCGTGGTGAAAATCCTTGGGAAATTTGTCGTTGACCACAACCGGCTTGGCGGGGCTGGTCAGGCTGGACGCGATATTGTCGTAACGCAGGATGCGGCCGATTTCCGCGACATACAGCGACCCGTTGCGAAACGCCACACCGTTTGGCGCGTTGAGACCTTGTGCAATGGTATAGACCTTGCGCTCTTTGGTCACCGCATAGACTTTGCCTTCGCGGAAGGTGCCGACAAACACCGTGCCGTTGGCGCCCAGCGTCATCGAGCGCGCGCCGGGGACATCGCCGGCGTAAATACTGATTGCAAAACCCGGCGGCAGCTTGATTTTATCGAGCGGCATATTTCTGGCGGCTGCATTAAAACAGCAAAGGAGCGTGAACAACAGCAAAGCCAACCTGTTGGTGGTGCGCAGCATGGTGGTTTTCTTTTCGAGAGTTGGAGGGTTCTATTCTATGACGCCAAGCCGGCCGTTGTGGCTGCCCATGTACCAGAGTTTTCCTTGCGCATCCACAATCATCTTGCGGATGCCGACGTTTTTTGAGGGGAGCGGTATTACACGCATCGCGCCGGATTGCGGATCAAGCCTCACCACGGTGTCGGTATTGATTTCATTCACCCACACCAGTCCCGCGCCATCCACGTTAACCGCGTAAGGTCCGCCGTTCTTTCCGGCGGGAAGGGCATATTCCTTGATGACTTTGTCTGCTGTTGTATCAACGCGGATGAGCTTTCCCGCGCCGTAAAGAGTGACCCACAGCGAACCGTCGGGGGCCAGCGCCATGCGCCGCGGCTGCGAGCCGCGCTCCAGGGTGATTTCCTTGATGGCGCCGGTTTGCGGATTGAGCTTGCCTAATTGGTTCCCGCCCATCTGGCAAAACCACACGTTGCCCGCCTTGTCCAGCGCGATGCCGTAAGGGTTGCCCGAGGTTTTGAATTCGCTGATGCTGCCGCTGCGCGTATCCAGTCGGCCGATGCGGTTGCCGCTCTGGACGGTAAACCAGATGATGCCGTTATCGTCTAGCACCAGCGTGTGCGGGTCGCCGCCGGAGGGCGCTTTGTATTCTGCGACCTTGCCGGTGGCGGGATCGAGCTTGCCGATGGTGCCGTTGCCATTGCCGGTGTACCATACCATGCCGCTCTTATCCACGAGCAGGCCGTGCGGATGTGCGCCCTGCGGCAAATCCCATTCCTTGAAAGTCTTGGCCTGAGTGTCGAAGCGCGCGATTTTGTCGCCGTGCATGACCGTGATATAAATATTGCCGTCGGGCCCCGGCGCTGGATCGCGCGCGAATTTGGGTGTGGGCACCGGCCATTCCGATACCTTGCCGGCGAAATGGGGATTGGTTCCCGGCGTGATGCCGTAATTGGAGCCGCCGGCAAAGCACGCAAGCGGCGCGAGCAAAACCAGCAGAATCGCGGCCTTCATGGACGGATCAGCTTGTCCATTTTGGCGGGCGCTTTTGCATGAACGCGTCTATGCCTTCCGCGGCATCGTCGTCCATCATGTTGCACGTCATGATCTGGCTTGCGTACTGGTAGGCCTGCTCCATGCTCATTTCCAGTTGCTTGTAAAACGCTTGCTTGCCCAGGGAGATGGCTGCGCGCGATTTACCTTTGATCGCTGCGGCCAGCCGCGCAACTTCCGCATCGAGTTCAGCGGGAGGCACAACGCGATTGACCAGTCCCTGCTTTAGCGCGGTTCGGGCGTCAATGAAATCTCCGGTAAGCAACATCTCCATCGCCTGCTTGCGCGGCATATTGCGTGAAAGCGCCACGCCCGGAGTGGAGCAGAACAGGCCGAAATTGACCCCGGATGTGGCAAAACGCGCTTCAGTCGAGGCTACGGCCAGATCACATGCCGCGACCAATTGACAGCCGGCGGCGGTGGCGATGCCGTGCACTCGCGCAATCACCGGCTGCGGGATTTCAGTCAACGTCATCATCACGCGGCTGCAGCGCCTGAACAAATCTTCGATAAAGCCCGGATTGCGGTTGGCGCGCATTTCCTTTAGATCATGACCCGAGCAAAATGCGGGGCCGGCTCCCGCAATCACCACCACGCGCACTGATTGATTTCCGGCGATGCCGTCGAGCGCGGCCTGCAGTTCATTGAGCAGCGCGCCGGAGAGCGCGTTGAATTGCTGCGGGCGATTGAGCGTGAGCGTGGTGACGCCGTCCGCTTCGTGACGCAGCAAGAACCGTTCGGTTGCGTTTGCCGCGGTAGCGGCTGAGGTCATAGAGAAACTCCAGCAAGGAACAAGACAAACATTATATTACTACGAAGCGCGTCTTGCTTTTTAGTTCCCGTCGTGCGAGGATTTGCACGCCCTGCAAAGGGGAGTAGCTTTTGCGGCAAAATCGTCAGCACGGGATTACCTCCCCGGTTTTGCCGGCAACTGGAACGGTTGCGAGCGAGACCTTTGTCTATTCGCTGATATTGTGGAGGTAGTCGTCATGGAACTGTTCTCCCCGCAATTTTTTTCCGCGCTCATCGCCATAATCATCATTGATTTAGTGCTCGCGGGCGACAATGCAATCGTGATCGCTATCGCTGCGCGCAACGTATCCAAGCATTTGCGGAAGCGCGCCATCATCTGGGGTACGGTCGGCGCCATTGTGGTGCGGGCGGTGATGACGCTATTCGTGGTTTGGCTGCTGCAAATTCCAGGCTTGCTGCTCGCCGGTGGCCTGCTCCTGATCTGGGTCGCTTATAGCCTGGTGGCGCCTGCCAAGGAGAAACTAAGTCCTGATACAGCAGCCGCAACATTTTGGAACGCGATGAAAACCATCATAATTGCCGACGCGGTGATGGGGTTCGACAATGTGCTGGGAGTCGCAGGCGCAGCGCACGAAAGTTTTCTACTGGTTATTGTCGGTTTGCTGATCAGCGTGCCCATAGTGGTGTGGGGCAGCACGCTGATCCTCGGCTGGATCGTACGCTTTCCGGCATTGATTTATATCGGCGCCGGCGTGCTGGCTTGGACCAGCGCGAAAATGATTACCGACGAGCCGCTGCTGGAAGAGTTTTTATCCCGGCGATTTCAGGTGTGGGCGGTTTACGCGGGGATTATCGGTGGGGTGTTGCTTGCCGGTTATGCTGTCAACAAACGCAAAAAACCGGCCGGGAGTCTAGGAACCTCTGATTAAGTCCCACGAGGGCGCGACGCTGGCTTTTCGAGATGAGATGCGCGAAGCGAGGCGCAGCGAATGGTTGACCCCCCTTCGCAAGCCGAGCGACAAAGCAGATCGCCCGAAAAGCCGCGTCCCGACCGGGTTTCAGCGCAATGCGGTGCTTGCGTCGTTGCGCTCCTCGTGCTTAAGCTACGGCTAGGCACCTTCGTCGCGCGCCTTGCAATCATCCGCATTGCGCCAGAAACGCGCTCCGCGGAGGACTTAATCAGAGGTTCCCTAGTAAACGCAGCTCCCGGATTGAAACCTTGTATTATTTACTGCCGCTGAACGTCTTCTATGGGCTTGGCTTGGGACTGGCCGAGCGGCCGTCCAAAAGTGTACCGAGCCGGTTCTCCAATGAGGGCTTTCGCCGCAGTTCCGGCATTGCCGCCGGGTAGAGTGAAGGGCAGCGTGACCATAAAGATCCCGAGACCCATAACTGTTGCGGCGAGGCCTATCGGCCTAACTATAAGAGCGTCCCCGGCAATGGCTTCACCTGTCGGCTTGACATCCGAATACTGCTCTGCGCCGGCAAGGCTCGATGTCAAGATCATGCAAACCGCAGCCAGTGCGGATACCAGCGATTGGTAGTGGTTCATGGTGTCTCCTTCAAGAGAACTCCTTAAAGTAAAGCTTGAGGAGTCTCCAATAAGTATAGCCTGAACATGGGCTAACGGCTAGTAGCGTAAGGGAAAAAACCGGCTCTGGCAAGTTTTCCGTTGAAACATCGGTTTCCTGAATGCGGAGGTATAGCGCTGCACTCCGGAGAGGATTTCCGCGGTGGCCATGAAGCGGTCTGCAAACATCGCGCCGGTGTCTTTTTTGTTTGCGTATTCGGCCCGGCCATTATACCAACCCGCCCGGTTGTTGTGCCGGGTGGAAGGCAAGCGGATAATTTCTTCATGATCAGCCACAGCTTCAAATATGGCCACGCCGCCGGGTGGCAATGGGAGGAATCGGCGCGTGCCTGCCTTGAGAAGATCGGACGAGTGCCGCGCACCGCGAATCTCGGTTTTCTGTATGTCACCGATTTGCTCGTGCCGCATATTTCCGAGATCCTGACTTTTTTTAAGGCGCAAACCGGCATACCGCATTGGGTCGGAACGGTGGGTGTGGGGGTGTGCAGCACCGGCAGGGAATACTTGAATCAACCCGCCATGGTGGCGATGCTGGCGGAACTGCCGGAAGGATCATTCAACGTGTTCCGCGATGTCACGCGCGGCGCTGAAGAGCTGCCGGTTACAGCGGGCGATGCGGCGGCGGTGCATTTCGCGATTGTCCATGCCGACCCGCGCACCCCGGAAATCAGCGCATTGGTCGAGGATGTTGCGGATGCCATGCAAAGCGGTTTTCTGGTGGGCGGACTCACCAGCTCGCGCAACCGCCAGGTGCAGATTGCCGATGAGTTGGTGCAGGGCGGAATGTCAGGCGTGATCCTATCCGATGCGGTGGCGGTTTCAACGCGATTGACGCAAGGCTGCTCGCCCATCGGTCCGCGGCACCGTATCAGCGAATGCAGGGGCAACATCATCATCAGGATAGACGGCCGCCCGGCGCTGGAGGTATTTAAGGAAGATATCGGCGAAGTGCTGGCGCGCGACCTTAACCGCGCCGGAGGGTATATTTTTGCCGGGCTACCGATCGAAGGCTCGGATACCGGCGATTACCTGGTGCGCAATCTGGTGGGGATTGATGTCGATCAGCAGCTGATTGCCGTTGGCGAGCTGCTTGAACCCGGCATGCCGCTGATGTTCTGCCGCCGCGACGGCGCCACCGCTTACGACGACATGCTGCGCATGCTGAACGACATCAAGCGCGATCTCAGAGCGCAACCGAGGGGGGCGGTTTATTTTTCCTGCCTGGGGCGCGGCGAACATCTGTTTGGCGCCAACTCCAAGGAACTCAAGCTGATTCAGGACACACTCGGCGATATTCCGCTGGTAGGTTTTTTCGCCAATGGCGAGATTTCACACAACCGCCTGTACGGCTATACTGGGGTGCTGACGCTGTTTGTGTGATGGCCCGGCGGTTTCGAGAAGAAAGGGAATCCCATGCAGCTCTATGATCGCGAAGTGTCCGGCAATGCCTACAAAATCCGCTTGTTTCTGGCCTTGCTTGATCTGCAATACGAAACAGTGAGCGTCAATACCGCCGCCGGTGAACAAAAACAGCCGTGGTACCTCAAAATTAACCCGCGCGGGCAAATACCGGCGCTGGAAGCGGATGGGAAATATTTCTGGGATTCAACCGCGATTCTGATTTATCTGGCGCGCCGTTATGGCGGGGAAGCATGGCTGCCGCTGGATGCGGACGGCATGGCGGAGGTTGCGCAGTGGCTGGCAATGGCGCAAAACGAAATTCTGTACGGCCTGGCGCGCGCCCGCGCGATTCTTATGTTCGGCCGCAAAGCCGATTTGAACGAGGCGCAGGCGGCAGGCCGGAATGCGCTCAAGGTGCTTGAGCAGCGTTTGCAGAATCATGATTGGCTGGCGCTCGGGCGCCCGACGATTGCCGATATTGCCTGTTATCCCTACGTGGCGCTTGCTGAACAAGGCAAAGTCGCGCTCGATCCTTATCCTGCGGTACTGTCCTGGATGAAGCGCGTCCAATCGCTGCCCCGATTTGTCGGGATGCCCGGTTTGCGGTTGGCGTGACCGCTTCGAGGAAGAATGGTGCGCATGATTTTGAATATTGTAATTGGTGTTGCCGCGGCCTATTTCGTACTGTGCCTGCTGCTGTTCTTTTTTCAATCGCGCCTGATTTATTTTTCGGAAATGGGTAGGGAAGATTTTGTTACACCGCAACAGGCTGGAATGGATTATCAGGAAGTCACAATCAATGCAGCGGGGGAAAAACTTCACGGCTGGTTTGTTCCGGCGCCACATGCGCGCGGCGTAGTATTGTTTTTCCATGGCAACGCCGGCAATATTTCGCACCGCCTCGACTACCTGCGCATGTTCAGTGAGCTGGGTTTTTCGGTCTTTATTTTTGATTACCGGGGTTTTGGCAAAAGCAGCGGGGAGCCTTCGGAAATCGGCACTTATCAGGATGGCGAAGCGGCGTGGAATTATCTTGTGGAGACGCGGCGTGTTGCGCCTTCCTCTATCGTGCTCTTTGGCGAGTCGCTGGGCGGCGCGGTTGCGGCGTGGCTGGCTGCCCGTGTAAAACCCCGCGCCTTGATCATTACCTCGACTTTTACTTCGCTGCCTGACCTTGGTGCAAAACTCTATCCCTTGTTTCCGGTGCGGCTGCTTACGCGTTATGAGTACAACACCAGGAAATATCTGCAGGCCGCCACTTGCCCGGTGTTGATTGTGCACAGCCGAGAGGACGAAATTGTCCCGTTTGAGCACGGCGAGCAGTTGTATGCCGCAGCGCACGAGCCCAAGCAGTTGCTGGAAATTCACGGCGGCCACAATACCAGCTTGATATTGAGCCACGATTTGTGGATGAAAGGCGTAGGCGCCTTTCTCGACCGGCACATGGGCGCAACGGATACGGCGAAATATAGGGACAACATTGTGGAGAACGGGGCGTGAACGGCATGCAGCGGCAAATAGTGTGCTTCAAAAGCGTGCGGCTCACCCGAGGAAGGGCCGGAAGCGCTGCTCGCGGAATGGCCACCGTTTTTTGAGCCAGCGTCCTGAAAGCATGTCGTCTCCTCATCAGGCAGTAGTCGTCATAGTGCACGGCTTGTGGGTAAACAGCATGCTGATGCGTTTGCTCGGCTATCGCATCCGGCGCTGCGGTTTTGATGTGGCGTACTTCTCCTACGACTCGGTGCGGGCAACGCTCGAGCAAAACGCGGCGCGCATGGCGCGCTTTGCGGCGGCGCTTTCCGTAAGCACCGTGCATTGGGTCGGTCACAGCTTAGGGGGAATCGTGATCCTGAAAATGCTGGAACAATGCCCTGAGCCGCGCACCGGCCGCATCGTATTGATGGGCAGCCCGTCCGCGGGCAGCTACGCGGCGCGCGCATTGGCTAAAACCGCCGCGGGGCGCTGGTTGCTGGGGCGCAGCACGCCGCTTGTTGAAACCAAAGCGGCATTGCCCGGCAAGTATGCGCTCGGGGTGATCGCTGGATGCAGGGGCTTGGGTATGGGGCAGCTGATACTTCACGCTCTGCCGCGCCCCAACGACGGCGTGGTGACGGTGGCGGAAACCGACGTGCCCGGAATGCAGGACCATATCGTGTTGCGGGTAAGCCATTCAGGCATGCTGGTGTCCTCGAGTGCCGCAAAGCAGGTGTGCGCGTTTCTCAAGGCAGGGCGCTTCATCCATCGCTGAAGAACGGGTTGAATCGATGGGTTTTAAATATTTCGGTGTGATGGTTTTGCTCGCCCCCTTGCTCGGGGGATGCGCCAATATGGGATATTATTTGCAATCCGTCGGCGGGCAGATGGAGATCTGGAAAAGGGAACAGCCGATTGAAACGCTCCTCGCTGATCAAACCACGCCGCCTGGTCTTAAGCGCAGGCTTGAAGACGTTTTGCGCGTGCGCGAATTCGCGAGCCGTGAACTCGCCTTGCCTGACAACGGCAGCTTCCGCAAATACGCCGACTTGAAGCGGCCTTATGTGCTGTGGAACGTTTTTGCCGCTCCAGAGTTTTCAGTGAAGCCTAAAGAATGGTGCTTTATTTTTGTCGGCTGCGTCAGCTACCGCGGTTATTTTTCGGAAAGCGAAGCCCAGAGCATTGCCGAAGATCGGCGCAGCCAGGGTTACGATGTTTTTGTGGCAGGAGTCCCCGCTTATTCCACGCTCGGCTGGTTTGACGATCCGGTATTGAACACTTTTATTTATGATCCTGAAACCGAAGTGGCGGGCCTGATATTCCATGAGCTAGCACACCAGGTGTTATATGTGAAAGACGATACGACGTTCAATGAATCTTTTGCCGTTACGGTGCAATGGGAGGGGGTTTCGCGCTGGCTCGCTCAATACGGCACCAGCGAACAACGCGCAGCGTTTGATGCCGCACAGCGACGAAAAGAGGATTTTGCCCTGCTGGTGATGAAATACGGCAGCCGGCTGGACGAGCTCTACCGCTCGGATATCAGCGACTCGCAAAAGCGCGAAAGCAAGCGGCAGATTTTCAGCGAGTTGCAGCAGGACTACACGCAGCTTAAAGCCAGCTGGGGCGGTTTCAGTGGCTATGACCACTGGTTACCGCCGCAGGCGAACAACGCTTCGCTTGCCTCAGTCGCCGCCTACACTCAGCTCGTTCCCGTGTTCCAGCGCCTGCTTGCCGCACAGGACGGAAATCTCGCGCGCTTCTTCCGGGAGGTAGAGGAAATCGCGAAGCTGCCGAAAAGCGAGCGGCTCGCGCGGCTTAAGGAGCGCTGAATTGGCTGCGCCTCCCTGGGATCTGTCATTCCTCGAATGCTCTGCGATGTTCGAGCCGCTCAAGCCCGCAGGGCTCGCGTTTTCGAAACTCAGCGATTGGCCGACACTTGATGCTTGCCAGCGCCTACTCGCAGGAAAAGGAATTACCAATGCCGCAGGCCTGCCACTGCGCTTTGTTTCACAAGGCCCGAAATCCGGCAAACCCGAGGACAAATACGAAGCGCGGATTTATTTGCGGGGCGAAGTGCAGGTGCGAAGCCGGAACTGGCATGACTTGTTCAATGTGCTGGTGTGGCTGACTTTCCCCAAGAGCAAAGCCGCGCTCAATCGCCGGCACTTTCTTGCCTTGGAGCAAATGAAGAATGAAGCCAGGCGGAACCGCGGGCCCGCACAGGATGCGCTCACACTCTTCGACGAGGGCGGGGTGATTGTGGCCTGCAGCGATTCGAGGCTCGCGCAATTGCTCGTGGATTTCAAATGGAAGGAACTCTTCTGGGTTAATCGTGGTGCAGTGGCCGCAAGCATGAAATTTTTTCTGTTCGGCCATGCCATATATGAGAAAGCCTTGCAGCCCTTTACCGGCGTCACCGGCCGCGCAGTGATTTTTCCGGTTGCCGCGGATTTCTTAGCCGCTTCGCTCGAACAGCAATTGCAGTTGCTCGATAAGAAACTCGCCGATTATCTCGGTAATCCACAACATTTCAACCGCACCGCTGAACTCGCGCCGGTTCCCATCCTCGGCGTTCCGGGATGGAATCTCGAGAACGAGCGCGAATCATATTACGAAAACGAGGCCTATTTCAGAGCCGGGAGAAATGCATGATAAAAATACAAAATGGCAAAAGTGAAATCATTTGGCAGTAATAGAGAAATGCGACTCTGACTCTTTGATTATTGCCTGGTCGAGCAACTTGGGTTTGCCGACTGCAGGAGTCGGGTGCTTCAGATTATCAACGGCTTGAATCATTACCTGTCGCCTTTCCCGGCGTTTTTTAACACCCTGCTGGAAATAACGTCTTGAATTACTTGCGGGATGACAAATGGTTTGACACAATTTGGCGTAATAAACACCACTTTTGGTGCCCATTACGCGTTAGGCCGCGAGCCATGCCACGTCGCTATTCCCGATGCCGGGAAAAATTCATGGATGCCGAGCGTAAGCTTGCCATCGGCAAAGGTGACGTGAGGGAACGCTTGCGAAGTGCATTCAAGCTGCTCCGCATGCTTCGCGAAGAAGAGGTTCCAGAAGAGATGAAATCGGATTTCTCGTGGATTATGCGTCAGCTAACGCGGCATGGCCCAGAAGTGGGGCCGGATGGAACCGTGTACAAGACCGCCGTCGATCACACCATGTCACGTATCAGAAATGTCACAGGAAGGAAAATCGCGCAGAGAATTTACAAGCTCAATCGGGGGTTTTCGTAAAAATGGCAGCGGACGAAAGTACCACAATAGAGCCTCATGAGATCGTCGCGCTTGCACACAGAATTGCCTTGATGGGAGCAATTCGAAAAACAGCAGGTGTCGGTTTTCTTGTTTTCTTTGCTCTCGCCATATATCAGGACAACTGGTGGCTCATTCTCCTTGCATTCATCACTGCTTGGATCACTGCGTTCTTGATGTCGAATATTTCGGCAAATAAAGTTAAACGGCTTACCGGAATGTCTCACGAATATCAAGCGAGAACCTGGGAGCGCTATAAGCACGATCCAAATTTCGCGGCCATAGCGAATCGAGCTATTGCAGATAGGTTCCATGGTGCGCCCGGCTGAACCTGTGGCGGTGCGAGAGTCATCGCGGCCTAACAACGCGTTCGAAAACGGACGCTCGCAAGCGTCGCTTCGCTCCTTTGGTCGCGCCGTTCAACGCGAACGTTCGGCTTCACGGAATCACGCATGAAGATCACGCGCCAACAGCAAGACACCACCGCTCAGAGATGGAGGGACTGGCACATCCTTACTGTGGGAGAAGCGGGCTTCTCCATGCTCGACATTTATGGCCGCCTTCAGCATGGGCTGGATATAGACGTGATTCGGAACTTTGCGGACAGAATCAACGAAGACGATGAATCGGGAACCTTGCACCCGCGAGCGCCAATCAGCGCAGTTCCTTGTCGTTTCTTTCGTGATCAGTCAGATTCAATTGACCCTTCTGTGTTGAATGACTTCAAGCGCCACATCACCGAGTTTATTGAAGCCAATCGAAAGACAATTCTCGCCTCGCGAATCCTCGTGGACTTTCACGTATCACCTGCGCCTGTCCCGCCGCGCTATGTTGAAGCGACGGAGGAAGTCTTTCGTCTCGCCGGACAAAACACCCCGGTGGCGGAGGTTGTGATTTTCACGTGATGATGAAGCCGAACAACGCGCCCCAAACCGACGGGCGAGAAGCGCCGCACTTCGGTCAATCATTCCCCGCGCCCGCGGTTGGGCGCGGACGTTGGGCGTGATCGAGACGATGAACGCTTGTTGTACTGACAAAATGGCGACAATGGGGTCAGGCTTGGCTAATTGCATAAGTGACGATACTAACTGCGCGGCGCTGAGAACCAATATGCAACTATGCAAGCCTGCCCCCGGGCTCTCACGTGAGGGCATCAAGAAGTGGGGAAACTATGCGGCGCTGCATATTACCAGCCGTCGCTTTGACGAGCCTTCGTGCCTTGAGCTGTTGTCAACCTGCTCATTCGTCATTGCCATTCACGGCTGCGTCGGTGGCGACGAGCGTGTCTTACTCGGCGGGCTCGTGAGACGCATTGTCTAAATCTGTTCGCGAGTGACCGTGCTAGAGTATACCCAAAGGGTATTCTAAACGGGTGCCGCAGTGCAAGAGACGAAAATTCAAAAACTCGAGGCGAAGCGTCGCGCGTTCCTGGTCCGGGCGCTGGCAGGCGGCCTATTCGCCGCGGGAGGCCTGTTGCCCGGCAATCGCTTTGCCGTGGCGCAAGTGCTCGGGCGTGTGCCCAAGCCGCTGGCCAAAGGACAATCCATCTACGACGTGACCGGTCCGGTGATGGTCAACGGCAAGCTCATTACCCGTGACGCCCGCATCGGGCCGAACGACACGGTCGAGACCGGCAAGGGTGCGCGCGCGATATTCGTGGTGGGCTCGGATGCCTTTCTGCTGCGCGCCGACAGCAGGCTGGAGATGGAGAGCAATGATGCTTTCGTCAATCAGTTACGTCTGATCACCGGCGCGTTGCTCTCTGTATTCGGCAAGGGACCACGCTACGTTGCCACCCCGACTTCGACCATTGGCATCCGCGGCACCGGCCTGTATGTCGAGGCCGAGCCCGAACTTACTTACGTGTGCACCTGTTACGGCGAAACCGACATCGCCGCGGCTGATGATCCCACGGTTACCGAGAGTATTGTTTCCGTCCACCACGACGCGCCGCGCTACGTGCTGGCGAAGCCCGACAAGGGCAGGCGCATCGTGCTCGCGCCTTTCAAGAACCACGACGACCTCGAACTGATGCTGATCGAAAGCCTGGTGGGCCGCACGCCGCCGTTCTCGTTGTTCGACGAGTCCTACGGCAGTCCGCGGCGCTATTGAAAAACAGAGTAAAAAGGGGTCAGTGTCGAATTATTTCCGGCGTAGTGAGAGAATGTAATCTCACGTTTCTTTTACGACTTCGCTTACCAATACTATGAACGCTTCCGCCCGCGTAAAACCCGCGCCGTTAAAACCGGCGACAGGGCCTATCGCCCTGCTCGTCGCGACACGCAAGGGCGCCTTCATCTTCAAATCCGACAAGACCCGGCGCGCGTGGAAGATCGCGGGGCCGATGTTTTACGGCCACATCGTGCACCACATGGTGCTTGATCCGCGCGACCGGCGCACACTGCTTGCCGCCGCGCGTACCGGTCATTTGGGCCCGACGCTGTTCCGCTCCACCGATTTCGGCAGGAGCTGGAAGGAAGCGTCTAGACCGCCCGCTTTTCCCAAGGCGCCTGAGGGGCAGAAGGGGCGCGTCGTGGATCACGTGTTCTGGCTCGCTCCCGGCCATGCAGGCGAACCCGGTGCGTGGTATGCGGGAACTTCTCCGCAAGGATTGTTCAGGAGCGAAGACAGCGGCGACACTTGGGCGCCAGTGGCGGGTTTCAATGAGCATTCGATGTATGCAAAGTGGACGGGCGGAGAGCAGGACGGCACGCCCGATGGTCCAAAGATGCACTCGATCCTGATTGACCCGCGCGACTCGCGTCACCTCTACCTGGCCATGTCGAGCGGCGGCGTGTTTGAAAGCGTTGACAAAGGCGCGGACTGGAAGCCGCTCAATGCCGGAGTCGCCGCTGATTTCCTGCCGATTCCGAACCCCGAGTACGGGCACGATACACATTGCATGCGGCTACACCCGTTCGCGCCGGACTTGCTCTATCAGCAGAACCACTGCGGCATCTACCGCTTGGAGCGTCCCGCGACCCGCTGGGAGCGCATCGGCACAAACATGCCGAAGAAAATCGGCGATATCGGCTTTCCCCTTGTGCTGCATCCGCGAAATCCGGCCATGCTGTGGGTGTTCCCCATGGACGGGACTTCGGTGTGGCCGCGCACCAGTCCCGGCGGCAAGCCCGCGGCCTACGTGTCCCGCAACGCGGGCAAGAGCTGGATGCGGCAGGATGCGGGCCTGCCGCGCAGCCAGGGGTGGTTCACAGTGAAACGCCAGGCGATGACGGCCGATGCGCACAATCCCGTTGGAGTGTACTTCGGCACGACGAGCGGCGAAGTGTGGGCGAGCAGAAATGAAGGAGCGAAGTGGTCCTGCATCGCTCGCCACCTGCCGCACATCTACGCAGTCGAGGCCGCCGAACTCGGACGATGAAGGTGCTGATCCCCAGCCCGCTGCGTTCCTACACCGGCGAGCGGAACAAGGTGGATGCCGCCGGCGCAACGCTCGCCGCGCTACTCGCCGATCTCGACCGGCGCTACCCCGGCATTCGCTTCCGCATGATAGACGAGCAGGACGCGATCCGCCGCCACGTTCGCATCTTCGTCAACGGCGAGCAGGTGCGCGCGCTCAATGTGCCGCTGCGAGCTTCGGATGAGATAATCATCCTGCAGGCTTTGAGCGGCGGCTAGCGAAAACGGCTTGCTTAAGCCTGTTGCCCGGTGAAAAAAGGCCGGGTCTCGAACACCGTGGGTAAGAAACGCTTGCCGCCTGATTTGAGACGCCGCTTCAGCACCAGATCAAACAGCAGTGAATTGTATTTGCGGAGCTCGCTTAACACCGGGGCTTCTGCTTCTCCGATGTAGCCGCCCGCCAGCATTTGCCGCATCGAAAACAGCGGCATGACTGCGGTCAAAGGGTAATCCGAGCCGTACAGCAATCGGTTGTGCCAGTCGCTTCTTTGAATGACGGTTTTGAGCGGCTCCCCGACACGGGTGATCAGCGTCATCGCCGAGATGTCGCCGAAGAGTTTGCCTTCATAGCGCGGTTCGTCCATGAGCCGCGCGAACAATTTAAAATTTTCCGCCATCGGGGCGTTGGCGCCTTTGTCAATATCCGCGCTTGCACCCAGCGATGCGCAATGCGCCACGATCACGCGCACTCCGTGCTGCAACGGCCTGCGCAGCAGGAGCGGGTTATTGAACGAAGCGATATCGCTGCCCGACACGGTGTATTCGCCGCCGGCGTGGCTGAGCAAGGGCATATTCAGGCGCCGCAGCGCCGCATAAAAATCATCGCACAAGTTGCTTGCGGGATTGATGCCCATTGCCGAAGGCAGCCATTTCACGGCGCGTGCACCGAGTTTGGCCGCTTCTTCCAGCGCCGCCACCGCGTCGCGGCGGTAGGGATGAATGGAAGCGATCCATTCAAACTGCCGCGGCTGTTGTTTTGCGGCCCGGTTCGCGTAATCGTTGGAAACATATATCTCGCTTTTATCCGGCAGGCGTTCGCCCGATTCATCGTAGCTGTAATCAAACGCCAGCAGCATCAAGCGCGCTTGCGGGTCGAGACCGGCTTGCAGCGCGGCAAGCCGTTCTACATAGCCCGCGTCAGTCCGCGCGGTGCGACTATCAAGACAAGCGGCATTCAATAAAAATGCGCGCTGCAGGGACTGCAGCGGATGTGCAAGGCTTTCCGTGCGGGGATTTAACCATACGCCGCTCGCGCTATCGCCGCCACCGGCGAGATGCACGTGGACATCCCATACTTTGGACGCATCCAGCCCGTCCCACGCCGCTTTCACCAAGTCGTGGTCCGCGAGATTTTGCGGCAGCGGAAGCGCGGCGCAAGGATTCCATATCCCCTGGTCCGGCCAGAAGCGGTAGGCGGCAGCGCCTATGCCCGCCGCAATACCCGCCAACAAAAAATTGCGCCTGTTCATGGTTGCTGAGTTGCAGAAGAGAAGCGCACACTCTCGGGCGCGCAGTGCTGCGGTTTGCAGCAGGTCAGGCCGCTATGCCGGAATATCAGGCGTAAGCTGGCCTTCAAGCATGAAAATCTGGTCTTTCAATTGCAGCTTGCGTTTTTTCAGACGCTGCATTTGCAATTGATCCACCATGGGCGAATCGGACAGCCTGGCGATGACCTCATCCAAATCGCGATGTTCGATTTTCAGCTCATTGATTCTGCGCTTGATTGCTGCGATATCGGCTTCATCCATCGTTGGATTTCCCTCATGTTTTTTACTATAGCAAAAGATTGGCAAGCCGGGTTTTCAATTATTGCAATTGGATTTATCCTAAACAATGATTCAGTAGTAGCGCTTGAGCAGAGAAGCCGATGAAAATCAATCCGGCTACGACGCCCGTGCCCGCGCCGCGACGTTGTTGCTCGCAACGTGTTCACCCGTAACGCACACCGCCAAATGCCAGGCAAGTGACTGTTTTGCCTGCCCGCAGCTGCTGAAAGCCGTTGCCGGACATGTTCTGGCCAAGGAAATCGGTTGGCAAGTTGATCCCGCAATGCACTCGGGAAATCCACGTCCAGAGCCGATCTCGGCGCTATTGAATTGTTCAGTAAATCCGGGTCTAATGAGAGCCTGATTTAACGTTTATCGGGGTAGCAATGCGCAGGCGCCGCAACGAATTTGATGTTACAAACCAGGTGAAAACCACCGACGCAGGTGCTGTCTGTAACGAAATTCTCAAACTCTACCAAGAACTTTATCTCGACCCCAGTCCTGAAGTCCTGACCCAGGCATTTGCCGATCTCACCTGTCTCTACCAAGGCAAATACCCGGGATATGTGGGGTGCGATACTCTATACCACGATATTCAGCATGTGCTTGACGTGACCCTGGCCATGGCGCGGCTGATGAATGGTTACGAGCGCACTTCGCATGGCACTGAGCAATTTGGGGAAAGGCTGTTCCGGCTGGGAATTATCACCGCGTTGTTTCACGACTGCGGTTACATCCGGCACAAGAAAGACACCCGCCATCGGAACGGCGCAGAGTACACGCTGCGCCATGTATCCCGTGGTGCACGTTTTCTCGAACAATACCTGCCCAAGGTGGGCATGCCGGACCTGGCGGGCGTGGCGGCGCAACTGGTGCATTTCACCGGCTACGAAATACCGGTGCAGCAAATCAACGTTCCGAGCTTGGTTTTTCGCTTGCTCGGCAATCTGCTCGGCTCCGCCGACATCATAGCGCAGATGGCGGACCGCTGTTACCTCGAGAAATGCCGCGAGCGCCTGTACCCGGAATTCGTGCTCGGAGGGATTGCGCGTAGGCGCAACGGCGATGGCAGCGAGGAAGTCGTTTTCGAATCAGCCGACGACCTGGTGATCAAGACCCCGGATTTTCACGTGGTTGCCAGCAAACGCCTGGACGAGTCCCTGGGCGGCGCCCACCGCTATGTGCAGCGCCATTTCGGCGGGCAACACCTGTATCTTGAAGAAATGGACCGCAACCTTCGTTTTGCTCAAACCGTCGCTAAAAAACGCGATATGTCCCTGCTGCGGCGCAAGCCGCCGCGAACCCTGTCCGGAACGTCTGAGGACGACGAAAACAGCTGAACCGACCGGTTCCCGCTCAGCCACGCCCCACGTCATACCACCAGCACGATCTTGCCGATGTGCGCGCCGCTTTCCATGAGCAGATGCGCTTTTGCCGCTTCAGAAAGCTTGAAAGTGGCGTGAATGACGGGTTTGATCTTCCCCGCCTCAATCAGCGGCCAGACTTTGGCGCGCAGCGCGTTGGCGATTTGCGCCTTGATCCCGACCGGGCGCGCGCGCAAGGCGGAGCCGGTGAGCGTCAGGCGCCGGCGCAGAATTTCTCCCAAATCCACCGTCGCTTTCGAGCCGCCGAGATAAGCGATAAACACTATGCGCCCGTCATCGGCGAGCGCTTTCAGTTCGCGCGGAACATAATCGCCGCCCACCATGTCGAGAATCACATTGACGCCCTTGCCGCCGGTTGAATTTTTGACGGCCTCCACGAAATCCTCGGTCTTGTAATTAATTGCACGCTCGGCGCCCAGCGCGGCACAAGCCGCGCATTTCTCGGCGCTGCCCGCGGTGGCGAACACGCGGTGGCCGAAGGCGCGCGCCATCTGGATCGCCGCCACCCCGATGCCGCTTGTGCCGCCTTGAACCAACAGCGTCTCCCCGGGCTGGATCGCCGCGCGCTCAAACACATTGCTCCACACAGTGAAAAAAGTTTCGGGGAGTGATGCCGCCTGCGCAAGACTCAGGCCTTTGGGAACCGGCAGGCATTGCGGGGCGGGCGCCGCACAGTATTCGGCATAACCGCCTCCTGCAAGCAGCGCGCATACTTCGTCGCCAACCTTCCAGCCGCTGACCTTTTCGCCGAGCTTGGCAATCGTGCCCGCGACTTCCAGACCGGGAATGTCGGAGGCGCCCGCCGGCGGGGGATAATGCCCCTGGCGTTGCAGCAGGTCGGGACGATTCACACCGGCCGCCGCGGTTTTAATCAATACTTCGCCTGGTTTAAGCTCTGGCAGCGGACGGCTTGACATCCTCAGTACTTCGGGTCCGCCATAAGCGCCGATTTCGACTGCCCGCATGGCCGCGGGCAAGGAATTCATGGATTTCCCCTCGGCGGGGGGCGGGAACGATGCAACGTACCGTTTTGATTAGTTGGTACGCAGTACCAGATCATTGAGATTGCCGGATACCGTGAAAGAATTCTTGACGAAGGTCGCTTTCGATTTCAGTTCCACATTTACCCGTCCTACCAGCATCTTCTCCGGGGAAATATCGGCGTTGCCGGTGGCGCTCAGGGGGCCGGACACGAGCCGCAAATCCCTAAACTGATAGCGGCCGTCGTTGAACGACAAATTTCCCGAGAACTCGTCAAACAGGGTTTTGCCGCCGCGTACCCCGTCCTTGCTTGGTGCTTGCAGCGCGCGTGTCAGATCCATATTGTTGAGCGAGCCTTTATTGACGGTGAAGCTGCTCTCGACACGGGCAGCGTCGAACAGTTTATCCGGCGTTTGCGCCTGCAGGGTGTAACGGCCTTTGCTGTCCAGCGTGCCGTTGGCAACGAAATTGCGGGCGAAAATGACAACCACCGGGGCCAAATCCATTCTCGTGACGTCAAAATCGCCGCTAAACCCCCACCCTTTATCCCACTTTATGACGGCGGTGCCTTTTGCCGAACCGCCGTAAAGCTTGGCATCAATATAGTTCACTTGCATCCCATCGCGGTTCGCCACGGCTTTGACATCCAGGTAGTCAAACATCAATTCCGGCCCGATCGGCAGTTGCCAGCCTTTGGCGCTTAATGTGACTTCGAACTGCTTGTCTTTGCCTGCCACCTGGGCGCTTAGTTTGCCATCGGAAGTCCGCAATGAGGCTTTCTGCAAAGTTCCGTCCTTGGCCAGACTGATTTCCCCTTGCAGCGGTGCCAGGGGAATATTTTTCAGCACCAGTTTCACGTTCCTGAAATTGACACGGCTGATTTGCAACCCCTGTGTGCCGCCTGCCGACTTGCCCCACGACACAATCCTCGCAAGCGCGTCCTCTTCCAAAACGGTTGAATCAATCTCCACGTTGTCTAAGTGCGTGCTTCCCCCCAACACCAAGTCCAGCCCGGCCACGCTTACCGTTTCGATTTTGATATCTCTTAACTTGCCGATTGAAACGCCCCCGAGGTTGACTTGTGAAGGCAGCAGTGATATGTGCACGCTGGTGATGGCGACCGGTTCATGCAGCGTCTCGGCTGCCAATTTTTCGATAGCTGGAATATAAGCATTGAACGGAATGAACTGAACTGAACCAATCACTGCGGCAAGCAACGCGGCAACCCCAATTGCCGCAGGTTTCCAATTAAACGGTTGCTTGCCGGCCTTGGCGGCTTTTTTTGCTTCCGCCCGCGCTTTGGCTTCTTCCTCGGCTTTGGCTTTCGCCTCGGCTGCGCGTGTTGCTTCCGCTTCCGCCCTGGATTTTTCTGCGGCCTTGGCCCTTTCCTTGGTTTCGAACCCCTCACGTTCTGTGGCTTTTCTTTGTTCTTCTTCCTTGTCGTCTACCAGCATCCACGAGGGTTTTTGCTTTTCTTCTTTCCTGGCGCTTTCTTTAATGCTCTCCCTGATTTCCGCTTCCGCCTTGGCCCAGGCGTCTTCTTCCGCCTTGGCCTTGGACCGCGCTTCTTTCCGCAATTTTTCCTCGTCTTGCTCCCTGATTTGCGCTTCTTCCCCGGCTTTGAGTTGTGCTTCAATTTCGGCGCGCAGGCGCGATTCTGCTTCTATTCTCGATCTCGCCTCGGCGACATCGCTCGCTCGCGTGTCTCCTTTGGTTCTGGCCTCAGCCTCAATTTCGGCTCTGGCCTCCGCCTCAATTTCGGCTCTGGAATCCGCCTCCAATTTGGCTTTAGCCTCTTCGGCAAACATCATGCTGAGCGGGGAGTCCTCCTTGATACTCGATTCTTTTTTTGCCTTTGCTTCGACCCGCGCTTTTTCTTCCGCTTCCTTTCTGGCCTGGGCCTCTGCTTCGAGTTTGGCACGCGCCGCCGCTTCGGCCTTGGCTTTGGCTTCCGCTTCCGCCTTGGCGCGAGCTGCCGCTTCGGCCTTTGCTCTGGCCTCCGCTTCCGCCTTGGCTCTGGCCTCTGCTTCGAGCTTGACGCGGGCTGCCGCTTCGGCTTTGACTTTGGCTTCAGCTTCCGCCTTGGCGCGAGCTGCCGCTTCCGCCTTTGCTCTGGCCTCCGCTTCGAGCTTGACGCGGGCTGCCGCTACAGCTTTAGCTCTGGCCTCCGCTTCGAGTTTGGCGCGTGCTTCCGCCTCAGCCCTGGCTCTGGCCTCCACTTCCGCCTTGGCGCGAGCCGCCGCTTCGGCTTTGGCTTTGGCCTCCGCTTCCGCCCTGAGGCGGGCTTCCGCTTCTTTCCTGGCTTTTCCCTCCGCTTCCTTTTTCGCTCTGGCTTCGGCCTCAATGAGGGCTCTGTCGTGTATGGATGGCTGGTCTAGTGGCTGTCTGGGAGGCCACTGGGTTGCTGCTGGACTGGGAGGCTGCTGGGTTGTTGCTGGCCTCGAAGGCGGCTGGCTTTGTGCTTGCTGCCGCGCCTTGGCTTCGTTGTAAACATCGGCTTTGATTTCTGAAACAACCACCCCTTTGGTGAAATCGAGGTCGCCGGAAAACATCGTTTCCGGGCCGGTGGAAAATACGCGGATATAGCCCTCGTTCTCGAGCTTTTTCAACATTTCTCGGAGCTTGGCTTCATCGGACTTGTCTTCTTTGCCGAGAATGCTGCCGACATTGGATTTACCGTCAATGAGCGTCAAAACCCGGCTGATGTCCTTGGGCAGGGTTTTATTCTTCATTTCCAGCATGCCCTTGCCGGTCTTGGTGTATATGGTTTTCAGGTTCATTTGCGCAAATCTACTCTGCAGATTCCGATTGTGTGCCGTGACAGGAGCGCCCACCAGCTGTGCCCAGCGCGGCCCTTTGTTACGAACGCTTATTATATGCAGCTTGCGGTTTTCCCGATAGCGGGAAGACGGCATCGCAGGTTGCAAGGAAAATCGGCCTCGCTTCAGCTAAGATATACGATAAAAGAAAAAATTATCGGCCTTCAAGGGTTTTTTTACAATTGAACAAGCTATGTTGCTGTTAGCTCACCGCGGCTATCATCAGTCCGCCCCGGAAAACACGCTTGCCGCTTTCGAGGCGGCCGTGGCGCTGGGTCTGGACGGCATCGAAACCGACGTGCGCCTGAGCCGCGATGGGCAGGTGCTGCTGATTCACGACCGTGTGCTTGGCAATCGTAAACAGGTGGCGGAGTTGACCCGGCGTGAAATTGAACAGGCGCTCGCTCACCCTGTTCCGACCCTGGCCGAGGCGCTGGAGCATTTCCATGACATCCTGTGGAACATCGAAATCAAAACCCCTGATGCGCTTCCTGCAACACTGGAAATCCTGCGGCGTTATCAGCAAAGCCGCCGGCTGTTTGTGACTTCGTTCCGACACGAGCTGGTAGTGCGTTGTGCGGAATCGCTGGAGGTAGATTGCGGGCTTTTGGTTGCGCATCGTCCCGTGCAACTGCAGGAATTGCTGAACCATCACGCCAAACGGCAGAAAATCAGGAGCATCGTCTGGGACTACGATATTCTCGACCAGGAAATGCTGCGGGAAACCGCGGCCGCGGGATGGCGTTCATTTGTTTACGGCGCGGTCACGCTATCCGAACATCTGCATTGCGCCGGATTGAACCTTGCCGGCCTGATTACCGATTATCCGCAATACTTGAAGAAATAAACCCATGTCTTTCATCCTGGCTTTGGACCAAGGCACGACCAGTTCGCGCGCCATCGTTTTCGACCATGCCGGCTCCATCCGGGCGCAGGCTCAGCAGGAGCTGACGCAACACTATCCGCAACCCGGCTGGATGGAGCAGGACCCCAACGAAATCTGGTCAACGCAGTTAAACGTGGCCCGCCTGGCATTGCAGCGGGCCGGAATTGCGGCGTCCGGCATTGCCGCCATCGGCATCACCAACCAGCGCGAGACCACAGTGGTGTGGCGCCGCAAAACCGGCGAGCCTCTGTGCAACGCCATTGTGTGGCAGGACCGCCGCACCGCGAAATACTGCGACCATCTAAAAAAGAAAGGCTTTAATTCGCTTGTTTCCGCCAAGACCGGGCTGCTGCTTGACCCTTATTTTTCCGGCACCAAATTGAATTGGATTCTCGATCATGTCAGCGGCGCGAGGAAAGAAGCCGAATCCGGAAATCTGGCTTTCGGCACCGTGGACAGCTGGCTCATCTGGAAACTCTCCGGCGGGACCGCGCATGTCACTGATGCCAGCAACGCTTCGCGCACGCTGCTCTACAACATTCGCACCGGCAACTGGGATGACAAGCTGCTGGCTATTTTTGACGTGCCGCATTCGTTGTTGCCGGCAGTGTGCCCATCGAGCGGAGTCGTCGCTGAAACCCAGGCAGACATCCTGGGCGCGCGCATCCCGATTGCGGGAATCGCCGGCGACCAGCAGGCGGCGCTGTTCGGCCAGTGCTGTTTCAGGCCGGGAATGGTGAAGAATACCTACGGCACCGGCTGTTTCATGCTGATGCACACCGGGCACAAGCCTGTGCGTTCACGCAACGGGCTGTTGACCACCGTGGCGTGGCGTATCGGCAACCGCCTCGAATACGCGCTCGAAGGAAGCGTGTTCATCGCGGGCGCGGTGGTGCAATGGCTGCGCGATGGTTTGGGGATCATCCGCTCCTCAAACGAGGTGGAAGCGCTGGCTGCAACGGTTCCGGATAACGGCGGGGTGTACCTGGTACCGGCGTTTGCCGGCCTGGGCAGTCCGCACTGGGACGCTTATGCCAGGGGCACCATCGCAGGGCTGACGCGCGGCAGTACTGCCGCGCATATCGCCCGCGCCGCGTTGGAGAGCATTGCGTATCAGAGTTCTGATTTGCTCAATGCGATGCAGGCCGATTCCAAGACCAGGTTGTCAGAGCTGCGGGTGGATGGCGGCGCCACGCAAAACAGTCTGTTGATGCAGTTCCAGGCGGATCTGCTCGGCGTGCCGGTGGTGTGCCCCAGGGTTTTTGAAACCACCGCTTTGGGCGCGGCTTATCTCGCAGGCCTGGCGGCGGGATACTGGAAAAACCGCAAAGACATCGCAGCGCACTGGCGTGCGGAACGCAGGTTTGAGCCGAAAATGAGCCGCGATGAGGCGCAACAATTGCAGTCGGGATGGCAAAAAGCGCTGCGCCGCGCCAAAGGCTGGGCGCGCAGCTGAAGTTTCATTTCTTCTCATACAAACCATGCCGCTTGTGCCAATTGATAATCGCCTCCCTGGGAAATTCGCGGAAATACCTGTCGCGCTTGCGTTTCGGCACTTCCGCCCACGGCGCCTTGTAATTCAGCATGACGTATTCATGCCGGGGCGGGAACGGCAGAGGCGTGTCTATGGCTGAAGCGAAAGGGTAGACCCATTGCTTCCAGCGCGGGTCGGCGAGCCACAAAGCTGAACCGCATTTTCTGCAGAAATGCCTGCGTGCGGTACTGAGGATTTTTCTGCCCTTTTCATCTTCAATCCGCGCCCTGTACACTGAGAGGTTTTTGCGGCCGGTCACTTTCAGCGTGGCCGCTTCGCCCATGATGTTGATGGCGTAACCCCCGCCTCCCGCAGTCTTGCGGCAGATTGAGCAGTAGCAGTGCATGTAGGGATACGGAGTGCGCGATTCAACAGTGAAACGCGCCGCCCCGCAATGACAAGAACCCTTGAGCAGCATGATTTTCCTCCTTCGCTTAAGTGTGAAATACGCCTTTGCCAAACCGTGAAATTTGGTGGATATTATATTTTCCGGCAGAAAAACCGAATTATCCAGCCATGGCAAAAATCGCGGTGTTCAACCAGAAGGGCGGGGTGGGCAAGACCACCGCCACGCTTAACCTTGCGGCGGCGCTTGCCAGGCAGGGACGCGAGCCGCTGGCCATAGACCTCGACCCGCAGGCGCATCTTTCCGCCATCAGCGGCGCAAAAGTGGTTTCAGGCGAAGACAGCATTTACGGTTTTTACCATGGCTCGCGCACTCTCTCGGCGCTGATTCGCAATGCCGGCACCGGCTGGCAGATCATTCCCTCGCACGTGGAGCTCTCCAAGGTGGATACGCAGCTCGGCAAGGGAACGAATGCGCTCAACCGGCTGAACTCGGGAATAGTCAAAGAAAACCTCAACACCGGCCGGCCAATTCTGATTGACTGCTGCCCGATGCTGGGGGTGCTGTCGCTCAACGCCATTTTTGCTTCCGACCGGGTACTGGTACCGATTTCCGCCGATTATCTGGCGCTGAAAGGGGTGCTGCAAGTCGAAAAGACGCTCAAGGCGCTTGAGCATGTGCTGAAAAAACGAGTGGAGCGGCGCTACGTGATGACGCGCTTCGATGCCCGGCGCAAAATGTCATGGGATATCTACCGCCAGATCAGAGACAAATTCGGTTCAGAGTTGTGCGAGACCCGTATTTCAGAGACTGTCAGCGTGGCCGAGAGTCCGGCCAGAAATAAAGATGTGTTCACGCACGCGCCGCGAAGCCGCGGAGCGCAGGATTACAACGCGCTGCTGTGCGAGCTGATGGCCTGCGGCTTCGTGCAATAACCTATTTTGGATTATCCTGGCTGGCGATGAGGGACACAATGTCCTCAAAAGCCGGCGTCTCTTCTTGTTCCTGAAGCACCCGGCGCTCCAGGATTTCGAAGTGCAGGTACATCTGGCCGAGCTTGCGTTCCGCGTCCGCCTCGTCGCGGCCGTGAATGACCAGATTGTCCACGGTCAGCCCGTTGCGGGTACGAATTTTAAAGCCGAACTTGGTCATATTTATGGGGCTAAAGCGCGGCGGCGCCGGCCGCGGCGATTTCCCCGTCCTGGGACGATTGTACCCCTGAAACGCCTATCGAGCCGATGACTTCGCCATTCAGCGTCAACGGCAGCCCGCCTTCTATTAATACCAGATTGTTGGGAAAAGAAAGGTAGCCCAAACGCCCTTCGGCAAAACGTTCCTCCCAGGTTTTAGTCGGGCGCTTGAACGATACGGCCGCGTAGGCCTTGTTTATCGCTATTGGCACGCTGCCAAACTGAGTGCCGTCGGCGCGCTGCAGGTAAACCAGGTGCCCGCCGTCGTCCAGAATGGCGATCACCACTTTCCATTTATTGGCGTTGGCCTTGGCTTCGGCCGCCGCCATGATGCGCTTGGCCATTTCCAGCGTCAGAATATTTTTTTGCATTGGTCACCCCTCTGAAAATTAACACGCTTGTGTCTTGAGCTGCTGCTGATAGCGCTTGAAGTTTTTCACGTAGTCGTCCGCATTCCATCTGATTAACGCTATTTCATCAGCGGTTACCTGGCGCACAACCTTGCCCGGCGAGCCCATTACCACCGAGCCTTCGGGAATCACCTTGCTCTCGGTAATCAGTGTGTTCGCGCCGATGATGCAGTTTTTGCCTACGACTGCGTGGTTTAGAATGATGCTGTTGATGCCGATCAGGCAGTTGTCGCCTATGGTGCAGCCGTGCAGCATGACCAGATGGCCTACGGAAACATATTTGCCGATGGTGAACTTGACGCCTTTGTCGGTGTGCAGCACCGCTCCGTCCTGCACGTTCGAGTTCTCGCCGATGGTGAGGATTTCATTGTCGCCGCGCACCACCGCGTTGAACCAGATG
>JBGQCF010000033.1:0-27005 GCA_041495205.1 Gammaproteobacteria bacterium
AGCTTCAGAGCGGGATGGGCGCAGAGCCCGTCCCGCTTTGTGTATCCACCTGCCAAACAGTAGGGAGCTTTTTGTGCCGCAACGGAAGCCTGCCATCCTCGCGCTCGCAGATGGCACCATTTTTCGCGGCACGGCGATAGGCTGCGATGGCATCGCTGTTGGTGAAGTAGTCTTCAATACCGCGATCACCGGCTATCAGGAAATCCTCACCGATCCTTCCTACTGCAAGCAGATCATCACGCTGACTTACCCGCATATCGGCAATACCGGGGTTAATCCCGAAGATACCGAGTCGCACCGCGTATTTGCCAGCGGCCTGGTGATCCGCGATCTGCCGCCGGCTTCCAGCAGCTGGCGCAAAGCGCAAACTCTTCCCGAGTATCTCAAGAGCCAGGGCGTGGTGGCAATCGCCGGGATAGATACGCGGAAGCTCACCTGCATGCTGCGCGAAAAAGGTGCGCAAAACGGCTGCATCATGGCCGGCAAGGTGGATGAACAGGAGGCGCTCAAACAGGCGCGCGCTTTTCCCGGCCTTGCCGGAATGGATCTTGCCAAAGTCGTGAGCTGCAAGCGGCCGTTTACCTGGTATGAAGGCGAATGGAGTCTTGGCCAGGGTTACAGCAAGTTGCAAGCGCCGAAGTTTCACGTGGTAGCGTACGATTTCGGCATCAAGAACAATATATTGAGAAAACTGGCTGCGCGCGGCTGCCGCATTACCGTGCTGCCGGCACAAACCTCTGCGCGCGATGCGCTGGCTGTTAAACCCGATGGGGTTTTTCTTTCCAACGGGCCGGGCGATCCGAAACCTTGCGATTATGCCATTCAAGCTATCCGCGAATTCCTCGACAACGGTATTCCCATTTTCGGTATCTGCCTTGGCCACCAGTTGCTGGCTCTCGCCAGCGGGGCGAAGACGGTGAAAATGAAATTCGGCCATCACGGCGCGAACCATCCGGTGCTGGATGTGGACAGCGGGCGCGTCATGATCACCAGCCAAAACCACGGCTTCACGGTGGATGCAGCGACCCTGCCGCCAAACCTGCGCGTCACGCATGTATCGCTTTTCGACGGCAGCCTGCAAGGGTTTACGCGCACCGACAAGCCGGCTTTCTGCTTCCAGGGACATCCCGAGGCGAGCCCCGGGCCGCACGACATGTATCCTTTATTTGATCGTTTCATCAAACTTATACAACAGAAAAAAGCTGAAACCGCAGATGAACGCAAATAAACGCAGATTGCAAACCAGTCAATCCGATATCGGCGCTTATCGGCGTTTATTGGCGGTTTAAAAAGATGCCGAAAAGAACCGACATTAAAAGCATCCTGATCATCGGCGCCGGCCCCATTATCATCGGCCAGGCGTGCGAGTTCGATTATTCCGGTGCGCAGGCGTGCAAAGCGTTGAGGGAAGAAGGCTACCGCGTGATTCTGGTGAACTCCAACCCGGCGACCATCATGACCGACCCGGAAATGGCCGATGCCACGTACATCGAACCCATCAACTGGCAGATGCTGGAAAAAATCATCGCCATCGAACGTCCCGGTGCGCTTTTGCCTACCATGGGTGGGCAGACGGCGTTGAACTGCGCGCTCGATCTTGCCAGGCACGGCGTGCTGGAAAAATACGGCGTGGAAATGATCGGCGCTTCGCGCGAAGCCATAGACAAGGCGGAAGACCGGGAGAAGTTCAAGCTCGCCATGACCAAAATCGGGCTCACCTCGCCGCGTTCCGCTATCGCCCACAGCGTGGAAGAAGCGCTGCAGGTGCAGGCGATGGTGGGGTTCCCGACGGTGATTCGCCCGTCTTTCACGCTGGGCGGGACGGGTGGGGGCATTGCCTATAACCGCGAGGAATTCCTCGCCATTTGCGAGCGCGGCCTGGAAGCGTCACCCACCAAAGAGCTGCTGATCGAGGAATCGGTGATCGGCTGGAAAGAGTTCGAGATGGAAGTGGTGCGCGACAAAAAAGACAATTGCATCATCGTCTGCTCCATCGAGAACCTCGATCCGATGGGCGTGCACACCGGCGATTCGATTACCGTGGCGCCGGCGCAGACGCTCACCGACAAGGAATTCCAGATCATGCGCGACGCGTCGATCAGGGTGCTGCGCGAAATCGGGGTGGATACCGGCGGCTCCAACGTGCAGTTCGCCGTCAACCCGAAGGACGGGCGCATGCTGATTATCGAAATGAACCCGCGGGTGTCGCGCTCTTCCGCCTTGGCGTCGAAAGCCACCGGCTTTCCCATCGCCAAAGTGGCGGCGAAGCTCGCGGTGGGCTATACCCTTGATGAACTGAAGAATGAAATCACCGGCGGCGCGACGCCGGCGTCTTTCGAGCCGACCATTGATTACGTGGTCACCAAAGTGCCGCGCTTTGCCTTTGAAAAATTTCCCCAGGTCAACGACCGCCTTACCACGCAGATGAAATCGGTGGGCGAGGTGATGGCGATCGGCCGCACCTTCCAGGAATCGCTGCAAAAAGCGCTGCGCGGATTGGAAACCGGAAGCGATGGACTCGATGAAAAAACCACCGACCGCGACGTGATTGAAAACGAGCTGGGTGATGTCGGGCCGGAGCGCATCTGGTATGTCGCGGACGCGTTCCGTTGCGGCCTGAGCGTGGACGAAGTGCATGAGCTGACGAGCATTGATCCCTGGTTCCTCGCCCAGATCGAAGACCTGGTGAGGCAGGAACAGGCGCTCAAAGGAAAAAAACTGGATGCATTAAGCGCAGATGAACTGCGAGGCCTGAAACGCAGCGGCTTTTCCGACGCGCGGCTATCCAAGTTGTTGAACACGACAGAAGCTGAAGTGAGGCAGAAGCGCTGGCTGCTTGCAGTGCGCCCGGTATACAAACGGGTGGATACCTGCGCCGCCGAGTTCGCCACGCATACCGCCTACATGTACTCGACATACGAGGAAGAATGCGAAGCGCAGCCTACCCAAAAACGCAAAATCATGGTGCTGGGCGGTGGGCCGAACCGCATCGGCCAGGGAATCGAATTTGATTACTGCTGCGTACACGCGGCGCTCGCGCTGCGCGAAGACGGCTTTGAAACCATCATGGTGAACTGCAACCCGGAAACCGTTTCCACCGATTATGACACTTCCGACCGCCTGTATTTCGAGCCGCTCACGCTTGAGGATGTGCTGGAGATAGTGCATGTCGAAAAGCCGGAAGGAGTGATTGTGCAATACGGCGGGCAAACGCCGCTGAAACTTGCACGGGACCTGGAAGCGAACCATGTTCCCATCATCGGCACCAGCCCGGACATGATTGACTGCGCTGAAGACCGCGAGCGTTTCCGCAAGATGCTGGACCAACTCAAGCTCAAGCAGTCGCCCAACCGCACCGCGCGTGCGCCCCAGGAAGCGCTGCGCCTTGCCGAAGAAATCGGTTACCCGCTGGTGGTGCGGCCGAGCTACGTGCTGGGGGGACGCGCCATGGAAATCGTTCACCAGCAGGAGGACCTCGAGCGCTACATGCGCGAAGCGGTGAAAGTTTCCAATGATTCGCCGGTGCTGCTGGACCGTTTTCTCAACGATGCCACCGAGGTGGATGTGGATGCGGTGTGCGACGGCAAGCAGGTGCTTATCGGCGGCATCATGGAGCATATCGAGCAGGCGGGCGTGCATTCCGGCGACTCCGCCTGTTCATTGCCGCCGTTCAGCCTCCCCAAAAAGCTGCAGGATGAATTGCGCAGGCAGACCACGGTGATGGCGCATGCGCTGAAAGTGGTGGGACTGATGAACGTGCAGTTCGCCATCCAGGGCGAGACCGTTTACGTGCTTGAAGTCAACCCGCGCGCATCGCGCACCGTGCCCTATGTTTCCAAGGCCACCGGATTGCAGCTGGCCAAAATCGCGGCGCGCTGCATGGTCGGGCGCACCCTCAAGCAGCAAGGAGTGGAGCGGGAGGTGCTGCCGCCGTATTTCTGCGTCAAGGAAGCGGTGTTTCCGTTCATCAAGTTCCCCGGTGCCGACACCATCCTCGGCCCGGAAATGAAATCCACCGGTGAAGTGATGGGCGTGGGTGCGACTTTCCCCGAGGCGTTTGTGAAATCGCAAATAGCGGCGGGCGAAAAACTGCCGTCTTCGGGCAAGGTATTCATCAGTGTGCGCAATGCCGACAAGCCGCGCACCGTGGATATCGCGCAGACTCTGCAGGCGCTCGGCTTCAGCCTGGTGGCAACGCGCGGCACCGCGGTGGTGCTCGCCGCCGCCGGCATCACGGTTACGCCGGTCAACAAGGTCGCCGAGGGCCGGCCACATATTGTGGACATGATCAAGAACGGCGAAATAGACCTCATCATCAACACGGTGGAGGACATGCGCGCGATGCATGACTCATATTCGATTCGCCGCGCCGCGTTGCAGCGCAGAGTCACTTATTACACCACCCTTGCCGGAGCGCGTGCGGCGTGCGCCGGGATTGCGAACATGCGGGAATTGCGACCCTATGAACTGCAGGGCTTGCACCGGGGTCTCGCTGCGCGCCAATAGCGTCCGGTGCAAGATTATTTATTTTTCCTCACGATACCGATATAAAATAGGTGATGACTAGAGGCATCCCGATGCGGTGGATGCAAAACTAGGGACAGCATGATGAGCAAAATTCCATTGACTGTGAACGGAGCCATGCAATTGCGCACCGAATTGCAGCAACTCAAGACCGTGCAGCGGCCGGCGGTGATTGCCGCAATCGCCGAGGCGCGCACGCATGGGGATCTTTCCGAGAACGCCGAGTATCATGCCGCCAAGGAACGGCAAAGCTTCATCGAAGGACGCATCGCCGAACTCGAGACGAAACTGTCCAACGCAGAGATCATCAATCCCGCGCTCCTGGACGCGGACGGCTGTGCCGTCTTCGGCGCCACAGTGAAACTTGAAGACATGGAGAGCGGAGAGACCTTCACTTATCAGATTGTCGGCAACGACGAAGCGGACATCAAGCAGGGCAAAATTTCCATCAGTTCGCCCATCGCCCGGGCCCTGATCGGCAGATATCCCGGCGATGTCGCCGACGTACAGGCGCCCAGCGGAACTCGCGAGTACGAAATCTTGGACGTAAAGTATATATAAAAAAGATATATAATTAAGTCGTATGGGAAATCTTGCCGACAGCCTGCACTGGATTGCGGTGACCTTGTGGGTCGGCGCGTTGTGGGCAATTGGTTACGTCGCCGCGCCGCTTCTCTTTGTCACGCTCGAAGACCGCGCTCTTGCCGGCATGCTTGCCGGGAAAATGTTTGACGTGGTGGCCTACATAGGAATGGGTTGCGGGATTTATCTTCTGTTGTTTCGCCTGATAAGGCTGGGCGTCATGTCGTTCAGGCAGTCTTTTTTCTGGATCGTGCTGGCGATGCTGCTGTTAACGCTGCTTGGCCATTTTGGGGTGCAGCCGATTCTGGAAGCCGTGAAACATCAGGCGCTGCCCAGGGAAGTCGCGGAAAGCGTTTTGCAGGACCGTTTTACCGCCTGGCATGGCATTTCCAGCGCGCTTTACGTGCTACAAAGCGTGCTCGGCTTGGTTCTGGTTTTGCAGCAGCCAACCGCCGCCCCGTAAGTTTATTCGGAACCTCTGATTAAGTCCCACGAGGGCGCGACGCTGGCTTTTCGGAATGAGATGCGCGAAGCAAGGCGCAGCCAAGGGTTAATCTCCTTGGCAAGCCGAGCGACAATGCAGATCGCCCGAAAAGGCGCCCCGGACTCGGACTCGCGCAGCGTGGAGCGGGAAGGGGCGCAAGCTGCCGCAAGAAACACCGTTAAACGGGGCGCTCATGCTGCCGCTCCCGCACCCCAAGCTTCGCTGACCGTGTCGCGGCAGCCGTCCCATCCGGGTTTCGGCGCAATGCGGCGCTTGCATCGTTGCGCTCCTCGTGCTTAAGCTACGGCTAGGCACCTTCGTCGCGCGCCTTGCAATCATCCGCATTGCGCCAGAAACGCGCTCCGCGGAGGACTTAATCAGAGGTTCCCTAATGAAGCGTTCTAAAACCAGCAGCGCCTGGATGCGCGAGCACGTCAACGATTTCTACGTCAAAAGCGCCAAACAGCAGGGTTTCCGCTCGCGCGCCGCGTTCAAGCTCATGGAAATTGACGAGCGCGACCGGCTGTTGGCACCGGGCATGACGGTAGTGGACTTGGGTGCCGCGCCGGGAGGCTGGTCGCAAGTGGCGTTCGAAAAGGTAGGCGCGCGCGGCAAAGTCATCGCGCTGGATATCCTGCAAATGCAGCCGATTGCCGGAGTGGATTTCATTTGCGGGGATATGCGCGAAGACGCCGTGTTAGAGGAACTGCGCAGCAAGCTTCAGGGGAAAGCAGCAGACCTTGTAATTTGCGACATGTCACCCAATATCAGCGGAGTGACAAGCCACGATCAGGCACGCGCCATGGAGCTTGCGGAACTTGCGCTGGAGTTTTCAGCAAAAGTGCTGAAACCACAAGGCAGGCTGCTGGTCAAAGTGTTTCAAGGCGGAAGTTTTGAAGATTTCTTGAAAGCCATGCGCGGTCGCTTTAAAGAAGTGATATCGCGCAAGCCCGGAGCCTCGCGTGGCAGAAGCAGCGAGATTTACTTGCTGGGCAGGGGCTTGCGGCAGCTTAAACAGGCTGACACAAGGTGATAAATAAGGATAGAATGGGTTATAAGACTTTTCCCGTTTTCCGGGCGTTTAGGAGTAAATTTGAATAATTTAGTAAAAAACATGGCGATCTGGCTGGTGATTGCGCTGGTGCTCATGACGGTATTCAACCAGTTCAGCGCGCGGCAGTCCGTGCAGGCGCCGATGGAGTATTCGCAATTCATAGACGAGGTGAAGCAGGGCCACGTCGCCAAAGTCACCATTGAGGGGCGCACTCTCAAGGGAGTCAAGACCGACGGCAAGCGCTTCACCACCTATTCGCCTTCCGATCCCTGGCTGGTGAGCGACCTCCTGAAAAACGGCGTTATCATCGAAGCCAAGCCGGATGAAGAGCCTTCGCTGCTGGTGAATATTTTCGTTTCCTGGTTCCCGATGCTGCTTTTGATCGGCGTGTGGGTATTCTTCATGCGCCAGATGCAGGGCGGCGGGCGCGGCGGCGCGTTCTCTTTCGGCAAGAGCCGCGCGCGCATGATGGATGAATCGAACAATCAGGTGACGTTTGCCGATGTCGCCGGGTGCGATGAAGCCAAAGAAGAAGTTGCTGAACTGGTGGATTTCCTGCGCGATCCGGGCAAATTCCAGAAACTCGGCGGGCGTATTCCGCGCGGCGTGCTGATGGTGGGCAATCCCGGCACCGGCAAGACGCTGCTGGCGCGGGCGATTGCCGGCGAGGCCAAAGTGCCGTTCTTCAGCATTTCCGGCTCCGACTTTGTGGAAATGTTCGTCGGCGTGGGCGCGGCGCGGGTGCGCGACATGTTCGAGCAGGCGAAAAAACATGCGCCGTGCATCGTGTTCATTGATGAAATCGACGCCGTGGGCCGCCAGCGCGGCGCGGGGCTGGGCGGCGGCAACGACGAGCGTGAACAAACGCTGAACCAGTTGCTGGTGGAGCTGGACGGATTCGAGACCGGGGTCGGCGTGATCGTGATTGCAGCGACCAACCGTCCCGATGTGCTCGACCCGGCGCTGCTGCGCCCCGGGCGCTTTGACCGTCAGGTGGTGGTGCCGCTTCCCGACATCCGCGGCCGCGAGCAAATTCTCATGGTGCATATGCGCAAAGTGCCGATTGCGCCTGACGTGCGCGCCGACATTTTAGCGCGCGGCACGCCCGGCTTTTCCGGCGCCGACTTGGCCAACTTGGTGAACGAAGCGGCACTCTTCGCCGCGCGCTTCAACAAGCGTCTGGTGGACATGGACGACTTCGAGCGCGCCAAGGACAAGGTCATCATGGGCACGGAACGCCGCTCCATGGTGATGCCGGAACACGAGCGCCGCAACACCGCTTACCATGAGTCAGGGCATGCGGTGGTGGCGAAGCTTTTGCCCAAAACCGATCCGGTGCACAAGGTCACCATCATTCCCCGTGGCCGCGCCCTGGGCGTAACCATGCAGCTGCCGCAGGAAGACCGCTATAGCCTGGACCGCGAGCACATCCTGCAAAACATTGCGGTGTTGTTCGGCGGGCGCATCGCCGAAGAAATCTTCATGAAGCAGATGACCACGGGTGCTTCCAATGACTTCGAACGCGCCACTGAGCTGGCGCGGCGCATGGTCACGCAATGGGGCATGTCCGATGCCCTGGGGCCGATGATTTACGGCGAGAACGAGGGCGAAGTATTCCTCGGCCGCTCCATCACCACGCACAAGAACGTGTCGGAAACGACAATGCAGCAAGTGGACGCAGAAATCCGCCGCATTGTTGACCAGCAATACGCGCTGGCGCGCAAGCTCATTGAGGAAAACCGCGACAAGGTGGAAGCGATGGCGAAAGCGCTTTTGGAATGGGAGACCATCGACGCCGACCAGATCAACGACATCATGGAAGGCAAGCCGCCACGGCCGCCCAAGCCGGTGCAGACGCCACAACCGGCGCAGGACAAGACTTCCTCCGGCGGCGCTGCAGCCAAGCCGCAGCCGGCGCAGGAAACCCTAAATTCGTAAAGAGTGAGGGGTGAGGGGTAAAAGCCGAGGAACCTCACGCCTCACTCCTCACATGTATCTTAGTTGCGGTAAATTCAAACTCGATTTGTCCCGTCCCCTGATCATGGGGATCGTCAATGTCACCCCCGATTCTTTCTCCGACGGCGGCTTGCATGCCACAACCGAGGCTGCAGTCGCGCATGCCTTGCGCCTGATTGAGGAGGGCGCGGACATACTCGATATCGGCGGTGAATCCACCCGCCCCGGATCACAACCGGTGCCGCTGGATGTGGAGCTCAAGCGGGTGCTGCCGGTGCTCGAAGGATTGAAACATGTCAACGCGCCGCTTTCGGCGGATACCCAGAAACCGGAAGTGATGCGCGAAGCGTTGCGCGCCGGCGCGAGCATGATCAACGATGTCAATGCCCTGGCCGCGGCCGGCGCGCTGCAGGCCGTGGCGAAGAGCGAAGCCGCAGTATGCCTGATGCACAAGCAGGGTGAGCCGTTGACCATGCAGGTAAACCCGCAATACCATGACGTGGTTGCGCAGATCAAGGCTTTTCTGGGTTCCCGTGTCGAAGCGGCGCTTGCGGCAGGGATAGCGCGGGAACGCATCGTCATTGATCCCGGCTTTGGTTTTGGCAAGACCGTGGAGCACAATCTGGTTTTGCTGCGCAACCTGGAGCAGTTCAGGGAACTCGGCGTGCCGCTGCTGGTGGGTCTTTCGCGCAAATCGGCTTTGGGCAAAATCGCCGGCAGGGAAACCGGCGAGCGGGTTTATTCGAGCGTGGCCGCTGCGCTGATCGCGGTGATGAAGGGAGCGAAAATCGTGCGGGTGCACGATGTGGGGGCGACCCGGGATGCGCTGGCGGTCTATAATGCGTTGAACGCTGAATAAAATTTAAAAATTTATGGCTCGAAAATATTTCGGTACTGACGGCGTGCGCGGCAGGGTGGGTGAGCCGCCGATAACGCCGGAACTGGTGATGCATCTTGGCTACGCCGCGGGGAAGGTACTGGCTTCCGCCGATTGGCATTTGGCGCAAGGCGAGCGTCCCAGCGTGCTGATCGGCAAAGACACCCGCATTTCCGGCTACATGCTGGAATCGGCGCTGCAGGCGGGATTGTCAGCGGCAGGCGTGGACATCCACCTTTCCGGACCGATACCGACTCCGGCAGTGGCTTATCTGACTCGGGCACTGCGGTTGCAGGCGGGCATCGTGATCTCCGCTTCGCACAATCCCTACGAAGACAACGGCATCAAGTTTTTCTCGGCAAGCGGCAATAAGCTCCCCGACAAAGTGGAGCGTGCCATTGAAGCGGCGCTTGACGACCCCATAAAAACCATGCCTTCCGCCGCTTTGGGCAGGGCGCGCAGAATCAACGACGCGGCCGGGCGTTACATCGAGTTTTGCAAAAGCACTTTTCCTACCGAGATGGATTTGCGCGGCCTGCGCATCGTGGTGGACTCGGCGCAGGGCGCGACATACCACATCGCGGCGCATGTGTTTCACGAACTGGGCGCGGATGTGGTGGCGATAGGCAATCAGCCCGATGGCTTGAACATCAATCAGGAATGCGGCGCTACTTACCCCAAGGCGCTGCAGGACGCGGTGAGGCAGCAGCGTGCCGATCTGGGAATCGCGCTGGATGGCGACGGCGACCGGCTGCTGATGGCAGACAGCGCGGGGAAAACCTACGACGGCGATCAGTTGCTGTATATCATCGCCAAACACCGCAAGCAGCAAGGCACACTCAAGGGCGGCGTGGTGGGAACGCTCATGACCAATCTCGGCATGCAGCGCGGCCTGGAAAAAATCAAAGTGCCGTTTGCCCGCGCTGCGGTCGGCGACCGTTATGTGCTGGAACTCATGCATAGCCGCGGCTGGCACCTGGGCGGAGAGAATTCCGGGCACATCATCTGCCTCGACAAGCATACCACCGGCGATGGCATCGTCTCCGCGCTGCAGGTATTGCACGCGCTGCGCGCTTATCGGACGGACATGGCGCATTTGACCCGTGAGCTTGTGCTCTATCCGCAAGTGCTGGTGAATGTCAAAGTCGCCAAAGGATTTGATTTCCGCAACCAGCGGCCCGTGAGGAATGCGCTCAGCGAGGCGGAAGCGGATCTCGGCGACAAAGGCCGCGTGCTGTTGCGTGCTTCGGGCACCGAGCCGGTGGTGCGGGTGATGGTGGAGGGCAAGCCCCGAGCCAAAGTCAAGCAATGGGCCGCCACCATAGCCCAAGCAGTGCGCGAATCAGCTGCAAAATAACTCATTTTTTGCGCACGCGAATTTTGCGCGCCGCAATCATCCGCAAAATTTTGCGGCCATTCTCATCAGGTTGATTACCGCCTTGTTTTCCGGGTACTAAATCCGCTTCATTCCAGCGCGTCTGTTGCAAGCCGAAATTGACCCTGGGGTCATTCACGGGTAAAATTCACAAGATTTTTCGGTAAGGATGCTGATGCGCCAAAAGCTGGTTGCCGGCAACTGGAAAATGCATGGCAGCCTTGTGCAAAACAAGGTATTGCTCGATGCCCTGGTAACCGGCCTGAAATCGGTGCGCAAGATGTCGTGCGCGGTGTGCGTGCCCTACCCCTATCTGTTTCAGGCGCGGATTATTCTGCACGACAGCAACATCGCCTGGGGCGCGCAGAATTTGAGCCCGTTTGATTATGGGGCTTACACCGGCGAAGTGTCGGGGCCGATGCTCAAGGATTTCGACTGCCGCTATGTGATCGTCGGTCATTCGGAGCGCCGCACGCTGCAAGGCGAAGACAGCCGCTTGGTGGCACAGAAGTTCAAGGCGGCGCAGGCCGCGGGCTTGATACCGATTTTATGCATTGGTGAAACCCTGGCAGAGCGCGAAGCGGGGGCCACTGAACGAGTCGTGGCGGGTCAGCTTGAAGCGGTGCTGGAGCTTGCCGGAATCGCAGCGATGACCAGTGCCGTGGTGGCGTACGAACCGGTATGGGCGATCGGCACCGGGAAAAATGCCACCCCGGAGCAGGCGCAGGCGGTACATGCTTTTATTCGCCAGGGGATCGCGGCGCGGGATCCGGATGTCGCGCGGCAATTGCTGATTTTATACGGCGGCAGCGTAAAGGCCGGCAATGCTGCGCAGCTTTTCGCCATGCCGGATATCGACGGCGGCCTGGTCGGCGGGGCATCGCTCAACGCAGATGAATTTTTGGCGATTTGCGCCGCGGCGCAGTAGTTAACTCGGAGACGATTTTTTGGAAACCTTGATTTGGATTGTGCATGTCCTGACCGCCCTTAGCATCATCGGACTGGTGCTGCTGCAGCATGGCAAGGGGGCAGATGCCGGCGCGGCCTTTGGCAGCGGCGCCTCGGGGAGTATCTTCGGTGCCAGCGGCTCGGCCAATTTCCTGAGCCGCACCACTGCGGTGCTGGCGGCGGTGTTTTTTCTGACCAGCCTGGGGTTGACCTACATTTCCAGCCACAAGAGCGAAAACAAGGGCGTGATGGAGCTGCGCAAGGAAGTTCCCGCGGCGCCTGCGGATAAAGCGCCTGCGGACCGGGCGCCTGCGGCGCCAGCAGCGGAAGGCGACTCCAAGGCGAAGGACATACCAAAGTAAACGTGAGGAGTTAGGGGTGAGGAGTAAGGAGTGAAAACGCAATCAGGCGGGTTCGAATTTTACTCCTTACTCCTGACACCTTACCCCTTACTCGATTTATGGCCGATGTGGTGGAATTGGTAGACACGCCGTCTTGAGGGGGCGGTGGCGAGAGCCGTATGAGTTCGAGTCTCATCATCGGCACCAGAAATGCAGGATCAGGGATTTAGTGAAACAGCGGCGATGATACTGCGAACCTGAGGCAAGCGTAGAGGTCATAAATTTAACGGCTGGATTGTTGGAGCGCCTTTGACTGTATACCGAATCTTGAACCCTCAATCCTGAAGCAAACATGCTGGAAAATTACTTTCCGATCTTGTTGTTTATCATCGTCGGCCTTGCCGTCGGCGTCGGTCCCGTGGTGCTGGGTTGGCTTATAGCGCCAAACCGTCCGGACAGCGAAAAACTCTCCCCTTACGAATGCGGATTCGAAGCATTTGAGGACGCGCGCATGAAATTCGACGTGCGCTATTACCTTATCGCCATTCTGTTCATCCTGTTCGACCTGGAAATCGCTTTTCTCTTTCCATGGGCGGTGGCGCTCAAGGAAATCGGCTTATTTGGCTTCATGGCCATGCTTGTTTTCCTCGCCATCCTGGTGGTGGGGTTCATCTATGAGTGGGTGAAAGGGGCCCTCGAATGGGAATAGAGGGTGTGCTGGAAAAAGGCTTTATCACCACCACCGCCGACAAGCTGATCAACTGGACGCGCACCGGCTCATTGTGGCCGATGACCTTTGGGCTCGCATGCTGCGCGATAGAAATGATGCAAGCCGGCGCTTCGCGCTACGACCTCGACCGCTTCGGCGTCGTGTTCCGTGGCAGTCCGCGCCAGTCGGACGTGATGATTGTCGCCGGCACGCTGTGCAACAAGATGGCGCCGGCGCTCAGAAAAGTGTATGACCAGATGGCCGAGCCGCGCTGGGTGATTTCCATGGGATCGTGCGCCAACGGCGGCGGCTATTACCATTATTCCTATTCCGTGGTGCGCGGCTGCGACCGCATCGTGCCGGTGGATATCTATGTGCCGGGCTGCCCGCCCACCGCGGAAGCCCTGCTTTACGGCATTATCCAGCTGCAAAACAAGATCAAGCGCACCAACACCATCGCCCGCTGATGATCATATCGTTTATTCATCAGGCATCTAATAATGACCGTCAAACTAGAAAATCTTAGCGCACGCCTAAAAAGCGCTTTGGGTGAGCGTATTGTCAAACTTAGCGAAGCGGTTGGAGAACTCACCATCACGGTCAAGCCTGCGGACTGGTTTTCAGCGGCGCAGGTTTTGCGCGACGATGCTGAGCTGCGCTTTGAGCAGCTGATTGATTTGTGCGGCGTGGATTACCGGGATTACGGGGACGGGACCTGGAACGGGCCGCGCTTCGCAGTAGTCTGTCATCTGCTGTCGCTCACCCACAACTGGCGGCTGCGTCTCAAGGCTTTTGCCGAAAACGAGGATTTCCTGGTGTTCGATTCGCTGCTTCCGCTTTGGCCTTCCGCCAACTGGTTCGAGCGCGAAGCGTTTGATCTGTTCGGCATCGTGTTCAGCGGGCATCCCGACTTGCGGCGCATCCTCACCGATTACGGCTTTATCGGCCACCCATTCCGCAAGGACTTTCCGCTTTCAGGCAATGTGGAAATGCGCTATGACCCGGACCAGCAGCGCGTGATTTACCAGCCGGTGTCCATCGAGCCGCGCGACAACGTGCCGCGCATTGTGCGTGAAGAAAACTACGGCGACACCGAAGGATTCAGGAAAGGATGAATTCACAGAATTAACAGGATTGTTTGAAACGCTTTAATCCTGTAAATCCGAAAAATCCTGTGAATCCTGTCTATTGAATATGGCCGAAATTAGAAACTATACGATGAACTTTGGGCCGCAGCACCCGGCGGCGCATGGGGTGTTGCGGTTGGTGCTGGAACTTGACGGCGAAGTGATTGAGCGCGCCGACCCGCATATCGGCCTTTTGCATCGCGCCACCGAAAAACTCGCCGAGCATAAAACCTATTTGCAGTCGGTACCGTATATGGACCGCCTCGATTACGTCTCGATGATGTGCAACGAACACGCCTACGCGCTGGTGATCGAAAAGCTGCTCGAGCTGGAAGTGCCGGTTCGCGCGCAATACATTCGCGTCATGTTCGACGAGATCACGCGCATTCTCAATCATCTGTTGTGGCTCGGCGCGCACGCGCTGGATGTGGGCGCGATGACGGTGTTCCTGTATGCCTTTCGCGAGCGCGAGGACCTGATGGATTGTTACGAAGCGGTTTCCGGCGCGCGCATGCACGCCGCATACTACCGTCCGGGTGGAGTCTACCGCGATCTTCCCGATACCATGCCGCAGTACCAGGCGTCGAAAATCCACAGCGCCGCGGAGGTGGCAAAGCTCAACGAAAACCGCCAGGGCTCGCTGCTCGATTTCATCGAGGATTTCACCAAGCGCTTTCCCGGGTACATAGACGACTACGAAACACTGCTCACCGACAACCGCATCTGGAAGCAGCGCACGGTGGGCATCGGCGTGGTCTCCGCGGAGCGCGCCAAGGCACTGGGTTTCACCGGCCCGATGCTGCGCGGCTCAGGCGTGGAATGGGATCTGCGCAAGAAGCAGCCGTACGAGGTTTACGACAAGATGGAATTCGACATTCCGGTGGGCGTCAGCGGCGACTGCTACGACCGTTATCTGGTGCGCATCGAGGAAATGCGCCAATCCAACCGCATCATCAAACAGTGCATCGAATGGCTGAGGAAAACCGCGGGGCCGGTGATCACCGACAATCACAAGATCGCGCCGCCCTCGCGCGTGGAAATGAAGCAGAACATGGAAGAACTGATTCACCATTTCAAGCTCTTCACCGAAGGTTTTCACGTGCCCGAAGGCGAAGCCTATGCTGCAGTTGAGGCGCCCAAGGGCGAGTTCGGTATTTATCTCGTTTCCGACGGCGCAAACAAGCCTTACCGCCTGAAAATCCGCGCACCCAGCTTTCCGCACCTCGCTGCTCTCGATGAAATGTCCCGCGGCCACATGATTGCCGACGTGGTGGCGATTATAGGCACGCAGGATATCGTGTTCGGGGAAATAGACCGATGAAAAGCTCGTCGCTTGGCATAACTTTGTTGCTCGCGGCCTCGAACATGCTCATTTACTACTTTGTAAACTCCGCTGTTCTCACCCGCTCGCTTCGCGTTCTGCCTGCGCTTTGGAGCTTTTCAGGAGACGGGTCATGAATGCACCGATGATATTGTCACCCGAAGCGCTGGCGAAAATAGACAAGGCCGCCGCCAAGTATCCACCCAGCCAGAAGCGGTCCGCAGTGATTGCGGCGCTGACGATCGCCCAGGACGAGAAAGGCTGGCTTTCCACCGAGACCATGGATTTCATCGCGCAATACTTGGGCATGCCGCCGATTGTGGTGTACGAGGTGGCTACCTTTTACACCATGTACAACGTGGAGCCGGTGGGCAGGTACAAGATTACCCTTTGCACCAACCTGCCTTGCGCGCTTTCCGGAGCCAATGCCGCTGCGGATTATTTGAAAAAAGAGCTCGGCATCAATTTCAACCAAACCACAGCGGACGGGCAGTTTACGCTGAAAGAGGGCGAATGCTTTGGCGCCTGTGGCGACGCCCCGGTTCTGCTGCTCAACAACAAACGCATGTGCAGCTACATGTCGCAGGAAAAGCTGGAGCAGTTGCTTAAGGAATTGGGGGGTGACTAAGCAAATGAAAACGCGATTCGCGCTCGTGGCGATTTGGGATGCAGTGCGAGGAGCCGCGAGCCGCCGTTTGGTATTTCCAAACAAGGGAGCGGTGACAATGCAATGCGCCCAAACCGCTCGAGCCCGTCGGGTTGTGCACAAACGCGGCACCTACTTTGTCAGACTCCTCGAAAATAGATTTACTATTTGCTTCGTCGCCTTTCGCGTATTCATCCGCGTTTGGGGCACAACGCGAACTGATTTTATTTACTTAGTCACCCCATCATGACCTGCCTGCACGGCCGCCACATCAACCCTATCATTGTTGCCGGCCTCGACGGCAAGAACTGGCGCATCGGCGATTACATGCGGCGCGGCGGCTATTCGGCGCTCAAAAAAGTGCTGGATGAAAAAATCCCGCCGGAGCAGATTGTCAATGAAGTGAAAAAATCCGCGCTGCGCGGCCGCGGCGGGGCAGGGTTTCCCACGGGATTGAAATGGAGCTTCATGCCGAAAAGTTTCGCCGGCGAGAAATACCTGGTGTGCAATTCCGACGAAGGCGAACCCGGCACGTTCAAGGACCGCGACATCATGCGCTACAACCCGCACATCATTATCGAGGGTATGGCGATTGCGGCATATGCGATGGGGGTAAAAACCGGCTACAACTATGTGCACGGCGAAGTGTGGGATTGCTACGAGCGCATGGAGGAGGCGCTGGAAGAGGCGCGCGCCGCGGGTTTTCTCGGCGACAAGATCCTCGGCTCGGATTTCAGTTTCCAGCTCTATAACCATCACGGCTACGGCGCCTATATCTGCGGCGAGGAGACTGCGCTTCTCGAATCGATGGAAGGCAAGAAAGGCATGCCGCGCTTCAAGCCGCCGTTTCCCGCGAGTTTTGGTTTGTACGGCAAGCCCACCACCATCAACAACACCGAGACATTAGCCTGCGTTCCCTCAATTGTGCTGAACGGCAGCGAGAAGTTTTTAAGCCTGGGCAGGCCCAACAGCGGCGGCACCAAAATTTTCTCCGTTTGTGGCCATGTCAACCATCCAGGCAACTACGAAGTGCCGCTGGGCACGCCGTTTGCGAAGCTTTTGGAGCTCGCGGGTGGTATGCGCGGAGGGAGGCAACTCAAAGCCTGCATTCCCGGCGGCTCCTCGATGCCGGTCTTGCCCGCGCATATCATGCTCGCCACCGACATGGATTACGATTCGATTGCCCAAGCGGGCTCGATGCTGGGTTCCGGTGGAGTCATCATCATGGACGAGACGGTGTGCATGGTGAAAGCGCTGCTGCGTCTTTCCTATTTTTACTTCGAGGAATCCTGCGGCCAGTGCACACCGTGCCGCGAAGGCACCGGCTGGCTGTACCGGGTGGTGAACCGCATCGAACACGGCCAGGGCAGGCAGGAAGACCTGGATCTGCTGCTCAATGTCGCCGACAACATCGCGGGACGCACCATTTGCGCTTTAGGCGATGCCGCCGCGCTGCCGGTGAAAAGCTTCATCAACCATTTCCGTGACGAGTTCCAGCACCACATTGAACACAAACAATGCCTGGTACCCGCTTATGCTTGAAATTGAAATAGACGGCAGGCAAATCGAAGTGACGGAAGGCAGCACCATCATGGATGCCGCCAACCGGCTGGGCATTTTCATCCCGCATTTCTGCTACCACAAGAAGCTTTCGATTGCCGCCAACTGCCGCATGTGTTTGGTGCAGGTGGAGAAAGCGCCCAAACCTCTGCCGGCCTGTGCCACGCCGGCTATGGGCGGCATGAAGGTGTTTACTCATTCCGATGAGGCGGTAAAAGCGCAGAAGGGCGTGATGGAATTTTTGCTGATTAATCATCCGCTCGACTGCCCGATCTGCGACCAGGGGGGCGAATGCCTGTTGCAGGACCTCGCGGTGGGCTACGGCGGCAGTGCCTCGCGCTATCAGGAAGAAAAGCGCGTGGTGGCGGACAAAAATCTTGGGCCGCTCATTGCCACCGACATGACGCGCTGCATCTACTGCACGCGTTGCGTGCGCTTCGGCCAGGAAATTGCCGGCATTATGGAGCTCGGCATGGCGGGACGCGGCGAGCACGCGGAAATCCTGGCGTTCGTGGGAAAGACGGTGGACTCGGAGCTTTCTGGAAACATGATAGATATCTGTCCGGTGGGGGCGCTGACTTCCAAGCCGTTCCGCTACACCGCGCGCACTTGGGAATTATCGCGCAGAAAATCAGTGAGCCCGCATGACAGTCTGGGTTCTAATCTCATCGTGCAGGTGAAGGAAAACAAAGTCATGCGCGTGCTGCCGCGCGACAACGAGGAAATCAATGAATGCTGGCTTTCCGACAAAGACCGTTTCTCCTACGAGGGGCTGAATTCCGAAGAGCGCCTGGCCCGGCCGATGTTGAAGCAAGAGGGCGAGTGGAAAGAAGTGGAATGGCAGACGGCGCTGGAATACATTGCAAATAAAATCAAACAAATCAAAAATTCACATGGCGCACAAGCGATAGGCGCACTCGCCACACCGCACAGCACGCTGGAAGAGCTGTATCTGCTGCAGAAACTCATGCGCGGTTTGGGCGGCGGCAACGTGGATTTCCGTTTGCGCCAATGCGATTTTAGCGCGGACGCGGTGTTGCAGGGCGCGCCCTGGCTGGGAATGAAAATCGCGGAGATCAATCGGCTTGACCGAGTCCTGGTGGTGGGCAGCATGCTGCGCAAAGATCACCCGCTGCTTGCCCAGCGCCTGCGCCAGGCGGCAAAGCACGGCACGCGCATCAGCCTCATCAACGCCGTGGACGATGCTTCGCTGATTAAGATGGAACACAAGGCCATCGTCGCGCCGCGGGAAATGGTGAAGGCGCTCGCGGAAGTGCTGAAAGCGGCGGCCGAAACGAAGAACCAGCCTTGTGCATTTAGTGCGCAGCTTGCCGCGCTCAATCCTTCCCAGGAAGCGCGGCGCATTGCGGAGAGCCTGGCCTCAGGGAAGAACGTCGCGGTCTTTCTCGGCAACATGGCGCAAAATCATCCGCAGGCGGCAGCCTTGCATGCGCTGGCTCAGGAGCTCGCCTCGCTGCTCGGTGCAAAATTTGGTTTCTTCGGCGAAGCCGCGAACAGTGTCGGCGGCTATATCGCCGGTGCGGTCCCATTCGGGACGCCTGCCGGCAAGCACGTCAAGGCGATGCTGGAGAATCCGCTCAAAGCCTATCTGCTGCTCAATACCGAAGTCGAGCTCGATTGCCACAATCCGCGCCAGGCAGTTGCCGCGATGCGCAACGCCGATCTGGTGGTGGCCATGAGCGCTTACAGGCACAAAGCCACCGAGTATGCGCATGTGCTGTTGCCGATCTCGCCGTTCACCGAAACCGCAGGCACATTTATCAATACCGAAGGCAGGTCGCAGAGCTTCAACGGCACGGTGAAGCCGCTCGCCGAAACCCGTCCCGCTTGGAAAGTATTGCGCGTGCTGGGCAACCTGCTGGGACTGGCCGGCTTCGAGCAGGAAAGCATTGAGCAAGTGCGCGCGGAAATCCTTCCCGATGCCGATGCGGAGTTGCCGAGGAGGCTTGACAACCGCTTGCGCCGGCAGATTTTCGCCGGCATTGAAACCCCTGCGGCAGGCGGATTGCAGCGCATTGGAGAAGTGCCGATTTATTCAGCCGATGCCATCGCGCGCCGTGCCGGCTCGTTGCAGAAAACCCGCGATGCCGGGCCTCCGGTGGCGTGGATGCCCGGGGCGCTTTTCGAGCGGTTCAAGCTGCGCGAGGGCGACAAGGTGAGATTGACGCAGGAGCAGGGCTCGGCGGTGCTCGCAGCCCGACGCGACGACGCGCTGCCGCACAATTGCGTGCGCGTGGCGAGCGCGCACCCGCTGACGGCGGAGCTGGGCGCCATGTTCGGAGAAATCACCGTGGAGCGCGCGGCATGAGCTCGCTGCATGAATTGTTCGGGCCGGTTTGGTGGCCGTATGTCATCACTTTTTCCAAGACGCTGGGGCTTATCATCGCCATCGTCGTGCCGCTGTTGTTGTGCGTCGCCTACTTGACGCTCGCAGAGCGCAAGGTGATTGGTTACATGCAGGTACGGCTCGGGCCAAATCGTGTGACTTTCTTTGGAATCCCATGGCTCGGTGGGTGGGCTCAGCCGATTGCCGATGCGCTCAAGCTGCTCACCAAAGAAATCATTATCCCGAGCGGCGCCAACCGCTTCCTGTTTGTGCTGGCGCCGGTGCTGTCCATCATGCCGGCATTGGCGGCATGGGCGGTGGTGCCGTTTCAACCCGAGCTGGTTCTCGCCAACGTTGACGCAGGCCTGCTCTACATCATGGCGATAACGTCCATGGGCGTGTATGGCGTGATCATCGCCGGCTGGGCCTCCAACTCCAAATATGCTTTTATCGGCGCGATGCGCTCGGCGGCGCAAATCGTCTCCTACGAGATTGCCATGGGTTTTGCCCTGGTGGGCGTGCTGATGGCTGCGCATAGCCTCAACCTGGTCGAGATCGTAAAGGCCCAGCAGGGCGGGGCGGGTTTTTTAAACTGGTTTTTCATTCCGTTGTTTCCGCTGTTCCTGGTGTACCTGATTTCAGGCGTGGCTGAAACCAACCGCTCGCCGTTTGATGTAGCGGAAGGCGAATCGGAAATCGTCGCTGGCTTCCATGTCGAATATTCAGGCATGGCGTTCGCCGTGTTCTTCCTCGCCGAATACGCCAACATAATTCTGGTCTCCACCATGTGCGCGACCATGTTTCTCGGCGGCTGGCTGCCGCCATTTAATTTCGCGCCGTTTACCTGGCTGCCCGGCGTGTTCTGGCTGATGTTCAAGGTGGTCTTCATCGTGTTTTGCTTTCTGTGGTTCCGCGCCACTTTTCCCCGCTACCGCTATGACCAGATCATGCGCCTGGGCTGGAAAGTGTTTATCCCCGTCACGCTGGTGTGGATTTTCGTGATCGGCGGCCTGCAACAAACGGGTTTCTGGTTCTGGGGATGACGATATGAAGCGCATCGTGGAATTCTTCAGGAACTTTCTGCTGATTGAGCTGGTGAAAGGCATGTGGCTCACCGGCAGGCACCTGTTCGCGCGCAAGATAACCGTGCAGTTTCCCGAGGAGAAAACGCCGCAAGGCCCGCGCTTCAGAGGCTTGCACGCGCTGCGCCGTTACCCCAACGGCGAAGAGCGCTGCATCGCCTGCAAGCTGTGCGAAGCGGTGTGCCCGGCGCTGGCGATTACCATCGAATCGGAGCAGCGGGCGGACGGCACGCGCCGCACCACGCGCTACGACATTGATTTGACCAAGTGCATTTTCTGCGGCCTGTGCGAGGAATCCTGCCCGGTGGATTCGATCGTCGAGACGCGCATCCTTGAATACCACGGCGAAAAACGCGGCGATCTGATCTACACCAAGGAAATGCTGATGGCGGTGGGGGACCAGTACGAAGAACAGATCGCCCGCGACCGTGCCGCGGACGCCCCGTATCGTTGAAAAATATTAACCACAGAGGCACAGAGAAATATAAAAACTATTTCTTTTTTTTAAATTCGCCAATATCAATTTTACTGATTTCCATGATAAGCCTTGATAGAACTCACCTTGAAAAACCTAACTTGGGTTTTTCCTCTGTGTCTCTGTGTCTCTGTGGTGAAAGGTTTTAGGATTTATGGAATTTCAAACTTTCGTTTTTTATTTTCTGTCGGCGATCCTGCTGTTCGCCGCACTGTGCGTAATCACCGTGCGCAACCCGGTGCATTCGGCGCTGTTTCTGGTGCTGGCGTTTTTCACTTCGGCGGGTTTATGGCTGCTCCTGGAAGCCGAGTTCCTAGCCATCACCCTGGTGCTGGTCTACGTCGGCGCGGTGATGGTGCTGTTCCTGTTCGTGGTGATGATGCTCGACATCAATCTTGACCGGCTGCGCGAGGGCTTCTGGAAAGGACTTTATCTCGGCCTGCCGCTGGCAGTGATGCTGGTCATCGAAATGGTGCTGGTACTCGGGGGGAAGTATTTCGGGCTCGCGGAAATGCCTTCGCCGGCGGCGCATGCTACGGGCTACAGCAACACCAGGGAGCTGGGGCGGCTGATTTACACGCAGTATGTTTATCCGTTTGAAGTTGCCGGGGTGATCCTGCTGGTGGCGATAGTTGCAGCCATCGCGCTCACCTTGCGCCGGCGCAAGGACAACAAGTATCAAAACCCGGCAAGGCAGGTGGCAGTGCGGCGCCAGGACCGGATACGCATCGTTTCCATGCCGGCCGAGAAGCGTGAGGAGTGAGGTGTTAGGAGTGAGGAGTAGGACACTGAGATGTTTTTACTCCTTACCCCTTACTCCTTACACCTCACTTAAGAAGGAAAAATAAAGTGGTATCGCTGTCCCATTATTTGATACTCGGCGCAATACTGTTTGCCATCAGCGTGGTCGGGATTTTTCTCAACCGCAAGAACGTCATCATCCTGCTGATGGCAATTGAGCTCATGCTGCTCGCGGTGAACATGAATTTCATCGCCTTTTCGCACTACCTCAACGATACCGCCGGGCAGATTTTTGTGTTCTTCATCCTCACCGTGGCAGCCGCGGAGTCGGCCATTGGCCTGGCGATATTGGTTGTTCTGTTCCGTAATTTAAGAACGATTAACGTTGATGATCTGGACAGCCTGAAGGGTTAATGATGACGGATATGCAAAAACTTTATCTGCTGGTGCCGCTGGCGCCGCTCGCCGGCTCCATCATTGCCGGTTTGTTCGGGCGCATCATCGGCCGCGCCGGCGCGCACTGGGTGACGATCATCGGCGTCGCCATTTCCTTTGTCGCCTCGTTGTTGATTTATCAGGATGTGGAACGGGGCAACATTTTCAATGGCGGCGTCTATACCTGGCTGACCTCAGGGGGCACGCCCTTTGAAATCGGTTTTCTGATTGACAAGCTCAGCGCGACGATGATGGTGGTGGTGAGCTTCGTGTCGCTGATGGTGCACATCTACACCATCGGTTACATGCATGACGATCCCGGCTACCAGCGCTTTTTCAGCTATACCGCGCTGTTTACTTTTTCCATGCTGATGCTGGTGATGGCCAATAATTTCCTGCAACTGTTTTTCGGATGGGAAGCTGTGGGGCTGGTCTCCTATTTCCTCATCGGCTTCTGGTACACGCGTGAAAGCGCGATTTTTGCCAGCCTGAAAGCCTTCCTGGTGAACCGCGTCGGTGATTTCGGCTTCCTGCTCGGTATTGCTTTGATACTCGCTTATTTCGGCACGCTCGATTACGCCGCGGTATTCCAGCACGCGCCGCAGCTCGCGAGCCGGACGATTGAAATCCTGCCGAATGAGCCGTGGGCGGTGATGACGTTGATTTGCATTCTGCTGTTCACGGGCGCAATGGGCAAATCCGCGCAATTCCCGCTGCACGTCTGGCTACCTGATTCGATGGAAGGCCCCACGCCGATTTCCGCGTTGATCCATGCCGCGACCATGGTCACTGCCGGGATCTTCATGGTGGCGCGCATGTCCCCGCTTTTCGAGCTTTCAGAAACCGCGTTGTCAGTGGTGCTGGTGATTGGCGCGATTACCGCGTTGTTCATGGCGTTCATCGCCATCGTGCAAAACGACATCAAGCGTGTGGTGGCCTATTCCACGCTCTCGCAATTGGGTTACATGACCGTGGCGCTGGGTGCTTCCGCTTACGCTGCGAGCATTTTCCATCTCATGACGCATGCGTTCTTCAAAGCGCTGCTGTTCCTCTGTGCGGGCTCGGTTATCATTGCCCTGCATCACGAGCAGGACATGCGCAAGATGGGCGGGTTGTGGCGCTACATGCCTATTACTTACGCCACGATCCTTATCGGGTCGCTCGCCGGCGCGGGAATCCCGCCGTTTGCCGGATTCTTCTCCAAAGATGCCATCATCGAAGCGGTGCATCTCTCGCATTTGCCGGGCGCTGGATTCGCCTATTTCTGTGTTTTGAGTTGCGTATTCGTGACCGCGCTTTATTCGTTCCGCTTGTTGTTCATGGTTTTTCACGGCGAGCCGCGCATGGATGAGCATTTGCGCGAGCATTTGCATGAATCGCCCCCGGTGGTGACTGTGCCGCTGATTCTGCTCGCCATTCCCTCGGTGTATACCGGCTGGCAATATATCGAGCCGATGTTGTTTGGCGGATATTTTGGCCGGGCTATCGCGGTGCGTCCCGAGCACGACGTGCTGGGCCGCTTGCAAGAGCATTTTCACGGGGCGTTTGCATTCGTCCTGCACGGGATGACCGCTGCGCCATTCTGGCTGGCTGTGGCGGGAATCGGCGTGGCTTACTACCTGTACAGGGTGCGCACCGATTTGCCGCAGAAAATCAGCGAGCGCTTCCGCCCGGTTTACAACATACTCGAGCGCAAATACGGTTTTGATGAGCTCTACCAGTGGCTGTTCGCGGGCGGCGCGCGCGGCGTTGGAGGGGGCTTGTGGCAAGTGGGCGATGTGACGGTGATTGACGGCTTTTTCGTCAACGGCACGGCGCGCGTGGTGCGCTGGACGTCATCTGTAATCCGTCATCTTCAGTCAGGCTACATTTACCACTACGCCTTCAGCATGATTATTGGCGTATTCGTGTTGTTGACTTTATGGTTTTCGTGGCCCTGAGATAAACACCAACTGCAGAATAACAAAACGGATCAAACATGCTGTTAGGCATTCCCCTGTTGAGTTTGGCGATCTGGCTGCCCATCCTGTTCGGGATCCTGGTGCTTGCCACAGGTGGCGACCGGAATGCGCCGCTCGCGCGCTGGCTGGCGCTGGCTGGAGCGCTGCCGGGTTTCCTGGTCACGCTTCCGCTCTATGCCAAATTCGATCTCTCCGTGGCCGGAATGCAGTTTGTCGAAATGCGGCCGTGGATCGAGCGCTTCAACGCGCACTACCACCTTGGCGTGGATGGCATCTCGCTGTTGTTCATTCTCCTCAACAGCTTCATGACGCTGCTGGTGGTGATCGCCAGTTGGCGCGTCATCGAATCCCGGGTGGCGCAATACATGGCGGCGTTCCTCGTCATGTCAGGTTTGTTGAACGGCGTGTTTTCCGCGCTCGACGCCGTACTGTTCTACGTGTTCTTCGAAGCCATGCTGATCCCGATGTTCCTCATCATCGGCGTATGGGGCGGCCCAAACCGCGTGTACGCGGCGGTCAAGTTTTTCCTGTATACCCTACTGGGTTCGCTGCTGATGCTGGTGGCGTTTATTTATTTATACAACGCTTCCGGCGGCAGCTTTGAAATCCTCGATTACCATGATTTGCGGCTGTCGTTCACCGAGCAGATTCTGATTTTCGTCGCGTTTCTCCTGTCGTTCGCGGTGAAAGTGCCGATGTGGCCGGTGCACACCTGGTTGCCGGATGCGCATGTCGAAGCGCCGACCGGCGGCTCGGTGATTCTCGCAGCCATCCTTCTTAAGATCGGCGGCTACGGCTTCCTGCGTTTTTCGCTGCCGATTACGCCCGACGCGAGCCACTATCTCGCCGGTTTTATGATTACTTTGTCGCTGATTGCGGTGGTTTATATCGGCCTGGTGGCGCTGGTGCAGGCGGATATGAAGAAGCTCATCGCTTATTCTTCGGTTTCCCACATGGGTTTTGTCACGCTGGGCATTTTCATTTTCAACGCTTACGGCGCGGAAGGCGCGCTGGTGCAGATGCTCTCGCACGGTTTTATTTCCGGCGCGCTGTTCCTGTGCGTGGGCGTGCTCTATGACCGCATGCACACGCGCATGATCGCCGACTACGGCGGGGTGGTGAACAAAATGCCGGTATTCGCCTCGCTCTTCATGCTGTTTGCCATGGCCAATTCCGGGTTGCCGGCGACCAGCGGCTTTGTCGGCGAGTTCATGGTCATCATGGGTTCGCTCAAAGTCAATTTCTGGTATGCGGCGCTGGCCGCGACCACGCTGGTATTCGGCGCCGCCTACACGCTGTGGATGTACAAGCGCGTGATATTCGGCGCGGTTGCAAACAGCCATGTCGAGGCGCTCTCCGACATTACGCCGCGCGAGGCATTGGTGCTGGGTTTGCTGGCGCTCGCGGTGCTGGGGATGGGAGTCTATCCCAAACCATTCACCGAGGTCATGCATGCCTCGGTGAACAATTTGCTCGCGCACGTTGCGCAGAGCAAGCTGTAAAAAAGTGAGGCGTAAGGAGTGAGGGGTAAATTGAGATGACGTTTTCGATGCCCGATTTGGTGCCCGCCTACCCGGAGATATTTCTCCTGGCGATGGTATCGTTGATTTTGGTATTCGATCTATTTGTGAGCGACGAGAAGCGCTTCATGACGTATCTGCTCACTCAGCTTACCCTGTTTGGCTGCGCTTTTATCACGGTGTCGGTCAGCGAACCGGCGGTGCGCTACAGCTTCAGCCGTATGTTCGTCGGCGATCTGATGGCCGACGTGCTGAAAATCATGGTGTATTTCTCGGTGTCGGTGATGCTGGTGTATTCGCGCACCTACCTTGCTCTCCGCGGCATGTTCCGCGGCGAGTTTTTTGCGCTCACCCTGTTCGCCATGCTGGGCATGATGGTGATGATTTCCGCCAATCATTTCCTGACCTTGTACCTCGGGCTGGAACTGTTGTCATTGAGCCTGTACGCAATGGTCGCGATGCAGCGCGATTCGGCGATCGCCACCGAAGCGGCGATGAAATATTTCGTGCTCGGCGCGCTGGCTTCGGGGATGCTGCTCTACGGCATGTCCATGCTCTATGGCGCTACCGGCTCGCTGGAAATCACCAAAGTGGCGCAAGCGATTCACGGCGGGGTCGCACACAAGACCGTGCTGGTGTTAGGGCTGGTGTTCGTCGTCGCCGGCCTGGGCTTCAAACTGGGTGTCGTGCCTTTCCACATGTGGGTACCCGATGTCTATCACGGCGCGCCGACCGCGATCACGCTCTTCATCGGCTCCGCACCCGAGCTCGCCACATTTGCTTTCGCGATGCGCTTGCTGGTTTTCGGCTTGCAGGACCTGGTCGTGGACTGGCAGGGCATGCTGATGATACTCGCGGTGCTGTCCATGGCGATTGGCAACATCACTGCCATCGCGCAAAGCAATCTCAAGAGGATGCTGGCGTACTCGACTATTGCCCA
>JBGQCF010000034.1:0-26209 GCA_041495205.1 Gammaproteobacteria bacterium
ATCCGGGTTTCGGCGCAATGCGGCGCTTGCGTCGTTGCGCTCCTCGTGCTTAAGCTACGGCTATGCACCTTCGTCGCGCGCCTTGCAATCATCCGCATTGCGCCAGAAACGCGCTCCGCGGAGGACTTAATCAGAGGTTCCTAGTCAGATTGCCGAGATGGCGTCTTGCCCATTGCTTTGCCTGCCCGATGGCGATCCTTATCGCCTGCCCTTCAGGGTAACCTTCGGCGAGCAGCGCGTTGGCGATTGCGATCGCCTTGTCGCGCACTGCCGGCGCGAGATGCTTCATTGACGGAGGAAAGTAATCGGAATTCCACGGCATGGCTGACGGTCGGGGATGGTTTTGGGATAATCCGGTTGCATACAGTAAATCGCAGATTATCGCCGCGAAACTTGATCTAAATCAAACGTAGAGCAACGCCACCGATAATATAATCTTTTTAGTTCTCAACATTTCCGATAATCCGGAATATGACTGCTAAACAACTGTTGTTTCACCACGAGGCGAACGCCAAAATCCTTGCAGGCGTCAGCGTTCTTGCAAACGCCGTACGACCCACACTCGGCCCCAAAGCGCGTACCGTAGTGTTGGAAAGATCCTACGGCGCGCCAATCATCATCAACTCCGGAGTCGTGGTCGCAAAGGAAATCGAACTCGAGGACCGCTTCGAGAACATGGGCGCGCAGATGGTGAAAGAAGTCGCCATCAAAACCTCGGATGTCGCTGGCGACGGCACCACTACAGCAACGTTGTTAGCCTACGGCATACTCGTCGAAGGCATGAAATATGTCGCTGCGGGAATGAATCCGATGGACCTCAAACGCGGCATCGATCTGGCGGTCAACGCCGTCGTCACGGAGCTTGAGCGGATGGCGAAGCCCTGCACCACACGCACCGAGATTACCCAGGTCGCGACGATCTCGGCGAACTGGGACCGCTCCATCGGCGAGATCATCGCCAACGCGATGGAGAAAGTGGGCAAGGAGGGAGTCATCACGGTCGAAGACGGCTCGGGCCTGATTAGCGAGCTGGAAGTTGTCGAGGGAATGCAGTTCGACCGCGGCTACCTCTCCCCTTACTTCATCAATACCGCCGAAAAACAGCGCTCGATCCTGGAAGACGCCTACATTCTGATTTACGACAAGAAGATCTCCTCGATCCACGACCTGCTGCCGGTGCTGGAACAGGTGTCCAAGGCCGGCAAGACACTGCTCGTGATCGCCGACGATGTCGAGGGCGAAGCGCTGGCGACGCTGGTGGTAAACACGCTGCGCGGCGTGCTCAAGACCTGCGCGGTCAAGGCCCCGGGATTCGGTGACCGCCGCAAGGCCATGCTCGAGGACATTGCAGTGCTGGCCGGCGGTCGCGTTATTTCCGAGGAAGCAGGCCTGACGCTGGAGAAGGCCACCCTGAAGGATCTCGGCCGCGCCAAGCGGCTCGAGATTGACAAGGACAATACAACTATCATCGGTGGCGCCGGCGACGCAGCAAAGATCGCAGCGCGCGTTGCCGACATCCGCCAGCAGGTCAAGGACGCCACCAGCGACTACGACAAGGAAAAGCTGCAAGAACGCGTGGCCAAGCTCGCCGGCGGTGTCGCAATAGTAAAAGTCGGTGCCGCGACCGAAATGGAAATGAAGGAGAAAAAAGCCCGTGTCGAGGACGCGCTGCACGCAACGCACGCCGCCGTAGAAGAAGGTATTCTTCCCGGAGGAGGCGTTGCCCTGTTGCGCGCCCGCGCACAGCTCAACGCGCTTCACGGGGAAAACCACGATCAGGATGCCGGCATCAAGATCGTGCTGCGCGCTCTGGAGGAGCCGCTGCGTCAGATCGTGGCGAACGCCGGTGAGGAGCCGTCGGTGGTCCTCAATCGGGTACTTGAAGGGAAAGACAACTTCGGTTTCAACGCTCTCACCAATGAATACGGCGACATGGTGCAGATGGGCGTGGTGGATCCGCGCAAAGTGACGCGCACGGCGCTGCAGAATGCGGCCTCGATCGCCGGATTAATATTGACGACCGATTGCATGATCGCGCAGAAGCCCGACAAGGGCGAGGGCGGCGGCACTGCACCGGGTGGGATGGAATACTAGCCTGTACATCGCCGGCCTGGACGTGGTGCGGCCGCGGCGACATTAAAAGGAGATCTGTCATGCCGACATTTATCATGCTTACCCGCGTGTCCGTCGAGTCGGTACACCAACCGAAATCCCTCGAAACCCTCGAGCGGCACGCGGTGGATCAGATCCGCAAGGTCTGCCCCAACGTAAATTGGGTCGCAAGCTACGCTGTGCTCGGGCCTTATGACTACATCGACATTTTCACAGCGCCCGACCTGGAAACCGCAATGCGCGTATCGGTGCTGATCCGCAGCTTCGGACACGCCAGCTCGGAGATCTGGCCTGCGCTCGACTGGGCGGGGTTCAAGAAGATGGTTCACTCGTTGCCCGAGGCGTAGCCGCCGCCAGTTGCCGGTGCCCGGAGTCATGGTTACCAGGACATTCCAGTCGTTCCCATGCCCCGCTGCCCCGGGGCCGAGACCGGCCCAGCATCGCCCGACGAAAGCGACTGCGTTTGATTAAAATCAAATGCGTCGCCGCCAGAAGGTGCATATTTTCAGTTAGCGCATCGGCCCGGTCTTGCGGACCGGTGTTACTTGATAGTATTGTTTCAGGAGTCAACACCAACCCATATGCAAGTCCCTCTGCAGATTACCTTCCGTAATTTTCCGCGCTCCGAGGCGGTCGAGACGCGCATTCGCGAGAAGGCGGCGAAGCTCGAGGAATTCCATCCGCGCATAACCAGCTGCCGCGTCGTCGTCGAGGAGCGGCATCGTCACCATCACCAGGGCAAGCAGTTCACCGTGCGCCTCGACATCCGCGTACCCGGCCACGAGCTGGCCATCGACCGCGACCATGACGAGGACATCTACGTGGCAGTGCGGGACGCGTTCGACGCCGCTGGCCGGAAGCTCGAAGACGTCGTACGAACCATGCGCGGCGACGTCAAGGTGCACGAAATGCCGCAGCATGGCAGGGTAGCGCGACTGTTTCTCGAGGAGGGCTACGGCTTCATCGAGACCGCCGACGGGCGGGAGTTCTATTTCAGCCGCGACAACGTGGTCGAGCCGTCCTTCGATCAGCTCGAGATCGGCACTGCAGTGCAATTCATCGAGGAAGTCGCGAGCGAAGGCGCGAGCGAAGGCCGGCAAGCGAAGCGCGTAAGTGTCGGCAAGCACCACCAGCTCGCGGATTGAGCCGTCGCGCGCGACGCCTACAGTTTAGTTTCGCTCGCGTGCGCATAGGTCTTTTCGTGCACGCGCTGGCAGTCGAAGCATCGGATGGCGGCGGGGTTAACGCGCAGTCGCTCAAAAGCAATGGCGCCGCCGCATTCGGCGCAAGCGCCATAGGTGCCTGCGCCAATGCGGGCCTGTGCGGCCTCGAGCTCGCGGATTTCCAGGAGGTCGCGCGAGACTTCGGCATTGTCAAGGTCGGAAATGAGGTCCGCAACGGCCTCGTCTCCGGTGTCGGTTACCGGACCGGCGATCTCGCCGTAGGTTTCGTCGCGCGATCGGGCCACTTCCTCGTGGACCTCCGCCATGAGCGAATCATGGCGCTCCTTGATGATGCGCTGCAGCTCGTCGAGCTGCCCTCGGGTCAAGTCCATCGCTGATCTCCTTCGTACACGACGGCGGGCTCCGCCAGTGCAGTTGACTATAGCAGTACGCGGGCCGCCCCAATTGATCCAGGTCAAGTTCCGTCCCCGCGGGAGGCAAATAATGATACATATGAGGCTTCGCGGGCTGGCGCCCGCTCGATGCGAAACTTACCTTAAACGAAATAATCTTCGGGGGACAATGTGCGGGCGACCTGCGGCCAAATACCACAGCCTGGAGGCAAGTTCGCTGGAGATCAGTCATCATTTGAACGACTGATCGCGGCACTGCGCGAGCCAAAGTGCTATCCGCATCCGGTGCAGCGCGTGGAGGTAGTGGAGACGCATATCTCCTGTGTTTTGCTGACCGGCGATTATGCATACAAAATAAAGAAACCGGTCAACCTTGGTTTCCTTGATTTCCGCTCTCTTAAATCGCGCCGTTTCTATTGCGATGAGGAGCTGCGTCTTAACCGCCGCACCGCACCGCTGCTTTATCTGGATGTAGTTGCTATTACCGGCAGCGAGTCAGCGCCGGTGGTGGGCGGCACCGGGCCTCCAATAGAATACGCAGTGAGGATGCGCCAGTTCCCGCAGGAAGCCTTGCTTGACCGGATGGCGAAGAGCGGGACGCTCACGCCAATAGTCCTTGACGCTCTCGCGCGGGTGGTGGCTGAATTCCACTCGGGCATCGAAAGAGCGGGCGCGGTACGGCCGTTCGGCTCGCCGCAACGGGTGTTGGCGCCCGCCACCCAGAATTTCGACCAGATGCAGGAACTCGTGAAAGCGGAGCCGGATCGCGATCTGCTGCAAAAACTCCAAGCTTGGACCGAGCGTAAATACACGTCGCTTTATGTGCTGTTTGATTCGCGCAAGCGCGACGGTTTTGTTCGCGAGTGTCACGGTGACCTGCACCTCGGCAACATCGCATTGCTTGACGGTGTGCCGACCCTGTTCGACTGCATCGAGTTCAATGACGAGTTCCGCTGGATTGACGTAATGAACGAAGCGGCGTTCCTGATGATGGACTTGCTCGACCATGAATTGCGGGCGCTCGCCTTCCGCTTCCTGAATGGCTATCTTGAGATAACGGGAGATTACGCCGGGATGCGGGTGCTGCGTTATTATCTTGTCTATCGCGCTCTGGTACGTGCGAAAATCTCCTGCATTCGTGCACACCAGCCGCACGTTACGGCGCAGGAAAAAACCGACGCCGAGCGTCAGTACCGAAGCCGTTTTCAGCTCGCCAAGTCGCTTTCCGCCCATTCTCCGCGTGCATTGATCATCATGCACGGGCTGTCAGGGTCGGGAAAGACCACGATCGCGCAAACATTGCTCGAATCGCTGGGTGCGGTACGGTTGCGCTCCGACGTTGAGCGCAAGCGCCTGCATGGCCTCGAGGCTCAAACGAAAACTGATAGCGAGCTCGATGCGGGGATTTATGCGCCTGGTGAAACCGAGCGGACCTATAACCGCCTAGCGGAGCTCGCGTGCCAAGTCATTGCGGCGGACTATCCGGTCATCGTGGATGCGGCCTTCCTTGCCCGTCAACAGCGCGACTTGTTTTGCAGGCTCGCTCACGTAATGGCCGTGCCTTTCGCAATCATTTCGTGCACAGCGCCGGAGATTGTGCTTCGCGACCGGATCGGGCGGCGCGAGAGCGAGGGGAAGGATGCCTCAGAGGCAGGGCTCGCTGTGCTCAAGCGGCAGCTTGCGGCGCAGGAACCGCTCGGGGAAGACGAGGCTGTGCAAGCGCTCACGATAGACTCTGCACAAGGCATGGGGTCAGCAGGCAAGTTGGCGGAGGCGCTTGCGTTGCGCTTCGGCTTAACTTCTCCTGGTTGATTGCGTATGCGGCATATCGACGTTTTCAACGGCGACGCAGACGGAATCTGCGCCTTGCACCAACTTCGCATGGCCGAGCCGGTCGAAGCCGAGCTGATTACCGGCGTCAAACACGACATCGAGCTGATAAAGCGCGTCAACGCGGGGAGCGGCGACCAGGTCACGGTCCTTGACGTTTCGCTCGAGCGCAACCGCGGCGCGCTGCTCAAGCTGCTTGAGCGCGGCGCGCGCGTGCGTTATTTCGATCACCATGCTGCGCCCGACATTCCCGTCCATCCCGGTTTGGAGGCAATGATCGACGAATCCGCCGACGTATGCACCAGCATATTGGTTGACCGTTATCTCGGCGGCCGCTTTCGAATTTGGGCGGTGGTCGCGGCCTTCGGCGATAACCTGGGCAATCCCGCATCGAAGCTCGCCGAATCGCTCAAGCTGGACAAAGATCAGCAAGGCGCGCTTCGGGAACTGGGGGAAAACCTCAACTACAACGCCTATGGGGAGACCGAGTCCGATCTGCTTATTCCTCCGGCTGAACTGTACCGGATGATCAAACGTTATGCTGACCCATTCCATTTGATGCGCAAGGAATCTCTCCTTGGGCGGCTGGGCAAAGAACGGGTTTCTGATCTGCAGCAAGCGCTGGCGATTGCGCCGCAGCGCATGTCGGGCACGTCGGACGTGTATATACTCCCGGATGAGCCGTGGAGCCGCAGAGTCAGCGGCACATTTGCAAATCACCTTGCGACTGCGGATCCGAAGCGCGCTCACGCGGTTCTCACCCGGAACGCGCGCGGCGGCTACACTATCAGCGTACGATCACCGCGAGACGGGAAAAAGCCCGCGCTGGATTTTTGCCGGCTGTTTCCCACGGGCGGGGGCAGGCGGCACGCAGCGGGTATCAATCACCTTGAACCGGCCCGTCTCGAAGAATTTCTGGACAGGTTCGAAGAAAGCTTTCGAGCAGGATAAGCGTTCTAAATCATTCGAACCGTCCGCACGCAGCATACACCAGGCTTTTCCCCCATCACCACGGATCAAAAAATCGGTCAGTGCAAATCGAAAGAATACGGCGTAGTTTTTGTGCGTTATGCAGATCCAGCAACTTTCTGTCCATGAAGCCATCGCCAGCGTAAACAGCGCGTGGCAAGGATTGCCGTTCGCCGAAGCCGAACGCAGATTAAGCGAGTACGGTCCCAATCTGGTAAAAGAAATCGCCCGTTTACCTCCGTGGCTGCATCTTCTCAAGGAATTCGTTCATTTATTTTCTCTCATCCTGTGGGTTGCCGCAGGGCTTGCGTTCTTTGCCGAATGGAGCGACCCGGGCCAAGGCATGGCAAAAATCGGATATGCCATCGTGGCGGTGATCCTGGTGAGCGGAGTGTTCTCGTTCTGGCAGGAATATCGTGTCGAACAAACCCTCTCCGCGTTGCGCAAATTGCTGCCGCAACAAGTTAAGGTCTTGCGGGACGGCAGGGTCGTCCAGGTGTCTGCGGAGAAATTGGTACCGGGAGATGTTGTCTTGTTAGAGCAAGGCGATCGCATTCCTGCGGACTGCCGGCTGGTCGAGGCATTCGACGTACGGGTCAACAACTCGGCAGTTACCGGTGAATCGTTGGCCCAAGCGCGGGATGCTAACCCGTCCGGATTGGACGACCGGGTCCACAGCAAGAACATACTGCTCGCCGGCACCTCGATGGTATCCGGGCAGGGCAAGGCGGTTATCTTTGCCACTGGCATGCAAACTGAATTCGGCAAAATTGCCCATCTTGCGCAAACGGCCGGGGACGAGGTTTCTCCCTTGCGAAAGGAGGTCGCACACTTAAGCCGATTAATAGCGATCCTCGCGGTACTGGTCGGACTGTTATTTTTCGTGGCCGGCAGAATGATAGGTGTTTCTTTTTGGCAGAACTTAATCTTCGCCATCGGTATCATCGTGGCAATGGTGCCAGAATGGCTGCTCCCTACGCTGACACTCTCCCTCGTGCTCGCAACGCAGCGCATGGCAAAGCGTAATGTTCTTATTCGCTACTTGCCCTCGGTCGAGGCGCTCGGCTCCACAACGGTGATTTGCACAGACAAGACCGGTACGCTGACCCAGAACCGCATGACGGTAAAGCAGCTTTTCCTGGGAGGCAGCGTCGATTCGCCAGCCGTGATTAAACAAAACCGGCAGCTCGCCAAACTCTATCAACCTTTCTTCCTGACGGCCTGCTTGTGCCAAGAACTGAAGGAGGCTGAAGATCATGGCAAGATTGTTTTTTTGGGTGACCCCATGGAAATCGCGCTGGTTGAAATGGCGCAGCTCGTTTTGCCCTCGCTACCTCACTATCCACGGCTGGACGAGATTTCCTTTGACACCGACCGCATGCGGCTCTCCGCAGTGCATGCGATGCCAGAGGGCCCCACGCTCTACTGCAAGGGCGCGCTCGAGTCGGTCCTCCCGCTCTGCAGCAAGATTCTGGTGGAAGGGGACACGCGCTCGCTCGACCCCAAGATGCGCGAAAAGATTCTTGCAGCGCAGGAAAGCATGGCCGAGCAAGGCTTGCGAGTCCTCGGGTTTGCCTACCGCCTGGTGCAGCCTGAATGGAAACGCGAAAATCTGGAACAGGATCTTGTCTTCGCCGGGCTCGTCGGCCTGGAAGACCCGCCCAGACCCGAAGTTCCGGAAGCGATCGGCAGGTGCCGCCAGGCCGGCATCAAGGTGATCATGATTACCGGCGATCATCCCCGTACCGCCAAGGCGATCGCCCGCGAGATCGGACTTACCACTTCGGATAATCCGATGGTGATCACCGGCGAACAATTGCGCATTCTTTCAGACACCCAACTGATGCTGGCCTTGGACACGCCTGAAATCATATTTGCCCGCGTCGGCGCGGACCAGAAAATGCGCATCGTGGAAGCATTGAAGAGCAAAAAACACATCGTGGCGGTAACGGGTGATGGCGTAAATGACGCCCCGGCGCTCAAAAGTGCGCACATTGGCATTGCGATGGGGATCGCCGGCACTGACGTGGCCCAGGCGGCGGCGGATATGGTATTACTCGACGATAATTTCGCCAGCATCGTGAACGCAATAGAAGAGGGACGTGCCGTATTTGAGAATATCCGAAAGTTTCTCACCTATGTCCTCGTCCACAATGTCGCCGAGTTGATTCCTTACCTCGGATTCGCGGTGTTCAAGATACCGCTGGCCTTAACACCTATCCAGGTGCTGGCGATTGATATGGGAACCGACTCGCTCACCGCGCTCGGTCTTGGTGTTGAAAAACCCGATCCGCAAGTCATGCGCCGCCCTCCCCGCCCGCGAGACGAAAGACTGATGAACTGGCCCCTGGCGTTGCGTGCCTATCTGGTTCTGGGGCCGATCGAGGCCGCTGGCGCCATGGCGGCGTTCTTTTTCGTGCTCTATACCGGGGGCTGGACGTATAGCCAGCATCTGGCAACTCAGGACCCGCTCTATTTGCAGGCAACCACCGCCTGCTTGAGTGCCATCATCGTGATGCAGATCATGAACGTGTTCCTGTGCAGGAGCGTTACTCGATCGGCATTTTCCACGGGTGTTTTCGGGAATCGGCTTATTTTGTGGGGCGTGGGATTCAATATTGCACTGATTTTGTTAATCGACTACACGCCTTGGGGCAATCTCATTCTGGGAACAGCGCCCATTGTCGGGGCGGCGTGGCTTTTCATCCTTCCTTTCGGAGGCGGAATGCTGATTTTGGATGAACTGCGCAAATGGTTTGCACGAAAGCATTCGTCGCGGGAGCTATTCAAACTTGATTAACAGTATTGCCAAGAATACCTATGCGCTGGTGCTGGCTGGAGGACGCGGCGCTCGCGTCAGGACCCGCCGTTCACTGAGTTTTTCGATACAGCGTTTTTAATCGCAAATCCCATTAATCGAGCGCATTGTCATCAGGATTGGCGTCGATTTGCAGAAAACTATTCCTGGGGACATCAAAAGTGCCGGGAACGGGGTGGAAGGTATGGATTTCCTCAACGGTGAATTGGGTGATCCACTTGCCCTCATTCGTTCTTGCCCGAATGGTGAGCGGTAAACCCCACGGGTCCGACCAGCAGATTTGACTGGCGCTTCTCGATGAAGCGATTTCCAGTTGATACCAGGTACACTTTTCATTTGGCATCGTAGCGGTTTCTTGGCGAGGAGTAATCGTGTAGTTGCCTCCAGGAAAATTCAGTACGTGAGCCAGTCCTGACCAATCGGATAATATTCCAATGCGAAAAAGATTCGCGCGATCTGTGCTGATGATGACTTGCCGGGCGTAATCTACCAGCCGGTAAGCGTAGTTCCCGCTCGCGTCTTTATCCAGATAGAGGTCGAGGCGATCGTCTGTTCTGCGCCGTAAATGTAGATCGGCCTGGCGCCAGACCTGGAGCTGATGGCTTTTCCCGGTTTGATCAAGGTAGCGGGCGCGAAAATAAACGTTTTCCGGAGCCGATTTCGTGGCAAAAACCTTGCCCCATTCATAGGGCAAGGTTTCCGCCTGCGGCTTTGGCGCTTGAAGCAGAAAAAGCAATCCTACCCAAACCATCAGTTGGAATTTTTTCATTGCCGAAGCGCCTTGGCATAGTCGAAATAAGTGTAGGTCTTGCCTTGATAGCTCAGGGACTTGGTTTGAAGCTGAATCGTGTAGGTGCTTTTGTCCGGGTCCGTGTCGCTTCCGCTTGGATCCGTGGGTAACTTTATTGTAAGTCCGGTTGCCGCGGCGTTTGGTTTAATCGTGCGGGACACGACTTCGTAGTCACTTGTGGACGGACCGTGCCTTAACGCCTCGAGGAGCGGCCGGCCGTCAGCGCGAGTTAAGGCAAGGCCAAGGATGGTCGCAACGGTTGGAGCGACGTCCACGTTGCCCGTTGGCAGGATATCTTTGAAGCCTTCGCGAAAATCAGGGCCATAGGCAATCAGCGTGTTGTGCACGTCTCTCGGGCTGAAGCTGCCGTGCATGCCGCGATAGCTGGTGTTGAGAAGAATCCCGGAATATTCGGTGCCTTTCATACCGTTAATGACGGCATTCTCATCGTAATCGAAGCTCGCAATAATATCCGGATTGCGCCCTGCAGTATTCTCCGCCCGCACCCTATTCAGGGGCAATGTGCCTGGAAGATTTCCGTAACGGCTGTCGACAAAAATCGCCCCCACTTCACTGCGGCTCTGCAGGAACTGGACGGCATTGCGCACGGTGTCCGCATCCCGGTCGGGAACATAGATGTAGTCGCTGCCCCCGTTCACCGCGATCACGAGCGCTTTGGGAGGCAAAGTGGCAGGCACTTTGTAGGAAGCGGTCATATATTTTTCTCCAGCTTTTCCGCAAACGCTGCCGTCCTGGTCAATCAGCGTCGGGTAGACCGATGTGCCGTCGGCTTTTATGCCCGAACCGACCGGAAGGTAGCTGCAACCCAATCCGTCGAACACAACGAATCCTGCTCGATGCAGCAAGTCCGCGAGGCGGATAAGCCCCGACACTGGGTAACCACTGGGGTCAATATCGCCGACCGCTCCGTTACTGACAGCGCGCAGCGGAAATAAAGCGCTCGATCCGGCGACATTGCTGTGGGCATGGTCCGAAACCACGATAATATCCGTGGTGCCATCCTGGCCAAGTTCCTTAAGCTTGGCCCGCAGCTGACCGAGGATTTGGTCGTTGTGGCGGAGTGCGTCACGGTAGTTTGGGCCGCCGACTCCATAGACGTGTTGTGTCGTGTCCGGATTGCGGATCCACAGTACCGAAAGCTTCGGATCCTTCTTCGGGAGAATATAATTAACATAGGTGTCAACCATGTATTGGAGACCGGGCTTGTATGGGCTGCCACCGGAGTCCGTCGGATCGAATGTAACACCATCTTTCAGTTTCTTGACGGGCTTAAAATCTATTGGGTTCCCGTTGTTTGGTGCCAGGGCCAGTGCGCCCGCTGGGTAGGCATTCGGCGTAGTGGTTGGCAAGGCAATGCCCGCGTCTTGCAGTTCTTTCGCCAAACTTAACGGCAGAACCGTCTTCTCATCGAGAGTCATGCCGCCTCTTTTATAATCCTGTATATACGCTGCGCCCGATTTCCCGATGGTAGCGGTTGTCATTCCGGTTTTTTGAGCCGATTCAAACAAAGTCCCGACAAGAAACAGATCCCCTTTCAAGTAATTGTTCAGGTCTTCAAGTATCGCGAAATCTTCCGTGAAAACAGGCTGACGGAAGTCAACAGGCTTGCTCGCAGAATCATTGCCTTTTGCATTCGCTTCCCAAAGCGTGTTGCCGTAATATCCCGTGGCAGCGGGGAATCCTCCGGTTGCAAAGCTGGCGGCGTTCATCATCGTGAAAGTGGGGTAGGTGGAGTGATTGTCGGTGAAATCAACTCCGGACTCGCGCATCTCGTGCAAATTGGGCGTGTCTATTGGGTTGACAGAATCGGGTCTTAATCCGTCCCAGACATAAATGATGACTTTTCTTTGCTCACCCGCGGCCGCGGAATACTTTTCGGTGGTCGTGCCGGCGCAGCCGTTAAGAAGCCATAAAGCAATTACGCCTGTCAGGACTACGGACGGATGCCAAAAAGAATTTCGTTGAAATCGGTTCATGGGCGGGACTCCTTAAGATTTACTGTTTTTAAACGCCGCTTTCTGTAGGCGATTGCGCGGTGGACACTATTCCTGTCTTCAAGATAGTAGAAGATCGCGTTAAAGGCAAATTTTGTCTCTTAACTCCCGGCAAGGCGGGCGAGTTTTCCGCTGGTGTTTTCTTTCTCTTTGTGCGAGACCCATGAACGGCTCACCGGCAACACCAACTTCCAGGACAATCTGCTGAACGTGCTGCTTACCCCAGCCGCGACACTTAATTTCAGTAAGACCGTTAACAACGCGCGCGTCCGAGTCAAGCGCGGAGTTAAGCAACGAACCTTCAGGTGCTTGTGCATTAGTCATCACCTATATAGCGCTCATGTAGGTCTACTGGGCGAGCAACACGCCTCCGCATGCGAAGGTTGAGCATCTCGACGAAAACCGAGAACGCCATCGCAAAGTAGACATAGCCCTTGGGCACATGATGGTCGAATCCATCAGCGATCAACACGACACCGATGACAAACAGGAAGGATAAGGCAAGCATTTTGATCGTCGGATGCGCCGACACAAAGCGCCCGATCGGGCCGGCGAAAGCCATCATTAATGCCAACGATGCAATCACCGCAGCGACCATTACGGCAACTTCATCCACCATCCCTACCGCTGTGATGATTGAATCCAGCGAAAAGACAAGATCGATGATAGTGATCTGCAGAACAATTGCAGAGAACGTGGCGCGTATTACCGTTGAGGCCGCGCCCTTTTCGCCCTCAAGCAACTGGTGAATCTCCTTTGTGCTCTTCCACAACAGGAACAGGCCACCGCTAATCAGGATGAGATCTCGACCAGAGATCTCCAGTCGGAACAAGCTGAAAAGCGGCTCGGTTAACCCGACGACCCAGGACAGGACAATTAATAGAGCAACGCGCATGAACATAGCGAGAAATAAACCGACGCGTCGTGCGAATTCTTGCGCTTGCTTCGGCAACTTGTCTACAAGAATCGAAATGAAGATGATGTTGTCGATACCGAGCACCAGTTCAAGCGCGGTAAGCGTAAGGAAAGCAATCCAGACCTGCGGATCAAACAAGAGGTCAAACATCTATTGTCTCGTGGCTGCCTAATGATTGAGCTAACCGGATGCGCGCAGAAACTCGCGCGCGCGTAATTGCCTCGTGTGCGGAGGGATCTAAATACATTTCAAAAAGTGCTTCTGCCGAAGCCGGCAACACCACAGTTTGACGAATGACAGTTCTCATTGTCGAATTTCTTTGAGACTCGATGCCTATCGACCAAGCTCACTCGACGCGGGCCGCGTAGCGGTACGCGGTCGAGTGCAGCGCCTTGTTAGGAAGCCCCTCTTTCCCAACGTTTCCTCTCCTCTTCAATACGTTGCTCAATCAGGGCTAGATGCTCTCGAATAGACTTCAGGACAAATTGAAAGTCATCTCGACCAACCATGTTAGTTGAATATGTAGATGCCCGGAAAAGGCTGCTGTACCGATTAATAAGCCTCATGCCTTCAACTAGCAATTCCTCAACATTTTTAATAGTGAGAGGGTAGTCTTCTGCCAGGTTCCTTTTTTTGATTGCATTTTTTGCGCTTCGGTGCGCGAAAAAGTTATTTCTCCAAACTATTAGATTCTTGACTAGTGGATTTTCTTCACTTACATAAACAAGATCGGTTTCAAGCTGCTTCTCGTCGGGCTTACGAGATTCAGCACTTAAACTCCCTACAAAGGAATTGTCTTTGAGTCGTTCTCGGAAGTCTTTTGTATCAAAAACAGAAATATTCGCTTTTATCGTATCCAGTAGATTTCTCAGGTTTAGAGTCTTGGTATGCTGGTCATAGGTTTTGCATAACCGAAAAACGGCGGCATCTAGATGTGATTGGAATGTAAGAGACCAAAATGCGGTCGATTGGTTATATTCTTCTTGGTACTCAGATATGGCCCCAGTGAGGTCTGCATATAATTTGAAGTGTATATTTGCGTCCACTAATTCAGACGCTAGCGCTTCTAGTAGGCTTTGAAACTCGGCAGAATCCACGATCTTAATTTCCATCTCGTTAACCCTATCGTGCGCTCCCTAACGCAGAGTTCACCGGCGCGCAGTCTTTGCGTGTCCGGTGGAACGACGTGTTATGCTCACGCCGTTTCCTTCAGTTCTTGTTGTAGCCATACTGGCCTCGCGACAAAAGCACTTCTTTCCAGTAGCTCTCTCGCTCCTTGATGATGTTGTCGTCGGTTTTCATAGACCGATACTCAAGCAGGGATATCCGGAAATTATTCCGAGCGTACTCGATGCCTTCCTGTTTGATGAGCTTAGTAAGTTCATCATTCCACCCGTGGCCTGTGCCGAGATAACACGCCCACCGAGACCAAATGCCAGAAACGCCGTAAGCAGAGCCGACATATTTCTTGCCGTTGTTCTTGTCTGTAATGACGTAAATCCCCTTGATGTTCTCTAACGCCGCTCTCCAGTCTTGTTTGTTATTTTTGAAGATCATCTCAAGTCGATGGAAATCGTGGTTTATGTTCTCGTAACCACAAAACGTTTCGCCGGAATAGGTGTCTTTGAGCAGTTCAGAAACGATGAGGTTATGGTAGGCGCTCTCCAGATTGAACGCTCTTCCTCTCCACCCCTGTGGTCGATCGAAGGATACCAATAGCCTTCCTATCAGCTCCTGATGCTGCTCCAGGAGGCGGACCTTGTTACGTTCTTTATTTCGCTCAAGGACTTCGAATACTCCACCAAACAGCCAGAGATTCTCTTCATGATAGAAGTTGATAAAGGAGAGGATGTATTGGCGCGTAAAATCGTCTCTATTTCCTCGCCAACTATTCCAGCCTTTCCAATCGTCTCGGCTTCTAACAAAAACATCCAGCGGTTGTTCGTCGCCGTTCCAGCACGCCAAATGCAACTTGTATTCGGACAAGTTGCCGACCGGGATAAAGGCGCTCAGTTTGATATTCATTGATTAGTGAGCATAACTAGAAATAGACACCTGAAAAATAGATTAGATGCCAAACGAATAAACCACATTTTCCACTTATGCGCAATCCCGCCGCCCAGCACCAGACCTCCACGCCGCAGGCCTTTTTTCAATGAGCAATTAGCGAATCCCGGGATAATCTTTCCGGCCCAGCAACCAAGTATCAAACGCTGCACCTTGAATAAGGCTCGGGTATGCAACATCCACAATCCCGTTTTTCGATAGCTTCGCCGCTTCTCTCGAGACCGTGTTCAGCGCCGGCTTAGGTGTCATGAAAAATCCTCCAGGTGAATCGGTGTACCTAGCAATTCTATCAACGGCCGATTACCGGCAATTTCCGTATGGACGCCGTCAACAAATGTCAGGTAGAGCTTTGCACCCACTTTACGTTTAAATGGCAGAGGAATGAGTTCGTGTCTAATACCCCCAACTTCCAAAAATCCTTCGGATATCGTATTGGGCAGCGGTGGCAACGGCGCCGATACGGTCGCCTCCCACAGAACTAACTTCGCTTCCTGACTCCAGCCCGTGCCGGGGTCTCTGCCTGGTGTTCCCTTTGACTTGTGAACGTAGGCGTGTGAAAAATGGATCATCGCAAGGCCATCCAACAGCTCTATGCGGCTCACGCGGGAATCGTGCAACTCCAGTGCGCTTCGCAATTTCGCGTACTCGCCTCGTTGACACCTAACGTTTTGGTGAGCGACGCGCCTTAGCGCGTCCGCTCGACTGATGGGTTGGGCGGCATTTGGCTCGATGACTGCTTTGCCAATAAGAGGTCCCTGGCCTTAAGCCTGCAAAAGGGCCGCATCATTGGATCTTTGAATTGATAGCACTGCCGTCCCCCGACCGAAACCCCCTTTAGAATTGCGGCGCGCCGTTCTTTCAAGAATTCACCTAGCGCAGGCACGACTGCCTGAACGGTAACGGTTTCATTGAACACTTCTCGAATGGCATCTACGACATCTGTCGCGCGAAAAACGCCTCGCGCATCTATGCGAGAGTAACCGCAGGCGGTTAGGATAACCGGATATCGACTAGCCTGAGTTGTCGCGGTCGCTTTGCCGTAGGCTTCGCGATACTTTTCGATCGCGTCTTCAACGGCAATATTGCAGGCAATATCGAAGAGGGACGAGGTCAGGAAAATCGCGTTGTTCTCCGCGCAAGCCTTTGCTCCACACAACCCAAGCAGGTGCGCATAGTGGGGAAAGCCCCCCGAAAGGAGAGGCACCTGATCCAACACGCTCTGTTCGACGCCCAGTTCCAGCTTACGCATTCCGACCTCAAAAATTGTTCGAATCTCCTGGTCCGACATTAGCGGAAGTTCGATCTGGACCAGGTTTCGATCGATTGACGGGTGTTCGCCGATAAGTTCGTGGATATTCTCTGCAACGCCAACAAGAACGACGGTTACGTCATGGGCCGTGTCTGAGAGAATCTTAATCAAATCGGCAAATGAGGATTTCGTCTGAGTGTCTGTCACTTTGTCGAACTCATCGAGAATGACGACGCAGTAATGTTGCACTCGCCGCAGTAAATCAGCGATTTCAGCAGGCTTCGTCGTACTCGAATCGTGCCCGAGGGCGTCACCCAAAGTTATCGTCTTGGTAGTTTCGGCTTGGATGAATCCAAAAGCTTGTTGCTTAAAGCTGACCGAGGCGCTATAGAAGACCCTGTTCCAGATCGTGGCAAAGGTGTCGCTTCCGTCGCAACTCACCTTTACGGAAATTAGGTTCTGCAACATCTGACCGAGGATATTTGCCAGAGACGTTTTGCCGACCCCACGCTGGCCGAAAATAACAGGGTGTCGACCTGGCGCGGATAGCGCTTCGATCGTTCGCTCAAGCTGCGCCGACCGGCCAGAAAAAAGATCCTTTTGCTGGATGGGGAAACCGGGCGTGAACACCTGGTTTGCCCGGGCGATTCGCTGGAACTTATCCATTCGGCATCTCCGGCGACACTCAGATTACGCAGTATCTATGCTGCCCAACTAGAAATAGACACCTGAAAAAGTGTAATTAATTACCCCAAAAGTGAGACCTAATCCAGAGTTGCAAGTGTACGCTGATTTCATGAAAACAGCCGGGATTAACCTATCCGAACAAACGCGCCAATACCCGAAAAATAGATTAGATGCCAAGCGAATAAACCCTATTTGCCGCTTGTGTGCAATCCCGGCGCTTAGCAGCAGACCTTCGCGCCGCCGGCCGCCGCCAGGGACAGGACCACTGGATTGCGAGTCTTGCTTTTCACTATTGCATTCCTTTTCTTTTCGAGTTGGTGGTTGTATTCTGTGGTTACGGCGTCTGAGAAGCCTAACGCATTAGCTAACGGGCTCGCAGTTTCATCGCGCGTCAGGTTGAGCGCCGGGTTGGGCCGTGGGCATCAAGTATCAAGTATAATGCCGCTTGTCATCGAGTTGACGCGCTCGCGCGTTAAGTAACAATTACTGACAACAAAAGGACCTCACCATGAAACGTTTCCTATTTGCCGCGGCGGTGGCCGCAGTTACTGCTCCCGCGTTTGCCGCCGATGTCGGCGTATCCGTCCAGGTCGGTGAGCCCGGCTTCTATGGCCGCATCGACGTCGGCAACTTCCCTCAGCCGCAACTGATCTACCGGCAGCCGGTCGTGATCCAGCCTGTACCAGTGGGCGTGGTACGCGAGCCGATCTACCTGCGAGTACCTCCGGGCCACGCGAAGAACTGGCGCAAGCACTGCCACCAGTACAACGCCTGCGGCCAGCCGGTCTACTTTGTGCAAGATGGCTGGTACAACAAAGAGTACGCGCCGCGCTACCGTGAGAGCCACGGCGAGGGTCGCGGCGAGCGTCATGGTGATGAGCGTGGCGAGGGACATGACCATGGTCATGGGAAGAAGGGTAAGGACCACAAGGGCGACTGAGTCGCGTCTGCTCCTTGATACATGATGCCCAACGGAGGGCCGAGTTAAGCGTCTTTCACATCGAGTCGTCCGGCGCGACTGGCGCCTTGAAGGCACATCTCATTAGCTCCCCTTCGTTGTTCATCGAAGTCGCGACCGTTTGGGGTTAAGTTCGACCGTCGGCGCGCGTAAAATACTGTGCGCCTACGCTGGAAAACATGAGCACCACGTTCGCTCCGGCAAACAACTTGGCCAGATCATCCAGGATGGTTTCCCATCCGCCCGCCAACATCGGCAAATCGACGTAATCCCCAACGAGTATCAGGACCCAACAAGCGGCGTAGAGGTATCGAGCCGGCGACCAGAAGAAAACCAGCGCTATAGACGAGGCGAGGAGCCCGACAAACCCAATTAGGGCGATGCGGTTCGCGATGAACGCCGCACCCATGAGCGGCGTACCGCGATACCAGGCAAGGTAATCCAGCGCGGGCTGCGGCCAGCTCGGATGGCTGCCGAAAACGCTGATGGCGTCGAGCGCCAGGAAGGCCGCTGGAACAAGAAAAAAGATGCGGAGAATGGCGCGGTTCATGGTTACGCAAGCACAGTGGTCTGATCCCTCTAGTGATCAGCAATCAGCGCCAGTGGGCAAGAATCATGGCGATAATTTGAAGATTCACAAAGTGGTAGGAAGCATTCAGCCCGTACAAGCTCCAGCTCCTGCCCTCCCAGGCCACCGCTCCCAACAGCATTGGAACAAAAAAACCAATCCAGGTGAAAAAACCGCTGAAGAACCCGTAGACGTAGGAAGGCGCATCCGTCCCTACGCCCCACACTGACGGGCGCCAGACTTCCGCCGAATGCGCCAGGACATAGGCCGTCAAGAATGTGCCCAGCAGCGTTAGGCCCATCCCGCGCAGCATGACTTTGGGATCGGGCTTGCAATCCGTCGGCATCTTCATGAGACTCATCCATTTTTTGCCGAACAGAGGCCCATGCCAGAGCCATCCGAAAATTAAACTTGCGACGGCGGCGGTGACCACCGCCAAGTAGTTGATGTGAATCTCCGGGTGCATAACTCCTCCTGGGTTAGGAATCGTTTATTCCCTGCGAACTCTTATATTCATTATAGGGCGCCGCCAGCTTAGCGCCCGGCTTTTGCTCCGGCAGATGTGCATTCCATTAAATGCGCAGAGACGCGAGCGTAATCTTCCCGATTGACCAGCCACACTTCAAAAGCCGCCGCATCAACAAAACCCGTGAATGCGGCATCCACGATGCCCTTTTTTGAAAGTCCCGCCATGTCCATTTCTCCCTCGGGCAGCGGGCAGGATTTGACAAGCACCAGGCGTTCGGCACCAAGACAGCGCGCAAGCCAAGCTGCGAGGCTGTCGGAAGTGACGTCCCAGCTTTCGGGAATCTCGGCATTTCCCGCGATCATGGCACTGGGCAGCCATACAGGAATATTGTTATTACTCAAAGCTTGATATAGTTCCACGACGGTGCGCGCCAAAATTAATCCCGGCTGAATATCAGCAAGCATCCAGCCATACTGTTCCATCGCAAGCAGCGCCATGCGATGCGCGGTACTGTCGGTAAATCCCCAATCTTGTTGCGCGGCTCTTACGCAATCCACAAACGGACCGCCGCCGGGAACGATGACCACCCGGCCTCTACCCGACACGGCGAGCTCTTCCAGCCAGCGCTTCAGATCGTCGGGATAATTCGCGAGACTACCGCCGAGTTTAACGACCCACATCGGCAATTAAAATCTGCTCCAACAGCCTCAGCATAGCCGCGGCTTTGTCGAAAGTTTCCTGGTACTCGTCTTCCATGCGCGAATCAGCGACGATGCCGCCTCCCGCCCAGAAGCGTATCGTGCCCGCGGAATAAACCAGGGTGCGGATGACGATGTTGCTGTCCATGCCGCCGTCGAAGCCGATGTAGCCGATGGCGCCGCAGTACACGCCGCGCCGGTGCGGCTCGAGTTCCTCGATAATCTGCATCGCGCGCAGCTTGGGCGCGCCGGTGATCGAACCTCCCGGAAAACAGCCGCGCAGCAAATCCAGCGCGCTTTTGTCTTTTGCCAGTGTGCCAGTCACCGTGCTTACCAGATGATGCACCGTGGCGAAGCCTTCCACCTCAAACAGTTTCGGCACTTTCACTGAGCCGGTTTCACATGATTTGCCGAGGTCGTTCCTCAGCAAATCCACGATCATCAGGTTTTCGGCGCGGTCTTTCTCGCTTTCGCGCAGCAGCTCGGCGAGCGCCGCATCCAGGCGTGGATGCCCTGCGCGCGGCCGCGTGCCTTTGATCGGCTTGGTCTCGACTTGACGGTCCCTGAGTTTGAGAAAACGCTCGGGGGAGGCGCTCAGAATCTGCGCGTAAGGGGTGTTGAGATAAGCGGAAAATGGCGCCGGATTGATGATGCGCAGCGCCTGGTAAGCCAGCCACGGGTCGCCTGCCGCCGCCGCGGAAAATCTTTGCGCGAGATTCACCTGGTAACAATCGCCGGCGCGAATGTAGTCGTGAATGCGCTGGAATGCCTGCGCATAATGCTCGGGCATGAGGTTGGAAACAATCTTGCTCGTGATGCGGAACGGCGCGCGAAAGCGTTCTTCCGCCAGTGTACTGAAGCAGTTAACCAGCTCATCCCATTTTCTTTGCGTTTCCGGATCGCGTTCCGCGCTTACCAGATAGCTGCGGCGCTCGTGATGGTCCACCACCACCGCCCAGTCGTAAATGCCGACGGCCATTTCCGGGAGTTTCTCCGCGTCTTCTGCGGTAACCGGCAGCCGCTCCAGCCGGCGCGCCAGATCATAGCCGAAATAACCCAGCGCCCCGCCGCTGAAAGGCAAATCGCAATGGTTCTCCTGCGCAGGCTCGATATAGCGCTTAAGCAGGGTGAACGGGTCTTCGGGAGAAAGCTCACTTGCGCCGTGATGGCGTATTTCGGTCACTTTGCCGCGCGTGACCAGCGTGGCATAGGGCTCAGCCACCAGAATATCGTAGCGCGCCTGCGCGGCGTATCGCTTGCCGCTGTCGAGAAATGCCGCCCAAGGCAGGTCGGCAATCGCTTCAAACAGCCGCGCGCTGTCTTCGTGATAAGGGAGTTCGGTTAACAGTGGCATGAAAAGATTTTATTCCCGCGTTCTGCTTTGCGCCAGCGCCGCGACCGCCACCGCCGGCGCGCAGGCATCTATCCATTGGCGATCGATCAATGACGATTCCACCAAGCCGGAAAAATCCAGATAAGGCCGTGCACAGCGTGCGGCAAGCGATTTCACCAAAAAACGGCCGATTCCCGTTCCGATTAGCGGCGCCTCTTCGCCGACCAGCCCAAGCGAAAACAGGCGCGAGCAGGCCTCGTGCAAACGCTGCGATTGCAGCCCGGCGATATAGCCCGCAAGCTGCTGCCAGCTTGAAAGCGGCGCCGACTCCAGATCCCTGCCCAACATGCGCGCCAGGCGCCGCGCGCTGTCCTGCATGGTCTTGCCTCCGCCATCCGCGGCGGGCAACTGGTCTGCCCCTTCCGGCAATTCTCCGGTCAGGCGATAGACATCCGCCATGGTCGCGAACTGCTCCGCCATCAGCCCCTGCCATTCGCCTGCGAACGGCACGCGCGCAGCCGCCGCCATCACCGGCGTGCGCACCACGCCGCTATAGATGAGCTCGTCATATGCCATGCGCTGATGGTCATTCCAGCCCCGGGCCTGCACTTTGCCGGAATTCAGCAACACCAGATCGGTGGTGGTGCTGCCGATGTCTATCAATAATGCTTGCCTCACACGCTTGGCTGCGAACTCGGCGGTTGCGAGCCAGTTTGCTGAAGCCACCTCACCGGCATGCTGGCTGGCTTGAGCGGGTGTAACAAAACCGCTGCGCCCGGCATACACGTGCAGGCTTGCTTGCGGCAATTTGCCGTTCATCGCTTCCACAAGGGTGGTGACACCGGCGTTGCGATTAGGAAAAATATCCGCGAGCTCTCCGGTCATGGTGAGCGCGTGCAGCGTTGCAGCCTGATTCAGATTTTTCAGCGCATGAGCCACAGCACTTTCCAAGTGCTGCAAGCCTTGCCACAGCGGGCAGGGCAACTGCATGGCTTGGCTTACGCGCCCGGCGCCGTCCACCAGCGCCACCTTGAGATGCGCGCCTCCCAAATCCCAGCCGACGGCGCAATCAGACATGCAAGGCCTCGAGGTCAATTTCAATCCGCCGCGGCGTGAATTTTGGTAAGCGCAAAGGTTTGGAATCGTCCAGCAGGTCCAATACCAGCGCTGCGGGATTGCAGCCCAGCGCCTGGCGCAAACCCGCATAGGAAGTGGTCAGCCGCGGGTTCACTTCCATCACTATTCGCTGAGAACCGCTTTGCACCAGATCTATGCCCACATAGCCCCACAGCCCGGGAATGGCCGCGGCTACGCAGCTAGCTAATACCGCTAAAACACCGTCTCCATCAGTCAAGGCATTGACCACGCTGCCGAGAAAATGAAACTGACCGTCGCGCACCACCACGCGCTGTTTGTTGCAACTCAAAAGATCTGCTGTGCCTTCGCGGCATAGCACACAAAGACTCAGCGCGCTTCCGGGAATTAACGGCTGCAACACGTAATTCCCCGGGTTGGCCTTAAGCCATTGCCGTACCTTCGAGAGATTGCGGAACAGGCGAGTATCGCTGCAGCCCGCACCATCATCGGGCTTTATCACCCAGCTCCCGCCCGTATCATGCAATTCAGCGTCCGCTGAATACGTCGGCACTGCCGCGATTCCTGCTTGTGTGAGATGGCGTGAGGTTGCCTGCTTGCTCGCGGTGAGGTGCACTGCGTCAGGATGACTGCCCAGGAGCTTGCGCCCGTGCTTGAGCACGCTGCGATGAATGCGTTCAAGCGTCCCCCCGCTCTCCGGCGCGATCGGCCACACCGCCTCGGCAATATCCATGCAGTGTTCCAGAACCCGCTCGGTTTCCGCGGCGTTGCGCGGCGTATATACGCTCACAGGAAAACCCAGTGCGGGCAGGCGCGGATCGCGCGTGACGACAACTTCCACCCCGGAAATGTCCCCGAGGTCGCGCAACAGCGCGTGCAGCATTATGTCGCCTTCTTGCGCAAGTGCGGCCGGCAGCGCTTGGTCAAGCAGCCCGCCACCGGTAATATGCTCGTATACGAAGATACGCATTTTTTATTTCATCACAGAGGCACAGAAAACAGAAAATGTTAATTCACAGGATTAACAGGATTGTTACAGATTTACAGGATTGAATCCTGTTTAATCCTGCAAAATCATGTAAATCCTGTCTATTTGGTTTCTGTCCCATTGGTAAAAGCTCTCATGAAACTCATCCCCGTCATTGATCTGATGCAAGGCCAAGTGGTGCGCGCGCTGGGGGGCGAGCGCCAGCAGTACCGCCCCATCGAATCCGGATTATGCGCCGGCAGCAACGCTCTCGACATCGCCTGCGCATTGCTGGAATTGTATCCGTTTCCTGCGCTCTACATCGCCGACATTGATGCAATACAGCAAAACGGCGGCAACGCCGCGGTAATTGAAAAACTCCATCGGCATTTTCCGAAGCTTGACCTGTGGGTGGACTCGGGAATAGCGGATGTTTCGAGCTTCATGGCATGGCAGGGGCAGCGCATAGGCCATGCGGTGATCGGCAGCGAATCGTTTCCCGAGAGTGCGCTGCTCTCCGCCGTTTGCTCCAGCCGCGATGCACTCTACCCGCTGCTATCGCTGGATTTCAAAGGTGCGCGCTTTTATGGCGAGCAACGTTTGCTCAATGATCCGGAATTCTGGCCGGAGCATGTTATCGTCATGATGCTGGCGCGCGTCGGAAGTCTCCAAGGGCCGGATTTCGACCAATTAAGCGAGCTAAGTCGGCGCGCACCGCATAAAAAACTTTACGCCGCCGGCGGAATACGCGGCACGCACGACCTCGCGCGCCTGGCGCGCGCAGGCGTACATGGCGCGCTGCTCGCGAGCGCGCTGCACCAGCGCCTCATCAGCGCCAGCGATCTGGCCGCATCGGCATCCGGCGCGGATTCAACGAGCAGGCAGTGAGCAGCATCAGCTGCCCACCGCTCACCCGTGCATCCGGATTATTTCGGGGAGAACGGATGCGGTGAGCTGCCTTTCTTGCTGACCACTTCCGAGGCCTTGGGTGTCCCCGCCACGGCGCGCTTGATTGACTCCTTGGTGGCCTGATAGTTGTAGTCGTAAATCTTGGTGTCGTTCTCAGCCAGCCAGTGGATGAACACGCCGACACAGATGAAGACGTCGTCGGCCTCATTCGCCGGAATCGTGCCGTCCTGCACGCAATCCGCCACCGCCATCGCCACTGCGCGCTGCGCCGGCCCGAACATCTGCACCGCCTGTTTGGCGCCCTTGATGGTCACCTTGTTGAACAGGATGGTGTTGGGCTTAGTTTGCAGGTTCGGCGCCACCACCGCAAGCAAGGAAGTAAAGCCGTCCTTGTTGTTTGTCAGCGCATTGCAGAACGCACGTTCTACGGAGCTGCCGCGCGGTCCCATAATCAGGTCAACGTGAGCCACTTCATTGCCATCGCCGACCAGCGATTCTCCAACGAGCACACGATCAATTTTCGCCATTTTGCCTCTCCTTAGTTTGGCTAGTTAAACATTCAGGTGAAACGCAACTCCGAAACCTCAGCGGCTGCCGCCCTCCTAGGCGCCAACATGCTGAGGTTTCGTTTTACTACGGTGCGAGGCAGGCTTCGCCCCGCTGCCGGTAAAGCTTCCTTGCAACAAATCCTGCAAATGCAATGCAAGCAGGCTGGCGACACTCAAATCCGCCGTCGTGCCCGGATTGATTCCATCACGCTTGAGCTCGGCGTCGAAAGCCAGCAACTGCGGCAACAAGGCTTGCGGTGAGTCACTGCGCTGCCATGCGCTGTCCAGCGCCGCAGCGCGGGAACTGACTTGCCGCGCCCGCTCGTTTCCGAATTTGCGCTCTACGTGACTGTCGGGAAAGCGTGCCAGCAATGCCAGATAGGCCGACAGCACCGCCCATTCTTCGCCGGCAAAACGCGTAAGCGTTTCGCGCGCGCGAGGCACTCCCACATCAAAAACATCGGCAAATCCATTCGCGTACTGGCGCGCGATGCTGTCGCGCTCGCGCGCTTCCTGCATCGCGCCGAGCAGGGTAACCTGCGGCTTCTCGCTTATATCATGACGCGCGCTGCTGCCCAGCCCGGCAGGCTTGGCGAGGCGGATCGCCGCATAAGTGAGTTCCGCATCCAGTTGCGTGAGCCGCTCCAGCACGCCGCGCACCTTCAGCAGCAATGCGTGCGCGCCGGATTCCTGCTGAGCGGCACAAAGCAGCGGTGCGGCGAGCAGCACAATGCCAAGATTGGTATTGCAGCCTACCGCTTGTTGCGTTGCTTCAACCGCGCGCAGGATGCGCTCGCCCACGCTTGCGCCAGGTACGGTCAACGGCGTGGCGATGGCGTTGGCGCTCGCCTCGAACTGCTGCACGGTCATGCCGTGGCCGGCGCTGTAAATGCTGACGTTGCCGGGCTTTGGCGCGCGGATTTCGGCAAGACAGGCGCTCTTCAACGCTTGCGCCAGTTGCTCGCTGGAGATTATGTTCAGCATACCATTTCCATGCTTGCTTGAGGCAGCTTGCGCGCCAATAAATCGTCCACCAGGTATTGCGCCAGGTTTTCCCGGCATACTCCCTGCAGGCCGCGCCAGGCCGGGATGCCGTTGACTTCTATGACGTAAAGCTCGCCTTCCCGGTCACGCATAAGATCCACCCCCGCGTAATCCATCCCGACGGCGCGCACCGCATCCAGCGCCAGTCTTTGCATGGTTTCGTCCAGTTGCACTGTTTCGCATTTCGCGCCCTGCGCGACATTGTTGACCCAACTGGTGCCCCGGCGCAGCATCGCCGCGCGGGCAGCGCCGCCCGCTACCAGTACCCGGAAGTCGTGCCAATGGCCTTCACCGCAATCAATAAAGCTTTGCAGATAAGCCACGCCTGAATATTCAGCGAGATCGGGGATGTCCATGCCGCTCTTCAAGCGCCGCAGTCCCAACCCCTGCGAGCCGAATAAAGGTTTCAATACCAGCTCGCGCCCCGCCGCGGTCTCGCGCAATAAAACCGCGCGCGCCTGTGCCGCCGATTCACAGACCCAGGTTGCTGGAGTGGGAATGCCGGCGCGCTTCAACAGAAAACTCGTCATTGCCTTATCAACGCTGCGCTCGATAGCGCGCGCATCGTTGTAAACCGGCACGCCGATTTCG
>JBGQCF010000035.1:0-24210 GCA_041495205.1 Gammaproteobacteria bacterium
AATTTCCAGGCAGCAATTGGTGAGCGTGGTCACGCCGCGCGGCGAGTTTTCCGCAGACGGCTATATTGTCTGCGGTGGAGCCTGGAGCCAGCACATCACCGGTAATTTCTCATTGCATCTCGACATCAAGCCGGTGCGCGGGCAAATGCTGTTGTTTAAGACGCAGCCGGGTTTTCTCACCAACATCGTGTTGCAAGACGGCCACTATTTCATTCCGAGGAAAGACGGCCATATTCTGTTGGGCAGCACGGTCGAGCATGTCGGCTTTGACAACAGCACTACCGAGGAAGCGAAGAGTGAATTATTGTCGTGGGCGGCGAAAATGTTCCCGCAACTTACTGAAAAACTGCTGGTGAGACAATGGGCGGGCTTGCGGCCGGGTTCGCCGGAAAATATCCCGACCATAGACCGGCATCCGCATTTTGATAACCTGTATATTAATAGCGGGCATTTCCGCTACGGCGTGACCATGGCCCCGGGGAGTGCGCGATTGTTGGCGAATTTGCTGCTGGGGGTGTCACAACCGATTGATTGCAGCGCTTATGCCTGGCCTTGAGCGGTGAGCCCGGTATAGACACTACGCGATTAGACAAAGTCCAATCCTTGTAATACAATTCAAGCCCATGAAACAGCATGAATATACCCGCGAGAACATGGGCGAGCTTTTGCGCAACCATGGCATCAATCCCACTCACCAGCGGATTGAAATCGCGAACGCCCTGTTTTCCCGGCAACAACATCTTTCCGCCGAGCAGATCATGGCGATCGTCAACACTCGCCACCCGGAAACTTCCAGGGCAACGGTTTACAACACGCTGAATCTCTTCGTGGAGAAAAAATTGATCCGCGAAGTGAATGTCGACCCAAACAAAGTGTTCTACGACCCCAATACCTGCAACCATCATCATTTTTACGATGTGGAAACCGGGCGCCTCACCGACATTGACGCTTCCAGGATCAGCGTTTCCGGCCTGCCGCCGCTGCCGAAAGGCACGGTGACGGAAGGCGTGGACATCATCATCCGCATTCGCTCGCAAGCGGCTTCTTGATTCCATTCCCCGCTGCTATAATCCGCGCCTGGGAACCTCTGATTAAATCCCACATGGCTGTTGTAGCTCAGCTGGTAGAGCAACTGATTCGTAATCAGTAGGTCGGTGGTTCGAATCCACTCAACAGCACCATTCTGTCAAGGTGTTATCCCTAGGGCCATGCCATGCCACAAGGCGCACCGCCGCTCAAAGGCCTGAAAGTCATCGAACTGGGCACGCTGATTGCCGGGCCGTTTTGCGCCAGGATTCTCGCCGAATTCGGCGCCGAGGTCATTAAAATCGAATCGCCCGACGGCGGCGACCCGCTGCGGCAATGGCGCAAGCTCTATAAAGGCACTTCGCTGTGGTGGTTTGTGCAAGCGCGCAACAAGAAGTCGGTCACGGTCAATCTCAAGTCACCGCAGGGCCAGGAAATTGTGCGCAAGCTGGTGAAGGATGCGGACATCGTGGTGGAAAATTTCCGTCCCGGCGCATTGGAAAAATGGGGCCTGGGCTGGGACGCGCTCTCCCAAATCAATCCTGGGCTGGTGATGGTGCGCCTCTCCGGTTACGGGCAGACCGGGCCTTACCGCGACCAGGCCGGCTTTGGCGCAATCGGCGAATCGATGGGCGGGATTCGTTTTTTGACCGGCTATCCCGACCGACCGCCGGTGCGCGTGGGCATCAGCCTCGGCGATTCGCTGGCGGCGATGTATGGCGTGATCGGGGCGCTGATGGCGGTTTACCATCGCCAGGTGAACGGCGGCAAAGGGCAGGTGGTGGATGTCGCATTGTATGAATCGGTGTTCAGCCTGATGGAGAGCCTGCTCCCCGAATACGACTTGCTGGGCTTCGTGCGCGAGCGCAGCGGCGCATCGCTTCCCGGCATCGTGCCTTCCAACACTTATTCGTGCCGCGACGGCAAATACGTGGTGATCGGCGCCAATTCCGACGCGATTTTCAAACGCATGATGCTCGCCATAGGACGCGATGATCTGGCCAACGATCCAGGCCTCGCGAGCAACACGGGGAGGGTTCCGCGCACCGAAGAACTGGACCAGGCCATCGGCGATTGGACTTCGCGGCATGATCTGGAACAGGTGCTGTCGGTGCTTAACCAGGCGGAAGTTCCGGCGAGCAAAATCTACAGCATCGCCGACATCGTCAACGACGCGCACTATCAGGCACGCCAGATGATCCGGCAGTTCAAACTCAAGGACGGGCAAACGCTCAAGCTTCCAGGCATCGTGCCGAAACTGAGTGAAACGCCGGGGGAGACCGAGTGGCTGGGGCCGGAACTGGGCGAGCATACCGCCGAGGTGCTTTCCGCGCTGGGCATAGATTCCGAACAGCAAAAAGTTTTGAAACGGCAAGGCATCATTTAAAGAGCCGCCGGCTTTCACGGCCGTGAAACATCGGCTATGATTCAAACAGGCCGGTAATCTAAGCAGCGCCGACCTTTCCTTATAAAACTTTCCGCCGAAACTTGACCAATCGTTCCTATCCCAGCCTGGCGAAAGACGTTGCTTTACGCGAAGTCTGGGCTTGGGCGATGTACGATTTCGCCAATTCCGGCTACACCACGGTGGTAATCACCGCCGTATTCAACGCGTATTTCGTCGCGGTCGTCGCACAAAATCAGCCGTGGGCGACATTCGCCTGGAGCGGCGCGCTGGCAATTTCGTACGCGGCAATAATGTTCACCGCGCCTTTCATAGGCGCTTATGCGGACGCCTTCGCCGCCAAAAAAAAGCTGCTGCTTTTCACTACTGTCGGATGTGTGTTGTTTACCGCGGGGTTGGGGTTAATTGGCCCGGGCGAATTATGGCTCGCAGTATTTTTCGTGGTGCTGTCCAACTTCTTTTTCGGCAGCGGCGAAAATCTTATCGCCGCTTTTCTGCCCGAGCTTGCGACCAGCCAGGCGATGGGCAAAGTCTCCGGCTGGGGCTGGAGCCTGGGTTATCTCGGCGGGCTGTTGAGCCTCGGCTTGTCGCTTGTCTACATCAGCTACGCGCAGCAGCATGGCGCAAAAGCACCGGATTTTGTACCGGTTTGCATGTTGATTACGGCGGGATTATTCGCTCTCTCCAGTGTGCCGACATTCATTTTTCTGCGCGAGCGCGCTCAGCCGCAGCCGCACGCCGTGGGCATGGCGCGCACGGCTTTTACGCGCTTGACGCAAACCCTGAAGCACGCGCGCCGTTATCGCGATCTGTGGCGCTTTTTGCTTTGCATCGTGTTTTACCAGGCCGGGATACAGGCGGTGATTGCGCTTGCCGCGATATACGCCCAACAGGCGATGCATTTCGATACCCGACAAACCATCACCATGATTTTCGCAGTGAACATTACTGCGGCGCTGGGCGCCTTCATTTTTGGCAACGTGCAGGACCGCATCGGCCACGTGCAGGCGATTTCCATCACGCTGGTCGGATGGATCATCATGATTCTGCTCGCCTGGGCGGCGCGGGGGCCGGCAATGTTCTGGGTTGCCGCGAATCTCGCGGGTATTTGCCTCGGGGCCAGCCAATCCGCAGCGCGCGCTTTGGTTGGTTTATTGAGTCCTGAGACGCGCCACGCGGAATTTTTCGGCCTGTGGGGGCTCGCGGTGAAATTGTCCTCGATACTTGGGCCGGTTACTTACGGCCTCGTGACCTGGCTCTCGGATGGCGATCATCGTCTGGCGATGCTGATTACCGGAAGCTATTTTGTGGCGGGTTTAATCATTCTCGCCGGGGTTAATGTCGAGCGCGGAAAACAAGCTGCGCTACAGCAGGCTTAAGCGAGAACACGCTGTAGCCAGCGCCCGATATCCTGGATTTCTTCCTGGCACACCGAATGCGGCATGAGGTACTGGTGCCATTCCACCCGGTAGCCTTGCTGCTCGAGTTGCACCCTGGACAGGCTTGCAAGCGGCAACGGAATCAGCGGATCCGCCGTGCCATGCGCCATAAAGATCGGCACAGCGTGATTCGCCGCGTTCGCTTCCGCTGCAAGCGTTGCAGCCAAAGGCAAATAGCACGAAAGCGCCATGATTCCGGCCAGCCGCTCGGGATGGCGCAAGCCGGTGTGCAAAGCAATCGCCCCTCCTTGGGAAAATCCCGCGAGCACGATGCGTGAAGCTGCAATGCCGCGGTCTTTTTCTTTGGTGATGAGCTTTTCTATTTCCTGCTGTGAGCGGCGCACGCCGGCTTCGTCTTCGCGGAACGACATATCCTGATTCAAGACGTCGTACCATGCCCGCATGATGAAACCGCTGTTGATGGTGACCGGCTGCATTGGCGCGTGCGGAAAAATGAAGCGCACCGCAAGTTGTGGCGGCAATCCCAATTCATCCACTACCGGGACAAAATCATTGCCATCGGCGCCCAGCCCGTGCAGCCAGATGACCGAGGCAGCCGGTTTATCGCTGGTGACGAGCTCGATCGCGGGTAGAACGAGAGACGACATAATAAAAAAGGGGTGGCGTTGTGCCACCCCTTATATTTCTTGGCCGGTTACGCGGTAATCTCGCGCGAGGTCATATTGTACCGAAAACTCTGCGGGTCGAGGCTGTCCGGGTTGCCATCGACAGTCTGTGCGCACGGATACATGAAGAAATTGAGCGATTCCCCGGGTGGGGGCGGCAACTGCACATCGTTTGCGGTATTGAAACCCACCCAGTTCATTTCCCAATAGCCAAACAACTTAGCGCGCGCTTGCAACACTTTCGGGTGGTCGATGGGAATAATCTTGCCTTCCTCTTCCAGCACCACTTTGCGCACGTCGGCGGGGTCGACCGGAATCCAGCCGTAACGTACATCGAAGAACTCGGCGCGGCAATGCTGCGCCTTGCTGATGTCGCCGCTTTTGCCCAGGCTCTTGAAGTTGGCCGAGGTTGCTACCCTCACACCGTACAGGTCGCGCGCCGGTACTCCCGCTGCACGCGCCAGGCCGGTAAACAGCGCGTTGATGTCGGCGCACTTGCCGCCCAGATTACCGGTTTCCAGCATGAAGCTGATGTCACCAATGCCGCAGCCGCGTACTTTCGGGTCGCGGAAAGTATTGTCCACGATCCACTCGTAAATCGCACGCGACTTGTCTACCGGGTCGTTCAGGTTTCCGACGATTTTCCGTGAGGTTTCACCCACGATGCCATCGGTCGGGATATGCCTGGTGGGCTTCAAGTACAGCTCGATTTCGTCCTTATTAAATGCGGTCGGCTGCGGGCGCATGAAATCCATAGAGCGATCTCGCGTTGCGAACTGGCTGACGAGTTGAACCCAGGGCGTAGCGGTTTTATCATCCCATTCGGCGTAGAAAACCGGCGCGCCGTATACGACGTCACGGTAAATACCGGCGTGAACCGTATTGCCTTTCCATTCGTTGGATACCAAACGCTGGTACTCGGTGTCCTTATATTGCGGCACCGGCAGCCATAGTCTCGGCCGGCCTCCCTCCTTGAGTTCGACATCGGTAGTAATTTCAAAAGTGCGCCAGCCGGCCTGGCGAATCTCGTTTAGCGTTGCGGCGGAAGCCTGGCGGACGAGAGATGGGAAAGCGGCGAGAGTGGATAACGCGGCCGAAGCGCCTAGAAAATTTCGACGGTTCATGATCTTACCCCCAAGTCACGTAAGTAAGTTAAATCCAAGAGTTGCTGCAAGTTCTGAAGTATAGCCGATTCTTTGATGAATCAAGCATAGGCCTTGAGCGGTATTGAACCGGATATTGCAGGCCCGTTTAGCGCGGCGGACGAATCGCCGATTTTGGCCGGAACGCCTTGATCACTTCCTCGTTGGTCTCGATATACGGTCCGCCGATGAGGTCAATGCAGTACGGCACTGCTGCGAAAATTCCATCCAGCGTTTCCTTGATCGCCTTCGGCTGCCCCGGCAGATTGAGGATCAGCGTTTTTTTTCGGATCGCGCCTACTTGACGCGATAGTATCGCGGTAGGCACGTACTTCAGGCTCACTGCGCGCATCTGCTCGCCAAATCCGGGCAGCAACTTGTCGGCCACCGCAACTGTCGCCTCGGGTGTGCTGTCGCGTGGCGCAGGACCGGTACCTCCGGTGGTCAGGACCAGGTGGCACCCCACTTCGTCCACCAGCTCCTTCAGCGTCGTTTCGATTTGCGCACGCTCATCGGGAATCAGTCTTGACACTATTTTCCATGGGCTCGCCAGCGCGCGCTCAAACCATTCCTGCAGGGAAGGAATGCCCTGATCCTGATACACGCCTTGCGAGGCGCGGTCGCTGATGGAGACCAACCCGATCAGCAATTCGTCAAAAGCAGTATTCATGGCGCCTTAAGTATAACTCCGGCTCACTTTTATTACGCGTCTCTTGCGAAGCGGATGCGGCGGGAGTGATGGGACAGATTACTGCCTGGGGATGAGCTTGCAGAGTTCCCGGAACAGCTCGCGGTAATTCTTGAGCGGTAGGCTCAATAGCGTTTCCCGCTGGGCATCCCCAACCAGTATGCGCAACAATTGCAGGTCGGCTTGAGGATAAAAATCCGCAAACTCTCCAACCCCCGCTTCATCCTGCAGCAACCGCTCGCGCCAGCGCTCGATGAGATTTAGCCATGCCTGGTGCTGCTTTTGCGGGCCCTGGAAGCTGTCCAGTTTTTGGCGGATCGGCGCCGCATCGATTTCGCGCATCAACCGGCCGATATATTGCATTTGCCTGCGGCGTGCCTCATTTTTTTTTAATTTCCTGGCTTCGATGACGGCATCGCGCAGCTTCTCGGCTAAATCGAGCTGCTCGAGCTGCGCCGGATTGAGCGCGACCAATTGTTCGCCCAGGCGCTGCAGCGCGTGCATGTTTTTTTTGCGTAGAGTCTTGCTGATCGGTTGGTCCATCGGCTTAAAGCAGGAGGTTGAAGCTGGTATGATAGCCACCTTTATGCAACAAGTCGCCACTCACCTTCTTTACCGCCCCGTGTCCAACCAGAGCTTCTCCAACAGCGAAGAAACCCTGAAGCAAATCGCACAGGATATCCTGCGGCGCGCGAGCGAGGGCGGGGCAAGCGCTTGCGAGGCTGACGTGTCGGAAGGCTTCGGGCAGAATGTCACGGTGCGCCGCGGTGAAGTGGAAACGATCGAATATAACCGCGACAAGGGAGTCGTGGTCACGGTCTATCTCGGCAAGCAACGCGGCTACGCCGGCACTTCGGATTTTTCAGCTCCGGCGGTGCGTGATACCGTGGATGCCGCCCTGTCCATCGCGCGCTATACGGCAGCAGATGAGTGCGCCGGCCTGCCTGATGAAAACCTGCTGGCGCGCGATATTCCCGACCTTAATCTTTACCACCCGTGGGAACTGAACGTGGAACAGGCCATTGAGCATGCGCGTTCGTGCGAGGCTGCGGCGTTTGCGGTGGATAAACGCATCAGTAATTCCGAGGGCGCCAGCGTTTCCATCCAGGAATGGCATTTTGCCTACGCCAACAGCCTCGGCTTCATGGCCGGGTTCCCGAGCTCGCGTCACAGCATCGGCTGCGCGGTTATTGCCGGCAAGGATGACGCGATGCAGCGCGACGATTGGTACACCGTGGCGCGTGCGCAAAACGACTTGGAAACCGCGGAAAACGTCGGCCGTAAAGCCGGCAGCCGCTGCGTGCGCCGCCTCGGCGCGAGAAAAATCAGCACGCAGCAGGTACCGGTGCTGTTTGAAGCGCCGCTTGCGGCAAGCCTGATCGGCCATTTCGTCGCCGCGGTAAGCGGCGGCAGCCTGTACCGCAAATCGTCTTTCCTGCTGGACAGTCTGGGAAAACAGGTGTTTGCTCCTTTGGTGCAGATCAAGGAATTGCCGCATCTCGAAAAAGGCCTGGCAAGCTGCGCTTTTGACGACGAAGGCGTGATCACACGAACGCGAGAGGTGGTCAAGGACGGGGTATTGCAGGGTTATTTTCTGGGCAGCTATTCGGCGCGCAAGCTGGGGATGCAATCCACCGGAAATGCGGGCGGCAACCACAATTTGCTGCTGCAAGGCGGAGAATTGGATTTGACAGGCCTGCTGAAAAAAATGGATAGAGGTTTACTGGTTACCGAATTGCTCGGGTATGGGGTGAACCTGATTACCGGGGATTACTCTCGCGGTGCCGCCGGTTTTTGGGTGGAGCATGGAGAAATCCAATATCCGGTGCAGGAAATCACTATTGCCGGCAATCTCAAGGACATGTTCCGCGGCATTAGCGCAGTCGGCAAAGATATTCTGATACGCGGCTCGAAGCAATGCGGTTCCATCCTTATAGATAACATGACTGTCGCCGGGGATTGAGGCCGGCATCAGAAGCAGGTTGATGCCGACGGACGGCTTACAGCCTAAAGTTTATCCAAGGCACGCGGGAGCGCGCAGCTTGTCCTAACATGGTAAAATCGCACCTTCGATTTATTGTAAGAAGGCCGCGACCATGTCCTTTTCCATACAACATAATCTCGCCAGCGTTGACCCTGAGCTGTGGAAGGCGATTTGCGCCGAAAATCAACGCCAGGAAGATCATATCGAGCTGATCGCATCGGAAAATTATGCCAGCCCGGCAGTGTTGCAGGCGCAAGGTACGGTGCTGACCAACAAGTACGCCGAAGGCTATCCCGGCAAACGCTACTACGGCGGCTGCGAATTCGTGGACATCGCCGAGCAGCTGGCAATAGACCGGGTGAAAGCGCTGTTCAATGCCGAGTTTGCCAATGTGCAGGCGCATTCCGGTTCGCAGGCTAACCAGGCGGTTTACTTTGCGGTGCTGAAGCCGGGCGACACCATCCTCGGCATGTCGCTTGCTCACGGTGGGCATCTGACACACGGCGCTGCGGTCAACCTCAGCGGCAAAATCTTCCACGCCGTGACTTATGGTTTGCATCCTAAAACCGAAGAAATTGACTATGATGAAGTGGAACGGCTGGCAAAGCAGCACAAGCCCAAAATGATCATAGCCGGCGCGTCGGCGTACGCGCTGGTGATTGACTGGAAGCGCTTCCGGGAAATCGCCGACAGCGTCGGAGCGTATTTCTTCGTCGACATGGCGCACTACGCTGGATTGATTGCCGCGGGTTATTACCCCAACCCGGTGGGCATCGCCGATTTTGTCACCAGCACCACGCACAAGACGCTGCGCGGCCCGCGCGGCGGCTTCATCCTGACCAGCAAGGAAGAACTCGCCAAGGCGATTAATTCCACCATTTTCCCCGGAATTCAGGGGGGTCCCCTGATGCATGTGATTGCCGCCAAGGCGGTCGCATTCAAGGAAGCGATGAGCAAGGAATTCAAGCAATACCAGGAGCTGGTGATAGACAACGCGCGGGTAATGGCGAAAGTGCTGCAAAAACGCGGTTTGCGCATTGTTTCGGGCCGCACCGACTGCCATTTGTTCCTGGTGGACCTGCGCGCCAAGAAAATCACCGGCAAGGATGCGGAAGCCGCACTGGGACGTGCGCATATCACTGTCAACAAGAACGCCATCCCCAACGATCCGGAGAAACCTTTTGTCACCAGCGGCATCCGCATCGGCACGCCGGCGATGACCACACGGGGTTTTCAGGAAATCGAAGCCGAACAATTGGCTAACCTGATTGCCGATGTGCTGGAGGCGCCCAACGACCAAAAGGTATTGCAGCGAGTCGCGGGAGAGGCGAAAGCGATGTGCACAAAGTATCCTGTGTATGGGAAGTAAGGGGTGAGGAACAGGGAGTAGAAAAAGATGCTGACTTACACCCTTCACGCCTTATTCCTTACCACATATCATGAAGTGCCCGTTCTGTAGCGAGCAAGACACCCAGGTGGTTGACTCGCGGGTGAACGAGGAAGGCACCAGTGTGCGCCGGCGCCGGCGCTGCTCTTCCTGCCTGAAACGCTTCACCACTTACGAAACCGTGGAATTGCGCATGCCGCAAATCATCAAGCAAAACGGCAACCGCACCGAATTCGACCGCAGCCGTTTGCACACCGGCTTCATGCGCGCGCTGCACAAGCGCCCGGTTGCAGCGGAGCGGGTGGATGAAGCGATAGACCGCATCGTGCAAAAGCTGCTGAGCCTTGGTGAGCGCGAAGTGCCGTCGCGGCGCATCGGCGAAATGGTGATGAAGGAGTTGTACAAGATGGACAAAGTGGCGTATATCCGCTTTGCCTCGGTGTACCGAAGTTTCCAGGACGAAGAAGATTTCCGCGACGCGATCAAGGAAGTGCAGCAGCCCGCCAAGAGCCGGCCGCGCCGCCGAGTTTGAATCATTTCACCACGGGTTTAACCTCGTGATGTTTTCCCCAGACGATCACCGTTACATGGCGCAAGCCTTGCGTCTCGCCGAGCAAGGTTTGTACACCACCAGCCCGAATCCGCGCGTGGGCTGCATCATCGTGCGCGAAGGAAAAGTGATAGGGCAGGGTTGGCATGAACGCGCCGGGCAGCCTCATGCGGAAATCAATGCGCTCAACATGGCAGGAGAAAAAGCACGCGGCGCAACGGTGTATGTCACGCTGGAGCCTTGCAATCATCAGGGGCAAACCGGCCCTTGCGCCGAGTCGCTGATTAAATCCGGCGTGGCGCGGGTAGTTGCGGCGATGCGGGACCCCAACCCGCTGGTCGAAGGCGGCGGATTGGAAAAGATCAAACAGGCCGGCGTCCAAACCGAATGCGGGATTCTGGAAAACGAAGCGCGCGAATTGAACATCGGTTTTATTTCGCGCATGACCCGCGGCCGTCCCTGGGTAAGAATGAAAATAGCTGCAAGCCTTGACGGCAAGACCGCGCTCAACAACGGCAAGAGCCGCTGGATTACCGGCGAGGCGGCAAGGCAGGATGCGCACCACTGGCGCGCCCGTTCCTGCGCGGTCCTCACCGGCATCGGCACCGTCAGGGACGACGACCCGCAGCTTACGGTGCGGCACGTGAAAACATCGCGGCAACCCCTGCGCGTGGTGGTGGACAGCAAGCTGGAAATTCTTCCCACGGCGCGTGTACTGCAAGGCGGCAGCGTCCTGATATTTTGCGCGGTTGACGATGGAACCAGGATTTCCAGGTTAAAGGATGCCGGCGCCGAGGTGATTATTTTGCCAAACCAGGAAGGCAAGGTAGAGCTGGGCCAGATGATGGTATCGCTCGCAAAGTTTGAGGTGAATGAAGTCCTGGTGGAGGGCGGCTTCAGGCTTAACGGTTCGCTTCTGAAAGCGGGACTGGTGGACGAGTTGCTGCTTTACCTTGCCCCGCATTTGCTTGGCGATAACGCGCGCGGCATGTTTGATTTGCCCGAGTTAACGGAATTGGCCGGGCGGCGAGAACTGAAAATCCTCGACCTGCGCATGGTAGGGCAGGATATGCGCGTGCTGGCGCGCTTTGCGTAGGAGGCTTTTCCCGTATTGGTCACGCGTGCGACGGGTGCGTCGGTTACCCCGGGGCCCGGACGCGGCATGTGATTGCTGAGGAACTGCGGCAGGCGTGGGGTATCCCGCAAGCCAAACGGCGCTACAATGACCTTTGCATTTGCGCGCAGGAAAGATCACATAATGTTTTCAGGCGTCATCGAAGCAATGGGCGAAATCAGCGAGGTAAAGCCGAGCGGTAAAGGCTTGCGCCTCACCATTGGCACCACCCTGGATTTAAGCGATATCAATACAGGCGACAGTATTGCCGTTGATGGCATATGCCTGACGGTGATTGCCCGCTCTGTCAATTCATTCAGCGCCGACGTGTCGCGGGAGACTTTGAATTGCACCGCGGGTTTCGTGGAACGCGGCAAGGTCAACCTGGAAAAAGCGCTGCGGGTTTCTGACCGCATCGATGGGCATGTAGTGAGCGGCCATGTTGACGGCGTGGGCCGGGTGGCGAAATTCGAGCGGGCGGGCGAGTGTTATTTACTGTCCATCAAGGCGCCGCGCGGGCTTTCTAAATTCATCGCACGCAAGGGTTCGATTGCGGTAAACGGCGTGAGCCTGACGGTAAACGAAGCCGAGGGCAGCACATTCGGAGTCAACCTGATACCGCATACGCTTGAAGTCACGAACATGAAGTATTTGAAACGAGGTGCCAGGGTGAACCTGGAAGTGGACATGATGGCGCGTTATGCAGAGCGTTTGTTAAAGGCTGGGCGCAAATGAGCTCGCGCATTTGCCCGATTCAAGACATCATTGCCGATGTCAGGGCCGGCAGGATGGTTATCCTGGTTGACGAGGAAGACCGCGAAGACGAGGGCGATTTGCTGCTAGCCGCGGAATTCGTCACGCCCGAAGCAATCAATTTCATGGCGAAACACGGACGCGGCCTGATTTGCCTGACGCTCACCGAAGAACGCTGCAAACAACTGAATCTGCCGCTGATGGTGGTGCAAAATCGTTCTTTGCTTGGCACTAATTTCACCGCTTCAATTGAAGCAAGGGAGGGTGTTACTACCGGCATTTCCGCAGCCGACCGCGCACGCACCATTCAAGTCGCTGTGAAAAAGGATGCCAGCCCTGAAGATATCGCCCAGCCGGGACATGTTTTCCCCCTGATGGCACAGCAGGGCGGGGTATTGGCGCGCGCTGGGCATACCGAGGCGGGTTGCGATCTTGCCCAGCTTGCAGGACTTACGCCGGCGGCGGTCATTTGCGAGGTATTGAAAGACAATGGCGAAATGGCCAGGCTTCCGGATTTGCTGGAATTCGCCAAGCAGCATCAATTGAAAATCGGCACCATAGCCGACCTTATTCATTACCGCGGTCGTACCGAGTCACTGGTCGAGCGCGTTACAGAGCGCGTGGTGGATACCGTGCACGGCAAATTCAAACTGCTTGCATACCGCGACAAGACGGCGAGTGCCACTCATCTCGCCTTGGTGAAAGGCGATATCGTTCCCGGTGAAGAAACGCTGGTGCGGGTGCATGAACCGTTGTCGGTCATGGATTTGCTGGATACCGGCGCCGGCGGGCATACCTGGAGCATTTACGATGCGCTGAAAACGATAGCGGCCACGGGCAAGGGCGTCATTCTTCTATTGCAGCGGCAGGAGGGCGCAGATGAGCTGCTGGAGCGGATAAAACCCGGACGCTCTACCGAAAAGAAGCCGGCGAGAACCGATTTGCGCAACTACGGTATAGGCATGCAAATTCTCAAGGACCTCAAGGTCACCAAAATGCGCTTGCTCGCTGCGCCGCGCAAGATGCCAAGCATGGCGGGATTTGGCCTGGAAGTTACCGGTTACGAGCTGCCCGATAAAAAATAGCGATTCATGGAACAGCAATGAAAAAAATAGAACCCGATTTCAACGGCGCAAATTTGCGCATCGGCATCGTAATGAGCCAGTTCAACCGCGACATCAGCGCAGGCTTGCTCAACGCCTGCCTCGACGCGCTGCTGAAACACGGCGTGACTGACGAAGCGGTTACCCTGGTGACGGTTCCGGGCGCGTTGGAAATCCCGCTGGCGCTGCAAAAAATGGCGAATACCGGGAAGTTTGACGCACTCATTGCGCTGGGCGCGGTAATTCGCGGCGAAACTTACCATTTCGAAGTGGTGGCGAACCAGTCGGCAAGCGGCGTAGCTTCGGTGCAGCTTGATAGCGGCATTCCCGTGGCGAATGCCATATTGACCACCCTTGATGAAAAGCAAGCGCGCGCGCGCATGAGCAAGAAGGGCGCTGAAGCGGCCAGGGTAGCGATTGAAATGGCCAACCTGCTGCGGCGCCTGGACGAGAAATAGCGGCATTTCAAACCAAATGACCACGACCCGGCCACCCAAAGCCAGAAGCAGCCGCAGGCGCTCAAGGGAATTCGCGCTGCAGGCGCTGTACCAATGGCAGTTGGGTGGCGACACCGCCGACATCCTCGAAAAGCAGCTGCGCGCCGCAAAAGGCTTCGAGAAACTGGATGAAGCGTATTTTCTGACGCTGCTGCGCGGCGCAATCTCCGGTGCGCAAGAGCTCGAGCAAAAATTGCAGCCAAATCTTGATCGCCCGCTTAAGCAACTAAGCCCCATCGAGCGTGGCATTTTGCTGTTAGCCGCTTACGAGCTTGTGCATCAGCCCGATGTGCCCTACAAAGTCGTGATCAACGAGGCGGTGGAGCTGGCCAAGTCATTCGGCGGTACTGACGGGCATAAATACGTGAACGGTGTTCTCGACAAGCTCGCCGCCAAGTTGCGCGCGTCGGAATTTAAGGCAAAAGCTTGAATCACAGAGGCACGGAAAAACCAAATCGATTAGACAGGATTTACAGGATTAGACAGATTAACAGGATTTAATCATGTCAATCCTGAGAAATCCTGTTAATCCTGTCTATTTACTTTTCTCTCCGCATCTCCGCGTCTCCGCGGTAAAATCCTGAAATGCTTTCCGAATTCGAAATCATCCGGCGCTATTTCACACATCCGGCACCCCACGCTGTGCTTGGGGTCGGCGATGACGCGGCGCTGGTAAAAGTCGCCAAGGGCATGGAACTCGTGGTTTCCACCGACATGCTGGTTTCGGGCACGCATTTTTTCCCCGACGCGGATCCTTACAAGCTGGGACACAAGGCGCTGGCGGTTAATCTCTCCGACATGGCGGCGATGGGAGCGACACCGCGCTGGGTGACGCTGTCGCTCGCCATGCCTGAAGCCGATGAAAAATGGCTTAAGCCTTTTGCCAAAGGTTTTATGGATTTGGCAAGAGCGCAGCAGGTGGATTTGATCGGCGGCGATACCGCGCGAGGGCCGCTTAATATCTGCGTGCAAATCATGGGCGAGGTGCCAGCGGGCAAAGCGCTGCGTCGCGATGGTGCGAAACCCGGCGACGAAATATGGGTTTCAGGCCAACTTGGAGATGCCGCGCTGGCGCTCTCCCATTTGCAAAACCGCATTCACCTTGAAGCGCAAGAAGCGCAAGCTTGTTTGAATAAACTGCACACTCCCGCCGCGCGCGTCGCTCTTGGGCAGCATCTCCTGGGATTGGCGCACTCTGCAATTGACATCTCCGATGGACTCCTCGCCGATTTGGGACATATCCTCGAGCGTTCCAGTGTTGCTGCGGTCATCGAGTTTACGGCATTGCCCAAGTCCGCGGTGCTGCAAAAATATCTGAAACACGACGCAGCGCTGCATGCGCTGCTTGCCGGCGGCGACGATTACGAGCTTTGCTTTACTGCGCCGAAGAAAAATAGTGTGGAGCTGGCAAAACTATCGCGCAAATTGAAACTGCCTTTGACGCGAATAGGCAGAATAGAAAACGGACAAGGCTTGATCCTGCTCGGCTCCGCGGGCAAACGCATGGTCTGGAACGCCAAGGGGTTTGATCATTTTGGCTGAGATGCTTCCAACGTGGCGGTTTATTCTACGCAACCCGGTGCATTTTCTCGCGTTCGGTTGCGGCGCGGGGTTGTTTCCCAAGGCGCCGGGAACTGCAGGCACGGTTTTGGCGTTTCCGCTTTTTTGGTACCTCAGCCCGCGTTTGATGCCGCTCGAGTTTTTGCTGCTGATTGCGGCACTATTCGTGCTGGGCATCTGGATGTGCGACAAAACCGGAAAGGCTCTGGGCGCACATGACCACAGCGGAATTGTCTGGGATGAATTGGTTGCGTTTTTGCTGGTGCTCGATTTCACGCCGAATACGCTGCTGTGGCAGGCTCTCGCGTTTCTGTTGTTCCGCACTTTTGATGTTCTCAAACCTCCGCCGATCGGCTATTTTGATGAGACGGTGCGCGATGGCTTCGGCGTGATGCTCGACGACCTGATTGCGGCGTTTTATACGCTGCTCTGCCTTGCGTTCTCGAGAACCCTGATCGGCTGATGGCAAACGATATTCTCTATAAACTCGCAGCCAGGCTGGGCAAGGTCATGAAAGCCCGCAAGCTGATGCTGGTGACGGCGGAATCCTGCACCGGCGGCGGGCTGGGGGAGGCGGTGACCAGGGTGCCTGGGAGCTCAGACTGGTACGAGCGCGGTTTCATTACCTACACCTATATTTCCAAGCGTGAAATGCTGGGTGTCAAAAGGAAAACGCTGGATAAATTCGGCGCCGTATCGGAACAAACAGCGCGCGAGATGGCGGCAGGCGCGCTCAAAAACAGCCACGCCCAGGTCGCAGTGGCGGTGAGCGGCACTGCCGGCCCGAGCGGCGGCACGCCTGATAAGCCCGTCGGCACCGTTTGTTTGGCGTGGTGCCTGAAAAACGGCGCAATGGTGAGCGAAACACACCGTTTCAATGGTAATCGCCAGACCATACGCCGCAAAGCAGTCATGCGTGCACTGCAAGGCGTGCTGGAAATGCTTGAATAACTTTTGTAGTCCGTTTTTGGCTTCCTGCGTTAAGTCACTTGTGCCATAATCTTTCAGACATAAGAGGGGATCAAATTTATGGACGAAAACAAAAGCAAAGCATTGGCGGCGGCGCTATCGCAGATCGAAAAGCAGTTCGGCAAGGGCTCGATCATGCGCCTCGGGGAGAGCGAGGTGGCCAGGGATATTCAGGTGGTGTCCACCGGCTCGCTGGGACTGGACATCGCGCTCGGCGTGGGCGGTCTGCCTCGAGGACGCGTGGTGGAAATTTACGGGCCGGAATCCTCTGGCAAGACCACGCTGGCGCTGCAAGTGATTGCGGAAATGCAGAAACTGGGCGGCACCGCGGCGTTCATTGACGCCGAGCACGCGCTCGATCCGCAATACGCGAAGAAGCTCGGCGTAAAAGTGGAAGAATTGCTGATTTCGCAGCCGGACAACGGCGAGCAGGCGCTGGAAATCACCGACATGCTGGTGCGCTCCGGCTCGGTGGACGTGGTGGTGGTGGACTCGGTCGCGGCATTGACGCCGAAAGCGGAAATCGAAGGCGAGATGGGCGAGCCGCAGATGGGCCTGCAGGCGCGGCTCATGTCGCAGGCGCTGAGGAAACTTGCCGCCAACATCAAGCGCTCCAACACGCTGGTGATTTTCATCAACCAGATCCGCATGAAAATCGGCGTCATGTTCGGCAATCCTGAAACCACCACCGGCGGCAACGCGCTCAAATTCTACGCATCGGTGCGCATTGACATCCGCCGCATCGGTTCAATCAAGAAAGGCGAGGAAGTGATCGGCAATGAGACCCGCGCCAAGGTAGTGAAGAACAAGGTCGCGCCGCCATTCAAGCAGGCGGAGTTCGATATACTTTACGGCGAGGGCATTTCCCGTGAAGGAGAGATCATCGAGCTCGGCGTAATCCACAAACTCATCGAAAAATCCGGCGCCTGGTATGCCTACAAGGGCGAGAAAATCGGCCAGGGCAAGGACAGCGCTCGCGAATACCTGAAAGAACATCCCAAGGTGGCGCAGGAAATCGAGACCAAGATTCGCGCCAATGTCGGCGTGAATGTTCCTCAGCAGCTGGCGGGTGAAAAGAAAGCTTAGCCTGCGTGAGCGCGCGTTGCGCTGTCTCGCGCGGCGCGAACACTCGAGACTGGAACTGCAACGCAAGCTCGCGCCGCATGCTGAAGAACCCGACGATATCCAGATTTTACTCGATGATTTAGAGACGCGTGGCTGGCTATCTGAGGCGCGCCTGGTGGAGCAAACAGTCCATACGCGACGTGGCAGATATGGCGTGATGCGCATCGTTCGGGAGTTGCGCGGTAAGGGAGTTTCGGAAGAAGCCATCTCGGAAGCCAAGCCGCAAATTCGGGAAAGCGAACGGGAAGCCGCCCGCGCAGTATGGCGGAAAAAATTCGGCAGACTGCCCAGGAATGCCAGCGAGCGAGGAAAACAAATCAGGTTCATGCAAGGCCGGGGATTTGATCTAGACGTGATCCTGAAGATACTGCGGCGAGCGGACGAAGACGAATAGTGGGAAGCAAGGTTATGAAGAGCAGCGAAATCCGCCAGAAGTTTCTGGATTATTTCAAGAGCCGCGGCCACACTGTCGTGGCCTCGAGCCCGCTTGTTCCCGGCAATGACCCCACGCTGCTATTCACCAATGCGGGCATGGTTCAGTTCAAGGATGTCTTTCTCGGCCGCGAGCAGCGTCCCTTTGTGCGTGCGGTGAGCTCGCAGCGGTGCTTGCGCGCCGGCGGCAAGCACAACGACCTGGAAAACGTCGGTTATACCGCGCGCCATCATACCTTTTTTGAAATGCTGGGCAATTTCAGCTTCGGCGATTACTTCAAGCGCGATGCCATCCGCTACGCGTGGGAATTTTTGACCGGCGTGCTGAAAGTTCCTGCAGACAAACTATGGGTGACGGTTTATGCGGAAGACGACGAAGCCGCAGAGGCCTGGCTCAAGGATATTCGGGTTTCGGAAAAGCGCTTTGCGCGCATTGCGACGATGGATAATTTCTGGCAGATGGGCGATACGGGTCCCTGCGGACCGTGCACCGAGATTTTTTACGACCATGGGCCGGGCATTCCCGGCAACCCGCCCGGCACGCCTGGGGATCAAGGCGATCGCTTCGTCGAAATCTGGAACTTGGTGTTTATGCAATACAACCGCGATGAAGCGGGAACGTTGCACCCGCTGCCCAAGCCTTCGGTGGATACCGGCATGGGGCTGGAGCGCATCGCCGCGGTGATGCAGGGCGTGCACAGCAATTATGAAATCGATTTGTTCAAGGATTTAATCAAAGCTGCGGCTCGCGTCACGCATAGCAAAGACCTTTCCAGCAATTCGCTTAAGGTCATCGCGGACCATATACGTGCGTGCGGTTTTCTCATCGTGGACGGCGTGATTCCCGGGAACGAAGGGCGCGGCTATGTGCTGCGCCGGATCATCCGCCGCGCCATCCGCCACGGCTACAAGCTGGGTCAGAAGAAACCGTTCTTCCACTTGCTGGTCGCCGATCTGGTGAAAGCAATGGGCGTGGCTTATCCGGAATTGGGCAGCGGTGCGGAACGCGCGGCCCAAGTGTTGAAACAGGAAGAAGAGCGCTTCGCCGAGACCCTGGAAAACGGCATGGAAGTGCTGGAAGGCGCGCTCCATGCCGAGGATCGCATGCTGGACGGCGAGACAGTGTTCAAGCTGTATGACACCTTCGGCTTCCCGCTTGACCTTACTGCGGATATCGCGCGCGAGCGCGGCATTACCGTGGATTTCGCGGGTTTCGAAGCGGCGATGGAGCGCCAGCGCGAGCGCGCCCGCGCCGCGTCCAAATTCAGCATGCAGGGCGGCGTGGAATACAATGGCAAGCAAACTGAATTTCACGGCTACGATACTGTGAAGCTGAATGCCAAGGTGGTGGCACTATACGTGGAAGGGAGTGCGGTTGATCGAGTCGCGCAGGGCCAGCGCGCCATCGTGGTGCTCGACCGCACACCTTTCTACGCCGAATCGGGCGGCCAGGTGGGCGACCGCGGCATGCTGATTGGCCTGGCCACGCCGCGCGCGACTTTCAAGGTGGAGGATACGCAGAAGGTTCAGGCCGAAGTATTCGGCCATCACGGTACGCTGGTGAGTGGCGAGCTGCGCATCAGCGACAGGGTAAGCGCAGAAGTGGACATTCAGTTGCGCAGCCGCACCATGCACAACCATTCCGCCACGCATCTGATGCATTCGGCGCTGAGGCAGGTATTGGGTACGCATGTTCTGCAAAAGGGTTCGCTGGTGGATGAATTTAAGACGCGCTTCGATTTTTCCCATCCGCAGCAAGTGACGCAGGAACAAATCCGCGAAGTGGAAAACCTGGTCAACCGCGAAATCCGCCGCAACGAGCCGGCCGAAGCGCGCATCATGAAATACGACGAAGCGATCAAGTGCGGCGCAATGGCGCTGTTCGGCGAAAAATACGGCGACGAAGTGCGGGTGATGCGCATGGGAGAGTTTTCCACCGAACTGTGCGGCGGGACGCATGTGAAACGCACCGGCGACATCGGCTTCTTCAAGATTGTTTCCGAGTCCGGGGTCGCGGCGGGAATCCGCCGCGTCGAAGCGGTGACCGGCGAAGGCGCGCTGGAATACGTGCAGCAACAGGAAGCGCGGATGCAGGAAGCCGCTGCGGCACTGAAAACCCAGCCGCAGGAACTCACGGCAAAAATCAATCAGATTATCGAAAATGTGCGCGCGCTGGAAAAGGAACTCGGGCGCCTCAAATCCAGACTTGCTTCCTCGCAGGGTGATGAACTGATTAATCAGGCCGTGGAAGTCAAAGGCGTCAAAGTGCTTGCTGCCACGCTCGAAGGCGCGGACGCCAAAGCGCTGCGCGAAACCGCGGACATGCTCAAAGACAAACTCAAGTCCTGCGTGGTGGTTCTCGGCTCAACCGAAGGCGGCAAAGTGACGCTGATTGCCAGCGTGACCCAAGACCTGATTTCTAAAATCAAGGCGGGCGATTTGGTCAATCATGTCGCGCAGCAAGTCGGCGGCAAGGGTGGCGGAAGACCGGACATGGCGCAGGCAGGCGGCACCGAGCCTGCCAAGCTGTCCTCGGCGTTGCAATCAGTGAGCGCCTGGATAGAACAGCGTCTTTAGATTTAAAAAGGCAGCCGAGCGCCGGGCTTGGCGGCGAGAATAACTTGCCTGAAGTCTTCCTGAATGCGTTTTAGTGCGGCTTGATTATCGGCTTCGAAGCGCAACACGATCACCGGAGTAGTGTTTGATGAGCGGGCGAGGCCGAAGCCGTCGGCGTATTCCACGCGCAGGCCGTCAATGGTAATCACTTCTTTTGCATTATCGAAGCGCGCGGTTTTTTGCAGCTTTTCAATCAGCGCGTAGTTTTCCCCCTCTTTCAATTGCAGGTGCAATTCAGGTGTGTTCACCGAATCGGGAAGGTTGTTGAGCGTCGCATTGATATCAGGCTGATGGCTCAAATATTCCAGAAGCCGCGCGCCGGCGTATAGGCCGTCATCGAAGCCGTACCAGCGCTCCTTGAAGAAAATATGCCCGCTCATTTCACCGGCAAGCAACGCGCCGGTTTCCTGCATTTTCTTCTTTATCAGCGAGTGGCCGGTTTTCCACAAGACCGGTTTGCCGCCGCGTTCGCGTATCCAGGGAAACAAGTTGCGGGTGCATTTCACGTCGAAAATAACCTCCGCGCCCGGATTGCGCGAAAGCATGTCGGCGGCGAACAGCATCAGCTGGCGGTCGGGGTAGATGATTTTGCCATCCTTGGTTACCACGCCAAGCCGGTCACCGTCGCCGTCAAACGCCAGGCCGATTTCAGCATCGGTGGTTTTGAGCGCCTGAATCACATCCTTGAGATTTTCAGGCTGCGAGGGATCGGGATGGTGGTTGGGGAAATTGCCGTCCACTTCGCAAAAGAGTTCCTTCACTTCGCAGCCCAGCTTGCGGTAGAGCTTGGGCGCAAACGCCCCTGGCGCGCCGTTGCCGCAATCCACCACAATTTTCATTGGCCGCGCAAGCTTGATGTCGGCTGCAATGCGGTTTAAATAATCTTCTGTGATGTTTTTCTGTTGGTACCCGCCGCCGCCATGAATGAGATCGCTCTTTTCGAGCCGCGCCTTCAGTTTTTGAATGGATTCGCCGGAGAGTGTTTCGTCGCCCAGCACGATTTTGATACCGTTGTAATCGGGCGGATTGTGCGAGCCTGTAACCATCACGCCCGAATGGGTTTGCAAATGGTAAGTTGCGAAATAGAGCATTGGTGTTGCCACCATACCGATGTCTATCACGTTGACGCCGCTTTTTTGTATGCCGTGCGCCAAAGCAGCCGATAGTTCCGGCCCGGAGAGACGGCCATCGCGTCCCACTGCGATGGTGGTCTGATTGCGCGCCCGCGCCTCAGAGCCGATGGCGTGGCCTATGGCTTCGACGATTTGCGGCGTGAGCGTTTTGCCGACAATGCCGCGAATGTCGTAAGCCTTGAAGATTTCTCTGGGTAGAGGTATCACAAAAATACAATCGGACAGGATTTACAGGATTTTGCCGGATTAACAGGATTAAAGCTTGTTATACCGCTAAATCCTGGTGAATCCTGTTAATCCTGTCAATTTGAATTATCGAAAAACTCCATTATGCGCCGAGGCAACCAGTCGAGGTGCCCTGGAAACGTTCCGCTGACGAACCCCGCATGGCCGCCCGTACCCGAAAAATTCAATGTTACCGCAGCTGACACTGCAGCGGGTGAGGGCAGGGCGCCTGCGGGTAGAAACGGGTCGTTTTTGGCGTTGATGAGCAGCGTCGGCACGCGAATGTTTATCAAGCCGGGCTTGCTGCTCGCCCGCGTCCAGTAATCGTCGGTATTTTTGTAGCCGTGCAGCGGCGCGGTGACCACATCATCGAACTCGCGCAGCGTCCTGGAACGAAGCATTGCTTCGCGGTCCACCAGTTTGGGAAAACGCTTCAGTTTTTCCAGGAATTTCTCTTTCATGCTGGCAAGGAATGTGCGCGCGTAAAACAGGTTGAAGCCTTGTCCCAAATGATCGCCCGCCGCCATCAAATCAATCGGTGCTGAAACAGCCGCAACTGCTTTGACGATGTTCCCGGCTTCCTCGCCTTGCTCGCCCAGCCATTTTAAAAGCGCGTTTCCACCAAGAGAAACCCCGACGGCGTACAGCTTGCCTGGGCTGTGCCGGGATTTGAGCCGGCGCAAAATCCAGTTGATTTCCGCCGAATCGCCGGAGTGATAGGCGCGAGGCAGACGGTTGATTTCACCGCTGCAGCCGCGGAACATAACCACCACGCCGCGCCAATTGAGTTTGCGCACGGCGTGCATCAAACTTAACGCGTAATGGCTGCTCGAGCTGCCCTCGAGCCCGTGAAAGAGCACGAGAAGTGGCTTATCAGGCTCACCCTCGACCCAATCTGCATCAATAAAATCACCATCCGGCGTATCCCAGCGCTCGCGCCGGTATGTGACGCGGTAACGCCGGTCAAGGAATGCCGCATAAATGGTTTGCAGATGGCCGCCGGGAAGCCACCACGGCGCGCGATAAGCTTGCATGTGTCGGTTTTGCCGGTCGTGGCCCAGAATTAATGCAGCACGGTGGGAGCGGGATCGTTGCTAGTCTTGGCGCTGACCGGCGCAGGGCAGGCGTGATGCAACAGCATGCGCCAGCCTTTTTCTGTGAGCAGATAAATATTGGTGGCGATAATGTGGTTGCGCGGCGTGGTTTCGCCGGTCACTACAATGTTTTCATAAACGCTGTGTACCGAGAGCAACATGCCGCGCAGGTATTGCTGGCCGGTGAGATGAAAGCGCAGGCTCGGCCCGTTGGCGAATATCTGCCGCCAGCTTTCCCTGATTTGCGCATGTCCGATGAGCCGCGGCCCCGAAGGATGCACGCACACCACTTCCTCATCCTCCGCCCATACCGCCATCATGGCGTCGAGGTCGGCGTTTTCGAAAGCCTCGTAAAAAGCGGTTTCGGCGTCCTGCGGCGTTGGGAATATCAGGGTCTTCATAGTTTTTTAAGCCCGATCTTGGCTAAGACCTGGTCGGGCGTCAATTGCATCATGCAGTTGAAGTGGCCGAGCGGGCATATGCGCTGAAAACAGGGACTGCAAGGCAAATCGAGTTTCAATACCTGCGCATGGTTTGAGAGCGGCGGAGTAAAAGCCGGGCTGCTCGAGCCATAGAGCGCAAGCATCGGTTTGTCGAGCGCCGCGGCGATATGCATCAGTCCCGAATCATTGCTTACCACCAGCGAGGCGCATGACAGCAAATCAATCGCTTCAGCAAGCCCGGTCTTGCCGCAGAGATTAATGGCGATGCCACCGCTTAATTGCCGGATTTCTTCCCCGACGGCTTGATCCTTGGGGGAACCGATCAGCCAGACGTGATGATTTTCCAGGCGTTGCGCAAGTTCCGCGAAATATGTGGCCGGCCAGCGTTTCGCCGGCCCATATTCCGCGCCGGGACAAAACACAGCGACGGGTTTTTGCGTACCGAGCCCCATTTTTTTCAGGGTGTGTTCGCGGCGGCCGGCCGGTACCTTCAGGCAGGGGTAGGCAAGCGGGCGTTGCGGCTTTGCCCCGCGTTGCTCTCCGAGCAGAGCGAAACGCTCGACCATCAAGGGAAATTGTTTTTTGTCGAGCGGCCTTGCGTCATTGAGCAGGCCGAAGCGCATTTCTCCGGTAAATCCGGTGCGCAAAGATATGCCTGCAAAAAACGGCACCAGCGCGGATTTCCACGAATTGGGAAGAACGATGGCTTGATCATAACCTCTGTTCGCCAGCGAACGCCCAAGCCGCCAGCGCTGTGCAAGTTTGAGTTCGCCATGACGGAAGGGGCTCAAGATGATTTGATTGACTTCGGTCATGCGCTCGAATAGGGCAGCGACCCAGGATGGCGCCAGCACGTCCAGAATCAGGCCCGGAAATCGCTGGTGAAGCCGCCTGAACAT
>JBGQCF010000036.1:0-23853 GCA_041495205.1 Gammaproteobacteria bacterium
ACCTTATGTTTCCCCGGAACAGGCATTGGCCTAGCATTCGATTTGAATCTTTCCCCACACATATAATCCAAACATCTATGCATATAACTCCACGGCGGTTGAATGGCTTTTGCTAACAAGCGATAATGCACGCTTTTAAACGGATTCCGTCAAGCATCGCATGACTACGCAACGCGAAACAGTGCTTAAGCTGCGTCATGGACTTTCTTTTGAAGACCTTTATCTCCGGGATGGCTTGCTGCGCCTCGATGCCGCGTTTCTGAATTTTCTCGAAGAAGCCGACGCCGCGCTGCGACAACGCATTGAAGTCGGGCGCACCCACCCCGCCGCGCTCGCTAAAAAAGAAGAATCGGAACTCCTGATCGCGCTGAGCCCGCACCTCGATGATTTCATCGCCGATTTGTTCGACATTCAGGAAGAAGCGGGCAAGCTTTCAGCGCGCCACCATGAGCTTGCTCCGCTTTACACTTGCAAGCGCCTGTTCGTGCAGCGCAAGGCGATGAACAAGGTAAAACCCGAAGAAGCCGCGGCAGTGGACGGCCCTGCGGTTGAGAAACAGCTTGAACAACTTTTTGGCAAACCGTTTTCAGAACTCGCCTTCGCGCAGCACGTCACCGAATGGCAAAAAGATGAAGCAACAAATGCCGACATGCTGCAACTCGCACTGCTGTATGCCGCATGGGCGGCATTGACGCCGGCGGGACGCGAACGCCATCGCCGTGGCGTATTGTTCAAAGCGCCATCCAAACTTAACTATATTCGACTCGTGCCGGTGGTCGCGGATGACAGCAAAGGCTACACCGCTTATTCCCTTGACGAGAAACACTTGCGCCGCCGTCAGGGTTTCGCGCTCACCGATTCCGGCACCGACTTGGTTGGCGCGCTCGATGAAGCCCATTACTGCATCTGGTGCCATGAGCAGGGCAAGGATTCCTGCTCCACCGGCCTGCGCGAAAAACCGCAAGCCGACGGCAACGCACCGTTCAAGAAAACCGTGTTCGGCGTGACGCTCGCCGGCTGCCCGCTCGAAGAAAAAATTTCCGAGTTCCACAAAGTGAAGACCCAGGGGGAGGTCATCGGGGCGCTGGCGATGATCATAGTGGACAATCCGATGGTCGCAGCCACCGGACATCGAATCTGCAACGACTGCATGAAGTCCTGCATCTACCAGAAAACAGACCCTGTCAATATTCCTCAAGCAGAGACGCGCACGCTGAAAGATGTTCTGGAGCTGCCGTGGGGCTTTGAAATTTACAGCCTGCTAAGCCGCTGGAACCCACTCGATCTGCGGCGTCCCTATCCGAGAGCGCCGACTCATCGCCGCGTGCTTATTGCAGGCATGGGTCCTGCCGGTTTTACTCTGGCGCACCATCTGATGAACGACGGCCATATCGTGGTCGGCATAGACGGATTAAAAATCGAGCCGCTGCCCGCAGAAATTTCAGGCGTTGATGCACACGGTAAACGCGCGTTGTTCAAGCCGATCCGCGACATTGGCGAATTATACGAATCGCTTGACGACCGTGTGATGGCTGGCTTCGGCGGCGTGGCCGAATACGGCATCACCGTGCGCTGGGACAAGAATTTCCTGAAACTTATCCGCCTGCTCCTGGAGCGCCGCAGCCAGTTCGCGATGTTTGGCGGCGTGCGCTTTGGCGGCACGCTCACGGTTGACGAGGCTTTTGCGCAAGGCTTCGATCATATTACCCTGGCGGCAGGCGCCGGCCGCCCGACAGTGATAGACATGCCGAACGGACTTGCGCGCGGGGTGCGCACCGCATCCGATTTCCTCATGGCGCTGCAATTGACCGGCGCGGCCAAAGCGGACTCGATTGCCAACATGCAAATTCGGCTGCCGGTGGTGGTAATCGGCGGCGGGTTGACAGCAATAGACACCGCGACTGAATCACTTGCCTATTATCCCCTGCAGGTCGAGAAATTTTTGCATCGCTACGAAACGCTTACCGCAGAGCGCGGAGTGGCAGCGGTGCGCCGCAACTGGCATCCCGAAGAACGGCATATTGCCGATGAGTTTATTGAGCACGCCCGGGCCATACGCGCCGAGCGCACAGCCGCTCAGGCCGCAGGACGCACGCCGCGTATTCTGGAATTGCTGCAAAGCTGGGGTGGCGTAACCATCGCTTACCGCAAGCGCCTGATAGACAGTCCTTCATATACCCTGAACCACGAAGAAGTGGACAAAGCGCTGCAGGAAGGCATCCGCTTTGCCGAAGGTTTGAACCCATTGCGCGTGGAAGTGGATTCATTTGGAGCGGCGCGCACCATCCGCATGTCGGTCCGGAGCAGAGACGCAGCAGGCCAATGGAACGAAGTCAATCAAGTCGAACTTCCCGCGCACACCATTTTGATCGCGGCGGGAACACAGCCTAATACTGTTCTGGCGCGCGAGGATTCGGGGAATTTTAAACTGGACGGCCGCTATTTCCAGGCCTGTGACGAAGATGGAAATCCGGTAAAACCCGAGCATAATATTTCCAAACCAAAGATTGCGAACGTGCTTTTGTCGAAGCGCAGTGACGGGCGCTTTATCAGCTTCTTCGGGGACCTGCATCCTTCCTATTACGGTAATGTAGTGAAAGCGATGGGCGGGGCAAAGCAAGGCTACCCGGTGGTGAGCGGCGTGCTGGAGCGCGTAAAACCGGCCAGCGGCAAAAGCGATGCAGAATTCTTTGCGCGCCTCAATCATGAACTGCGTGCCACTGTGCACAAGGTAATCCGTCTTACGCCTAGCATCGTCGAAGTCGTGGTCAAAGCGCCACAAGCTGCGCGCCGCTTCCAACCAGGTCAGTTCTACCGGCTGCAGAATTACGAAACCAACGCGATTAAAGTGGACGGTACGCAACTCACCATGGAAGGCCTGGCGCTCACCGGCGCATGGGTGGATGCCAAGCGCGGATTGATTTCCACCATCGTCCTGGAAATGGGCGGATCAGCGGATTTATGCATGCTGCTCGAACCCGGAGAACCGGTGATTCTGATGGGGCCGACAGGCTCACCCACTGAGATTCCTTCGGATGAGACGGTGATCCTGGCCGGCGGCGGCTTGGGCAATGCGGTGCTTTTCTCTATCGGCCAAGCGTTGCGCCGCGCCGGTTCCAAGGTGCTGTATTTCGCCGGCTACAAGAAAATGATAGACCGTTACAAAGCAGAGGAAATCAAAGCTGCGGCAGATATAGTGGTGTGGTGCTGTGACGAGCATCCAGGTTTTCAACCAGACCGGCCGCAGGATCGCGCTTTTGTCGGCAACATCGTACAGGGCATCACCGCCTACGCCAGAGGTGCGCTGGGCCAACAGCAGATTGCCGTGCACGACGCCGACCGCATTATCGCCATCGGCTCAGACAAGATGATGGCAGCGGTTGCCGAAGAGCGGCATGCGGTGCTCAAACCCTATCTCAAACCGCACCACTTCGCCATCGGCTCCATCAACTCGCCGATGCAATGCATGATGAAGGAAATCTGTTCGCAGTGCCTGCAGCCGCAAGTTAATCCGGAAACCGGCGCGATTACTTACGTATTCTCCTGCTTCAACCAGGACCAGCCGCTTGACCAAGTGGATTTCGAAGGGCTCTCCGCACGCCTGAACCAAAATTCGCTGCAGGAGAAACTCACTGCGTTGTGGATAGATCGCTGCCTCATACGCTTGCAGCGCCGTAAAGCCGCCGCTTAATTTCCTCCTTCACCCCTTCGAATTGCGTCAGAGTAGAATTGCGGCATGACTGCAAATCCCGCCCTGGTTCAACAAATAGATGTGCTATTGCCGCAAACCCAGTGCGGCAAGTGCGGCTACGGCGGCTGCGAACCCTACGCCAAAGCAATTGCCTCAGGCGAAGCCGACATCAACCAATGCCCGCCTGGTGGCGGAACAGGAATTCACAAGCTCGCTGCACTGTTAAACCGCGAATTCAAGCCGCTCAATCCCCAATTCGGCGTGGAAAAGCCAATGGAAATTGCGGTCATTGACGAGCAAACCTGCATAGGCTGCACACTGTGCATCGAAGCCTGCCCGGTGGATGCGATTATCGGCGCCTCCAAGCAAATGCACACTGTGATCGTTGCCTACTGTACCGGCTGTGAATTGTGTGTTCCACCCTGTCCGGTAGATTGCATCCATATGCGTCCCGCGGCTCAGCCGCTGTGGTCGCAGCAGGATGCCGATGCGGCTCGCGAGCGCTTCAATTTGCGCAATTTGCGCGTACAGCGCGAACAACAGGAAAAAGAACAAAAGCTCGCGCAAAAAGCCCATGCCCCGGCACAAGACCGGAAAAAAACCGCGATCCAGGCGGCGCTGGAGCGCGCAAGAATGCACAGAATTTCCACGCAGAAATGAACGCAGCCAAGCGCCAGGAGATTTTCTCCCAGCTGAAAGCCGCCAATCCTCGCCCCGCCACCGAACTTACATACCGCAACCCCTTTGAACTGCTGGTGGCAGTGGTGCTCTCGGCTCAAGCCACCGACAAGAGCGTGAACCTCGCTACTCAAAACTTGTTTGCGGCAGCTAACACACCACAACAGATTCTCGCCTTGGGAAAAACAGGCTTGCAAAAGTACATCAAAAGCATCGGCCTCTACCGCACCAAGGCTAAAAACATACGCGCAACGTGCAAGCTGCTGCTTGAGCAGCATGGCGGCGAAGTACCGCGCACGCGTGAAGCGCTGGAAAAACTGCCGGGTGTGGGCAGAAAAACTGCGAATGTGATTCTCAACACCGCGTTTGGCGAGCCGACCATCGCAGTGGACACGCATATATTCCGGCTCGCCAACCGCACCGGGATCGCACCCGGCAAAAACGTGCGCGAGGTCGAGGACAAGCTTATGAAATTTGTACCCGAGGAATTCCGCCGCGATGCGCACCATTGGCTGATTCTGCACGGACGTTATGTGTGCAAGGCGCGCAAGCCCGATTGCCCGCTATGCCTGATTCGCGATTTGTGCGAATACCCTAATAAAACGGTGAGGCGTGAGGAGTAAACTCTGTGTGAACTGTAAATTCATCTTGGCTGTTTTTATCCCTTACCCCTGACTTTTCACTCCTCACTGATTTTATGTTTAACCCATCGCGCGACGAAGCAAGGCTTTTTTTCTTTGACGCCTGGAAAAAATACCAGGAACATCAGCCGCTCACTGATCTGCAAAATCTCGCACTGGAGATTATCATCCTGCACCCTGAATATCACAAGATTCTGGATGAACCGGAGCGTTTTCTCGAGCGGGACTATCTGCCGGAAACGGGCGACGTCAATCCATTCCTGCACATGAGCATGCATCTCGCTATCGAGGAGCAGCTTTCCATCGACCAGCCGCGCGGCATTCGCGCGCTGTTTGAAGGGATTCTGCAAAAAACCGCGGACCGGCATGCGGCTTTTCACATCGTCATGGATTGCTTAGGTGAAATGATTTGGCAGGCGCAACGGAACAACACCGCGCCCGATGAAAGAATGTATCTAGAGTGTCTCGAAAAATACTTGGCGTGAGCCACGGGGAACAACAAATCACCGGGGATAGTTTGTGTTGGTTTATCTCCCCTGTGAGCCGCCGAGCAGCACAGCCAAGGCACGGGGGCTGCCGCGACGCGGTCAGCGCAGCTTGGGGTGCGGGAGCGGCAGCAGTAGCGCCCCGTTTCACAGTGTGTCTTGCGGCAGCTTGCGCCCCTTCCCGCTCCACGCTGCGCGAGTCCGAGTCCGGGGCGCCTTCTTTTTGGTGACTTTTTCTTGCTCGGCCAAGAAAAAGTCACCAGCCGCCGGGCTGCCCCCGGCAATAAAAAAGGAGGCTCACACCTCCTTTTTTGTTGGCATTCAGAATCAGTACTTCACAACCAACCCGGTCTGGCTGGAGAAATACGCAGCCAAATCTTCCATGTCCTGGCTGGAAAGAACCGCGGCCATTGCCCCCATGATAGGATCCTTGCGTGCGCCGGACTTGTAATCGGAAAGGGCCTTGACGATGTAATCGGGTTGCTGTCCGGCGGTGCGGGGGAAGTCGGGCGTGGCGCTATTGCCATCCACGCCGTGACATGCCGCGCACACAGCAGACTTCTGCTTGCCAGCGGCGGCGCCATCCGCGAAAGATTGGCTTGCAGTAACCAGAAAAAAACCGGTAGTTGCAACGATAATAAGTTTATTCATTTTATTTTCTCCGTATCCTTAATGGTCTTATTTGCCGCCGTCCGCATAATAAGCCGCCAAATCGGCCATGTCCTGGTCGGTGAGGCTGCTCGCGACGGCCCGCATCGTCGAGTTGTTGCGTGCGCCGGATTTATAGGCTTGCAGCGCCTTGACGATATAAGCGGCGTGCTGTCCGCCGAGCTTGGGTACGCTGTACACCTCGGGGTAAGCGGTGCGCCAATCAGGAATGCCGTGGCAGCCTGCGCACATCGAGTTTTTCATCTTTCCCTTAGTCGGGTCGCCGGCCGCGTGGGCTAAAATGGTTGTGGTCATCATCATTACGGCGCAAAAAATGAATAGACTGGTTTTTTTCATATTTTATTGCTCTTGAATGGAAAATAAATTGGATTGCGGAACTTTAAAGGATACCCGGCTTGTGGTCAATGGCCTGCTTTCCAGCCAGGAAGCGCATCCATTTCCGCCGCCCGCCCGTATCATGCATCGAACCTCCAGGAAAGCCGCCGTCGCAACCGCGTGGGACTTAATCAGAGGGTCCCTAAACCGCACTATTCAGGTTACCTCATAATGCCTATAATTCCTGAGAAGAAACACAGGTGAGCACCATGGGGCACCGGCTTACAAAAATCTATACTCGCACCGGGGATAACGGCACCACCGGCTTAGGCGACGGTTCGCGCATTCCCAAGGACACCCCGCGCATCGCCGCGATCGGCGAAATCGACGAATTGAATTCGTGCATCGGCGTGCTACTCGCCGAAGACCTTCCTCCCGGAGTAAGGACATGTCTAATCGATATCCAGCACGACCTGTTCGATCTGGGCGGGGAACTGTGCATGCCGGGCCAACTCAGCATCACGCAAAGCCAGGTTGAGCGCCTGGAAAACACTCTGGATGCTTTCAACGCCGATCTGCCGCCGCTTAAGGAGTTCATCCTGCCCGGCGGTTCGCGCGCGGCAAGCCTTGCACATCTCGCTCGTACCGTGTGCCGCCGCGCCGAGCGCAGCCTGGTGAAACTCGCCAACTCCGAAAAGGTTTCCGCGGTCTCCCGTAATTACGTGAACCGCCTTTCTGACCTGTTGTTCGTCGTTGGCCGGGCGTTGAATCGCGAACGCGGTGAGGTACTGTGGCAACAGGGGAAAAATAAATTAAATAAATAACGGAGGCCGGGGATTAGTCCCAAACTCAAACCCGATGAGTTAAGCCGGATTCTCGCGCAACGCGCGCTGCATCTTTTAGCACTGGCGCACTGCCTGCGGCAACTGGATAGCAGGCAGCGTCAAGCCACCATGCTAAGGCGCCGGAATGCAGCCTTCAGTTGTTAGCTTGCCGCACCCTGTCCAGTCGTTCACAAACTTCGCCGGCGCCCTCCAGTATCCTCGGTGATTGGCGTTCGAGCAGTTCGGGCTGCACAAAAAACACACGGTGATTGCGCACCGCGCTCAACATTTTGAAGCGCTGCCAGTTCTCAAGTTTCGAATAGCCGGAGATAATCACTTCAGGATCGGCTGCCACCAGGCCCTCGGGTGAAATCACGGGCGTCAGCATACGCGCCGTTGCAAAAGCGTTGTCACTGCCGCAGAGTCGCAACACATCGCTGGTCATATGCGCACCATTCACGGTCATCAGCGGCTCATGCCAGATTTCATAAAACACTTTAACGGGCCGTCTATGACTGTAGCGCACCATTAAGGTTTCCATCTTGCGCTCAAAATCCCCAGCTGCGGCCCCGGCAGTAGCAGAGGTTCCAGCCAATTTTCCGATGCTTCGCAGCAGGCGCGGTATATCTGTCAATTTTTCGGGTTCCATGACAAAAACTTTGAACCCGAATTCTTCCAGCTTGCCGATATCCCCTGTATGGTTGCCGCTTTTCCAGGCTAAAACCAGGTCGGGTTTGAGCATGGCGATGCGCTCGATGTCGGCGTGCGTGGCATCCCCGACCCGGATGATATTTTTCGCTTGCTGCGGATAATCGCTGTATTCGCTCACCCCCACCAGTTTGGCTCCGGCGCCCGCGGCGTATGCCAGTTCAGTTATGGAAGGCGCCAGCGCCACGATGCGCTGGGCGGGAGCTTCAAGCGTCAGCGTTTTGCCGCGGTCGTCGATCATGCCGATGGGTGAAGCCGCTGCCAGCGATGCGAGCGCGCAACAGGATGCTGCAATTGCGGAGAAAAATTTGACGCCGCTGCGGCGCGAATGAAAGAAAAAGGATTTCAAGGACGAAAAACCTGCAAAAGAACGGAAGACCTATCTTTCCATGTACTCGAGGAGCTGTTGGCTGGTCTGGCGCAGACGCTGCGACAGCAGGGTCACCAGTTTAGTCAGTATCTTCGCGCCCAGTCTTGGTTTTTCAAGAATGATTCTCGCCATATCATCCCGGGTCAGCACCACAAAGGTGGTGGTTTCCTTCGCGACACAGGTAGCAAAGCGCGGTTCCCCATCAATCATGGACATTTCGCCCAGGGTCATTCCCGGCAGTATCGTAGTCATGTGCTGTTCAATTCTACGCTGGCCTTTCTTGAGAATATCCACTTGCCCCTGGATCAGCAGCAACATGTAATCGCCAGGTTCTCCTTCACGAATAATAATCTCCCCGGACTGGGCCCGGTAGAGCCGCATGAAACCCGCCAGTGCCCTGACGTCGTTCTGGTCCAGTTCGGCAAAAAACGGCACCTGGCCGATCATCGCGAACATCTGGTCCGCGACCACTGTCCCTTCCCCGAGATGTTCCAGCGTCGCCAGCCGGTTATGGTTAGCACTTGTGTCTTCTGCCATCACTCGCGCCCCTCTTCGCACTTTGGCTATTTTACCAGCCCTCGCGTACTCATGCCTTGTCGCCTATTTGCCTGTCGAAAGCTCGTGTAAAAAGGTGGCACACCAGCAGCACGAGCAGCAGCGATTTCGCAGAACCGGACCCGCGGAAAATCAAGCCGGTGCCTGACCCAGCCGAGCAATAATCTATTGAACACGTATCCCAAATTTAATACTACCAGCACCGTCATCCAGCGCATAGTGGCTGCGGCGCTCGGCTTCAGGGCGTTCCATGCACATGAAAATACCGTCCTCACAAGCGTAATTTTTTGTTGGCAGATTAACAGGCAAATAAAGATGAGCCTAAAATAGCACGATGCATCTCTGCGTCGCCTCCCGGGATCCGGGTCAGTTTTTATAACGCGCGGCAATCGCAACCCGCTTCTGGTAGGCTTCCCTGGCGATTTGCACGTCCTCGATAAACTGCGGCAGTTCCTTGAGCAGCAGCGCCTGCGGGCCATCCACCAGCGCTTTGCCAGGCATGGGATGGAAATCCACCAGAATCATGTTGGCCCCGGCGATTACGCCCTGCGCCGTCACATGCATGATGTCAAGAATGCCCTCCGGCCCCATGCTGCGGGAGCCTACCGAGTGCGACGGGTCTATGCATACCGGCATGCGCGTCAAGCGTTTCACCACCGGCACATGGGAAAAATCAACAAAATTGCGGTGCGGGTCGCCCATATTGCTCTTCATGCCGCGCAGGCCAAACACCACCTTGCGGTTGCCCTCGGATGCCAGATACTCGGCAGCGTTCAGCGACTCGTCGAGGGTGATGCCAAAACCGCGCTTCAACAGCACTGGGAAATCCTGCTGCCGCCCGACGCTTTTCAGAAGTTCGAAATTCTGCGTATTGCGCGTGCCGATTTGCAGCATCACCCCGGTTGGGTTGCCGGTTTTCTGCAATGCTTCGCGGATCTCGTCCACCTGCGAGTCGTGCGTGATTTCCATGGCAATCACCTTGATGCCATGCTTGCCCGCCGACTCGAACACATAAGACAAGCAGGATTTGCCGTGGCCCTGAAAGGAATACGGGCTGGTGCGCGGCTTGTATGCGCCCATGCGGGTACACACCTGGCCGTTTTGCTTGAGCACCTGCATCATGATTTCCACATGCTCGGGTGTGTCCACCGCGCATAATCCCGCGAAGATATGCAGCGTATCCTGCCCGAACCGCACGCCATTGTAATCGAACCAGGTCGGCCGGCTGTCATCCTTGTGCCGCCCCAGAATTCGGTATTCTTCGGACACCCTGACCACGCGCTCGACGCAAGGCAGGTTTTTCATGTCCTCGATCTGCAGCGAGCTGGTGTTGCCGATGAGATAAATCTCGGTTAGCGCGCGCTCGACGCCTTGCTCGCGGTGCACCCGGCACTTGATATTGGGAAGAGCGGTCAAGTGCTCCATGAGTTGCTGATACTCCGCGCTCTGAGTATTTACATTCTCATTCAGAATAAGAATCATGATTGAGCCGGTTTCTTTTTGGGATCAAGAAAGAGTTATAAACGCGGTATTTTAACGAATAGACTCACCCGCTGGCCCAAGCTGGCCGCGAAGTGACCAAGCAGTTTACTTTTTCGGCTTAACGCTGCGGAACACCGGCCCCCACAGCGGGTGGCCGGCCTCCGCGGGTTCCAGTTGGAAATCGGGGTTTATTTGAAGCACTTTTTTGAATTCCTCACGGCACTGCTTCTCCTTGCCGGTAATGCAGTAGATAAAAGCCAGGTATTTATGCGCCTTGACCTGGTGCGACTCGAACGAAAGTCCCTGGTCTAATGCGCTTAGCAAGCTTTTCTGTGCTTCCGCATAGTCGCCTTCCTCGTATTTTTTGATTCCCTCCGTAAGCGCCGGTGAGCCTTTGCCTTGCATTAGAGTTATGGGATTGTAATCCTTGAACGGCCCTACGCATCCGGCGCACAGCACGGCTACCGCGGCGAACTGCACCCACAATCTGGAATTCAGCATGTTCCCCTCATCTCGTTTAGCGGAACTGATGAGTGATTTTGACGCGGTCGTTCAGGTTGACTTCCAGCGTTTCAGTATGACTCGAAAAAGAGGTATTTTTAATTTCTATGGTATGTTTCCCCGGCGTTACTTGAAGTTCCTTTAGCGGCGGGCTAACTCCCATTTTCCTGCCATCGATGTATACCTCGCCCCACGGGTTAATTGCCAGAGCGATAGACCCTGTCTGACTTGCCGGCAAAGTGGCAGGAGCTTCTGCCGTTTTATGCACTTCATTCTTGGATACAGGCTTGGCGTCCGGCGCAGGCACAAACGGCCGGTGAGCCTCTTGCGTAGTCGGGACGGGAGCAACTGCCGGCTGTACCGTCTTGGCGAGTTGCGATTGGTCTGGCTGAGACGGCTTTGCAGATTTAACTACCGCCGCAACCTGAGGCGCGCTCGGTTCAGGCTCGCTTTTTCCGCCACGCAAGGCAAATGCCAGCACAACCGCAACAGCGAGCGACACGCCTGCGTACAGGATTTTTTTGGCGCTTCCCATTTTGGGCTTGATCACAGTTTCTGCATCGGCAGCCTCAGCGCTCGAGTCTGTTCCCTGTGCAGCGGTCTCGCTGCGCACTTTGACCTTTCTCCCAGCCACCCACAACTTGATATCCTTACCAGGCGACCCCACCACATAAACTTCGTGCTCGCGCACGTGTTTGTCGGCGCGCGCGCCCTGATATTCAAACAACAGGGAATACTCCTGCGACAAATGCGAAACAACTTCATAGTAAGACCGGGATACCAGCACTTCGCTGGGTTGGGCGAAGCTCATTACCCGCTGCGCAACGTTGATGCCGTCGCCGATGATGTTCGGTTGGCCGTTAATGTCCTTGACCACCCGCACCGGCCCGAGATTGATGCCGATGCGCGCGCTCAAATCGCTGGTATTCTGGGTGCTGGCCAGCACATCGCGCAGGCTCATGGCCACGAACAGCGCTTCTTCCGGAGCACCGAGAAAGCTGATTGCCACGCCATCCCCGGTATCGAGGATAATGCGGTCGTCCGCCGGTATATCCTTGATCGCCTCGGATATGAGCGTGTTGAATTCGTCTTTGAGCCTCATCTGGTCTGCGACCGGTTTCTTCGAATATTCGACAATATCCGCGAATACCACGCTGCAGATGAAAGTTCTGTTTCCTCGATCGAGCATATTGCTTTCTTTTCCGTTAACTGTTTAACCCGCTATAGCGTACCGCCTACCGTCAACCCGTCTATGCGCAGCGTCGGCTGCCCCACTCCCACCGGCACGCTTTGCCCTTCCTTGCCGCAAGTACCGATCCCGGGATCAAGCGACATATCGTTGCCGATCATCGAAACACGGGTCAGCACGTCGGGGCCGTTGCCTATCAGGGTTGCGCCCTTTACCGGATGGCTGATTTTACCGTCTTTGATAATGTACGCTTCGGCGGCGGAAAACACGAATTTACCGCTTACGATATCCACCTGGCCGCCTGCGAAATTCACCGCGTACAGCCCGTGCTTGACTGATTTTATGATTTCCTCCGGGTGTTTGTCACCATTTAACATATAAGTATTGGTCATGCGCGGCATTGGAATATGCGCGTACGATTCCCGCCTGCCGTTGCCGGTGACCGGGACGCCCATCAGCCGCGCATTCAGCGTATCCTGCATGTAGCACCTGAGCACGCCGTTTTCGATCAACACCGTGCGCTGCGTGGGATTACCTTCGTCGTCCATATTGAGCGAGCCGCGGCGGTGAACAATGGTGCCATCATCCACCACGGTAACACCGGGCGCAGCGACGCGTTCGCCGATGCGCCCGCTGAAAGTGGAACTGCCTTTACGGTTGAAATCGCCTTCCAGCCCGTGGCCGATCGCTTCGTGCAGCAGTATGCCCGGCCAGCCAGAGCCCAGCACTACGGTCATGGTGCCCGCCGGGGCAGGCTTTGCATCCAGATTTGTGAGCGCCTGGCTCACCGCCTGTTCGGCGTAGCGCTGCAGAATTTCGTCGCTGAAATAAGCATAGTCAAAACGCCCGCCGCCGCCTGAGGTGCCCTGCTCCCTGCGGCCATTCTGTTCTGCGATCACCTGCAAAGACAGGCGCACCAGCGGGCGCACGTCGGCGTTCATCACACCATCGCTCCTTGCCACCAGCACTACTTCGTATTCCCCGCCGAGATTCGCAATTACTTGCGTCACCCGGCTGTCAATGCGGCGCGCATATTGCTCGAGTTTTTCCAGCAGTGCAACTTTGTGCGTGTCCGGAATGCTTGCGAGCGGATCGCAGGGAAGATAAAGCTCGCGCCGCATACCGCGCTTCACCACTTGTGTTTTCGCCTCACTTCCCCGGCGCGCAATCGCGCGGGTGGCCTGCGCCGCGTTTTCCAGGGCCTTCAGGCTGATGTCATCGGAATAGGCGAAAGCAGTCTTGTCATGCGACACCGCGCGCACGCCCACTCCCTGGTCAATGTTGAAGCTTCCGGATTTTACGATGCCTTCTTCCAGATTCCAGGACTCGCTGCGGGTGATCTGAAAATACAAATCGGCGTAATCAATATGATGTGAAAGCATGGTTCCGAACACGCGCTGCAGTTCGCGGCTGTCCAGTCCGTAGGGAGTAAGCAGGCAAAGGTTCGCGGTTTCAAAAGGCGTTTTTGCAAATTGGGTTTCGGTGCGCATGCTTTTTGGAATCAGAGTTAGACTCGATGCAAGGTGCGGTGCGTCAATGCCGGCAGGCTTTTTCTCAGGCTCTCCTGATACAGGGGGTTGACCCCGGCGATTACCACTCCGGAACCGCGCGGCAGGCGGTCCAGGATTACGCCCCAGGGATCAACAATCATGCTGTTGCCGTGCGTCTCGCGGCCGCTCACATGATAGCCGCCCTGCGCCGGCGCCAGAACATAAGCGAGGTTTTCAATGGCGCGTGCGCGGATCAATGTTTCCCAGTGCGCCTTGCCGGTGGTTTCGGTGAATGCGGAAGGCACCAGGATGATATCCACCCCTTTCATCGCACGGTAGAGCTCCGGAAAACGCAAATCATAGCAGACCGAGAGACCAAGCCTGCCAAATGGCGAATCCACGACCACCACTTCGCTGCCCGCTTCGATAGTCGTTTCTTCGTGGAAATGCTCGTTGCCGAGGTCCAGACCGAATAAGTGTATTTTATCGTAACGCGCAACCAGTTTGCCGTTGTCATCATAGAGCAGGCAACTATTGCGCACTTTGCCGGGCACCGAGGCCACCAACGGCACTGAGCCGCCGACCAGCCATATTTTATGCTTTTTAGCAGTATCGCTCAGAAATTGCTGGATCGGCCCCGCGCCCCCGACTTCACGCACCGCCACCTTGTCCCTGTCTTTCATGCCCATGATCGCGAAATATTCAGGCAAGGCCACGAGCTTCGCTCCCTGTTGCGCCGCCATGGCGACCAGCCGCCCCGCTTCGTGCAGGTTGCCTTCGACATTAGGCCCGGAAGCCATTTGTATCGCGGCAATGCGGAATACGCCCGGTTGCGCGCCGGCTTGCATGAGATATGTTTTGGTATTCACTGGGCAGTCGTTTCAGCGCATCTTTCGCCAAACTGAATTAAGCAAACTCAATCACGGTACGCAACGGAACTAAGGGTTTTGCCATAGCTGCATTTCCTGCGCCGGGAGCGGGGTACCCAGTTTCGCCACCACCGGCTCAGACCAGGTGCCGGTAACATTGTATTCATAGGACATGAACTGCCCAAGCGGGTCTTTGAGCGCTTTTTGCACCAGGAAGGCGGTAACGCCGATAATGGGACCGCCTATGAATCCCGCCAGTGACAAGCTGTCGACTAAATTCGGCGCCACGTGCACCTTGAGCTGCTGCGTTTCCTGCGCGAGATTGACTTGTCCGCTCATGTTCACCTCCGCTGACGGGCCGCGCATGCGCAGATTTTCGGTCGTGATCACGCCCTGGTTAATATTAAGGGTGGAGGTGATGGAATCGAAGGCAAAACCTTCGCTGAAGATATCGCGAAAATCGAGCGATGCCCGCCGTGGCAGTGACTGGAGGCTCAAGATTCCGAGCAGCTTGGCAATGCCTGGCTCAAGCTTAGTAAACTGCCCTTTTTCTGCCTTTAACTGCAGATTCCCCGACAGCGTCGCATAATCGATGTGCTGCGGGCTACCGGCCCACGATAAGGCGCCAACCAGTTTCGCGTTCCCGCGCTTGACGCCTTCCGGAAGTTTAAGCCGCCCCATCAGGTTGCCGATATCTGTTACTTCAAGATTGAGGTTGGCTTGCGTCTGCGGTTGCGTGCTCCAGGCAAGCCACATGCCGTCAAGGTTTAACACACTGTCCGGGTTGCTCAGGCGCAAATTTTGGATGTGCCAGTTGCGTCCCTGCTGCACCGCCTGCAATTCGAGCTTGCCGAGCGCTTTGTCGCCCAGCACGAAATTATCGGCGGAGACATCGAGCGCAGGAAAATCTTTCTGCTGGCTTTTCTGGGTTCGCTGCTCGCTTTTTTCAGGTACTGCTTCGGGAATGGTCAATTTACTCAGGCGCGCAATGAGCTTTCCTTTGTTCTGCGGCTGCCAAATCAACTCGCCGTCGATTTCGCTGCCGTCCAGCATAGTCTGCCAGCTTCCCCCCTGAGCCCTGGCATTGACATGGAGGTCATGGAAACGCCTGTCAAAAGCATCGAGCGTGTCAAATTTAAGATCAATTCCGGCAAGATCAATGTGTCCAGTGGAATCAAACTCGCTGAGCAAGGCGTTCCACTGGTCGAAATCGAAATTCTTCACTGAACCGCTCAACCAAACCCCGCTTTTGTCGGGCCGGCCGGCGTCGGCTCCAAATACCACCACACCGCGCTCAATAAAGCTGCGCTCCCCGTCCTTGCGGCGTACCAGGTGCATGGACATCACGTTGCCATAATTGAGCAGAACCCGCTCCGGGCGCGCAGCAGGGATTCTTGTTTCAAAGCGCAGCGGGACCGAGGCGCTCGCCGCTTTGTCGAAAGGCGCGGGCAGTTGCGAAGTGAGGCCCTGCAGATTGGATTCAAGCACCATGTCCGTAAGCTTCTTGCTGATATTAATGCTCCCGCGCCACTCCGCCGTGCCATGCAGGTACTGCGCCCAGGAAATGAATTTCTCCGCCGCATCGGCATTTGCTTTGCCTTGGGCTGAGATCTGTACATTGCCGTCCTGGGTTGCAATCTCGATACGCGCCGGGCCACCGAGAATTTGAGCGCTTAAGTTTTGCGCTTGCAGCGTGGACTCGGAAAATTGCAGCCTGCCCTTTAGTTGTTCTATTGACGGCAAATCGGTATTGAACGACAAATGGTTGTCGTTGAAATGGAATATGCCCGCAACTTTGGTTTCACTCCGCCGGCGCAGCGGAATGTTCAGCTTCAGCTCGAGCTTGGCGGCGCCTTCCGCATGCATGCCATCAGCAACACCGCTGGTCATCCGGGATATCGGCGAGTGCTCGATGAACCTGAGGAATTCTTCTGCCGGCGCCTCCGCTTCCCCTTCGATTTGCAGCACTTCATCGTGATTGCCGAGCTCGGGAATCACCGCGTCAATCTTGGCCAGCTTCGCGCCCAAAATCCGGGCTTGGCCGGCATGGATTTCCATACGCCTGCCACGAAACTGCAAATCGGCGGTGATATTTTCCAGTTTCGGCCAGTCATGAAAATAGTCCAGTGCCATTCCGTTCGCCTTCGCGGTGAACTGCAGCAGGCCTTTGGCTTCGTCAGCGAAAGGAAAATCAGCGAGATCGCCTTTGAAGCGCAGGCGCACGTCGCTGAACGCGCCGGAGACCGAAGCATTGGCCAGCCAGTCGCGCGCATCCTTGTTGACAATGAGAGGCAGATAGCGGTTCAGGCTGCGCGCCTCTACGTGGGTCAAGCTGCCAGTCAAGTCAATCACGCCCGGCCCCCGGCTCACGGTCAGGTAATGGCCCTGCACATTTCCGCTCAAATCCGAGTTGGAAAAAAGCGCCTGGTTCAGGCTGAACTTCGTCTGGCCGTTTTTTAACGTCCAGCCAAGCCGGGCGTTCAAACTGTCAAATTTCAGCGTATGTTCGAATACTCTGGGCAGCGCAACGCTGGCGTCTTTCGTATCCAGGGTGATTTGCCCGCCTTGTTCATTGCCCTCAATGGCGCCGCTGATGCCGCGAAAGCCCGGCCATTCTTCATGAGCATTCAAAGCGAGATTAACAAAACGCCCCTTGACGCTGTAGTGGCCAGGCATCGGCAAATCACCGCTCCATTGCAGCGCCATGTCGTAGACACTGCCCTTGGGTGAAAAGTTGAGAAGCTGCTGGCGCAGCGCCTGCCCCAACGGCAAATAGTCGGCAAGCACCACCAGCGGCTGAAGATCAAAGGCATCGGCCTTGATTTCACCGCGCATCGGCTCCTGATCGCTCCCCGGGTAGATGCGTAGCGTGAAATCCGCCGGTTGCAGGGCAATTCCGCCTTGAGCGGCCAAGCTTAATTTCACACCCGACAATTCAAAACCGCTGCTCAAGGTTTTCCATCCTATCCTGCCGCGCAATTCGGTTAAGTTCATTTCCGGGAGATCGGGACGAAGCCGCGTTTTGACCTGGCTCAAAACCACATCGGCGGCCGCCTCCTGGATTTGCGCGTCGCTCAAAGTGAGCCATATACGCAGCGCGCCTGAGCCTTTCTGCACTTCAATCGGATAAGGCAGCCAGGTGCGCCACGCCGCAATATCCGCGTAATCGAGCTGCGCGGATATTGTGCCCCGCCATTTGTGCAAATCATCCTGATCCAGACTGTCTCCGGTAAAGTCGCCCTTGACCTCGAGAGGCGCGGCAAGAATAGCCGGGGGAGTGGCGTCCAGGCTAAAGTGGTGGCGATTCCCCTTGTTGTCCATGCGCAGCGTGACACTATTCAATACCAACTGCGGCGCCGCAAGTTTCTCGTCCTGCCAAAGAATCGTGGCATCGCGAATGACCAGGCGCTCCTGTTTCAACAGCCAATCAACAAAACCCGTCCCCGCTTCGCGCTGGCTGAGCGGCACTCCGGCCACATATATCACGCCTTGGGAATCGCGCCGGATGCTTAAATTTGGCTGTTCGAATTCCAGCGAACGCAAGCGCACCTCACCTGTTGGCAGCGTAAGCCAGGATAAGGTGGTCGCAACGCGGCTCAGCACCAGCGCCGGGCGCCCTGCCTGGTCAAACACCTGAACGTCCTCGAGCGAAAGATGCGGGCGCAAGCCTTCCCAGTCTGCGATGATTTTGCCGATAGTGATGCGCTGCCCTGCGGCGCGGCTAGCCGCTTCCGCAATAGCGTCCCTGTAGCTTTCGATATTCGGCAAAAACCAGTAGCGCAACGCCAGCAACAGTGTGACCATACCAAAACCCGCCAGCAAAATGCAGACAAGGAAAAGCCGCAGCAGCCAACCCCGTCTTGGGCCGGTCCTGAATAAAGGTGGGATGTTCGTCATCGTAGAGTTTGCCAAGTAAGTGCGGAACCTATCTCAACAATATCCGCACGTGCGACGACGGCGATTTTGATGACAGTTCTAGGCGCGAGCCGCGCGGTTTGGTTATTCAAAATAAGTGGCGAGCAACGCCGAAATGGCTCAAAATCGCCCTGTCCCGCAGGGTTGCGGCCAGACAAGCGCGCCTGCAGCGTTGCTCGTCGTTGCATAGGGTTGGCTATGCGGCCTCCTCGCGCCTTGCAGTCATCGCTTTCTGGCCCGCAACGCATCATGTGGGTATTGTTGAGATAGGTTCTAGACAATAAAATAGGCGCACAGTTGCAACCGCGCCACGTTTTGTCCCGCGAACCGCTCAGCATAAATTTGCATTGTAACGCGATTCTCCGCATGCATACACCGGGAAAGCCCGATTCAGCCTTGTTGAACGAAGATGAGCGCTTCCTGGAGCGCGCACTGGATTTCAGCCGTTACGCGAAGCAACTGTTGCACCGCCAGCCAGAACTCAAAAACTCGCTGCTCAAAAACTTGCGTGCGCCGTTTACCGCTCAGCAGATGCGCGCATTGCTGAGTCCGGCGCGGGATGAAGCCGAGCTTTACCGCGCGCTGCGCGATTTGCGCGGGCGGGTCATGCTGCATCTCATTGTGCGCGACCTTTGCGCTCTGGCCGACCTTAGCGAAGTTACTCTCACCACAACCGGTCTCGCCGAGGAAACGCTCAACTTCGCCATTACCCACCTTAATGCGTGGATGCAGCAGGACTACGGCATTCCCTTCGGCTCAGACAGTCACGAGCCGCAGGAATTGCTGGTTGTCGGCATGGGCAAACTCGGAGGCGGCGAACTCAACGTTTCTTCCGACATTGATCTTGTTTTCGTCTACCCGGAAGAAGGCGAGACCAGCGGCCCGCGTTCAATCAGCAATCATGAATTTTTTGATCGGCTCGGCCGAAAGCTGATCGCCGCGATAGGCGCAATGACCGGAAACGGTTATGTGTTCCGCGTTGACATGCGGCTGCGCCCTTACGGTGAAAGCGGGCCGCTGGCCATGAGCTTCGCCATGCTGGAAAACTACTTCATCACCCAGGGGCGCGAATGGGAGCGTTATGCCTGGATCAAGGCGCGCGTGGTGTGCGGCAAGCGCGGCGAGGAACTCTTGCAAATTGCGCGTCCTTTTGTGTTCCGCAAGTACCTTGACTTTGCCGCAATCAATTCAATGCGCGCGTTGCATGGGCAAGTGCGGCAGGAAGTGCAGCGGCGCGACATGAGCGAGAACATCAAGCTCGGGCCGGGGGGCATACGCGAAATCGAATTCATCGCGCAAGTTTTTCAGTTGATCCGTGGCGGCCGCGAAAGCACATTGCGCATCCGCCAGACACTCACCGTGCTGAAAAATCTTGTCCGCCTTAACTTGCTGCCCGAGCAGGCCGCCAGGGAATTGCATGACGCATATGTTTTCCTGCGCAACCTGGAGCACAGGCTGCAATATCTCGATGACGATCAAACCCAATCATTGCCTGAAAACGCGCAGGATCGGGCGTTGATTGCCAAGGCAATGGGTTTTACCGGCTTTGAAGCGTTTTTGCAGCAGCTCGATGCGCACCGCGCCAGGGTCAGCCTGCATTTCGACCAAGTGTTCGCCGCGCCGCAAGGCAAATCTCATGCGCTGCTTGCGTTATGGGAAGAAACCTGCACCGGCGAAGAGGCGGTGAAGCAACTCACCAGGCTCGGCTACCGCGATCCGCAGCAGATTGTGCTGCGCCTGAAAAATATCAGGCACAGCGGCCGCTACCGGCAGATGCCCGCCGCCACCCAGTCGCTCCTGGACGCCTTGATGCCGGCCTTGATCGAAGCGGCAGCGCCATTCGGCGATGCGGCGCTGGAACGCCTCCTGCTGTTTACGGAAAGCATCGGCCGTCGTGAATCCTATCTGGCGCTGTTGCTGGAATATCCGCAAGCGCTGCAAAGCCTGGCCAAACTTTGCGGCGCGAGCTCCTGGGCTGCGCAGTATCTGGCGCAGCATCCGCTGGTGCTGGATGAGCTGCTGGATCCGCGCACGCTTTACTCTCCCCCCGATTGGCCGCGCCTGCAAGCCGCGTTGCGCGCGCAATTGCGGGACGCCGACATCGAGCAGCAAATGGACATCCTGCGGCAGTTTCATCATGCCCAGGTGTTCCGCTTGGTAGCGCAGGACCTGGCAGGATTATTGGCGCTCGAGAAGCTTAGCGATCATTTGAGCGATCTCGCCGACCTCATTCTGCAAGAGGTGCTGCGCTTGTGCTGGGAGGGACTGCGCCAGAAGCACCGCGATGAGCCGCGTTTCGCCATCATCGGCTACGGCAAGCTGGGCGGCAAAGAGCTCGGCTATGCTTCCGATCTGGATCTGATTTTTCTCCACGACGACGAACACCCCGAAGCGCAGATGGTGTACGCCAGGCTGGCACAACGCATCAACACCTGGCTCACAAGCTACACCGCGGCGGGAACTCTTTACGAGACGGACTTGCGGCTGCGCCCTGACGGCGCCGGTGGCCTGCTGGTGAGCGGGATTGCCGCATTCGGCGAATACCAGCAGCGGCATGCGTGGGTATGGGAACACCAGGCTCTGACCCGCGGACGCTTCGTCGCGGGGAATCAGGAAATCGGAAACCGCTTCGAAGCAATCCGCAAAGAGGTGCTCTGTGCAAAGCGGGATCTGGCAAAGCTGCGTGCCGAAATTCTGAATATGCGCGGCAAATTGCTGGAGGCCCATCCCAATACGAGCGGCCTGTTTGACCTCAAGCACGACCGTGGAGGCATTGTTGATGTCGAATTCATCGTGCAATACCTGGTGCTGGGGTATGCGCACGCCCACCCGGAGTTGACCGGCAACATCGGCAATCTGGCTTTATTGAAACTGGCAGCAGAGCTCAAGCTGCTTCCCGCCGATCTCGCCGAGCAAGTGCGAAACGGCTACCGCGAATTCCGCCGCCTGCAGCACGGCCTGCGATTGAACAATGAAAAATACGCGCGCGTCGAGGCGTCCGTGGTCAAAGAGCAGCGCGAGGCGGTACTCGAGTTCTGGGAGTGGGTATTTAACCGGGAACAGCTATCTTCCTGAAAGCTGGTAGACCGTTACTTTGCCTTTGCCCTTGAGTAGCAGGATCTGCGGTTGCTCGAACAGGAAACGACCGTTGAGCCGGCGGTACGTAGTTTCATCAACCTGTATCGTGCCCGGAACCGCCCCCGAAGTAATGCGGCTTGCGAGATTGACGGTATCACCCCACAGGTCGTAAATGAAACGCTTGGTGCCGATCACTCCCGCAACCACCGGGCCGGTGGCGATACCGATGTGAATATCCAGTTTTTGATGGCTTAATGCCGGATGCTGTTTTATCACGTCACGTATGTCCAGCGCCATATTGGCAATCGCTTCCACGTAATCAACCCGCTCCTCGCCGAGACCCCCGGCCACCATATAGGCATCACCGATAGTCTTGATTTTTTCCAGGCGGTATTTTTCGGTGAGCGAGTCGAAATTGGAAAAAACATCGTTGAGCAGGTCCAACATTTGCCTGGGCGGCATGCGTTCGGCGAGCTTGGTGAAATCCACAAGGTCGGCAAACATCACGGTGACGTCCCCCAATCCATCAGCGATTGTTTTTTCGTCCTGTTTCAGACGCTGAGCGATATGCTGAGGCAGAATATTGAGCAGCAAGCGTTCCGATTTATCTTGCTCTACCTGCAACAGCCGGTTTTTTTCCCCAAGCTCGATCTGAAACATTTCTTTTTTCTGGACGAAGAAACGTATCAGTAAATAAACGATGCTCGAAAGTATGGTGAAGTTCAGAACAAAAAACACAGGGATGACTTTCATCGGCACCCCGGTCACAGTCCCTTCCGCGAGAAAATAGTCAAAAAACCCCGAGATCACGGTGAACACCACATAGGCAACAAACCAGGGAATCGACTCTTTTGCCCCCTGAAAAACCATCGCGCCCACCGGCGCCAGCAAAGCCAGCAGCACTATGCCGCTGGAGCTGATGAAGTTGCCGATGCTCCATTGAATAATGAAGGGAACGAACAACAGCAGGCTGATCTGGGTAAAGCGGAAAAAGGCGAAATTTTTGGTTTTCAGGTAAATCAGCAGCGTCAGCGCCGAGACCATCTGATAGCCCAGCGGGATCGTGGTCGAAAGCCGCATGCCCATAACCCAGTAAATCAGGAGCCAGACCCCCGCAGCCACGTTCATCAACCCGCAGGTAAACAGCAGCAGTGTCTTGCGCAACCTCTCGTCTTCGGAATCAGACGGGCTGATTAACGATTCATTCAGCCGCCCCAGAAAATCACTGGATTTGCGGGTAGCCCGCGCCTCATCAGGCATGAGAGTTGTTCTTGGGAGAAATATTGGTTATGGAGTTTCTAGGTTAATCTATTGACTGGATGCCGGTCAAGGCAAGTTCGCGCATCACATCCCGGAAAGCCGCCGTCGCAACTGCGCGGGACTTAATCAGAGGTTCCTTAGCCCGGTTCCTCATCACCCGGCGAAAAATACGCTAGAATAGCCGCGTCTAAATTTATGGAGAGAATACCATGTCCATGGCCGACCGCGATGGTCAAATCTGGTATGACGGCAAGCTGGTGCCGTGGCGCAAAGCCACCACCCACGTGCTTACCCACTCGCTGCATTACGGCCTGGCGGTGTTCGAGGGCGTGCGCGCCTACAAAACCGTTAAAGGCACCGCCGTCTTTAGGCTCAGAGAACATACCGAGCGGCTGTTCAACTCGGCGCACATCTACATGATGAAAATACCTTACGATAGGAAAACCATCTTCGAAGCGCAATTAGAAGTGGTGCGCGCCAACAAACTGGCCGAATGCTATATCCGGCCGATCGCGTTTTACGGTTCGGAGAAAATGGGCGTTTCTCCCAAAGGCGTCAAGGTGCATGTCGCTATTGCCGCCTGGCCGTGGGGCGCGTATTTGGGCGCAGAAGCGCTGGGAAAAGGCATCCGCGTCAAAACCTCGTCCTACATGCGCCATCATGTCAACGTGACCATGTGCCGTGCCAAGTATTCCGGCACTTACGCCAACTCCATCCTCGCGAACACCGAAGCGACCGAGCATGGGTATGACGAAGCGTTATTGCTGGATGTGGACGGCTTTGTCGCCGAAGGCGCGGGGGAAAACCTGTTCATCGTCAAAAACGGCAAGCTGTACGAGCCGGAACTCACCTCGGCGCTAATCGGCATTACACGCGATGCGGTGATTACGCTGGCGCGCGAAGCGGGTTACGAAGTTTCGGCCAAACGCATCACCCGGGACGACGTCTACACCGCAGACGAAGCGTTTTTCACCGGCACCGCGGCTGAAGTGACGCCGATCCGCGAGCTGGATAACCGCAAAATCGGCTCCGGCAAGCGCGGACCGGTCACTGCAAAGCTGCAAGCAATGTTTTTCGATTGCGTGACCGGAAAATCGAAAAAACACCACAACTGGCTAACTCCGGTTTGAGGG
>JBGQCF010000037.1:0-23748 GCA_041495205.1 Gammaproteobacteria bacterium
GAGGTTGTTCTGGAAAAAATGATTGAGTGCGCCGGGAATATGTCCAGCCGCCGGGTCGAGCGGCTCAACGATGCCGTGGTAGCGCTCGGGGCTCCTCGCATCAATGAGCAGCATGGCGTCTTGCCCCAGATGCGTTTCGACAAAACGTACGTCAACCGAGTTGTTTTGCGGCTTGGGATCGAACATGACCGGCTCTATGCGCGGCACTTCACTGCTTGCGGGGCGCTTTTCGGCGAGCCACTTCGGGAATCCGCCGTCGAGCACGGCGACGCTGTCAAATCCCTGCCAGCGCAGCATCCACCACAGACGCGCGGCGAACGCGCCGCCCGCGCTGTCGTAGGCCACGACTTGTTTTTCGCGGTCAATGCCGAGCTTGCCGAGTGTCTTGCAGAATTTTTCAGGCGAAGGCAGGGGATGCCTGCCATTGCTTCCGGTGGACGGCGCCGAAAGGTCAGCATCCAGATTCACGAACCGCGCCGAGGGAATGTGCGCGGCAACGTAAGCGCGGCGCCCCGCGCCGGGGTCGGCAAGGTCGTGGCGGCAGTCGCAAATCACCCAGCGCGGTTCATCGAGGTGCTTTGCGAGCAGGCTGGTCGAGACAAGAGTGGTATGGGTCATGGTGTTTACGGAACCTCTGATTAAGTCCTACGCGGTTGCGACGGCGGCTTTCCGGGACGGTATGCGCGAAGCGAGGCGCAGTGAATGGTTGATCCCCTTCACAAGCCGAGCGACAAAGCAGACTGCCCGGAAAGCCCCGTCCCTCCGGGTTGCGGCAAAATACGGCGTCTGCGTCGTTGCGCTCCTCGGCTTCGTAGGCTCAACTACGACCTTCGTCGCGCGCCTCGCATCCATCCGCATTTTGCCAGCAACGCAATCCGTGGGGGACTTAATCAGAGGTTCCACGAGCTTTCAGCCAGTCCTGCGCCGCGCGGTCGTCCTCAAACACTTGGATATCGGCATCCACAAACAGGCGTGAGAACCAGGCGCTCCAGGTCAGCCACTGATTGTCGGTGATGACCGCGATTTTTCCGAAATCATGCTCGTGGCTGTGGGTGAAGCGGATATCCTCCCACGCCACGTCGAGCGTGTAGCGCACCATGTCGCGCAGATCAATCAACAAGTTAATTTTTTTGCCGGAACGCAGTTTTTCCAGCACGCGCTCTTCGAATTCCCGGTAGTCGGCAAGGGTGAATTCGCCCAGAACGTTGGCGGTGACCAGGTTGCCTGCATGTTGGATTGAGATCATCGGGAGCTCCTTATTTAATATTAGGAAACTACGGCGGCAACAGCAATGTCATTCGTCCGGCATGCCGCGCGGGGGCGCGGCCTTGATGCTGAGGATGCCGCCGGCCGCGATGAGGCCGATGCCCAGCCAGCCGCTAACGGACAGCAATTCGCCCCACAACACAATGCCGAACAATGAAGCAAACACCACCGTGCTGTAGGCGAGGCTGTCGGAAACCAGAGTCTTACCCTTGCCGTAGGCGCGAGTCATGGCAAGCTGCGCCAGGGTTGCGGTCGTGCCCAGCCCGAGCAAAATGAGCAGGTTTTCCCGGTTCACGCTGTGGAAGGTGTTCAGCAGCATCCATATTCCCGCGCCGACCGTGCACAACAAGGTGAAATAAAATACCACCCGCCATTCAGGCTCGCCGATTTTTCCAAGCTGCTTGATATTGAAATAAGCGATGCCGGCGAGAAAACCGGAAACCAGGCCGAGTAAGCCGGCGAAAAACTGCTCTTGATTCAGCGTCGGCCGCAGCAGCAGCACAATGCCGGCAAATCCCAGGATGATGGCAAGCACCAACGGCCAGTGCGCGCGCTCTTTGAGCCACAACGTGGTGAGCAGCGCAAGAAACAGCGGCGAAGTGTAATTAAGCGTAACCGCCGTGGCGAGCGGCAGGGCGCTGATGGCGTAGAAGTAGAGAAGGAGTGCGACGAAACCCGAAAGGCTGCGCGCCAGATGCATTTTCCAGTGCCGGGTGGCAAGCGGCAGCCGCTGGTGCCGGGTAATCACGTAAATTACCGCGAGCCCGATGACGGAGCGGTAAAACACCAATTCGGCGCTGGAAAAATGCGCCGCGCCCAGTTTGACGAACACACTCATGCAGGCGAACAGCAGGCCCGCTGCCAGCATCCATAAGGACTGCATCAAGAAGCGCGAAGAGTGAGGGGTGAGGGGTGAGGAGAGGAATACACCATGCTAAATCTGGCCGGCGAGTTGCCGCCGCAGAAACTCGTGGAAGTGCTGCATGCCGTCTTCCATCGGCGACTGGTAGGGGCCGCAGTCGTTCTCGCCGGCGAGATACAGGGCCTTGCGGCCGGCTGTCATGCGCATGCAGATTTCATCATCTTCTACTGCGGTCTCGTTGTAGGCCTGCTGTTCCGCTTCGATGAACTCGCGCTCGAACAGGGCGATGTCCTCGGGGTAATAGAATTCGACGACGTTGGTGCAGGCTTCGGCTCCGCGCGGATACAAGGTGCTGATGACCAGCACGTGCGGATACCATTCGACCATGATGTTCGGATAATACGTGAACCAGATCGCGCCATAGGGTGGTTCTTCCCCGTTGCGGTAGCGCAGCACCGCTTCATGCCATTTTTGGTAGGCCGGCGTGCCGGGCTTGGCGAGCTTGCGGTTGACGCCGACGGTCTGCACGTTGTACCACTCGCCGTATTCCCACTTCAGGTTGCTGGCATCCACGAAGTTCCCCAGGCCGGGATGGAACGGCACCACGTGGTAATCCTCAAGATAGACTTCTATAAAAGTCTTCCAGTTGAAGGCGTATTCCTGCACTTCCACGCGGTCCAGCAGGTAGCCGGAAAAATCAAATTCCTTCAGCACGCCGAGTCCGGCGAGGTCTTGCGCCACGTCGCGGCCGCCCGCGAACAACATGCCGTTCCAGCGGGTTAGCGGAGTCTTCGGGAGATCGAGGCAAGGGGTGGTGGGAAAATGCGGGGCGCCGAGCAATTTGCCGTCCATCGCATAAGTCCAGCGGTGCAGCGGGCAGACCATATTTTTGGCGTTGCCGCGGCCTTTGAGAATGATGGATTGGCGATGGCGGCAGACATTGCCAATGAGCTCGATGCCGTGCTCATTGTGGACCAGCGATTTGGCGTCGTTCATACAGTTGAGGACATGGTAATCGCCGATATTGGGGACCATCAGTTGGTGGCCGATGTAGCCCGGGCCGCGGTCGAACAGGACGGCTTTTTCGGCTTCGGCGATGCGCGCATCGAAATACCAGTTGACCGGAAGTTGCGACGAAGTTGAAGCGAGCACAGACGCCTGAGCCAGATTAGACATCTTCACGTCCTCCAATTGGGCAAAGCACAAATTCTGAGACCATGACCCCCTACGCTAGTTGCAGATAAATTGCCAGTTGCGGATAAATTGGCGCTATTCTAAGCAAACGGGGATAAAGTGCAAGGATTTTATCAGGAGTACCTTAAGTCTCGTCGTTGACCGATTGCCGCGGAGTGCGCTATTTTTACTATTCGCCCGGACCTTATATAAATAAAGTAATGGCCAAAACCAAATCGCAAACCTTTGAAGCCGCGCTTGCCGAGCTGGAAAGCATTGTCGCCAGCATGGAGGCCGGCCAGTTGCCGCTGGAGCAATCATTGGCCGCATACAAGCGCGGCGCGGAACTGCTCAAATACTGCCAGAGCGCGCTTGCCGAAGTGCAGCAGCAGGTGCGTATTCTGGAAGCCGACACGCTGAAAAATTTATCCGGTGCCGACGATACCGACGGATGATTTTCAGGAATGGGCGCGCGCGCACCACGCGCGCACCGAAACCACGCTGGGAAGCGTGCTGCCGCCCGCCGATGTCGCCCCGCAGCGCCTGCATCAGGCCATGCGCTACGCGGTGCTGGGGGGCGGGAAAAGAGTGCGGCCACTCCTGGCTTTTGCCGCAGGCGAAGCGGCGCGCGCCGATGTGGAGCGGGTAGCGATTGCGGCCGCAGCAGTGGAACTCATCCACGCCTATTCGCTGGCGCATGACGATTTGCCGTGTATGGACAATGATGTATTACGGCGCGGCAAGCCCGCCTGCCACGTCGAATATGACGAGGCCACGGCGCTGCTGGTCGGCGACAGCCTGCAGAGCCTGGCGTTTCAGCTGCTCGCTGAATACCGTTTAAGCGATGACCCCGCGCGCCAGCTGGAAATGCTGAAACTGCTTGCGGCAGCAAGCGGCTCGCGCGGCATGGCAGGCGGGCAGGCGGTCGATCTGGACAGCACCGGCAAATCGCTCACGTTGCCCGAACTCGAATTCATGCACATTCATAAGACCGGCGCGCTGATCCGCGCCGCAGTGCTGCTGGGCGCGCAGTGCGGCACCAGCCTCGAGAAAAAACAGCTGAGCAAACTCGATCATTTCGCCAAGTGCATCGGCCTGGCTTTCCAGGTGGTGGATGATATTCTCGATGCCGAGGCGAGCACCGCGACCCTGGGCAAAACCGCAGGCAAGGATGCCGACAATAACAAGCCGACTTACGTGAGCATCATGGGCGTTGCGGCGGCGCGCGAGCTGGCCGGGCAGCTGAGAAGCGATGCCATGCAGGCGCTGGATGGATTTGACGAAGGCAGCAAACGGCTACGGCAGCTTGCGGACTTTATAGTATTGCGGCAGTTTTGAACGCCGCTTTGAACCCCGGGGCGATAACCAGATCATACGCCGGGATTGATATCCGAGTCGTTTACTCAACTATTAGACCGGGTTATAATTAATGCAGAGGATTAAAACATGAACTTCCCAGAACCCATTCTTTCTTCCATACCGGACGTGCAAAGCTCTCCGGACACGCGGCACCTGTCCATAGACAAGGTGGGCATCAAATCCATTCGCCACCCGGTGCGGGTGGCGGACAAAAGCGGCGGGGTGCAGCACACCATCGCCCAGTTCAACATGTACGTGGATCTGCCACACGACTTCAAGGGCACGCACATGTCGCGCTTCGTGGAGATACTCAACAGCCACGAGCGGGAAATTTCAGTGGAATCGTTCGAGAGCATCTTGCGCGAGATGGTGGACAAGCTTGAAGCCAAAGCCGGCCACATCGAAATGAGCTTCCCTTACTTCGTCAACAAGGCGGCGCCGGTTTCAGGAGTGGAGAGCCTGCTCGATTACGACGTGACCTTCATCGGCGAAATCGTGGACCGCCAATACCACTTCGCCATGAAGGTGGTGGTTCCGGTCACCAGCCTGTGCCCCTGCTCAAAGGAGATTTCAGAGCGCGGCGCGCACAACCAGCGCTCGCATGTGACCGTGACGGCGCGCACCAGCGGCTTTGTGTGGATCGAGGAAATCGTGCGCTATGTGGAAGAGAACGCCTCAAGCGAGCTGTACGGGCTGCTCAAACGCCCCGACGAGAAATACGTCACCGAGCACGCTTATGACAATCCCAGGTTCGTCGAGGACATGGTGCGCGATATCGCCGCGCGGCTCAATCGCGACAAGCGCGTTGACGCGTACGTGGTCGAATCGGAGAACTTTGAATCCATTCATAACCATTCGGCTTACGCCCTGATCCAGCGGGACAAGAAAAGGCATGGCGTAGCCGATGGCATGATTCAAAGCCTCGGCGGAAACTAAAAGCTGATCAGTATCGTTTGATCAGCGTCATCTGCGAGCCTGCACGCTTCATTTCCACGCGGTTCAGGAAGCTCATTCCCAGCAGCGCTATCGGCAGGGCATTGCCTTCGTGTACCTGCGCATTGACGTTATTCATGGAAATGTCGCCAAGCTTCACCTCGTCCAGCTTTACCGTATAGACCGGAACAGTGCCGTTGGCGGTGGAAACCAGGCCGCGCTGCCCTTTGAGGTAATTAATGCCCAGCCGCGTGGCCTCGGCGTTGGAAATCGAAATCATGGTCGCGCCGGTATCGATCAGGAATTTCACCGGTGTACCGTTGATGCTGCCTTCCGAAACAAAGTGTCCGTTTGAGTCGGCAAACAGGGTAACGCTGGCATTTTCGGTGGCGGCAAAATTCGCAGTGATGCCCTGGCCGAGGCTCAGCACTTGCCGCTTGCCGTCGATTAAAAATTCCGCTGATTCGGAATTGGCGCTGATCAGTTTCACTCCCTCCGGAGAGGTCTGGCCGTTGCTCAAGGTGCGCGGCTTGCCGCCGTCAATGGTCACCACCGCCTTGCCCGTAAACAAGCCGACGACGTTGACATCGGTGGCCGCCGCCGGCTCCGCAAAGAGTAGGAAAAGCAGGCAAACTAAACTAAAATTTTCCTGTTTCTTGAACATAAGGCCGTTTCCATGAAGTCCGTCGCCATTTTCCGGAATGCGCCCACCGAGGGTCCGGGTTATTTTGCCACATTTCTCTCGCAGCATGGGATTCCATGGGTGCTCGTCAAAATTGACGAAAGGCAGCCGCTTCCGCAGCGAGCGGGAGATTACAGCGGCCTGGTATTCATGGGCGGTCCCATGAGCGTGAACGACGATTTGCCGTGGATTCCGCAGGTGCTCGGGCTGATTCGACAGGCCGTGAAACAGGAAATTCCGGTGTTGGGCCATTGCCTCGGCGGGCAATTGATGGCGAAAGCCCTGGGCGGAGAGGTGCGCAAAAATCCGGTCAAGGAAATCGGCTGGGGTGAAGTAACAGTGGAAGATAACCCGGCAGCCAAAGAATGGCTGGGGAATTCGCTGAAATCGTTTTTATCGTTTCACTGGCATGGCGAAACGTTCACACTTCCTCGAGGCGCCGAGCGCATCCTTTCCGGCCAGCGGTGCGAAAATCAGGCGTTCGCGCTGGGCGGGCACCTGGGTTTGCAGTGCCATGTTGAAATGACACCCGAATTGATCAAGAGCTGGTGCGAGACGGGCGCAAGGGAAATTGCAGCGAACCTGGGGCCATCGGTGCAAACCGCCCTGGAGATGCAGGCGGATCTGGAAAACCGGGTGCCGCGGCTGCAGCGCATTGCAGACAGGCTCTATAGCCGCTGGGTCAAGGGGCTGAAGAGTTTAGACGACTAGATCACGTTTTTACCAAGATGGTGGCAAGCCACAGGAACAGTCCCATGCTGGTGACATCGGTCGCCGTAGTCAGGAAAATGCTCGAGGCGGTGGCGGGATCAAACCCCAGTCTTTTGAGTGTGAGCGGTATCATCGCACCGGAAATACCGCTGGCGACACAGCTTGCCACCATGGCAAGGAACACCACAAATCCCAGCATTAATGCGGCGGGGTTGGCCTGCAGTTTGGCGGTAATGTACATGCCCAGTCCCGCAGTCAGTCCAACAAAAGAACCGTTGAGCAGCCCGAGCCAGGCTTCTTTCATTACCAGAACTTTCTCTTTGCCACGTTTCAGTTCTCCCAATGTCAGTCCGCGTAAAGTGACGGCAAGCGCCTGGCAACCGGTGTTGCCGGACTGGCCGGCGAGCACCGGCAGGAACAAGGCGAGAATGACCAGTTTATCGATCGTACCCTGAAATGCCCCGACTACCGCGGCGGCGAGGAAGGCGGTCAGCAAATTAAATTGCAGCCACGGATGGCGGAACTTCAGGCTGCGCCCCCAAGGTGTGGCGAGACGTTCCTCTTTTTCCACACCCACCATGCTACCCGGCTGGGCGCTGATTTCGAACGCTTCGACCTGGAACATAACCTGGCCTCGTACCAGCCCGACCAGACGGCCCTGATCGTCGCACACCGGATACACCGGGTAATGGCGGTTGACGGCGAGCTTCATCGCGTCGGCCAGCGGCATTTCCGGCTTCAGGAAAAATACTTCGGCCAGCATGACTTCCTCTAGGCGTTGCGATTTATCAGCGAACAGCAGGTCGCGCATGGTGACGATACCAAGAAGCCTGCCGGCATCATCGGCAACATAACCATAGGTAATGAATGCGGTTTTGATGAGATCGCGCAGCTTGCTTATGGTTTCGGCGACGCTGATCACTGGATCGAATACCGCATACGCCGGCTCCATCAGCCTGCCGACGCTGCCTTCGGGGTAGGATTGATTATGCTGCCATTGCCTGGAGACTTCAGGCGGAGCGGCGTTGAGAATCTGCTCGAGCTGTTTTTTGGAAAATTCCTGGAGCAGTTGCTGTGCTGTTCCCGGATTGAGTTCGAGGAGCAGCTTGACGATAAAATCAGCAGGTTTGTTTTTTAGGAGCCGAACGGCCTCGTGCGCGGGCCTTTGCGGTAATTCAGCGAGCAAGGCTTTGCGCTGTTCTTCGGGCACTTCCCGGGATGCTGTCGCCGCTTGCTTGGACATTTTCCACTCCCTCACGATGCATTGGGTATTGCGGGTCATCGTAAGAGAAGCGGCGAGCCCTGTCTACTTTCGTTTTGTTCACGAATTGCTTCGTCCTAATAACAGTTACTCGGTGAACTCGCGGCCAGGTTTTTTTCAATTTCGCGCTGATGCGCATCCTGCGCGAATTGATTTTAATCAAGCCCGCAGCGTATTTCCGGTTGGAGAGGCTCGCTACGACGTTTGCAAGGCCGCATAAAGAGGCTTTTTGTTGACCTAGATCAAATACCAAAAAACATAGTCCCGGTAGCCTAGGCTTCGGAAAGTTGTGGGGAAGTGTGCTTGCGTCGTTAAAACGAGCCAGCAATTCATTGTTAATTCATACGAAATAAGGGGACAAAGATGAACATTAAGCCGGTAGTGTCCGCGGTGGTAGCTGCGCGATCCATGGTTGCCTTCTCTGTCTTAACTGTAACGATATTAATCCTACTCACGGAGAGCGCCTGGGCGGTGCCCTCGTACTCGCGCCGGTATGGCGTGGAATGTTCCCGTTGCCATACTATGTGGGGGTCGCTGAACGCTGCGGGCGCCACGTTCAGGCTCAGCGGCTATCGCGCGTTCTTCGGGAAGGACGCAAAGCCGGAGAGCGAGGACATCGAGATTTCACACGGTACGATCACGATCCCGACAACGCTGCCGTTGTCAATAATCACCGGCGTCGGATTCGATTACCGTACGGAGAAACGCGAGGCATCTGACGGTACCAACGCGACTTCGGTAGGGTCCAGCCTCCACCTTGAGGACTTAAGTATTTTCCTGACCTCGCCTATTGGCAGCCATCTGTCCACTTTCATTGAGTTCCCGATGTTTGAAACCAAGGCGTGGGAGTTCACGCCGACGGGTAAATTTGAAGCGAATAACACAGGCGGGCCACGCCACGTTCAATTCGCCACCGAAAGCCCGACTTTCGAAGTGGCGAAGTTTTGGTGGAACAACCTCCTCGGAGACTACGCGCCGCGTGATAGCGTCAACTTACTGGCCGGTATAACCCACCTTCCGCTGGGCTACGCGTCCGGCAAGGTGCGGCTCTCAGTCAACCAGTACCTTATTTACGAGCGACTTCCGTTAGAGCTGATCAGCCCGAAATTCATAGAAGACGTGGTCGGGGGTGATCCCAATGACTTTCTGTTCAGATATAGCGAACCGCAGTTTATTGCCGAAGTCAACGGTATGTTGACTTTCGGGAAACCGATCACCGATACCGAAAAGAGGGAAACGTTTTGGGCGGAATACCACCTCGGCGTTTCAAACGGCAGCAACGCGAAAGCCGACAACAACACCGCAAAAGATGTGTATGGGCGCTGGGTCATGCGCTGGTACAACCAGTCGTTCGGCGTAGTAGGTTATTTTAGCCCGAACACCTACGGCGATGCTCTCCGAACATCTGCCTCGATTGCGGCGAACCCGGTGAACGGCATCATGTCCGGAGCTCAGGTGCCCAACAGAGCCAGAAGGATCGGGCCCGACTTTACGCTGAGCCTTGCGCCGTTCGGAATTCCCGTGTGGCTCGAGAACCAATTGCTGTGGAACCGCGACAGCAATCCCACCGGATTCAATCGAGATTTCAAATGGCACGGCGGTTTCGACCAGCTCAACTGGCAGCCCAAGAAAAATTTCATAACATACGCTCGTTACGACTGGCTCAAGGGTAACGCTTTCAATGACACAACGTCGACTGTTGATGGTGTCACTGGCATAACAAAGTCGACACCGAGCGAATGGGACATTATCTTTGGCGCGCAGTACCTTTATGAACAGAATATCAAGCTGGTCTTCGAGTTTCGCCATCACTCCTTCAAGGACACGTCCGAAGCAGTTACAGCGCGACTGAACGACAATGGGGCCACGGTTCGGGTGATGTTTGGGTTCTGAGTTGAGTTCGAGTATATTAGCCAGCAGGGTGGGAGAAAACCTCTCACCCTCTGTCTTGGTGCGAACCACAGGATGAAATGATGCAAGGATAGAACATTTGGCTGTTTCTGTCCTTGACGGTGCTCGGGTTCGCCACCCCGCGCTTCGCGGTTTCGGCCGGTGATGGAGCCAAGAGTTGCGGGTGAATGTTCGACTGTCACCGTCCGAAAACGTAGCCCCTCGACTATCAAGCATATGCCTAGGGAGCACTGGAAAGACGCTATCGACCGTATGATCAACTTGGAGAACAACACCATGATGCAGAAAGCTACCGGATTTACTTTGTTGGCATGTAGTGCTTTATTTGGTTTTTCGCTGGCGAGCGGCGCTTGGGCCGCCGATGTGGCGAAGCTGACGGAAACTTGCGCAAATTGCCATGGCAAGGATGGCGCCAGTACCGAATCGGAAGTGCCGATCATCGGGGGCGTTTCGGCGGAATACATCAAATTGAGCCTGGAGTCCTACAGCAAGAAGGAAAGGCCATGTCCCGAAACAGAGATAAAGGCCGGCCCCAAGAAGGGAACGAAGACCGACATGTGCAAGGAAGCAAAGGAAGTGGGCGGTGACATCAAGCAGGTCGCCCAGTATTTTGCTGGGAAGAAATTTGTCCGCGCCAAACAGAAGTTCGACCCGGCGCTGGCGAAGAAGGGCAAGGAGATCCACGACGTCAGTTGCGACAAGTGCCACTCCAACAACGGCAGCGCTGCCAGTGACGACGCCGGCATCCTGGCGGGCCAGTGGATACCCTACCTTGAGGAAACGTTCAAGCAGTACAGTGCCGGCAAACGCCCCATGGAGCAGAAGATGAAGCCGAAAATAGAAAAGCTTGACAAGGCGGGCGTTGATGCGCTGGTCAATTACTACGGGAGCATCCAATAATCCGGGGTGGTGCGCCGGTTCGTGTGAGTTGCAAGCCTGCACCGAAACCAAACCAAGGGGGATCGTCACATGGTTGACGAGAAGGAAGGCGAAAGGCCCGGGAGCCGCTGGCAAGCATTATGGCACGAGCATCGTAAGTGGTACCTGCTGTGGATCCCGGCGGGCGGCATATTGATGTTCGCGGCGGGCATCATTTTCTGGGGCGGCTTCAATACGGTCCTCGAGGCGACCAATACGGAAGCTTTCTGCATTTCGTGTCACGAAATGCGAGACAACGTCTATAAAGAGTACCAAGAGACGATCCACTACAAGAATCCGGCAGGCGTTCGGGCGACTTGCCCGGATTGCCACGTTCCGCGACCGTGGGTCTACAAGATTGTCCGCAAGGTTAAGGCCTCGAACGAGTTGTTCCACAAAATGATTGGCACCATCGACACAAGGGAGAAATTCGAAGCTCATCGTGAGGAACTCGCCAAGCACGTGTGGGATACCATGAAATCCACGGATTCACGCGAATGCCGAAATTGCCACGCGTACGTATATATGGATCTGGCGAAACAGGATAAAAGCGCCCAGAAGAAACATACAGTGGAGTACTTGCGCGAGAGCGGCAAGACGTGCATAGACTGCCATAAGGGGATAGCGCACCACCTGCCCAAGGGCTACGAGTAAAAAAACGCAGGCCGCTGGCGAGTCCGTTTACTGAGTAATGCAGGGCATCGCACCCCGTTTGCCCTTTGCTGCATACGCAGTTATCGCTTCGGCCTGCCGTTTCGGGCCATTACGCGGTTGAACGGCAGCCTCTGCGCGGGACTAACCCAGCGGCTTTATGTTGATCTAGATCAAATACCAATAACCTAATTCCAGTAGCCTGTGTCTGAAAATCTTTGCAAAAGTGTGCTTGATCTCGTTTTTTTGTGCGCTATAATTCGAAAAAGAAAAACAGCAGCACAAGGTCAACCGCATTCATTCGAAATGGGTTCCGTGAAATCGATAAAAAGACTAACTGAATAATAATAAAGCGCGCGGCCCAAAACGCAACGCCTAAGGCAAGACCTGCATTGATTGTCACTACGGCATTGCGCACAAGAAGCCGGAAGGCGCTTGGCTGCAGGAAATGAAGATAGCAAATAGCGGGGAGTGCCCCGGATAGCCCGGGGGCTGCGCCGCTGCAATTCTTCAGGGAGGCACCGCTTAATGAAACTCAAGAAAAAAACATTAGCCGGGCTACAGGGCGCGATCCTGGTGCTGGGTATCGCCATCGCGGCTTACTCCGCTGCGGCGGACGAAGAGGAATCCGGCAAGGCTCCGCACAAGGACCTGGCCCTCAAGGGCGATGCAAAGTGCACACGCTGCCACGGTGAGGGAGAAGAAGTTCCGGTCCTGTCAATCGGCAGGACCAAGCATGGCACCGTCGCCGATCAGCGCACGCCGACCTGCACCAGTTGCCACGGCGACAGCGACAACCACCTCGTCAAACGCGAAGGCGAGAAACGGCCCAGGCCTGATCGCCTTTTTGGTAAAAGCTCGACGACGCCGATCGAGGTCCGCAACCAGGCCTGCTTGACCTGCCACCAGGGCGGCCGGCGCATACACTGGCAGGGGAGCACGCACGCGAGCCGCGAACTCACCTGCACGACCTGCCACCAGATTCATACCGACCACGATAAAGTCCGCGACAAGCTCACCCAGCCGGACGTGTGCTTCACCTGCCACAAGGAGCAGCGCGCCCAGTTCAACCGTCCCTCCCGCCACCCGATGCCTGAAGGCAAGGTGGTCTGCTCGGACTGCCACAATCCGCACGGCTCGGTGTCTCCGTCGCTGATGGTCCGCGACAGCGTGAACGAGACCTGCTACACCTGCCACATGGAAAAGCGCGGGCCGTTCGTCCGCAACCACCCGCCGGTACAGGAGAACTGCGCGTACTGCCATAACCCGCACGGCACGACCATTGCCAATCTTCTCAAAGCGCGCCCGCCGTTCCTGTGCCAGGAATGCCACGAGCCCACCGGACATCGAGGCCATATGCCCAGCATCACGGGCCCGCAGACCGGGACGACAGCCAACGCCCAGCGTTCCGCAGGAATCATATTGGCGCGGGGTTGCTTGAACTGCCATACCAACATCCACGGTACCAACGACCCGGCACCGACTAATACTGGTGAAAGGACTTTCCGGCGGTGACATAGGCCGAAGGGAGATCGATCATGGACACACATACACGATATAACTTTCCACTCGCTGTCGCGCTGCTTGCGGCATTCTGGCCGGCGGCGCAAGCCGCAGATGAGGCGGAAGTCGCCAGGCTTATCAAGCCGGAGAGCACGGTCAGTTTGGGCGTAGGCTACGTGGACAGCAACAACCAGCGCTTCGGGCAGTACAACGGTCTGAACCAGCGCGGCGCTTATGGGCTGCTGGATGCTGAGGCGGTGCAGCGCGATGATGAAACGGGAACCTGGCTCAAGTTCTCGGCACGCAACCTCGGACTGGACGACCGGGAACTGCGCTTCGAGCAGCAGCGGCAGGGCGACTGGGGTTATTCCATAGACTACAGCCAAATACCCCGCTTCAATCCCTTGACCGTAAACACAGGGCTGACAGGGATCGGCACGCCTAACCTGACCCTTAACGGCGGACCCAAGCAAAATGTGCAGTTGGAGACCGAGCGCAAGAGAACCACGTTCGGCTTCGACAAGCTGCTGCCGGGCGGATTCGACTTCCAGTTGCGCTTGCGCAACGAGGACAAGGATGGCGCGCGCATGTACGGCCAAGGGACCGATAATGCTCCTGCCGCAATAAATTTCCTGGCGGACCCGATCCATCAGAACACCAGGCAACTGGACGCGACACTGGGCTACACCGGCGAGCGCCTGCAGCTGTCCGGCGGCTATTACGGGACTTGGTTCGACAATCAGAATACCAGCCTCAACATCACCGGCACCGGTGTCGCCCCGTCCGTGGCTGTTTTCTCCTTGATGACCCTGCCGCCGGATAACCAGTCGCACCAGGTGTACCTGAGCGGCGGTTACGGATTTACGCCGACCACGCGCGGCACCTTCAAAATCGCTTACACGCACCAGACCCAGGACGACACTTTTGTCCTTCCGTCCGCCGGCGGCCAAACTAACCTGGGAGGGCGTCTCGATACGACACTGCTGCAGATGGGCCTGACCAGCCGGCCCATGCCGAAGCTCTCGGTGTTGGCCAATGTTCGATATGAAGACCGTGACGACAAGACCCCGGTTTTCGTGTATTTCACGGGTGCAACCGCCACCTCGACGCTGGACGGCACCAATGAACCCCGCTCACTGAGGTCAATAACCGGCAAGCTGGAGGCCAGTTACATGTTGCCGATGGGTTTCCGCTTCACCGGCGGTGCAAACTACGAAGTCCGGCAGCGCAATGAAATTGCGGTACGCTCGCTCGGCTTCAGGGACGAGACCAATGAAATAGCCTTTCGTGCCGAACTGCGCCGTTCCATATCCGAAACCGTCACCGGCGCCCTGGCCTACATACGCAGCGATCGCTACGGCTCGCCTTTTCTGACCAATTTACGGAACGGCGGCACCCTCGGCAGCAACTTCATCGCCCCGCTGTACCTGGCCAACCGCGTTGAGGACAAGGTGCGCCTGACCACAAACTGGGAGGCCACTGAAAAGCTGTCGCTCCAATTCGTGGTTGATGGCGCGCGGGACGCCTATAACAGCCGGACCGCGCAAGAACTCGGAATGCGCTCGGGCAAAGTGGAAAATTATTCTGCTGATGCCGCGTATGCCTTCTCCGAAAAATGGCAGGCGACCGCATGGTATTCGCGCAACGACACTCATTCCCAGCAGGCAGACTGCGCGGACGCTGCCATCGTTGGCGGCGTTTACGTATGTCCCGCATCGGCGGCAAGTCCCGTCTGGGCGGCCGAACTCAGCAATGTTGCGGACAGCTTTGGAATCGGCCTGCGCGGCAAGTTGACCGGCAAGCTAAACGTCGGAGCCAACTTTCAATACTCCACCATCCGCGACCGGTACCTGGTGAGCGCGCTCAATCCCACCACTGCGGCAACGGGGTCGACGCCTGATATCACCACCCGGCTGACGAACCTGAAAGTGTTCGCGAAGTACGCGTTGCGCAAGAACATGGGTGTGCGCTTTGATTACATACGTGACCAATTCAAGACCGACGACTGGACCTGGACTAACTTCCTTTACTCGGACGGCACGACGGTGATCCAGAATCCGAACCAGATTGTCAATTTCTTCGGAATGACCGTCTACTTTACTTGGCAGTAGCGGTTTGCCGCGTCCCGCGCGGCGCATAAAACGGCCTGAAGCGCTTCCCGCTTGCGAGGCGCCGCCCTAGCGGATTTCCGTGTCGATCACTACCGTGATTCCCGTGCTGCCGTTGGCCACGCTGCGGCTCATTCCCTGCAGATCGCCCGGTTGCGGCGTGGCATTGGAAGATTTTGAGACGCGCGCGCCGACCACCAGCTGTGGGAAATTTGACAGCTTCATATCAGGCGCCATGGCCATCGAATCGTCGAGCAAAAATGTCGCCGGCAATTCGCGCGCCTGTTTGCGCATTATCGCGAGCGGCATGCGCGGACCCTCTGCGGCGCGCGCGAAGATGAACACGGTATCGGTCGGGGCAACTTTCTCCGCCAGCGCCGGTGCGAGCTTCACCACGCCGCTCACTCCGCTCGCCGCCGCGCTTGGTACCGGCGCAACCGGGCGTCCGCTCGTCCGATCGTCGAGATCCCGCGCCTCTGCGATGCTGGCGCCGACCGAGCGCGCGAATTCACTGTCCTGGGGCACCAGGCGCAAAAGATGCTCCCAGTTATCCACTGCATTCCGATAGTCTTTTTTCTCGAACGCAACCGCCCCGGCCAGCGCCAGCGCCTTCGTGTTATCGGGATCGACCTTGAGAGCGCGCTCGATGATGGACTCGGGCTTGCCTTGCAAGTGCTCACCCTGCGTCATCCCCAGTACGTCGGCGTAATCAGCCAGCACCTGGGCATCGCCCGGCAGGCGTTGCACGGCATTGGCGTAAGCTTTGGCGGCTTCGTCATAGCGGCCGAGTGCGCCGTAGGAGCGCCCCAGCATCACCCAGCCCTGGCCGTCCTCGGGATTCGCTTTCAGGCGTTCAGCGAGACGCACGACCATCGCCTGGATCTGCTGCGCGCTTACCCCATGAGCGGTCGCGTCCGCGTCCGCCGGCGACAGTGCTTGCGGGTTTCCCACGATGAAATACAGGCCCACCGCGCACAGCGGTATGGCGAACGCAAGCGCGATCGCCGCGGCGCGCCACTTGTGCCGCAGGACCGGAGCAGTGTCCGGGCGGCTCAAGTCTTCAAGCAGCCGCGCCTCGATCTCGCGGCGCGCCTTCTCGTAATGCTCGGCGCTCAGGCTGCCGGCGCGCAGATCGGCTTCGAGTTCGCGCAACTGATCGCGATAGATCGCGATATTCGCCGCGCTTTGCGAGACGCGGTCGCCGCCCCTGCTGCGCAGCAGCGGCAACACGAACAGCAGCACCGCCACCGCGACGAACAATCCCCCCGCGATCCAGAATGCGATCATCGGCGTTGCGCGTCGCCCTCGGATTTGAGCAGCGCCGCGGCGCGTGCGCGGTCCGCATCCGAGAGTTCTGTCGCGGCTTCCTTGCGGCGGCGCGCCACGCGGTAAAAAAGCGCGGCCAACCCCGCCGCCAGGAACAGCAAAGGCCCAAACCAAAGGAGCATCGTGGTGCCTTTCAGCGGCGGCCGGTACAGCACGAAATCACCGTAGCGCGCAACCAGGTAGTCAATGATGTCCCGGTCGCTCATGCCTTGCTGCATTTTTTCGCGGATTTGTTTCTTGAGGTCCTTCGCAAGTTCAGCGGGAGAGTCGGCGATGGTCTGGTTCTGGCACACCAGGCAGCGCAGATTTTCGGAGAGTTCCATGACGCGCTTTTCGAGCGCCGGGTCATCCGCCGCAGGAGCGCTATCCGCGGCGTGCGCAATGTTGAAAACCAGCACCGACAGCATGAGTACGAGCAACTTACGCATTCTTGAGCTTGGTCACGAGCGGGATAATCTTCTTCTTCAGGATTTCCGGCGTGAGCGGGCCGATTTGCTTGTAGCGGATCACGCCGTGCTTGTCGATCACATAGGTTTCCGGAACGCCGTAGACGCCGTAGTCGATGCCGACCTTTCCTTCGGAATCAAAAGCCGATAGCCGGTAAGGATCCCCGAAGCGCTGCAGCCACGCCAGGCCGTCCTCGCGCTTGTCCTTGTAATTGAGCCCGTAAACCGGCGCGACGTTGCTCTTTGCGAACTCGAGCAGGACCGCATGTTCCTCGCGGCAGCTCACGCACCACGATGCCCAGACATTGAGCAGCCACACTTTTCCGATCACGTCCCGCTCCGAGAAGACTTGGTCCGCTTCGCGCATCTGCGGCAACTGGAAGTGCGGCGCCGGCTTGTTGATGAGCGGCGAGGGCACTTCGGTCGGGTTGAGAGTCAAGCCCACGGCGAGCAGGGCGATAAGCGCGCCGAAAACAACAAGCACCAGATAGTGTTTCACTTCAGGTCCCGGGAATGATGGCGCCGGCCCGGCTTTACCCGGCTGCCGCTGCATCGCGCGCCGCCACAAGCGGAGCGATGCTCTGCCGCCGCGCGTCCACACGGTACCTGCGATCGCCCGCCGCGAGCAATCCGCCCAGCGCCATCAGCACGCAGCCGCCCCAGATCCACAAGATAAAAGGCTTATGCTGCAGGCGCACCATCCACGTCTTGGGGTCGATTGGGTCGCCCAGGGAGACATACAGATCGCGCGTGAAGCCGGGGTCGATGGCAGCCTCCGTCATCGTACTTTCCTGCGACGCATAGATGCGTTTCTCCGGATGCAGCACCGCCACGAGCTTGCCGTTCTTCATGACGGTGACGGTGGCGTGTGCAGCGGCATAGTTGGGACCGGTCACGTCCTCGACGCCGTCAAAGCGAAATGTATAGCCGCCGACCTGCGCCGTCGTGCCTGCGCTCATGCGCACATCCTCCACACTTTCATAGCCCTTTACCAACGTCACGCCGACGACGAATACCGCGACGCCAACGTGCGCGAGCAGCATCCCGTAATACGCGCGCGGGGCGCCGGCAAGCCGTGTCCAGGCGCTTGCTCCGCTGGCGGCGTTTTTGATTCGGTCCCACAGATTTACGGTGCTGCTTGCAACAATCCACAACGCGAGCAGCAGCCCGAAACTCACCCATGCGCTTGAGCGGCCCAGCGCGAGCGGGAGCACCAGCGCCATCACCAGGCTCACCGCAAATGCCCAACGCAGGCGCAACGCCAGATCGGGCAAACGCGCTTTCTTCCATCGCGTTAACGGGCCGACGCCCATCAGAAACAGCGCGGGCGCCATCAACGGAGCAAATACGCTTTCAAAATACGGAGGGCCCACCGAAATCTTGCCCAAACTGAGCGCGTCCAGCACCAGCGGGTAGAGCGTGCCCAGCAAGACGGCGCCGGCGGCAGCGACCAGCAGCACGTTGTTGGTCAGCAGCATTGATTCGCGGGAAACCGGATCGAAACTGCCTCCCAGCCCGATGCGCGGCGCACGCCACGCGAACAGCGCGAGCGAGCCGCCGATGACCACGGTGAGGAAAGCCAGGATGAAAATGCCGCGCTTAGGATCGGTCGCGAACGCGTGCACCGAACTCAACACGCCGGAACGCACCAGGAACGTCCCCAGCAGGCTCAGTGCGAATGCAAAAATCGCGAGCAGCACCGTCCAGCTGCGGAACGCGCCGCGTTTTTCGGTGACCGCGAGTGAATGAATCAGCGCGGTGCCTACCAGCCAAGGCATGAACGAGGCGTTTTCCACCGGGTCCCAGAACCACCAGCCTCCCCAACCGAGTTCGTAATAGGCCCACGCGCTGCCCAGCGCGATCCCGAGAGTCAGGAACATCCACGCGACGATTGTCCACGGGCGCGACCAGCGCGCCCACGCCGCATCGAGGCGTCCCGAGAGCAGGGCGGCGATTGCGAACGCAAACGCCACCGAGAATCCGACGTAACCCGTATAAAGCATGGGCGGATGTATCACCATGGCCGGATCCTGCAGCAGCGGGTTGAGATCGCGCCCATCGAGGGGCGCCGGAAACAGGCGGTCGAACGGATTCGAGGTAAACAGCATGAACGAGAGGAAGCCGACGTTCACCAGGCCCATCACGCCGAGCACTCGCGCGACCATATCTTCCGGCAGGCGGCGGCTGAACACGCTCACCGCGACCATCCACACTCCGAGTATCAGCGTCCACAACAGCAGCGAGCCTTCATGCCCGCCCCAAACTCCGGCGATGCGGTATTGCAGCGGCAGCGCGGAATTGGAATTGGCCGCGACAAAGGCGACCGAGAAATCCTTGTTGATGAATGAGGCGGTGAGACAAGCGAAGGCGATTGCGACGAAAATGAATTGTCCCCACGCCGCGGGGCGCGCGACGCTCATCCACGCCGCATCCCCCCGGGCGGCGCCGGCAAGCGTGAGTACGCCCTGTGCCAGCGCAATGACCAGCGCCAGCGCGAGAGCGAACTGACCGAGTTCGGGAATCATCAGCGCTTCAACTCCGTTTGCGGACCGGTTACCAGCGTCTGCGTGGTTTTCTGGACCACCGCGTGCGCTTTCTTGACCGCATCCGCCGCCTCGGGCGGCATATAGTTCTCGTCATGCTTGGCGAGCACTTCGCTGGCCTGAAACACTCCGTCGGCGCCTAGATGTCCCTGCGTAACGACGCCTTTGCCTTCGCGAAACAAATCCGGGAGCGTGCCGCGGTAAACCACCGGAATGTTCCGCGCGGTGTCGGTCACGATGAACTGCACGCTGAGGCCGTCCGGCTGACGCTTGAGGCTGCCGGGCACGACCAGCCCTCCGATACGGAAATCGCGCCATTGCGGCGCTTCGTTTGCCGCCACCTGCGATGGAGTGAAAAAGAACACCAGGTTCTTGTTCAGGGCGCTCAACACCAGCGCCGCGGCTACTCCGAGCGCGGCGACACCCACGGCGATTGCCGCGAAGCGTTTATGCCGGGGTTTCATTGCAACCCCCGGCGTGCCGCGCTGCGCATGCGGCCGAGCTCCCGCAGGATGCCGCGCTTTCTAAGGATGAGCAGCACGATTTCCATTGTCAGAAGTCCGAACACCACTCCATAGGAACCCCACACGTAAAGCGCGTAGCCGCCCATTGCGAAAAAGTCGCTCCAGCTCGCCCAGTTCATTTGAATCCGCTCATATATTCCGCCACCCATTGGCTGTCGCGTTCGCGCTCGAGGATGATGCTGCGCACGCGCATCAGCGAAACCGCGATGCTGTACATCCACAGCGCGAGCACCATCACGATTATACCGGCAAACATTGTGGCCGCCATGGTCGGCGCGCTTTTCAGGCTCACCGACGCGCCCTGATGCAGCGTGTTCCACCATTGGACCGAAAAGTAAATGATCGGGATATTGATGACGCCGGTGAGCGCAAGCACCGCTCCCGCCTTGTCGGCGCGGCGCGGGTCATCGATTGCGGCCTGCAGCGCCATAAACCCGAGATAAAGAAACAGCAGAATGAGCTCCGACGTGAGGCGCGCGTCCCACACCCACCAGGTGCCCCAGGTCGGCTTGCCCCAAAGAGAGCCGCTCCACAGCGCAATAAACGTGAACAATGCGCCGGTCGGCGCGAGCGCGCTCGCCATCATTCCGGAGAGCCGCGTGTTAAATGTCAGCCCCACTCCCGCCCAGAATGCCATGACGACATAAATGAACATCGACATCCAGGCCGCGGGCACGTGGATGAAAATAATGCGGTAGGCCTCGCCCTGCTGGCTGTCGGTCGGCGCCACGAAGAATCCGAGATACAGTCCCGCCGCGGCAAACAGCAGCGCCGCGACGGCAAACCACGGTACGAGCTTCCCGGCCAGCGGGAAAAACGTCTGCGGCGAAGAGTACCTGAACCAGCTGCTATGGCCGATGAACCGGTCTTGCCCCGTCGCGGTATTTTCAGGAGTTACATACGTCATATTCAAACAACCTTATACCTGCCCCAAATGATCAGGCGAATTATATTTTGACCACATAATATCCGAATCATTCGGCCGAAATGCGCAGCGCCGCTGCCACTGCCAAGGGTGCGAATGCAGCCGCCACTACAAGGAGAGCCGCCAGCAGCAGAAAATGCGCTTCGGTCCCCAATCCGGCCGCGGCCATGTCCACGCTGCCGGCGCCGATGATCAGCACCGGGACGTAAAGCGGAAGCACCAACAGCGAGAGCAGCGCTCCGCCCCCGCGCAAACCCAGTGTCAGCGCCGCCCCAATGGCGCCTATCATGCTGAGCACGGGCGTTCCCAGCAGCAATGATAGAGTGAGCGTTCCCAGCAGAGGTTGATGTAGATCAAACTGCAAGGCCAAAAGCGGGGCGATGAGCACCACGAGCAGGCCGGTAACCAGCCAGTGCGCGACTATTTTTGCGGCCACGATTGCCCCCAGGGGCGCGGCGCTCAGCAGCATTTGCTCCAGTGTGCCGTCGGCGTAATCGGCGGTGAACATGCGGGTGAGCGACAGCATCGAGGCAAGCAGGGCTGCGACCCAGATCACGCCAGGCGCGATTGTGCGCAGCAGATTGGGCTCGGGGCCGACACCGAGCGGGAACAGGCTCACCACGATGACGAAGAATACGAGCGCGGTGAGCACGTCGGCCCGCCTGCGGGTTGCGAGCAGCAGGTCGCGGTAAATTACACAGCGCAGCACTGTGAACATTCAGTTCACCTGTGAACCGAGGTTAATGCACTGCACCTGCGGATTCTCAATCTGGATCTCCTGGTGGGTGGTGAGCACCACGGCGCCGCCGCGCGCGAGATGCTGCGCGATCAGCAGCCGGACGCAATCCACGGCGCCGGCATCCAGCGCGTCAAACGGCTCGTCAAGAATCCACAATGGAATTTTTTCAGACAGAAAAAGCCGCGTCAGCGTCACCCGGCGCTGCTGTCCGCGCGATAATATTTTGACCGGCAACGCTTCATACCCCGCCAGCCCAAGCCGGGCTAATGCCTGCAACGCCTGCTCCCTGCTCACATTGACGCCGGCGAGGGTGCAGGAGATGACGAGATTTTCCAATGCGGTCAATTCGCCTTTGACGGCATGCGCATGGCCGATATAGAGGAGTTGCTGCCAGTACTCCTCGCGCAGTGAACGAATGTTGTCGCCGTGCCAGCGCACATCGCCGCAGACGGGCGATAGCAGGCCGCACAATATGCGAAGCAAGCTGGTTTTTCCGCTGCCGTTGGCACCCGTCACGCGCAGCAGGTCGCCGCCGCGCAGCGCGAAATTCAGGCCGCCGAACAGCCTGCGTCGGCCGCGCACGCACTCCAGGTCGATCGCTTCAAGCTTTGGGTTAATTTCTTCCTCGATTGGAATAGCGATGCGGCGGGCGCTGTCTACTCTCTGAAGTTCACGATTTGCAGGGGAAAATCGGCCACGGACCTTTTGACGAGATGAATGGCTTCCTGCAGCGTGTCTTTCTTGGCGCCGGAGACGCGCACCGCGTCGCCCTGGATGCTGGCTTGCACCTTGAGCTTGTTGTCTTTAATCATCTTCACGATTTTTTTGGCGAGTTCGGTCTCGACGCCGACCTTGATGGTGATAGTCTGCTTTACTTTGTTGCCGCTCACTTTTTCGATTGGGCCTTTTTGCAGGCAGCGGATGTCAATGCCGCGTTTGGTGAGCTTGCCGTTTAACACATCCGACAGCTGCCTCAGCTTGAATTCATCATCAGCGTAAGCGCTCAACACATACTCGTTCTGCTCCACGCGCGCGTCCGAACCCTTGAAGTCGAAGCGGTTGGAAATCTCGCGGTTGCACTGGTCCAGCGCGTTTCTCACTTCCTGCTGGTCGACTTGGGAGACGATGTCAAATGACGGCATGATGTAAATTCCTTAAAAGCTTGAACCACAGAGGCACAGAGACACAGAGAACGGCAAGATCAAAAAATATCTTGTGTTAAAAACAGGTAGTGGTGACAACTGCGGCACTAGATCTGCTTCTAACTCCAGTATGTTTTTCTCGTTATGGTTTTCTCTGTGCCTCCGTGTCGGTGAGGTTTAACGGTTTTTAAGCTTCGCGGCGATGCGCATCCTAAGCGCGTTCAACTTGATGAAGCCCGCCGCGTCTTGCTGATTATAGGCGCCCTGGTCGTCCTCGAAGGTTGCGATTTTCGGGTCGAACAGCGAATCGGTCCTGGAATCGCGCCCGACGATGATGACATTGCCCTTGTAGAGCTTGACCCGCACCCGGCCGTTGACGCCCGCTTGTGAGGCGTCAATCATTTCCTGCAGCATCCTGCGCTCGGGGCTCCACCAATAGCCGTTGTAAATCAGCGCCGCATAGCGCGGCATCAGGTCGTCCTTGAGATGCGCCACTTCCCGGTCGAGGGTAATGGATTCAATCGCGCGGTGCGCTTTCAGCATGATAGTGCCGCCCGGCGTTTCGTAACAGCCGCGCGATTTCATTCCGACGTAGCGGTTTTCCACCAGGTCCAGCCGCCCGACGCCATGCTTGGCGCCAGCGCGGTTGAGCGTGGTCAGCATTTCCGCCGGATTAACCCGCATGCCGTTGATGCTCGCGATATCGCCTTTTTCGTACTCAAGCTCGAGATATTCCGGCTTGTCCGGCGCTTTTTCGGGAGAAAC
>JBGQCF010000038.1:0-18559 GCA_041495205.1 Gammaproteobacteria bacterium
GCCCACGCAGAACCCAACCGGTGTGTGGGACGCGAACTTCAAGGGGGTGTGGCACCTCACCGAGGCCACGGCGGCAAACCGGCTCGACTCGACTTCCAACGCAAACACGCTCACCCCCTCCGCGAGTAATCCGACGCAGGTGGTCGCGGGGAAGATCGCTGGGTCGGCGAATTTCGCGGGCGCCAGCATCCAATATCTCACCGCCACCGCACCGCCGGTGGCCGTAGACGCAGCCGCCAGCGCCAGCATAAGCAGCGGGAGTTCGCTCTCATGGACCCACACGGCCTCGGGCACCAACCGCCTCGTCATTGTCGGGGTGTCGTGGTCCTGCGATAGCTTCACCGCGGGCGCTTGCCCTGCATCGCCCGGCGGTGTCCCTCCCACCATCTCCTCCATTACCTATGGAGGGACTGCGATGACACCGATCGGGAGCAAGAACGTGGCCGATCAGGAGATCGCCCAGTACCAGTTGGTTAATCCGCCAACAGGCGCCCAGACGGTCAGCGTGACGTTTAGCTCGAACGTCAGCCGACCTATCTACGGCGGGTCAGTCTCGTTCACCAACGTTAATCAGACAACGCCGATCGGCACTTTCGCCTCGGCTAGCGGGAATAGCTCGTCCCCCTCGGTCACCGTCGCCAGCGCTGTGGGTGAAATCGTGATCGACACCTTGGATTTCGACACATCGGCCGCGACGTTGACCGTTGGAGCGGGCCAAACGCAACGGTGGAAAAATGTATTTTCCGCGATGCCTTGGGGGGCCGGGAGCACCGAGGCAGGGGCCGCTTCAGTGACCATGAGCTGGACGGCAAACGTAGCGGACAACTGGGCGATCGGGGCCGTATCGGTGAAACCCGCCGCGGGTTCCAGCCTCATTCTGGGCACGCAGTACACTTTGGAGGCGTGGGTCAATGGCAGCGATATCACTACGAATAAAAGCATTCTTAACAAAAACAGCATCGCCCCAAACAATTCGTACAGGTTACGCTTCAGCAGCGATAGGCCCACCAATATAATCTCGTTTGACGGGTCCACTGCGATTAATTTGAACCAATCAGGCACATCCGTCGCCGGGACCTGGTACCACGTGGTCGGGGTCTATAACAACCCAACCCTGTACCTGTACCTCAACGGAGTTCTGAATAATTCTTTAGCCACAACCGGCGGCGCGACATTCGCGAGTAACGCCTCGTTTCAAATCGGGGCATACGACAGCGGCACCCAGCCCTTCAACGGCATCATCGACGAAGCCCGCGTCTCGAATGTTGCCCGCTCCGCCGGATGGATCCAGACTGAATTCAACAACGAATCCGCGCCCGGCACGTTCGTCGCAGTGGGGAGTCAGGAGGGGCCGGGCGCCTTAAATGCCTATGAAAGCGCGACCTACAAAGGGGCCATCAGCGGTTTCCTCAATACCAAGATTGCCGGCACAACCACCGCGAATCTCGATATTATTGCATTGACCACGACTACACCGAAAACCATTGATACCAGCACTACGTGGTCAGCTAGAACGGTAAAGGTCGAGGTGCTTGATGCGAGCAATAATACGGGGGCGCTCGATGCGAATAACTGCCGCTCGACCTGGGTGTCGTTAAATTCGGTGAATAAAACGTTTCCAAGTTGTAGCTCCCCGAATTGTGGGCGCACGACCATCAGCCTCGCGATGCCGGCCAATTCCTACCCTAATGCGCGGCTGAGAATCTCTTACCCGACGAGCTCGCCCACGTCGATCGGCTGTTCAACCGACAACTTCGCAATCCGGCCCAGCACGTTCAGCCTCGCCATCACCGACACCGACTGGCAGACTACGGGAACCCCCGGCGCTCGCGCCCTTAACCTCCTCGCCTTCAGTGCGACGCCTATCCACAAAGCTGGGCGGCCGTTCAGCGTGCGCGCGACCGCGCAAACTTCGGGGGGCGCGACAACGACCAACTATACCGGTGGGCCAACGCCCACTCCGACTTCCTGTGTAGGCGCTGCCTGCACTACGAGCTTCGGAACTCTAACGCTCGGCACATCGTTTGCGTCGGGGGCGCTCGCCGCCGATACTGCGACCTACAACAACGTAGGCTCGTTTGCGCTGCAGCTCATTGACACGTCTTTCTCGAGCGTGGATGCGGTCCCAGGCGATACTCCTCCCAACTGCGCCGGCCAGTATGCGTGCGGCGTGACGGTCAACGTCGGCCGCTTTGTGCCCGACCATTTCGCGGTTTCTTCGTATAACACGCCGGTATTCGGCAGCGCCTGCGGCTCCTTCACCTATATCGGCCAGGCGTTTAACTACGTAACCGCACCGGTGATTACGGTCACTGCCCAGGATTTTGCGAACAATACGACTACCCTCTACAACACTACCGGCAGCTGGTTCCGCATCACCAATGCGAGCCTGACTGGCAAGGCTTATAGCGCGGCGACCGGCACCATGGACGTGAGCGGCCTGCCGGGCACCGATCCAGTGATTGCCTCGTCGGGTTTGGGTGTGGGCACCCTCACTTTCGGCTCAGGCACCGGACTGCTCTTCACGCGCAGCACGCCCGCGCAGTTCGACGCCGATATCAGCCTCGCGATCAACGTGATTGACGCCGACGGCGTGACCTACGCGTCGAACCCGGCGCGTTTCAGCACGGCGACCCTCGGCAACGGCATCGCTTTCAACAACGGCAAGCCGATGCGCTTCGGCCAGCTCGCGCTCGGCAACGCGCTGGGATCGGAAGTACTGGATCTGCCGATACCCATCTACACCCAATACTGGAATGGCACCAGCTTTGTGACCAACACCCTGGATTCGTGCACCACGATTACCGCAAGCAATATCGCCTTGAGCAATTATCAGGGAAGTATCACCAGCGGCAATCTCGGCATAAGCCACATCAGCATCAGCGGGGCGTTCAATGCCGGTATAGGCACTTTGAAGCTGACCAAACCTTCGCCTACGCCCACCACTAATGGCAGCGTGGATTTGTGTGTGGACTTGGGAGGAGATGCCACCTGCGTAGCGACCCCCGCAGGCATGTCTTACTTGCAGGGCGTATGGTCGGGCACCACCTATACTCTCGACCCCCGCGCACGCGCGGCTTTCGGGTTTGGCAAAGGAAGCTATAGTGGAGGTGGACTCGATCCTTTTGTTTACCAGCGGGAGAATTACTAAACGGCTTCACGCTTTTGCGCCAGTGTGGCGAAGCCGGGATTTTTATTTCTTTCTTTATGATCTCCAGGCTCGTGCCGGCAACACGGGTATTCAACGCGAAGCCAAATTCCTGGTAATTCATCTCAGCAACCCAACTATTGATTCGCAAGTGATCTTCCCGTAGGCAATACCCCGTCGTCCGGCGCTTATAAAATCAGAAAAACATTTGACAACAGGAGTTTATTGATTTAGCTTCAAGCGAACATTATTTCCGGGCAGTGGGGGAATGGGGTTTTTCAGTAAAACGAAACAACAACCGGGATGGCTGGCCTTAGGCCTCAACGCTCAAGGTGTGAGTATTGCCCATATCCGGCGCCAGGCCGAGGGCCGACCCGAAGTGCTGCGCTGCGAATTTCATCGCTGGCAGGCGGCCGGCAGCGAGGCGCTGGCAGAACTGTGGAAAGAGGTGCGCTTCGACCAGTACCGGTGCACCACGCTGCTCAATCTCGGCGAATATCAAATGCTGCAGGTGGAAGCGCCCAATGTGTTGAAGGATGAACTCAAGGCAGCAATCCGCTGGCGCATCAAGGATTTCCTGAATTACAGTATTGACGACGCGGTAGTGGACGTGCTGGATATCCCGCTGGCGAAAAACGCTCCTGCGCGCACCCATTCAATGTATGCAGTTGCCGTTCCCAAAGCGGTAATCCAGCAACGCGTGTCGCTGTTTGAAGACGCAAATATCCCGCTGTCGGTAATCGATATTCCGGAAATGGCACAACGGAATATCGCGGCGCTGTTCGAACGCGAAGGAAAAGGACTGGCGCTGCTGTCGTTTGATAACGAGGGCGGGCTTTTGACCTTGACTTGCTCCGGAGAACTCTACCTGTCGCGGCGTCTTGAAGTTTCGCTTGGACAGCTTAACGATGCCGATGAAGGTCTGCGCAAGCAAAACTTCGACCGTGTGGTCCTCGAGTTACAGCGTTCCTTCGATTATTTCGACCGCAGTCACAGTTTTATCACCCTGGACAAGTTGATGCTGGCGCCGTTGCCGGAATCCATCGGGCTCGAGGCCTATTTCGCGGACAATCTTAACCTGCCGGTGGAAACTCCTTTCGTGCCGGTGGAAACGCTCAATCTGGGGCAGGTGCTGGATTTTACCGCCATTCCCGATCTCAACGACGGCGAGATGCAAGGCCAGTATTTTCAAGTACTGGGAGCGGCGTTACGTAATGGGGAGAAAGCGCTGTGAGCCAGCAGATTAACCTATTCAGTCCGGTTTTTCTAAAAAAGCAGATAAAAAATTTTTCGACGGTGACCATGCTGCAAGCGCTTGGGCTTATCATTGCGGGGGCGGCGCTTTTATACGGCTACCTGGTCTACCAACAAACTGCGTTGACCGCGCAGGCGGCGGAAGCCGAGCAAAAACTTGCCGGCGAACGGGAGCGCCTTGCCAAATTCACCAGCGAATATGCCCCGCAACAGAAAAGCGCACAGCTCGAAACGGATATAAAAAACGCCGCGGCGCAGTTAAAAGCGCGCATGGAGATGGTAGAGACGCTCAATAACGGAGCCACCATCGGCAGCACCGAGGGCTATTCGGAATACATGCGCGCATTTGCCAGGCAATCGGTCAACGGTTTGTGGCTGACGGGTTTCGACATCGCCGGCGCAGGAACCGAATTGTCAATTATTGGGCGGACCGTGCGTCCTGAATTGGTGCCGTTGTTTGTCCAGCACTTAAGCGGCGAGCCGGTCATGAAGGGGCGGCAGTTTTCTTTCTTGCGGATGAGCTTGCCAGAGCAAGCCAAGAGTGCGGCAAAACCCGGGGGGGATCTGCGCTATCTGGATTTCAATCTGCAATCCGCAGAATCGGGTAAAGCCCAATGAAGCTCGATTGGAAAACACTGTCCGACAAGATTGACGGCATGAGCCCGCGCCAGCGCGGGCTCATTTTCGCCGTGGCGGTGACGATTGTGGTCGCCCTCGTCAGTAGCCTGTTGATTGAGCCGCAGCTGGCAAAACAAAAGGTGCTTTCCCGGAAGACGGTCCAGCAGCAGAGCGAGATAAAAAGCATACAGGCGCAACTTCAGGCGATGGCGGAAGCACGCAAAACCGATCCGGATGCGGCCGATCGCGCCAAGCTGGAATCGCTGAGATTGCAGCTGGTACAGATTAAAGCTTCACTGCAGGTCAGACAGCAGCATCTGATTCCGCCCGATAAAATCGCCGGATTGCTGGAAGAGATACTCAGCCGCAACCGACAGTTGCAACTCCTATCGCTGCGAACCCTGCCTGCCAGCTCCGTAAAGGGAGAAGAGGAGCAGGCAGCGGCCGTTGAAAAGGAATTTTTTAAACACGGTATCGAGATGACCGTCCGCGGAAGCTATTTTGACTTGCTCGACTACATGGTTCAGCTGGAAAAACTGCCTTGGCGGATGTTCTGGGGCAAGGCCAGCCTGGTTGTAGAAGCATATCCCGTCTCGCGGATGACCGTGACGCTCTATACCTTGAGCCTGGATAAGGCATGGCTGGTAATATGAAAAAGAACAAAGGCAATAACTGGAACGCCCAACTGGTGCGGTTGCACCGGGGCGGAGTTTTCCTGTTTTATGCTTGCGGTTTCATTTTTGCCCTGCTTGAATGCCCTGCGCGCGCCGAAAGCCTGCCAGACCCGACTCGCCCGCCATCGGAATTTGAGGCGCCGGCGCCGGCGGCAGGCGGTGCAGCCGTTCCCAGCGGCGCTCCCTTGTTGCAGTCGGTGCTGATTTCACCGCAGCATAAAGTTGCTATTATCAGCGGCGAAACGGTCACGCTGGGCGGCAAATACCATACAGCCAGGGTGGTGAAAATCAGCGAAAGCGAAGTGGTGCTCAACGAGGGGGGCAGCTTGCAGACATTGAAGCTGTTTCCAGGGGTAGAAAAAACGATGTCGCAGATCGGGGAAGCAACTGACTCTACCGGAAAAAAATTGCCGCGTAGCAAGCGAAGCGCTGCCGGAAAAGAGAATAAATGAACAGAATTTATTTACTCGCGCTGATACTCAGCCTGTTCGGCTGTAGTTTGAATGCCAAACACAGCACGACCGCACAGGAGATCAACGCCGAACTGGACAAGGCTGCCGAAAGGAAAGCGGCGCTGGCGCAACCGGAGGCGGTAAGCCAGGCTTTACTGCCGCCGCTTACGGTGGAATTGCCCAAACCGGAAGGTGGACCGCAGGAGCGGAAGTTTGACCTGGTGGTCAACAACGCCCCGGCAAACCAGGTCTTACTGGCGATTGTCTCGGGCACCGGTTACAGCATGCTGGTGCACCCTGATGTCAAGGAGCCGATTTCAGTCAATCTCAAGGAGGTCAGCTTGTTCGAGGCGCTGGATGCCGTTCGCGAGCTTTACGGTTACGAGTACAAAGTGGACGGCACGCGCATTTTCATCCAGCCGCTGACCTTGCAGACCCGTGTGTTTCAAATCAGTTACCTCAACGACCAACGCAAGGGCACTTCCGATATCGCCGTGACCGCCTCGGGCGCAATTACCACTACGGGTGCGGCCGCCGCCGCGGGGGTGGAGAGCAGTAAACTCACCACCACCACCACCAGCGATTTCTGGGCAGAGCTGGCCAAATCGCTTGCGGCTATCGTGGGTACAGCCGAAGGCCGCAGCGTGGTAGTCAGCCCGCAATCCGGCGTCATCGTGGTGCGCGCCATGCCTGCGGAGCTGCGCCACGTCACCGCCTACCTGAAAGCGACGCAGCTGAGTGTGGAAAGACAGGTCATTATCGAGGCGAAAATTCTTGAAGTCCAGCTTAACGAGGGGTTCCAGTCGGGCGTCAATTGGTCCGCATTCAGGAGTGCCGACAATAGCCGGGGATCGGTATCGCAGCTGACTCCGGGCACGACATTAGCTACCACGGGCCCTTTGACAGGTGGAACGACCACTAGCCCAAGCGGTGGATTGAGCGGTGGATCGCTGGCCAATGTCACTATAGCCGGCACCCCCATCTCAACTACAGCTCCTGGCAGTAGTATTGCGGCGGCGGCGGCGGCTGGGACACTGTTTGGGCTTGCCTTTCAGACCAGCAATTTCGCCGCCCTGATCAGCTTTCTGGAAACCCAGGGCAATGTGCACGTGTTGTCCAGCCCGCGCATCGCCACTTTGAACAACCAGAAAGCGGTACTGAAAGTCGGGCAGGACGAATTGTTTGTGACCAACGTAGTCTCGAGCACCACCACAAGCCAGGGTGTCGTCCAAAGTTCAACGGCTCCGACCATCACCTTTCAGTCGTTTTTCTCGGGAGTCGCATTAGACGTCACGCCGCGGATAGACGAAGGCAACAATATCATTTTGCATGTCCACCCCTCTGTCAGCAATGTCCAGCAAGTAGACAAAACCATTTCGCTGAGCGCGGGCCAAGGTGGTCCCCTGACCATTCCGGTTCCGAGGAGCTCCATCCAGGAAACCGACAGCGTGATTCGCGCGCAGGACGGCCAGATTGTCGCCATCGGCGGGCTGATTACCCAATCCCAGGTATCGGACCGCTCGCAAATACCCGGGCTGGGAAATATTCCGCTTGCCGGAAATCTGTTCGGCGAGAGCAACAAGGTTTCGCAAAAAAGAGAGCTGGTGATTCTGCTCAAAGCGACCGTGGTCCACAGCGACAAGGACTGGCAGGACGATATTCTGCAAGCACGCGAACGGATGCAAAACCCGCGATACGGTTCCCCCTCTGGCGCGAAATCAGAGACTGGCGCGCAAAAATAACGGTTTTTGCAATCAGGGTTCGGAGTTTTGAGTTAAGCTGTTAAGTTGGCGGCCCGAAACCCGGAACTGAAAACATGTACCGTGCCTATTTTGGTTTGCGCGAACCCCCCTTCGGCATCACTCCCGATACCAGCTTCGTTTTTGCCTGCACCTCCCACCAGGAAGCGCTGAACACGCTGCTGATCGCGGTCAAAAGCGGCGAAGGCTTCATAAAAATTACCGGCGAGGTCGGTACCGGCAAGACACTGTTGTGTCGTCGCTTTCTTGCTACTCTCGGCAATTCCTGTGTTTCCGCCTATATTCCCAACCCTTATCTTGACCCGCGCTCCTTGTTGCTGGCACTGGCTGACGAACTTGGGACCCCTATCAAGAAAGATGCGGACCAGCATCAGTTGCTCAAGTCGCTGACACTGGCTTTGCTGGGTTTTGCACGCCAGGGGAAACAGGTGGTGATTTGCCTGGACGAAGTGCAAACGATGCCTCTGGAAAGCCTGGAGGCACTGCGGCTTTTGACCAATCTGGAAACGGAAAAAAGAAAGCTTGTGCAAGTAGTGCTGTTCGGCCAGCCGGAGCTCGATAAAAAGCTCGCGCAACCTGCGGTGCGCCAACTGCGCCAGCGCATCACTTTTCAATATCATCTCGGCGCATTGGCCAAGAACGAGCTGGACCACTATCTGGCACACCGCTTAAACGTCGCGGGCTATCGCGGAAACCGCATATTCACCGCGCCTGCAATCAGGCTGATGCACCGGCTGAGCGGAGGCATACCGAGGCTGGTCAACATCCTTGCGCACAAGACTTTGCTGCTGGTCTACGGCGAGGGCGAGCACCAGGTGCTGCCACGCCATGTACATGCTGCCGCAGTCGACACGCCTTCAGTTAAATCCATCCTCCATCCCATCTGGTGGTTTGCGTTTGCAATGCTGCTGATCTCGGTGGGCGGCGTCATCTGGAAGTTTATGCAATGAGCCTGATCAACCAGATGCTGATGGACCTCGAGAAGAGGCGCGCGCCGCGTCCTGAAGGAGTGCTCAGCCAGGCGCGTGCTTTGCCGCAAGTCACTCGTTATCCTCGCTGGCGGTTGGCTGCGCTCGCCCTGAGCATAGTGGCGGCTGTTTTTGTGTGGATCATGCAGCGCGGGGATATATTACCCTTGCTGGCAACCGCGAAAACGCGGGTTCAGACGCCAGCTGTGCCTGCTCAATCAATAAAGGACGGGACACTACTCCCTCCGGCTATCGCGAACACATCGGCTGAAGCGCCAGCCGCGCCGTCGGTACCGGTTCAAACAATGGAAAAAGTGCTGACGGAAAATCCGGCAGTCTCGGAGTCTTTGCTGGGACCTGCTTCACGTATGAGTCTGGAACTCAGTACCGAGCCACAGGAACACGAACCGGTGCTTGGCAAACCAGCCGCTAAAGCCAAGAGCGTTGCTGAACCGCTAGTCATCGCCAAAGCCAAGCCTGTCGCCGAACGGCAATCTCCACCTACCATCAGCAAGCAGGTCACGCAGGAAACCCCGCAACAGCGGGCGCAAGAGGAATACCGCAAAGCTATTTTATCGTTGCAGCAAGGCCAGCCGCCGGAAGCGCAGGAAGGCTTCAAACGAGCTTTGCAGTACGACCCGACTTTTGCAGCCGCGCGCTTGGCGCGCGCCGGTTTGCTGCTGGAGAGCAGGCAGATGGCAGAAGCGGAACACGTGCTGCGCGAAGGGCTGGAACTGGATATCAGGCAGCCGGGGCTTGCCATGATGCTGGCGCGTGTGCAGGTGGATAAAGGCGAGACACAGGCTGGGCTTGAAACTCTCCAGAAAACACTTCCCTACGCGATGGGCAATGCTGACTACCATGCTTTCATGGCGGCATTGCTGCTGCGCGAGTCACGGCATGCCGACGCGGTCGAGCATTATCGGACAGCGCTGAACCTCAAGCAGGCCGGTGTGTGGTACATGGGCCTCGGGATTTCATTGCAGGCCATGCAGCGCTTGCCCGAGGCGCAGGATGCTTTCCAGCATGCGATCTCGTCCGGCGCGCTTGATCCCGAGTTGCAGGCGTTTGTCGAAAAGCGGTTAAAACAGATATCCATCAGTAAGAAGTAAGGAACCTCTGATTAAGTCCTCCGCGGAGGACTTAATCAGAGGTTCCTTAAGGTGGCAGCGTACGGGCCACCACCCACGCGTTGACTTCAGTCGCTCCCCGTTTGCGCACCGCTTTGGCGAGTTCGTTGAGCGTGGCGCCGGTGGTCATCACGTCATCGATCAGCGCGACTTTTTTCCCGCGCAAATCCATATTACAGATAAAAGCGCCGCGAATATTTTTGGCGCGCTCTTTCCAAGGCAGCCCCGCTTGCGGCGGGGTGTCGACAATTCTGCCGCAGCTATTTATCAGCAGGCTCACGCCCGATTCCCTTGAGATAATCTTGGCGATTTCGAGCGCTTGATTAAAACCACGCTCGCGCAACCTTGCGGCCGAAAGCGGCACTGGAATCAGGTAATCCAGTGGGACGTCGGCCTCGGACAACAACGCCGCGGCGAGAATCGGAGCAAGTGCCAGATTTCCTTGGTACTTGAGAGCTTGAATCAGGGCATCAACCGGAAAGCGATAGCTGAAGGCGGCGCGGGCGGAGTCAAAAGCGGGGGGTTCGCTCAAACAGGCGCCGCACACGTCCCCGTCAGGAATTGGCAGCGCACACACTCTGCAGCACGGCGTACGCAGATAAGGCAAATGCTCCTGGCAGGGCGTACATAAGCTCTGCGCATGACTCTTGGCCCCGCATAATACGCATTCCTGTTGTATCAGGCTTTGCGCAAATTTAAGGCAGTTGTTTAAAATATAGATTGCTGAAATTGACAATTGAATAGAAATCTTTGAAGATGTTTTGAATTTTAACTATAGCCTGAATCTTTTCAACGTTCACTTTATCCACACCATGACCCAGACCGCTCCCGGCCAGAACCCGCTTCACGATGCGCCGCCCAAGTGGCGCGTGGCAGAGGTTGAAGCCCTGTTTGCAATGCCTTTCAACGATCTGATTTACCGCGCGCAGCGAACACACCGCCAATACTTTGATGCCAACGCGGTGCAGCTCTCGACTTTGCTTTCGATCAAAACCGGCGGCTGCCCTGAGGATTGTGCCTACTGCCCGCAGGCGGCGCGCTATCACACCGGAGTTGAGAACCAGGAGACGCTGCCGCTGGACGCCGTGGTAGCCGCAGCGCGCGCTGCGAAGGAAGAAGGCGCGACGCGGTTTTGCATGGGCGCCGCCTGGCGCGGCCCGAAGCAGAAAGACCTGGATCAAGTGGTTGAAATGGTCAGGGCGGTGCGGGCGCTGGGACTGGAAACCTGCGCGACGTTGGGGCTGCTCAAGGAAGGCCAAGCGGAACAATTGCGCGAAGCGGGGCTGGACTACTATAACCACAATCTCGACAGCTCCGCAGATTTTTACGGCGAAATCATCTCTACCCGCGACTATCAGGACCGTCTGGATACGCTTTCGCGAGTGCGCGGAGCGGGCATCCATGTCTGCTGCGGCGGCATCGTCGGCATGGGGGAGACGCGCCGCCAGCGCGCGGCGCTGATTGCACAGCTTGCCAACCTTGATCCCTATCCAGAAAGCGTGCCTATTAACAACCTGGTGCAGATCGAAGGCACGCCGCTCTACGGCACTGAAAAACTGGATCCCTTGGAGTTTGTGCGCACTATCGCCGTGGCGCGCATCACCATGCCCAAGGCCATGGTGCGGCTTTCGGCGGGACGCGAAGCCATGCCCGAAGAACTTCAGGCGTTATGTTTTCTTGCGGGAGCGAATTCGATTTTCTACGGCGAGAAACTGCTGACTACCGGCAACCCGCAAACGCAACAGGATAGAGCGCTGCTGGATAAGCTCGGCATGCGCCCGCTGTAACCTTTCTTCAACAAGCCGAGGACAAGCCTGGGGCGGGCATTATTGAGATAGGTTCTAGTACATGTTCTTCACCCATCTGCGCGATCAATTGCAGCACCTCGAAACCGAGGGCCTGTTACGCTACAGGAGGACAGTAGAAGGCCCTCAGGGCACGCATCTGAAAGTTGACGGGCGGGACTTCGTTTCATTCTGCAGCAACGATTACCTCGGTCTGGCTTCCCATCCTCTGCTGGTTGCCGCTGCACGCGAAGGCGCTGAGTTATACGGCGTGGGCGCCGGCGCCTCGCACCTGGTGAGCGGCCACAACATGGCGCATCACCTGGTTGAAGAAAAACTTGCGGAGTTTGTCGGATTGCCGCAGTCCTTGCTGTTTTCCACCGGTTATATGGCGAACCTCGGGGTGGTGACCGCGCTTGTCGGCCGTGATGACGCGCTGTTTGCCGACAAGCTCAATCACGCTTCGCTCAATGACGCGGCGTTGCTGTCAAGAGCGAAGTTGCAGCGTTATCCACATCTTGATATGCGGGCACTGGGAAAGCTGCTCACTGCGTCCGGCGGGAGACGCAAGCTGGTGTTGAGCGACGCGGTGTTCAGCATGGACGGGGATATTGCGCCGGTGCCGGAACTTCTTGCCATGTGCGAGCGCCACGATGCGTGGCTTTTGCTTGACGATGCGCACGGCTTCGGCGTGCTGGGCAGGGAGGGCAGGGGCGCGCTGTCGCATTTCCGTGTGAATTCTCCGCGCATCATTTACATGGGGACGCTGGGCAAGGCGGCAGGCGTGTTTGGCGCATTCGTTGCGGGTGAAAAGGAAGTCATACAAACGCTGATCCAGCGCGCGCGCAGTTATGTTTACACCACTGCGCCGCCGCCGCTCCTCGCGCACACTTTGCTGAAAAGTCTGGATTTGATCCGCGCTGAAAGCGCGCGCAGGACGCATCTCATGGATTTGATTGCGCTCCTCAAAAACCGCCTGCGCCTCGAAAATTGGCGTCTATTGGCCTCGCAGACCCCGATTCAACCTCTGATAATCGGTGAGTCTCGCGCAGCGGTAAAAGTGAGCCAAGCGCTGGCTGAAGCGGGAATCCTGGTTCCGGCGATTAGACCGCCTAGCGTGCCCCAAGGCACAGCACGGCTTAGGATTTCGCTTTCAGCTGCCCATTCCACCGATGACGTCGAGCGATTGGTGGCAGCATTGCATGAATTAGAAAGAGCAATTTAACCGCGGAGGAATCTTGACTCTTAGTAAATATTATTTCTTTAGTTCTCGCTCTCTGTCCTCAGCGCCCTCTGCGGTGAATAGGTTTTGAATTGACTTTGCACATTGAATCCACAGGCGATGGGCCGGATCTCGTGCTGCTCCACGGCTGGGGACTGCACAGCGGCGTATGGGACGGAGTGCGCGGCGATTTGGCGAACTGTTTCCGCGTGCATCTCGTGGATTTGCCCGGGTATGGCCAAAGCGCTGCGTGCACGCCCTACGTGCCCGCGGAACTTGCCCGCACCGTGGCGAAAGCAGTGCCGCAAGCGGTTTGCGTTTGCGGCTGGTCGCTGGGCGCGCAAGTCGCTCTGCGCTGGGCGCTCGATTTCCCCGGGCAGGTGAAGCGCCTGGTGCTGGTTGCCGCGACGCCGTGCTTTGTGCGCGCCGCCGGCTGGCCGAGTGGAATCGAGGCGCAGGTGTTGCAGGAATTTGCCGCGGATTTGCAGCGCAATGTGCGGACAGCACTAACCCGCTTTGTGTCATTGCAAACCCGTGGGGCGAAAGACGCGCGCAGACAAAGCGCCTGGCTGCGCAGGCGCTTGTTCGCAGCGGCCAGCCTGGAAGTGCTGCAAGCGGGTCTGCAAATGCTGCTGGACACCGATTTGCGACAGGAAATGCGCGAAGTAAAACAACCCGCCCTGCTGCTGCATGGCAAGCGTGACGAATTGGTACCCCTGATGTCCGCGCACTGGCTGAAGCGGCATCTTGCCCGCGCGAAATTAGAAGTATTTGAAGACTGCGCCCATGCGCCATTCTTGGCGCAGGATGGAAAATTTGTGAAGCTGGTTTCGGAGTTTCTCGATGAATGATGCAGACCCGTTCGCGATAGACAAACGCCTGGCACGTCTTGCTTTCGAGCGCGCAGCGGCGACTTACGATGAAGCCGCGGTATTGCAGCGCGAAGTGGGTGCGCGCATGATGGCGCGCCTCGACTACATCAAATATCTTCCGCAGTCGATACTCGATGCCGGCAGCGGCACCGGCCAGGGCAGCCGTGAACTGCTGCGGCGTTATCCCAAAGCGAGCGTGCTGGCGCTCGACATCGCCTGCGCCATGCTGCAACGCTCGCAAGCCCGTATGCCGCGGCGCTGGCTGCCTTTTTTTCCGCGGCCCATCGCTCACGTATGCGGGGACATCGAGCGTGTGCCGCTGAAAAGTTCGAGTACAGGCATGGTGTGGTGCAATCTAACGCTGCAATGGGCCAATCAGCCGCAACGGGTGTTTGCCGAAATGCACCGCGTATTGCAGCCCGGCGGGCTGTTCATGTTCAGCACTTTTGGCCCGGATACGCTGAAGGAATTGCGCCAGTCGTATGCGGGAACCGATGGTTACAGTCATGTGCATCGTTTTACAGACATGCACGATCTCGGCGATATGCTGGTGGCGACGGGCTTTGCCACGCCGGTTATGGACATGGAGCAGATTACCATGACTTATTCCGACGTGACTTCGCTGATGCGCGATTTGAAGAGCATTGGCGCACACAATGTGACCTGCGGCAGGCGGCAAGGACTTACCGGAAAGTCGCAGCTTCAGGCGGTCACCCGCAATTATGAGCAATTCCGCCGCGCGGGACGGCTGCCCGCAACATTTGAAGTGGTATACGGACATGCGTGGAAGCCCGAAACCATGCGCATGGACGATGGAAGAAAAGTCATCAAGCTGGAAGTGAAACTTTCATGAGCCGCGGTTTTTTTGTCACCGGCACCGATACCGGGGTCGGCAAAACAATGGTTGCCTGCGCTTTGCTTTACGCTTTTGCCAGACAAGGACAAAGCGTGGTGGGAATGAAACCGGTTACTGCGGGCTGTGAGGAGACTCTAGAGGGTTTGCGCAACGGCGATGTTGAACAGTTGATTGCCGCGAGCACAATCAAGGCGCCCCGGCACATGGTGAATCCATACGCGCTCAAACCGCCCATCGCGCCGCACATCGCTGCGCAACAGGCCGGAATTGAAATCAAGCCGGCGTTGATCAAAACGGCATTTGAGCAGTTAAAAAAAATAGCCAGAGTGGTCGTGGTCGAGGGAGTGGGCGGTTTCAAGGTGCCGCTTAACAGTCAACAGGACAGCGCCGATCTTGCTGAATTACTCGGTCTGCCGGTGATTCTGGTGGTGGGCATGCGCCTGGGCTGTCTCAACCACGCTTTGCTGACTTCGGGCGCAATCGAGGAGCGTGGTCTCAAACTGGCGGGCTGGGTGGCAAACTGCATTGATCCGCACATGGCCGCGCTGCAAGAGAATTTGCGCGCGCTTGAGGAAAGGCTTGGCCAACCCGCCTTGGGCGTGCTTGCGTTTCAGCCTGATCCCCAACCAAAAAGAATAGCGCGCGAGCTTGACATTCAATCATTGGTCTGATCGTAAAGGGCGGAACAAACGCATTGGTTATTCTTGCCTTGCTGAAATGGCTATGCTAACTTACGTTTTTTTTGCCGAAACTGGGCAAAGCGGGTGAGCGACGAGAATGCAGTGCGCCGATGCGGAAAATGCGGGGGCTTATACGCTTACCGCGAAACGCAACAACTCGCTCAGCACATCGGGTCGGTATCTGGTTTTTGGTTTTATTTTTATCGTTTCTTTCGGCATTTCCTTGGCTTTTGCGGTTTTCGGTGCGTGGCCGGTTTTGCCTTTCGCCGGCCTGGAAATGCTGGTTTTGTTTCTGGCTTTCCGCTATATCGAACGCCGGTCGGACGATTACGAGCGGCTCAGTATAAGCGGCGACAAGTTGCTGGTGGAATATCTTGAGCATGGCCGGTTGAATCGGTTCGAACTCAACCGATACTGGGCACAGGTGGTGTGTGACGCGGCGGGCAGCCGCCTGGCGCTGCGCTCGCACGGGCGAGAGGTTGAATTCGGGCATTACCTGACGCAACAGGAGCGCGTGAAGCTTGCGAGGCGGCTTAAGGAAAGAATCCGGCAGCCGTAATCGCTTGGTATAGTTTGATACCTGCCGCGTCTGTAGATTTGGGCCGCAAAAGAATTCGTTAGAATAGCTGCAATCCTTGGGGTGAATATGATTAACATAAAACGCGGTATAGCGTTGTTTCTCCCGGCCCTCTACTCCGGGCTGGCGCAAAGCGCCTACCAATTAAATCTACAGCAGCCTGAGACACCCATCGCCCGACAAATTTTCGACCTGCACACTTTGATTCTCCTGGTGTGCGTGATCATCTTCTGCGGGGTGTTTGGCACGATGTTCTACTCCATCTACAAGCACCGTAAGTCCGTCGGCCATCAGGCCCGGCAATTCCACGAAAACACCACCGTTGAAATCATCTGGACCATCATTCCTTTCTTTATCCTCATCGGCATGGCGTATCCAGCCACCAAAACCATCCTGGCAATGAAGGACGCTTCCAACCCGGACATGACCATCAAGATTACCGGCTATCAATGGAAATGGGGTTATGATTATTTGCAGGACGGAGTCAGTTTTTACAGCACTATTGCCACGACGCAGGACCAGATTTACGGCAATGCGCCCAAGGACGAACATTATCTGCTGGAAGTGGACAAGCCGCTGGTGGTGCCGGTGGGCAAGAAAGTGCGCGTTCTGATCACCGCCAACGATGTGATTCACTCCTGGTGGGTGCCGGCCTTCGGGGTGAAGCAGGACGCCATTCCCGGATTTATCCGCGACAGTTGGTTCAAAGTGGACAATCCGGGAACCTACCGCGGCCAATGCGCGGAACTGTGCGGCAAGGACCACGGTTTCATGCCCATCGTCGTGGAAGCGAAGGAACAAAAGGATTATGCGATCTGGCTTGCCGAGCAGAAGCAGAAGCAGGCGGCAACCCAGGTGGACGCCAACAAGACTTTCACTTTGGACGAGTTAAAAGCACAGGGCGAAAAGACCTTCACTGCAAACTGCGCTGTCTGCCATCAGCCCAACGGCAAGGGTATTCCCGGGACGTTTCCCGCGCTTGACGGCTCGAAGATCGTCAACGGCCCAAAAGCGGATCACCTGAATATCGTGATGAACGGCAAAGCAGGCACGCTAATGGTCGCTTTCAGCAAACAGCTTTCGGATGTGGAACTCGCCGAGGTGATTACCTATGAACGCAACTCCTGGAGCAACAAGACCGGAGACGCGATTCAGCCCGGCGAAGTCAAGGCTTTGCGCAAGTGAACTGCATATTTACGGCTTAAGCGGATTTTAAGGAGAGCAGCATTATGGACGCAGCACACGCAACTCACGCTCACGGTGATCACGCACATCATCCCGGCGGCATCATGCGCTGGGTGATGACCACCAACCACAAGGACATCGGCACGCTTTATCTGGTGTTCAGTTGTGTGATGTTCTTCCTCGGCGGCACCATGGCGATGACCATCCGTGCCGAGCTGTTCCAGCCGGGACTGCAAATCGTGCGGCCGGATTTCTTCAACCAGCTTACCACCCTGCACGGGCTCATCATGGTGTTTGGCGCCATCATGCCGGCGTTCGTCGGTTTCGCCAACTGGCAGGTGCCGATGATGATAGGCGCGCCGGACATGGCGTTTGCGCGCATGAACAACTGGAGCTTCTGGCTGCTGCCGCCCGCCGCGCTCCTGCTTATCATTTCCTTCTTCGTGCCGGGCGGCGCCGCCGCCGCCGGCTGGACGCTCTACGCGCCGCTTTCCGTGCAATTGGGACCGGGAATGGATCTTACGATTTTCGCCGTTCACTTGCTGGGCGCGTCCTCGATCATGGGCTCGATCAACATTATCACCACCATCCTCAACATGCGCGCGCCGGGGATGACGCTGATGAAAATGCCGCTGTTCGTGTGGACCTGGCTAATCACCGCTTATTTGCTGATCGCCGTGATGCCGGTACTGGCGGGCGCGGTGACCATGCTGCTTACCGACCGTCACTTCGGCACGCATTTCTTTAATGCAGCCGGCGGCGGCGACCCGGTGCTGTTCCAGCATGTGTTCTGGTTTTTCGGCCATCCGGAGGTATACATCATGATCCTGCCGGGATTCGGCATAACTTCGCAGATCATCCCGACTTTTGCGCGCAAGCCCCTTTTCGGCTATTCCTCGATGGTGTATGCGACTGCCTCGATCGCGATTCTCTCGTTCATCGTCTGGGCGCACCACATGTTCACCGTGGGAATGCCGGCGGCCGGACAATTGTTCTTCATGTATGCAACCATGCTGATTGCGGTGCCGACGGGCGTGAAAGTGTTCAACTGGGTCGCCACCATGTGGCGCGGCTCGTTGACTTTTGAAACGCCGATGCTGTTTGCCGTGGGCTTCATCTTTCTGTTCACCATGGGCGGCTTTACCGGGCTGGTGCTGGCGATCACTCCGGTGGACATTCAGCTGCAGGATACTTATTACGTGGTCGCGCACTTCCACTACGTGCTGGTGGCGGGCGCGCTGTTCAGCATTTTCGGCGGCATTTACTATTGGCTGCCCAAGTGGACCGGCAAAATGTATGACGAAACGCTTGGAAAATGGCATTTCTGGCTGTCGATGATTTTCTTCAACATCGCCTTCTTCGTGCAGCATTTTCTGGGA
>JBGQCF010000039.1:0-17435 GCA_041495205.1 Gammaproteobacteria bacterium
AAGCTCGCAATCCTTTCCAACGGCTCGCCCGGCATGCTGAAAGCGCTGGTGAGAAACAACGGGCTGACAAAAGCCTTTGACAAGGTCATCAGCGTGGACGAAGTGAAAATCTACAAACCCAGTCCCAAGGTTTACGCGCTCACGCCGAAGAAACTGAAAGTGAAGAAAAGCGAAATCGGTTTTGTGTCTTCTAATTTTTGGGATATCTGCGGAGCAAGCTCTTTTGGTTTGCGAACTTTCTGGATCAACCGCGCCGGCAATCCCGCCGACGAACTAGGTTCTAAGCCCTACACCGCGGTAAGCAGGCTCTCCGATTTAACACAGTTCGTCAGCAACCCCGCCAAATAAAAATAGTTCAACAATGAAAACCCTGGCTTTGAGTTCTAGCGAGAAAGCAAGGATGTAGTCAGGAAACAAATCGTCTCCGACACCTTGTGTGCTGTCACGGTTGAGGTTGTTCACTCGTTAGAAGAAAAAATCTCTACAAGACGAATAAGCAGGTTGGCCAAGTCAGAACGGTCGAACTCCAGGTATTCGTAGTCGCCTTGAAGACCACCAATGCTAACAACACCTTGCTCTCGCAAGAGCACGAGCCTCTTGCTACGAGCCAGCGCATAAGCTTTTTCGTCTATTACCCAAGAGCTAGTGCTCCACTCAGTCTTGCCTTCGATCTTATCCCGTCGCGTGAAGATGCCGATAAAGACTTCGGACCTGTCTATGCGGTCACGCACTTTCATTGAGACAGAACCGGCGCGTGGTTTTTCACCGGTAAGCACAGTCAATCCGAGCGCGGAGATCACACGCTGAATAAGACGATTTACCGGTTCGTCATTGGCTGCGAAAGACTGTCCCACGAATGCAACTGATGCATGCTTAAGCAGTAGATGCGTTGTGGGAACGACCGGCAAGGCAGCAGCCGATAGCCCGCTAGCATTACTGCGATGAGCCTTGAGAGGTACTATGACCGATGCACGGAAGTCTTTAAGTATCGCATTGAGCGTTTGGTCATATTTTTTTCTTAGGGTGGCCCGTTCTGAATAGGTGAGAAGACGTTGAAATTGTACACTCCGCTCGGCGACTGTGTTACCACCGATTGCGCCAGAGACATCAGCGCGTCCAGTCATCTCCACCAGCCAACGCTCTGCAATTGCAGCGGCATGTTCTCGTAATTCTTGAGACACGACCGGTCGAGTCTTCGAAGAATAGCGACTCCGTAAATTGCCCTTAAGTGACTCGACTTCGTCTCGCAGTCGCTCGACACGGAGCACGAGTTGATCGTCGATCATGAAAGCTATCTAGCGCCGCTTCTTCGCTGAACGCTTTGGCTTGCCTTTCGAACGCTTTTTCTTAGCGGCTACGGCCTTGCCCCGAGGTTGGCCTTTGCCCTCGAATCCTGCTTCTACGGCCTCGAGGCCTTTAGATGTAAGGTAGGACTCAGCACCGTCCTCGTAAATGTAACCTAGTTGGACGGCGCTCACGAAATCGCGGTCATAGTTCTGGGGTGGGGTAAGTCTAGCTTTTGCGAAGTAGTCTCTGAGTTCTGCGCGGGCAAAGCGCGGCTGTCCTTCGATCTTCTCGCGGTAATATGCGAACAATGCAAGGCGCTGAGCATTAGTGCTAGGTTTTTTTTGCTGAATAAGTTCCGCCGGTGATAGCGGCCTAATCCCAGCAACTGCGGTTGAACGCTGGGGGACAACTGAGGTTGTCGCAGGTTGAGCGACAGCCGACGCGGATACTGCTTGGGGAGAATCCATTCCGAGCAGCGATAACGCTGACGCGATTACACGGTTTCGTGTAAGGTTGTCCAGAGATTCCAACGCCTCATAAATTATCTTGGCGACTTCAAAAGGGCTTTTGTTAGTTGACTTACGAGTTGACATTTGTCTCCTCCCGCACGGTAAAGCTGCAACGTTGGCAACGTCTTACTGGACGCCAGCACTACTGGCTGAATGCTTTAAGGCTAAGGCCCCCGCTTTGGTAAATCCGGAGCCTACGGATACATTGACCGAATTATAGTAGATTCTCAGTAGGAATAAAGGAGAAGGGCAATTGGTCTCGGAATCGAAATGATTTCCGGCAACTTGTGTTCTTGATACCCCCTGCGAGCCGCCAAGTGACGAGGACAAATCGGGGGCGTTTAAGCGAGCACTGTCTGAGCGCGGAGCGCGAGTTGCGCAGCGCCCGGTTTGGCTGAGGAGCGCAGGGGATATCGGCGAACTGGGGTCGCCTTTTCTTTGGTGACTTTCTTTTGGCGACACAAAAGAAAGTTACCAGCCGCCGGGCTGCCCCCGGCATCAAGAACTTTATAGGGTCGGGGACGACTTTTTCACTTTAACAATTCACTTAAGCACAGCGCATGCCGGGGAATTCGTCCTTGGCTTCCTTGCGGTTGCCTTGCTCGTCGTACCAGTAAAGCTTGTTGGGGTCTTCGGTGCGCGTGGTCTTGTGCGTTTCACCCGTCTCGCCATAAAACCTCCTTCAATCACTTAGCCGTTCATTCCCGCTTCCCATCCCTCAATCGGGTAGAATCATTCTTAAATATAGAGGATAACAATGAATTTGGCATCCGCAATCCTGGAAAACGTGAAAGCAGCGCTCAAGGAGGACTTGGGCGGCGGCGATTTGACTGCGCGGCTGATTCCTGTCACTGCGCGCGCCAGCGCCACGGTCATCACCCGCGAGCAGGCGGTACTGTGCGGCACGGCGTGGTTTGAAGCGTGTTTCCGGAAACTCGATCCCAAAGTGAAAATTCGGTGGATGGCCCACGACGGCGACGATATCCAGGCGGGACAGGCGCTTTGTGAAATCAACGGAAAAGCACGCGCGATGCTCACGGCCGAGCGCCCCGCCCTCAATTTCCTGCAAATGCTTTCCGCCACTGCAACACTCACCCGGCGCTATGCCGAAGCGGTCAAAGGCGCCCGCGCTGCTATCATGGACACGCGCAAAACCTTGCCCGGTTTGCGCATCGCTCAAAAATATGCGGTGAGAGTGGGCGGTGGGAAAAACCAGCGCATCGGCTTGTTTGACGGCATCCTCATCAAGGATAACCACATCCTGGCCGCAGGCGGCATCAGGCAAGCGCTGCAACAAGCAAAAAAACTGGCGAAGCCGGGAATGTCAATTCAAATCGAAGTGGAGAATTTGCAGGAACTGAAAGAAGCGTTAAACGCGGGCGCGAAACTTATCCTGCTCGACAATTTCAATCTTGAGCAGATACGCGAAGCCGTGCGGATCACGGGAAAGAGCGCCGTGCTAGAGGCTTCGGGCGGCGTTAATCTGGACAACGTGCGCGCAATTGCCGAAACCGGCGTGGATAGAATTTCGATTGGCAGTTTGACCAAGGACATTAAAGCTATAGATCTCTCGATGCGCTTTGAATGAGCAGTTCTCTTCTTTATCCTGATGAAATTCGCCGGGGGCAGCCCAGCGGCTGGATTCTTTCTTTTGCTTGCCCAAAAGAAAGAAACCAAAGAAAAAGGCACCCTGCTTCGCCGTCCTTCGGATACCCTCTGTTCCTCGCCAAGCCGGGCGGCTGCGCAACTCGCACGATCCGCTTCGCGGCCACGTGCTCAAACAGTGCTCGCCGAATTCTCCCGGCTAGTCTGCGGTACTCGGCGGCTCAGAAGGGGTAAAGAACAACAACAGCAACCCTGAATAGCCGAATTACTTCGGCATATTCGCGGCGATTATGTTTTCAATCGCTTCGCGAGTCGCTTCAACCGTGACCGGTTTGCCGCTTTGGGCAATCGCGGTATCCGGGTCTTTGAGGCCGTGACCGGTGAGGGTGCAGACAATCACCGAGCTTTCGCCGATTGCGCCCTGCTCCAGGTCTTTGAGCACGCCGGTCACCGATGCTGCGGAAGAAGGCTCGCAGAATAAACCTTCCACTTGCGCCAGCAGCTTTTGCACCCGGAGAATTTCCTCATCGGTGCATTCGCCAAACCAGCCGCCGGATTCTTCCTTCACTTTCCACGCCTGCTTCCACGACACCGGGTTGCCGATGCGGATGGCGGTCGCCACGGTTTCCGGATTTTTCACCGGGCCGCCGCGCAGGAAAGGCGCTGCGCCGGATGCCTGGTAGCCCAGCATGATGGGACGCCGGGTGGCGAGCTTGCCTTTGTGATAAGCGCATTGGCCGCCGCAAAAGAGACACGCCTGGGTGTTTTCGCACACCGCTTCGCAATAACCGATCCAGTGCGCGGTGATGTTGCCCGCGTTGCCGACCGGAAGCGCATGGTAATCCGGCGCATCGCCCAGTTCCTCGATGATTTCAAACGCGGCGGTCTTCTGCCCCTGCAAGCGGTAAGGATTGGTGGAATTCACCAGCGTCACCGGAAGTTTTTGCGCGATCTCCTGCACCAGCTTCATGCCGTCGTCGAAATTGCCCTTGATCTGGATCACTTTGGAACCATGCATCATTGCCTGCGAGAGCTTGCCCAAAGCAACCTTGCCCTCGGGGACCACCACGAAACAGGCGATTCCCGCGCGCGCTGCATAAGCCGCAGCGGCAGCCGAAGTGTTGCCGGTTGAAGCGCAGATAATCGCTTTGACTCCGGCTTCGACCGCCTTGCTCACCGCCAGCGTCATTCCGCGATCCTTGAACGAGCCGGTGGGGTTCAAGCCCTCGAACTTGGCATAAAGCCGCACTTTCTTGTTAATCAGGCGCGGCACTTTTTTGAGTTCGATGAGACTGGTGTCGCCCTCGCCCAGGGAAATAACCGGCGTATTTTCTGAAACCGGAAGGCGCTCGCGAAAGCGCTCGATTACTCCGTTGTAACGTTTCGACATTTAAAAACCCGCGACAAAGTAGCACATCAATGGACAGGATTTACAGGATTTCACAAGATTAACAGGATAAATCATGTGAATCCTGAAAAATCTTGTTAATCCTGTCTATTTGTTTTTCCCGGCGTCACTGCGATTAAAGCTTCTAATTTCTATTCAACTCTTCCAGCCGGATGCGGATGACCTTGCCGGAAATGGTGGAGAGCTTCTCAATTTTCCTGATCGCCGCATTGATATGCTTCTCCACGGTTTCATGGGTGAGCATGATGATGTCCACCTGCTCTTCGCCTTCGCTCGGCTCCTTTTGCACCATGGCGTCTATCGAGATTCCCGAGTCGGCGAGAATGCGGGTGATGTCGGCCAGCACGCCCGGCTTGTCGAACGCGCGCAGGCGCAGATAATAAGAAGTCTGCACTTCCGACATCGGCAGGATGGGCGTATCGGTGAGCGCATCCGGCTGAAACGCGAGATGCGGCACGCGGTGCTTGCGGTCGGCGGTGTGCATGCGGGTCACGTCCACGAGATCCGCTACTACCGCCGACGCGGTGGGCTCGGCCCCCGCTCCCGCGCCGTAATACATGGTTGCGCCCACCGCGTCGCCTTTTACCAGCACCGCGTTCATCACGCCTTCGACGTTGGCGATCAGCCGCCGCGCCGGAATCAGCGTCGGATGCACACGCAGCTCGATGCCTTTTGGTGTGCGCTTGGTGATGCCGAGCAGCTTGATGCGGTAGCCCAGTTCCTCGGCGTAGCGGATATCCTCGCGGGTGAGTTTCGAGATGCCTTCGGTGTAGGCCTTGTCGAATTGCATCGGGATGCCAAAGCTGATGGCCGCCAGAATAGTCAGCTTGTGCGCGGAATCTATGCCTTCGACGTCGAGAGTCGGGTCGGCTTCGGCGTAACCCAGCGCCTGCGCCTGCTGCAACGCCTCGGCAAAGCTTGCGCCCGTATTGCGCATTTCCGAGAGGATGTAATTGCTGGTGCCGTTGATGATGCCGGCAATCCATTCCACGCGGTTCGCGGTTAAGCCTTCGCGCAGCGCCTTGATGATGGGGATGCCGCCCGCCACCGCCGCTTCAAACGCCACCATCACACCGTGTTTGTGCGCGGCGGCGAAAATTTCGTTGCCGTGTATGGCCAGGAGCGCCTTGTTGGCGGTGACCACATGCTTGCCGTTTTTAATTGCTTTCAGGATGAATCGCTTGGCCACAGTGGTGCCTCCGATCAGTTCCACCACGATGTCTATATCGGGATGGTTCACCACTTCCATGGCGTCGGCAGTCACGATGGCGCTCTTGCCGACGAGCTTGCGTGCCTTTTTCACATCCTTGTCGGCGATCATTTTCAGGACGATGGCGCGCCCGGCGCGCCGGGTGATTTCCTCCTGATTGCGCCGCAATACAGTGAAAGTGCCGGCGCCTACGGTGCCGATGCCCAGCAGCCCTACGTTAATCGGTTTCACAATAATCCATCCTTCCGGAACATGTCCTTGATGCCACGCAGCGCTTGCCTCGTTCTCGCCTCGTTCTCGATCAAGGCAAACCGCACATGGTCGTCGCCGTATTCGCCGAATCCAACTCCCGGCGAAACCGCAATTTTGGCGTCGGCCAGAAGTTTCTTGGAAAACTCCAGCGAGCCCATTGCGCGGTACGCTTCGGGAATCTGCGCCCACACGAACATAGTGGCTTTGGGCACCTGCACCGTCCAGTTGATTGCCCGCAATCCCTTGCACAGCGCATCACGCCGGCTCTGATAAGTATGGCGGATTTTCTCCACGCAATCCTGCGGCCCTTCCAGCGCAACGATGGAGGCCACCTGGATGGGCGTGAACGTGCCGTAATCATGGTAGCTCTTCAAGCGCGCCAGCGCCGCAACCAGCTTTTTGCAGCCTACCATGAAGCCGACGCGCCAGCCGGGCATGTTGTAGCTTTTCGACAAAGTGAAAAACTCCACCGCGACGTCGCGCGCGCCCGGCACCTGCATGATGGACGGCGCCGTGTAGCCGTCGAACACGATATCGGCGTAGGCGAGGTCATGCGCCACGTAAATGCCGTATTCTCTGGCGAGCGCGATGATTTTCTCGAAAAACGGCAACTCCACGCATTGCGTGGTCGGATTGCTTGGAAAGTTGATGATCAAAAGCTTGGGCTTCGGGTGCGCATCCTTCAGCGCTTTTTCAAGTTCCGCGAAAAAATCCACGCCGGGCGTGATGCGCACGTGGCGGATATCAGCACCGGCAATCACCGGCCCGTAAATGTGTATCGGATAGCTCGGATTGGGCACCAGCACGATGTCGCCGGAATCCAAAGCAGCCAGCGCAAGGTGCGAAATTCCTTCCTTCGAGCCGATGGTGACGATGGCTTCGCTGTCGGGATCAAACTCGACATCAAAGCGCGCCTTGTACCAGTTGCATATGGCACGGCGCAGCCGCGGGATGCCCTTGGACACCGAATAGCGGTGGGTGTCCGGGCGCTGCACGGTCTCGATGAGCTTGTCCACAATGTGCTTGGGGGTTGCGCCATCGGGATTGCCCATGCTGAAATCAATGATGTCTTCGCCGCGTTTTCTCGCCGCCGCCTTGAGTTCGGCCGTGATACTAAAGACGTACGGAGGAAGACGCCTTATGCGTGGAAATTCCTGCATGCTATTCTGTCAATTGCCCTTAAAAATCCGATATTTCACAAAAAAGGTATAATCTTACCCGACCGGTCACCCTGCCGCAAACGGAGGCTCCTTGAAACTGCATCTTGCCGCCGCCACTACCGAAAACCGTTTTACCGGCTATGGCCCGGGATACGTGATAGTGAACAATTTGCGCCACGAGAAAAACCTCATCGTTCTGCCTGAGCGCCTGATGCAATGGGATGTCGCCGCATTTGAAGCACTCAGCGCACAGGACTTTGAGTTTCTGGCGAACCTTGCTCCCGAAATCGTGCTCCTGGGAACAGGTTCCAGCTTGCGTTTTCCGCATCCGGCGTTGTCGCAGTCGCTCGCGAGCGCCAGAATCGGCCTGGAAGTCATGAGTACGCCGGCCGCATGCCGCACCTATAACATCCTGATGGCGGAGGGACGCAAAGTTGCCGCCGCTTTGTTGCTCAGGGAATAAAACCCGGCAACCGATTATTAATTGAAGCGCGATCTCAACTATGCAACCGCATTTGCTGCAACAAGACGCTAAAGTGCAATCGATCGACCGGGTCATCGCCCAGGTCGGCAGTGTCATTCTCGGCAAGGACCGGCAAATCCGTCTGGCGCTTTCCTGCCTGCTGGCGCGCGGCCACCTGCTTATCGAAGATTTGCCGGGGGTGGGCAAAACCACGCTGGCGCACGCCTTGGCGCGTTCGCTCGGGCTGGAATTCCACCGCATTCAGTTCACCAGCGACATGCTCCCTGCGGACATACTGGGCGTTTCGATTTTCGATCGCTCTATCGCCGCCTTTAAATTTCATCCCGGCCCGGTGTTCGCGCAGGTAGTTCTCGCCGATGAAATCAACCGCGCCACACCCAAAACGCAAAGCGCGCTCCTGGAGGCGATGGAAGAGCATCAAGTCACCACCGAAGGTGAAACGCGTCCTCTGCCTCGGCCTTTTTTCGTCATCGCCACGCAAAATCCCTCTCAGTTTGTCGGCACCTTCCCGCTTCCCGAATCACAGCTCGACCGCTTCGTGATGCGCATCCGGCTGGGCTACCCGGACAATGTTGCGGAGCGCGCGCTGCTCAAAGGCGGCGAGCGGCGCGACTTGATTTCGCATCTTGCGCCGTGCATGAGCGCGGCGGAGTTGCTGGAATTGCAGCAGAAAGTAAGGTTGGTGCATGCCTCGGATGCGTTGATGGATTATCTGCAAGCACTGATCGTGCGTACCCGGCAATCGCCGCACTACGTGCATGGTTTGAGCCCGCGCGCCGGGCTGGCGCTCCTGCATGCGGCGCGCGCCTGGGCCTTGATGCATGGACGCAACCAGGTGCTGCCGGAAGACGTGCAGACGGTACTGCCCAGCGTAGTCGGCCACCGATTGCTTCCGGCGGGCGAGCACGCGCACAACCAGGATCTGGCCGAGAGCCTCATCAACGCCGTAGCAATTCCCTGAAATTCGTTGGTGCGGGAACAGACCCAGTGCGGCTCGCGATTGAAAATTATCTGAACAAATGGCTATTCAGGCTCAAAGGGCCTGAGGCCGGCCCGGTCGTGCTCACTCAGCGCCGCGTATTCATCCTCCCCACGCGCCAGGGCCTGCTGTTCGGTGTGCTGCTGTTGCTGATGCTGACCGGCTCGCTCAATTACAACCTGAGCCTAGGCTATGTGCTGACTTTCCTGCTTGCCGCGATGGGCATCATTTCCATGCTGCACGCCTTCCGCAACCTGGCGGGGTTGCAGGTGCGCCCCGGCAAAACCGAACCGGTATTCGCCGGAGAGCACGCAAGATTTGCCGTCTGCGTGGACAATCACCGCACCCTGCCGCGTTACGCCATCGCCGTAACGCGCAACAAGCATGCACCGGTTTTCTGCGACGTGGCGCAAAACGCAGCCGCAATTGCCGAAGTCAGCGTGGCGGCGCAGCGTCGCGGTTGGCTGAGACCCGGGCGCTTCACCCTGTTTACGCGTTTCCCGCTGGGATTGTTTCACGCGTGGTCGTATGTTGAACTGGATTCCCGTTGCATGGTGTACCCGCGCCCGGATTCGGCAAAACTGCCGCCACCGAAACCCTACGCCCATACCGGCGCGGGCATTGAATCAGGCCAGGGCTACGATGATTTCACCGGGCTGCGCCCGCATCAGCCCAGCGATTCACCGCGGCATATCGCGTGGAAAGCGGCGGCGCGCGACTACGGTTTGCTGACCAAGCAATTCATCGGACGGAGCGATGCCGAGCTGTGGCTGGACTGGAACGATCTGCCGGCAAGCCTGGATGATGAAGCCAGGTTGTCACGCCTGTGCCGCTGGGTGCTGGATGCCGAAGCCGCTGACATAAGCTACGGGCTGCGCCTGCCCGGCAAGGAATTGCCTTTGGCCTACGGCGAGCAGCATCGCCAAAACTGCCTCGAAGCGCTGGCTTTGTTTGGGCAGCAAGATGGGTAATAAACCGCTTAATCTTCGCAACATCGTTTGGATTTTCCTTGCGCTGGCCATGGTGGCGGCCCCGCACGCGGAGCGGCTGCCGCTGTGGGTTTCCATATCCGCCGCTGCGCTTGGACTATGGCGCCTGTATATCGCGCAACGCAGTCTGCGCTTGTTGTCCAAGTGGCTGCTGCTCCCAATGCTGGGCGCCGCCACCGCCGGAATTTATTTCAGCTACGGCGCGATTTTCGGGCGCGACGCCGGCGTGGCGCTGCTGGTTTTTCTGATAGCGCTCAAACTCATGGAGATGCGCAGCCTGCGCGATGCCATGGTGGTGTTGTTCCTCAGTTATTTTCTGGTCATCACCAACTTTCTCTACTCGCAAACCATCCTCGCCGGCCTTTACATGCTGCTGGCGGTTCTCGTCATCACCGCGGCATGGATCGGCTGCAATCGCCCGTCGGGCAATTATTCCGACAAAGAAATGCTCAAACTTGCAGGCACGCTGCTCATTCAGGCGGTACCGCTGATGGTGGTGTTCTTCCTGCTCTTTCCGCGCGTGCAGGGCCCGCTGTGGGGATTGCCGCAGGATGCTTACTCCGGCATCACCGGTTTAAGCGATACCATGTCGCCCGGCTCACTGAGTGAGTTGACCCTGTCTGATGCGGTTGCTTTTCGGGTGAAATTTGACGGCCCTGCGCCCAAAGCTTCGACGCTGTACTGGCGCGGCCCGGTGCTATGGCGTTTCAACGGCCGCACCTGGTTTGCCCGAAGATACTCGGTCTCCGAACCGCCGGAACTGCAGGCACTCGACAAGCCGTTGCGCTACACCGTGACGCTTGAGCCGCACAACAGGAACTGGCTGTTCGCTTTGGATATACCCGGCACATTCCCCCCGCAAGCGGGAATCACCTCGGATTTCCAGGTACTTTCAAATGCGCCGGTACGCAGCCGTATGCGCTATGAAATTGCCTCATACCTGAAATATCAGACCGGTGCGGATGAAGACCCCGCTGAATTGCGGCGCGCCTTGCAGCTTCCGCGGAACTCCAATCCGCGCGCCAGGGAATTGGCGCAATCGTGGCGGCGCGGCGCCGGCGACGATGAGGCCATCATCAACCAGGCGCTCAATTTATTCCGCAAAGATAATTTTTATTACACGCTGTTGCCGCCGCTGCTGGGCGAACATCCGGTGGATGAATTCCTGTTCGACATCAAGCGCGGCTTTTGCGAGCACTATGCGTCGGGCTTCGCATTTTTAATGCGCGCCGCAGGAATTCCTGCGCGCATCGTGACTGGTTATCAGGGCGGCGATTTCAACGCCATCGACGATTATTTCATCGTGCGCCAGGCCGATGCGCATGCCTGGGTCGAGGTTTGGTTGAAACAGCGCGGCTGGGTGCGCATAGACCCGACTGCCGCAGTATCTCCGTTGCGCGTGGAATCCGGGATCGCCGCCGCGGTGCCGGCGACCGACCCCCTGCCCCTGTTGGTGCGGCAGAATTACCCCTGGCTGCGCCAGGCTCGCTTCATCTGGGATGCGATGGCGAATGACTGGAACCAGTGGGTGTTGGGCTATACCCCGCAGCGCCAGGCGCAATTCCTGACGCAGCTTGGCATGAGCGAAGCGACCTGGCAGAACATGGCTATCGCGCTGCTTGTTGCGTCAGGCTTCATCATGCTGGGTTTGGCCGGAACGATATTGTGGCGATTGAGAACCGCGCCGCGCGACCCGGTGCAAAAGGCCTACCACAACTTCTGCGGCAAGCTGGCAAAAAAAGGACTGGCGCGCCGCCCCGCAGAGGGCCCGCAGGACTACGCGCTGCGGCTGGCGCAGGCCAAACCGCGGCAGGCGCAACCCATACGCAGCATCAGCGAATTGTACATTGCGTTGCGCTACGGCACCTTGGCTGGCAAACCGGCAGTGAGACGTTTGCGGCAACTGGTGAGTGAGTTTGAGCCTTGAAAGAGATGCGACAGACTTGAACGCGCGGCTACGATGACCAGAACCTCTTTCAACCCCCGTGACGCGGTACGGGAAGCGATGATTCAGGCTACAACAGAATTTCCTTCGACATGCCTCTGCGCTTCAAAATCTTGCGCAGGCTGTGCAAGGCCTCGATCTGGATCTGACGCACCCGCTCGCGCGTCAGGCTCATAAACTCGGAGAGCTGCTCCAGGGTGCAGATGTCGTAGCCGTTCAAGCCGTAGCGGTGCTCGATTACGCGCCGCTGCTTGTCGTTCAACTGGTTGAGCCATTCCTGCACATAGAGTGCCAGCTTGGTGTGCTCAAGCTTGAGGTCTGGAGTGAGGTTATACTCATCCGGAATGGATTCCCCAACCGACAGCATCGGGTCAATGTCCAGTGGCGCATCAAGCGACGCCATGCGCTCGTTGTACGCCAGCACCCGGCGCACGTCCTCCACCGGACACCCCAAAAGATGCGCCACGTCCTCGGTGGTCGGTTCCTTTTCGCAGTGCGTCTCCATGTGCCGCAATGCGCGCAACACGATATTGAGTTCCTTGATGACATGCACCGGCAGGCGGATGGTGCGCGACTGGTTCATGATGGCGCGCTCGATGTTCTGCCGGACCCACCACGTCGCATAGGTGGAAAAGCGGAAACCGCGTTCCGGATCGAATTTCTCCAGCGCGTGGATTAAACCCAGATTGCCTTCCTCGATTAAATCAAGAAGCACCATGCCGCGGTGCGAATAATGCTTGGCGATGTTCACTACCAGCCGCAGATTATGTTCGATCATTTTCTGGCGCGCCTCGAAATCGCCCTGTTTGGCAAGGCGCGCATAATGCAGCTCGTCGGGAGCGCTCAACAGTGCATTCTGTCCGATTTCGTTGAGATAGATCTGCGTTACATCCGAGAGCACGTCAGCGGTGAAATGGTCCACCTCCGCGACGGCTTCTTCGGCTTGCGGCGCCGGCTCCTCTTCCGGCGGCTCGTCTTCCGGCTGGTGATTGTTCATGATGTTTTATCGCCCGGTAAATATTTTAGCGGGTCAACCGGCTTGCCCAGCCGCCGTATTTCAAAATGCAGCTTGACCTGATCGGCATCGCTATTCCCCATTTCCCCGATTTTCTGGCCTTTCACCACCGCCTGTCCCTCTTTTACCAGAATTTCACTGTTGTGGGCATAGGCGCTGAGATAGGTGTCGTTGTGCTTGATGATAATCAGTTTACCGTAACCGCGTAAACTGCTGCCGCTATACACCACCTTGCCCGGCGCGCTGGCCAACACCGGTTGGCCGAGCGTGCCGGCGATATCCACGCCTTTCAAGTTGGCGCTTTCGCTGAAGCCGGAAACAACTTTGCCGGTTGCGGGCCAACCCCAATCGATTTCGCTGACAGCCGCTTCAGGAGCCTTGGTGTCGGTTTTGCTCTCGGGCTTGGGCTCCGGCGCGGGCTCGGTTTTGGCGCGCAGCGCTTCCGATTTTTGCATCTGCGCCAGCGCTTGATCGGAATACGGGAGCTTCACCGCCTTGGGCTCGGTTTTCAGCATCCCGGAAGGAGGCAGCGGTTTGGCTTCCAGGCTGTCGACCGGCCGGCCTTCAACCCCGGGCGTGGTTAGCAGCGGCGCGGTGACCACCGCATCCGGCGGCGATTTAAGCCGCAACTGCTGGCCGGCGCTAATCGTCGCGGGATCGCTGATGTTGTTCCACTGCGCCACATCCTTGTAATCCAGTCCATGCTCCAGCGCAATACTGTACAGGGTGTCGCCCTTCTGCACGGCATAAAATTCAGGACGCGAATCACCTTGCGGCTTGGCAGGCGCTTTCGGTATCGCCGGTTTCGCCGCCTGCCTGGCTCCCGGCGATTTATCTATCACCGGCGCTGGACGCGGCTCATTGGCGCACCCGCCCATTACCAGAGTAACCGCCAACAGCAGCCCGCGCGCTTTCAACGATGATGTCGCCATCATCACTCCATTCCAGGCAGCAACGGCACAAACTTCACCGTTTCCAAAACCGTCTCACTGTAATTTTGCGCATTGCGCTCGATTACGCGCAAGTTCTGCTCATGGGTTCCCATCGGCAACACCATTCTACCACCAACCTCAAGCTGCTCCAGCAGCGCTTGCGGCACATGAGTCGCCGCAGCAGCGACGATGATCGCATCAAATGGCGCCGCATCGGGAAAACCTGCGTGGCCGTCAGCCTGCCTTACCCGCACATTGGCGATGGACAACTCATGCAAGCGCAACCGCGCTTTGGTGGCAAGCGGGGCTACCCGCTCCAGCGTATACACTTCTTGCGCGAGGCGCGACAGCAGCGCCGCTTGATAACCGCATCCGGTACCGATTTCCAGCACGCGCTGCAAGGTCTTGCCGCCACGCAGCAACTCCAGCATGCGCGCCACGGTGTACGGACTGGAAATGGTCTGGCCGTAACCCAGCGGCAGCGCGACATCCTCATACGCACGGCTCGCCAGCGCTTCCTCCACAAAAATGTGGCGCGGTATTTCGGACATTGCGCCAAGCACCACTTCGTCATGGATGCCCTGCTTGCGCAGGCGCTCCACCATGCGCGCGCGAGTGCGCTGCGAAGTCATGCCGATGCCGGTATGGCGCGCTTTCATTAGATTAGAGACCCTCAAGCCAGCGGCCCAAACCTTCCAGCTGCGAGAACTGGGTGAGGTCGATTTGCAGCGGAGTAATGGAAACTTTATTGCGCAACACCGCGTGGAAATCGGTGCCCTCGCCGGCATCCTGCACGCCTCCCGCCGCGCCCACCCAGTACACCGTCTCGCCGCGCGGATTGTGGGTCTTCACCACCGGCTCGGCCTTGTGACGCCTGCCCAAGCGGGTGACTTCAAATCCTTTGAGCTCGGCATACGCCAAATCGGGAACGTTGACATTGAGCAACAGCGGCTGAGCGTAGGAATGTTTGGCGAAGCGCTCGACGATTTCCGCAGTCACCCGCGCCGCAGTGGCAAAGTTACCCCCGGATTTGCTCACCAGCGACACCGCGAGCGAAGAAATGCCGAGTAAAAAACCTTCCGTGGCTCCCGCCACGGTGCCGGAATAAATCGTGTCATCCCCCATGTTGGCGCCGTCATTGATTCCGGAAATCACCATGTCAGGCAGCTTCTCCAGCATGCCCGTCACCGCCAGGTGCACGCAATCGGTGGGCGTGCCGTTAACGTAGTAAAAACCATTATGGGATTTGCGCAGGCTCAAGGGGCGGTCCAGCGTGAGCGAGTTGCTGGCGCCGCTGCGGTCGCGCTCCGGCGCCACCACGGTGACTTCCGCGATGCGCGACAGGGTTTCGGCAAGTACCGCCAATGCCGGCGCGAAATAGCCGTCGTCGTTACTGAGCAGGATGCGCATAAGGATTCGAGTTTAGTGCTGAGTGTTGAGTGCTTAGTGTTTAACTCCGAACCCTGAACTCCGAACTCTAAACTCTAATGTTGGTCGGGGCGGCGCGATTCGAACTCGCGACCACTTGCACCCCGTTGCAATTGTAACATTGAGGTATTTTATCAATCAACGCCTTGCAATGCCCGCCATTCTCATATTCAGCGCTGCAAAGTCAGGAATCCCCGGGATACGACAACAAAAAACCCGCCATGGCGGGTCGTTTATTCCGACAGACTCCAGCCTGGTGTCACCAGCTCAGTCCGCTTAGTGCAGTCCATGCCTCGCCTTGGGTCGTTTTTGCCTCTAACCAGGTGGCATGGACATCGATAACCTCAATGTTGGCATTCTCCAGAATTTTGGCGTATCCCTCCATGTTTTTGACCAGCTCGCACCCCGGCTTTCGACAGTAATACTGCGCTTGCGAAATGCTCAGTTTGTAAAGTGCTGTTTTAACGTTCGGGGTCAACATGAAGGCGCCTGGTTGCCGGTAATGATCTTAACTATGGCGATTCCTGGTTCGCCCTGTTCTTCATTCTTGAATTGTCGCGGCATTAACACTTTAGTTACTCCGGTTTCTGTCTTGCCATAGTTTTTCAGGGCACTTGGGATCAATCCTGCGGAGTTGAGCGTGCATCGCCTCACATTGAGATTTCATTTCCGGCAGAGGGGGACACCTATAAACCGCTAACTGATAATCGCAATCGAAATAAGCAAGGCGCTCATTGAAGACGCGAACGGCCGACGCCAACTCCCGCCTTAACCACCAGATTTTGAATGCACTAGCCATGTTCTTGCCTCAGATTACTACAAGAGAGATCTTGTCTTGGACTTGAGACAGGGACGAGGAGAGGGAAGAGGCCGAAGCACTGCAGAAGCGTCGGCTGGATCGATATCCGGGTCGGAACCCCAGAGCAAAACAACATCACGTAGGGCCTGGGTATCCTAATACTCTATATAGCCCCAATTTCGTGAACTGAATAATCAAGCTACACTCATTGTGGTGAAAGTCAAATAAAACAATGAGGGCGTGCAGATTCTTATGTTTCTCGTAGCCGTCTACTGCATGGCGGCTCCCTATGCGGCGAGTATAATGGCCTGAGATATTCCAAAAGGAGGGATCGCCATGGGCGCGGAGATGGCAACCGACGAAGTGACCGACATCATCGCCAACATTGAAATGCAGCGACAGGAAAGGGCAAAGGAGGCTGGTCTCGCGACGGCGTGTAGTGAGGCGCTTCGCAAATTGCACGAAATCCTTGATCGCGAGAAGAAAGCATTGCAGCTACACGGCTCAAGCACTCTACATCCAGCGAACATCGAAGCCGTGATGATCGAGATTAGGAAAGTGAAGAAATTGGCCGGCATCACGAGCCAAGGCTCGATCCCCAAGAGTGCGCGCCCCGGGCAGCGGCAAGCGTCGTGGCAGAACGAGCCGCGAAATCCCTCCAGAACTCGGGGCCGCCGGACGATGGGGCGAGGCAGCGGTCGTTAGCGTGCTGCCGAGTGCAGCCGTTGAGTGCAGTCTCGATCTGTGGCTCCCCGAGCAGGGAAATATGAGCATCGGGAAACTTTCATGAAACCGAATCCGCAAGACCTGGAAAAAATCGCCGGCCTTACGCTGGAACACTACAACCAGAGTGCAGAAGATTTTTGGGAAGGCACGCGCGATCACAACGTCAGCCAGAACATCGAGACGCTGTTGCAACACATCGAGGGTGAAGCACCGTTCACGATACTCGATTTAGGCTGCGGGCCGGGACGCGACCTCAAGGTGTTCGCCGAACTCGGTCATCTCGCGGTAGGTTTGGAAGGCGCCGCGCGCTTCGCCGTAATGGCGCGCGTCCACAGCGGCTGCGAAGTGTGGCAGCAGGATTTCCTCAAGCTCGATCTGCCCGATAACCATTTCGATGGCGTGTTCGCCAACGCCGCGCTGTTTCATGTGCCCAGCCTGGAGTTGCCGCGCATATTGCTGGAATTGCACGCAACCCTGAAACCGCGCGGTGTGTTGTTCGCCTCGAACCCGCACGGCCATAACCAGGAGGGCTGGAACCGCGGACGCTACGGCGCGTATCATAATCTTGAAACTTGGCGCCGCTATATGTCAGCCGCCGGGTTCGTTGAGCTTACTCACTATTACCGCCCTGCCGGCCTGCCGCGCGAACAGCAGCCCTGGCTGGCGAGTGTCTGGCGCAGGTTGGCATCCTGAAGAACATCGCTTCC
>JBGQCF010000040.1:0-15924 GCA_041495205.1 Gammaproteobacteria bacterium
CGCGCACGGATGGCGTCAAGATAGCGCTGAATGTTGACTTTCACCGCGGCGGGCGGGTTGGTTTTTAAAACTTCCCTGAATTCTTCGCCGGCCCTTGTATATTCGCCAAGCACGTAATAGCCGCGCGCAAGTTCCAGGCGGGCGCTGGTATTTCCAGGGAAATTGATGATGTAGCGTTCCAGCGCCAGTACGCCTTCGCCGGCGTGGCCGGCGTCAATAGCCGCTACGCCGTAAAAGTAGTCAAAGACGGGATCGCCCAGCTGCTCGGGGTGCTGTCTGCCGACCTCATAGGCTTCTTTGGATTTTCCTTGCTCCAGCATGGTTTTGACCTCGTCCGCTACCGCAGCGTAAGAGGCAATTGGGAAAACGGCAGCTAACAGGAACGCGGCAAAAAGGCGTGCAAACCCCAATGGAATCCTCCCTTTGGCAACCTGCCGCATCGCAGTTGTTTGTGAATTATCATTACTGGTGACCTGTTTTATATTGGAAACTTATAAGCAAGTCAAGCGCACGGATTTTAGCCAGGCCTTGCAGAATTTAAGATAACTGATGATGTTTGAGCAAAAAGATATGTTCATCGCCTGCGCTGGTATCCGGCCAGGTAAACTCAGTTTTTGGAAATACGCGTTCCAGAGTCTTGCGGTTATGGCCGATCTCGACCACTAGCAGGCCGTTTTTACGCAAATGCCTGGCCGCGGATTGCAGAATAGGGCGCACGTAAGCGAGCCCATCCTTGCCGCCGTCCAGGGCGAGTTGCGGCTCATGGCGGAATTCCGCCGGCAGGGTGCGCATGGCTTGGGCGCTGACATAAGGCGGATTGGCGACGATTAAGTCATAGCGGCGTCCGCGCAATGCTTTGAAGAGATCCGACTGGATCAAATTGATCCTGTTCTCAAGGCCATAATCGGCGACATTGCGCCTGGCGACAGCCAGCGCTTCCCGGGAAATATCAATGGCATCAATCGCGGCATTGGGGAAAACCTGCGCCATGAGAATCGCTAGGCAGCCGGAGCCGGTGCATAAATCAAGCGCTGCCGTTATGGCGTTCGCCTCCTTGATCCACGGTCTAAGCCTTGCCCGCAGCAGCTCGGCAATAAAGGAGCGCGGCACGATTGCGCGCTGGTCTATATAAAACCGCAAATCTCCCAGCCAGGCTTCATGCGTGAGATACGCTGCAGGTATTTTTTTTTCTACCCGTTGCCGCAAGACCTTAAGTACCGCTGTAATCTGCTTGCGGGTGAGGGGAACGTCTAAAAACGGTTCCAGCTGGTCGAGCGGCAGCTGTAGGGTATGCAGGATAAGGTAGGCAGCCTCGTCGCGTGCATTGTGCGTGCCATGCCCAAAACTTAAGCCCGCTTGATTGAATCGATTTGCAGCGAAGCGCAACAGATCGTGCACGGTACGCAATCTGGCTGTGTTCAAGCATCCGCCAGCAAATTTACCAAAACCTGCCGGTAAATCTCGCTCAAGGACTCGATGTCGGCGATGGCTACACATTCATTCAGTTTATGGATAGTGGCGTTGAGCGGGCCCAGCTCCACCACTTGCGGGCAGATTTCTGCGATATAGCGGCCGTCAGAAGTGCCGCCCGAGGTGCAAAGCTCGGGGGTGACACCGGTCACCGATTTCACTGCACGGCTCACTGCTTCTACCAGCGATCCTTTTGGCGTGAGATAGGGTTTTCCAGACAGCGTCCATTCCAACTCATAGTCGAGGCCATGCCGGTCGAGCACGCTGCGCACCCGGGATTTCAGGGACTCAATACTGCTCGCCGTGGAAAAACGGAAATTAAACAGAATATCCACCTTTCCGGGAATCACGTTAAGCGCACCGGTGCCGCTGTGAATATTGGAGATCTGCCAGGTGGTCGGTGGAAAATATTCATTACCCTGGTCCCAGGCGATTTGTGTGAGCTCAGAAATGGCCGGCGCTGAGAGGTGGATAGGATTCTTTGCCAAATGCGGATAGGCGACATGCCCTTGTATGCCTTTGATGGTCAGCGTCCCTGAAAGCGAGCCACGTCGCCCGTTCTTAATCGTATCGCCAAGCTGGTTGACCGAAGTCGGCTCGCCAACAATGCAATAATCGAGCAGTTCACCGCGCGCTTTAAGCGCTTCCACCACTCTGGCTGTACCATCAACCGCCACGCCTTCTTCGTCTGACGTGATCAGCAATGCAATCGAGCCTTTGTGTTTGGGATGTTCCAACACAAATCTTTCGATGGCGGTCACAAATGCGGCAAGCGAAGTTTTCATGTCCGCCGCGCCTCGTCCGAACAACATCCCCTCGCGCACGGTTGGTGTAAAGGGATTGCTCACCCATAGTTCCAGAGGCCCGCTGGGCACCACATCGGTATGCCCGGCAAAACAAACCAGCGGTTTAGAATCTCCCCGCCGCGCCCACAAGTTATCTACACCGTTGTGGTGAAGTTTTTCTAGGCGGAAGCAAGCATGTCTTAGACGCTCTGCCAAAATAGCCTGACAGCCTGCATCATCCGGGGTGAGCGAACAGCACGCGATCAGTTCCTTGGTCAGCTTCAGCGTGTTACTCACCGAATGCGCTTTCTATCGCCTTGGCGATTTTATCCTCAAGTTCCCCGGCGATTTTTTCTGCATTGCTGCCGCGGGCAACCGCACTGGGCCTTATAAACAAGATCGAAGTCATGCCCGCTTTGTGTATGAGAGTAACATGCAAAGGACAGAGCGCGAGCATGTCTGGGTCGGCATTGCTGATTTGGTTCACATACCAGGCGCTGCATACCACCATGCCTTTGATGCCTGCAAGTTTGTTGCGGTTGTAATCCTCTCCCCATTTTTTTGCGAAGTTGGCGACGTTTTTGCCGATGTCCACCTCGAATACCACGTACAAGCCGTTGTCTTCAAGCGCCTTGTAAACGCTGACGTAGGCGGCATCGAGGTCCTGCTTCACGCGTTTTTCATAGACCGCAGGCGACCCGGCCACGCCGTTCAGGCTAACCAGGCAAAGAATTGTCAGCATTAGAGTCTTCATTTTTCAACCTCAGGTAAGCAGGGAAGACGCGGCAAATACTTGCGCTGCCAGCGAAAGAAAGATCGGTCAGCTTTTCAGCTTGTTGAGCATTTCCAGGCTCAACGTAAACTCTTCGTTTTCTTTTTTGTCGGTATCGGCGAGCATTGTATCGGATAGAGTAAGCGCCGGCTGCTCCTTGACCTGCGCGGCGTTATTGATCATCCACAGCATGTTGGTATACGAGTCGGTGTTGGCAAGAGCTTCGTCCTTGCTGATTTTACCCGCTTTGAAGAGCCGGAACAGCGCCTGCTCGAAGCTTTGCGAACCGGGGTATATGCTTTGTTCCATGGCTTCTCTGATTTGATCGAAATCCCCTTTTTTGATGAGCTCGGCGACACGCGCGGTATTAAGCAAAACCTCGACTGCAGGCAGCAGCCGTCCGTCCGAGCCTTTCACCAAGCGCTGCGAGAGCACGCAACGCAAACTGATGGAAAGATCGAGAAGCAGACTGGCGCGCGATTCGTGCGGAAAGAAATTGACGATGCGGTTTAGCGCGTGATAAGTGGTGTTGGCGTGCAGTGTGGACAAGCACAGGTGCCCGGTTTGCGCATAAATCAGCGCGTGCTGCAGCGTTTCCTTGTCGCGTATCTCGCCGATCATCAGGACGTCGGGCGCTTCGCGCATGGCATTGGTCAGGGCGTTGGAAAAAGATTGGGTGTCGGTGCCGACTTCGCGCTGGTTGACGATGGACCTATTGTGCTTGAAAACATATTCTATCGGGTCTTCGACGGTCAGAATGTGGCCCGTCCTGTTGCTATTGCGGTAATCCAGCATCGAAGCCAGGGTCGTGGATTTCCCGGAGCCGGTCGCGCCCACCACCAGCACAAAACCCCGTTTTTCCATGATCAAATCCTTGAGAAACACGGGCAAGCCGAGCTCGTCAATCGGCGGGATGTTTTCTTTGACGTAGCGGATCACCATGGCAATTTCACCGCGCTGGCGGAACAGGTTGATGCGGAAATTGCCGAAGCCCGGTACGGCGCGCGCAAAATTCATCTCCATGCTGGACTCGAACTCGCGGATTTGCGCCTCGGTCATCATTTCATAGGCGAGTTTCTTGATGATCTCCGAATCCAGCGGCGGAGAGTTGAGCGGCACGGCGCTGCCGTGAATTTTGATATGGATGGGTGCTGCTTTGGAAAAAAACGCGTCCGACGCCTGTTTCTCGACCATCAGCTTGAATAACTGATTGAGTTGCATGGATCAGCGACGCTCAGGGAATAAGGATTTAATCGAGTCAAGCAGGCCTTTTTTCTTGTCGCCGGACTCTTCTTCTACAGCTGCATATTGTGTATCCAGAATACTGCGCTTGGATGATCCCTGGCCCGCCGCGGATGATTGGTGCTTGCCGAGCCGCCGGAAATTGTTGGGCTTGCCGATTAGAAATTTAGAAAATTCTTCCAGAAACGTTTCGTTGATCTCATCAATTTCGTAGATAAAATTATGCTCGCTCAGTCTTTCCATATTTTTGGTGTTGATTTTAATCTGCGATTTTTCAAAATCTCCCTTGATGGTAATGTTGACCACCACTTCGCAGGGGACTTTAAAAATGACACGTTCCACGAACCCGCGCTGATTCTTGAATTCCTGGGTTTCGAATTTAATGTTGTAGTTCCACAAATATTCTTTCAAAGCCTGAATCGTCCTTGGCGATTCTTTTTCAGCCGTCAAAGCGTTGCCATGAGCGCACCTGAAGCGCAAGGAAATCTGGTCTATAAAATCCTTGTTGTCTATGCTCTTGTGCTTTTTGTTAAGAACGTAGTCATGCTGGTTTATGTTGTCAAAATTTCCCACACCCTCGATGTAGTAGGAGCGCAGTACCGTCGGTTTGATAATGTCAAGTTGTGTGAGTAGATCATCGAGGTAAGCATAAATCTCTCGCAGTTTGGCCTGCAATTGCATGAAATTCTGGCCGAGAGTGGTCAGCTTGGCTTGAGTATCCAATGCCTCCTTTTGTTTAAGCGTCTCGGCTTCTTTTTTTAATTCATCAAGGAACTTCACTGAGCGCTCCCCGGTAAATGATCAGGTACACTTTTAGCGTCTTGGGCGGCGTTTTGCAAGGAAGTATAGTATTTTTTTGGGGTTAAGGGCGAGATCATCTCCTTGAACACTGCTGCTTTTGCCAAATCCTGAATGATTTGGTTTACGGACTAAACGCCAGCTCATGATCGAAGGTCAATTTTCCCGCAAAAGTTCGTTGATGCCTACCTTGGAACGCGTTTTGGCGTCCACCTGTTTGACGATGACCGCGCAGTTGAGGCTGTATTTACCATCAGCGGAAGGCAGGCTCCCGCAAACGACTACTGAACCAGCCGGAATTCGCCCATAGCTGATTTTCCCGGTTTCCCGGTTGTAGATTTTGGTGCTTTGCCCGATGAATACGCCCATGGAAATCACCGCGCCTTCTTCGACGATGACCCCTTCGACTATTTCCGAGCGGGCGCCGACAAAAACATTGTCTTCGATAATGGTCGGATTGGCCTGCACCGGCTCAAGTACCCCGCCAATTCCCACCCCTCCGGAAAGGTGCACGTTTTTGCCGATTTGCGCGCACGAGCCTACGGTGACCCAGGTATCCACCATCGTGCCTTCGTCGACATAGGCTCCGATATTGACGTACGAAGGCATAAGCACGACGTTTTTCGCGATATAAGCGCCTTTGCGCGCGGTGGCCGGGGGCACAACGCGCAAGCCGCCTGTACTGAAAGCCTTGCTGCCGAAGCCCGCAAACTTGATATCCACCTTGTCGTAATAATTGGTGAAATTCCCTTTAATGAGAGCATTATCATGAATGCGGAAAGACAGCAGAACGGCTTTTTTCAGCCATTGGTGAGTCACCCATTGGCGGTTGATTTTTTCGGCGACTCTGAGTTCGCCTTTATCCAGCAGGTCAATTGCCTGCGTGACTGCTTTTTTAAGTTTGGCATCCGCATTGCGTGCCGTGAGCTCGGTGCGCCGCTCAAATGCTTCGTCAATGATCGTTTGCAGGTGTTTCATGTTTTTACAGTTGCTCAATGAACTCGGCGATTCGCTGTGCCGCCTCGATACATTCGGCAAGCGGCGCAACCAGCGCGATGCGTACAAAATTAAGCCCAGGGTTGGTGCCATGAGCCTCGCGCGCCAAGTAACTCCCTGGCAGTACCTTGACATTATAATCGCGGTATAGCAGCCAGGCGAATTCAGGGTCGGGAATGGGTGTGCCTGCCCACAAATAGAATCCGCCCGGAGGGATCTCCAGGTGGGGCATGAGTTTCTTCAGGATCGGCGCGACTTTGGTGAATTTTTCACGGTACAGGCGGCGATTTTCGATGACATGAGCTTCGTCGTTCCAGGCGGCGGCGCTGGCGGCCTGTACCGGCGGGCTCATGGTGCAGCCGTGGTAAGTGCGATAAAGGTGAAATTTTTCGATTATCGTCCGGTCTCCTGCGACAAAGCCGGAGCGCATGCCCGGCACACTGGAGCGCTTGGACAGACTGTTGAACACGATAAGGCGCGGGTATCCGCTTCTGCCTAGGCGTTGCGCCGCTTCCAATCCCCCTAGGCAAGGGGTGCGCTCGTCAAAATAAAGTTCTGAATAGCATTCGTCTGACGCAATTACAAAATCATATTTGTCTGCCAGCCTGAACAGTTGCTCCCATTCACTTATCATCATAATGCTGCCGGTTGGGTTCCCCGGCGAGCAGACGTAAACCAGTTGCGTGTGCCGCCAAACGGATTCATCAAGCTGGGAGAATTCAAGCTTATAGCGGTTTTGCGGCAAGGCATTCAGGAAGTGTGGTATTGCACACGCAAGCAAAGCCGCTCCTTCATAAATCTGGTAAAACGGATTGGGGCATACCACCACCGGTTCAGGCAATGAAGCATCAACGACCGTTTGGGCGATAGCAAACAGGGCTTCGCGGCTGCCGTTTACCGGCAAGACCTCGGTATCCGCGTCGATCTGGTGAAGATTGAAACGGTGTTTGAGCCACGCGGTAATCGCTTCGCGCAGGCCGAGACTGCCTTGCGTTACGGGATAATTCGCCAGTCCTTCGAGATTCTCCGCCAGGGCTTTTTGTATGAATTGTGGTGTGGCATGTTTCGGTTCGCCTATGGACAGGTTGATCGGAGTCAAGTCCGATTTGGGCGTGATGCCGTCAAGTAATTGTGCCAGTTTCTGGAACGGGTAAGGTTGCAGGCGGTTGAGGTTCGGGTTCATAGTAAGCCAGATGGTTTTCAGCCGGGTAGCGGTTAGACGTGCCGGCAGAAACGACGCATTATATATAAAGGTCCCGCACTTGTTTACAAAACAAAAAGCATTACCGATTGCTGCGCTGCTGACCGGGGCCACCGTCTGGGGTCTGATCTGGTTCCCATTCCGTGTATTCCGGGAAACCGGTATTAACGGCGAAACCGCGACTTTGATCACTTATTGCTCTGCCTTAATCGCCGGACTTATTGCATTTCGTAGTGCTATTAGAGAAATCCCTCGAAGTCCCCTGATTCTGTTGTGGATAAGTCTGAGCGCAGGCTGGACCAATCTGGCTTACGTGCTGGCAGTGATTCACGGCGAGGTAGTGCGGGTGTTGCTGTTATTTTACCTGGCACCGCTATGGACAATTATTCTGTCGCGCGCCCTGCTTAACGAACGCATCAATAGTTATGGCCTGTTGGTAATGCTGCTCTCGCTTGCTGGCGCGATGACCATGTTGTGGCATCCGGGGAGCGGGCTGCCGTTGCCGCAAAACGGCGCCGAATGGCTGGGCTTGTCTTCAGGATTCATGTTCGCGATATCCAATGTCCTGGCACGGAAAGCGCGCCATCTGAGCTTGCAGATTAAGGCGTTGGGCGTATGGGCAGGGGTTGTGGTATTGGCATTTTTCGGCACCCTTTATACGGGGATAACGCTGCCTGCGCACCTCGATTTCAGCGGCTGGTTGCTAGTTTTATTCGTGGCGTTAGTGGTATTTTTGGTAAACCCGGTAGTGCAATACGGTTTAATTTATACCAGTGCCAACCGCGCCATCGTGATTTTTATGTTCGAGGTGGTGGTTGGTGCAGTCTCGGCTTATTGGCTTGCTGATGAGGCGGTAACGCTGCGCGAGGCGCTTGGCGGTGCTATGATCATTGCCGCCAGCCTGCTATCTGGCCAATTGGAACAAGTGATACAGGAGAAAGCGGTTTGAAAATTAGCTGGTGCTTGACTGCTTCTCAAACCGTTGCAATTCCGTTTGGGGTGAAGGTATCCAGCCTCGCTTGCGATGCTCTGCAACCACGGTGGTGAATATTCCACCGCGCACGTAAAACTTCGAGGTCAAGCGCATGAAGCGCGGCTTTACCGCTTTAACTAAATCGTCGAGGATGCGGTTGGTGACGGCTTCGTGGAACGCTCCTTCGTTACGGAATGACCAGATGTAGAACTTGAGGCTTTTCAGTTCCACGCATTTCTTATCGGGGATGTAATCGAGGACCAGAGTGGCGAAGTCAGGCTGGCCGGTTCGCGGGCAAAGGCAGGTAAACTCGGGAATTTCCATGTGGATCAGGTAATCCCGTTGCGGCCTGGGGTTGTTGAAGGTGTCAAACGTTTTGCTGGGCTTGGTCGGCATTAACCTGCCTGCTCAAATCAGTTAAAATGGTGGAGTTGCTCCCACTGCGATTATAACCTTTGGCCCAATTACAATAAATTACGGCTCAAATTGCGCCTCACTGACATCAAACTCGCCGGGTTTAAATCCTTTGTTGACCCGACTCACGTTCCCACCCCGGGGCAACTGGTGGGCATTGTCGGCCCTAACGGTTGCGGCAAATCCAACATCATAGATGCAGTACGCTGGGTACTGGGAGAATCGCAGGCCAGACATTTGCGCGGCGAAACCATGCAGGACGTGATCTTTAACGGCTCCGGCGAGCGTGCGCCGGTGGGTCGTGCCAGCGTGGAGCTGATTTTTGACAATAGCCTGGGCAAAGCGGCGGGGCAATGGTCAAGCTACGCCGAAATCTCCATTAAGCGCATCCTGCAGCGCAACGGCGAATCCTCCTACTACATTAACAACACGCATGTACGGCGCCGCGACGTCACGGATATTTTCCTCGGCACCGGGCTCGGACCGCGTGCTTACGCGATTATCGAGCAGGGGATGATCTCAAGGGTCATCGAAGCAAGGCCTGACGAGCTCCGGGTGTTCCTGGAAGAAGCCGCAGGTGTCTCCAAATATCGTGAAAGGCGGCGTGAAACCGAATTGCGGCTCAAGGCTACGCGGGAAAATCTGTTGAGAGTTGCGGATGTCCGCCGGGAACTGGAAAAACAGCTGCAGCATCTTGAAGAGCAAGCGCGGGTCGCCTCACAGTACCGCGATCTGCAAAACCAGCTCCAGACCACCCAAAATCTGCTTTGGCTGCTTAGAAAACAGGATGCCGCGGCAAGCCGCAACCGTGCTGAGAAGGAAATTCAACGCGTCACCAACGAGCTGGAAGCGGAAACTGCGAGGCTTAGGGAAATAGAAAAAAGCGTGGAGCAGGTGCGTGCCGGCCATTACAACGCAGGAGATGCGGTGCAGCAGGTACAGGGAGAACTCTATTCGGCCAACGCCGAGGTGGCGCGGCTAGAGCAACACATCCAGCACATGCGAGAAAACCGGCAGCGCCTGGAAGCCCAGATCTCATCGCTGCGCAACCAGCAACAGCAGTTCGTGAAGCACCATGAAACCGCTCAGCAAACCTTGACACAATTGCGCAGCGAACTCCTCAAGGCGCAACAACAAATCGAAGAAACGCAGCGCGTGGCCACACTGGAAGTGGAATTGCTGCCCGCCGCAGAACAACACTTCCGCGATTGCCAGGACCGGGCTGGTGAATTGCAGCGGAACCTTACGCAAGCGCAACAGGCTGCGCAAATCGAGGACACGCATCTCGAGCATGCACTGAAAATGCTGGAACAACTACAGGCGCGCCATGAGCGTTTGGTTGAAGAGCGCAACAGCCTGCCAAAGCCCGACAACGCTGAATTGCAACACCTGCAGGAGCGACAAGCGCAAACCGCCTCGGGGTTGCGCGAAAAGCAGCAAAAACTTGCATTGCTGCAGCGGAAGCTGTCTGAATTGGAGCAAACAAAGGATACGCAGAGTCGGAACCTGCAAACACGGGAACAGACCTTGGCAGCGCTAGCAGCCCGGCTGGATACGCTTAAGCAGTTGCAGGAGCGCCTGCAATCGGACGGCAAACTTCAACCTTGGCTCGCTAAACACCACCTGGAAGGCCTGCCGCGGCTATGGCAGGAAGTACGCATCGAGGCAGGCTGGGAAAATGCCTTGGAAAGCATCTTGCGCGAACGACTTAACGCCCTGGCACTGGGACAACATGACGCTGCGCAAAGCTTACTCGAGGACGCCCCCCCGGTAAAACTTACGGTGTTCGCGATGACAGGAGAAAACCCTGCCGTGGAACCTAAACTCATGCAGGGGATGCAGCCATTATTAAGCTTGGTTAGCTGCAACGATTCCCGCACCCGGGCGCTGCTTGACGACTGGCTGTGCCATGTTTACATCGCGGAAAGCTCCCCGCTAAAGTTGCGCGAATCATTGCCGCCTGGCGCGTTGCTGGTGAACCGTGAAGGCCACGTATTTACCCGCTACAGCGTATCTTTTCATGCTGCAGATTCGGAAATGCATGGTGTGCTCGCCCGCAGCCGTGAAATTGAACAGCTCAAAAGCGAAATCAGCCGCTACCGCCTGGAGTCGGAGCAGGACAAGGCAAGACTGGACGCCGCGCAACAAGAGCTGCAGGCTTTACAAGCCGAAACCTCCTCACTGCGCAGCGAGACGGAAGCGATGCAGACGGAGCATCACCGTATTCAAATTGAAACGCTGCGACTCACCCAAAGTGCCGAGCAATTCCGGCACCGCGCTGAACAAATCAGCCAGGAACTTGCGGAAATCCGCGAACAACAGCAAAGCGAAGCCCAACACCGGCAAGATGCAGAAAGCAATCTTGCCCGTTACCGCGGCCAAATCGTGCAACTTGAGGAACATGTCCTGGAGGCCGACCGGCAGGGTTCGGCGGCTCAAACCCGGCTGAACGAGCAACGCACCAAGCTTAGCCAAGTCCAGCAAACTATACATGAAGCTCAATTCACTGAAAACTATAAAGTTAGTAGAATTAATGAAGTATACAAATCTATTAAAGTGTTAGATGAACAAATAGATGCTCTCCAGAAAAGCTTGCAGAGCGTCCAATCAGAATTCAGCGGCTTTGATGACAATCCTGTCCAGGAACAACTGCAGCAAGCGCTTCAAGCCAGGCAAACCAAAGAGCATGCGTTGAACGCGGCGCGTAATGCATTGGAAGAGTTGGCGCGCGTCTTGCAGCAAACCGAGGAAGAGCGGCTTGCCGCACAGGGAAGACTCGAGCCTCTGCGCATCCGGGTCAACGACTTGCGGCTGAAAGAGCAGGAAGCCCGCCTCAATGAAGAGCAATACCGCGAGCAGCTAAAGGCGGCCAATGAAGAAGAATTGGGAGCCCTGTTGCAGAAAGGAACCAAAACCGTCGTGCTGCAGGCTGAAATCGCCCGTCTTAACCAGGAAATCACCGCCTTGGGCGCAGTCAACCTGGCGGCTCTGGAAGAACTGCAAAGCGCCAGCGAGCGCAATACTTATCTCGACAGCCAGGCGAAGGACCTCGAAGAAGCGGTAGAAACTTTGGAAAATGCCATCCGCCGCATTGACCGCGAGACACGGGCCCGGCTTATGGAAACCTTTGACTCGGTGAATCGGCATCTTGGCGAAATGTTCCCCATGCTGTTTGGCGGCGGACAGGCGCGACTGGTCTTAAGCGGGGAAGAGATACTCGATAGCGGGGTTCAGGTGATTGCGCAGCCGCCGGGCAAGAAGAACACCACGATTCATTTGCTGTCCGGTGGGGAAAAAGCGCTCGCTGCTCTGGCGCTGATATTTTCGCTGTTTCAGCTTAACCCGGCACCGTTTTGCATGCTGGATGAGGTTGATGCGCCGCTCGACGATAACAATATTGAGCGTTTCTGCGCTCTGGTCAAAAAGATGTCCGAGCAAACCCAGTTCATGATCATCAGCCATAACAAGATCACTTTGGAAATCGCCCATCAGCTGATCGGCATTACCATGCAGGAATTGGGCGTGTCGCGCGTAGTGACGGTGGACATCGAAGAGGCGATGAAATTGAGGGAAGAAGCGGTTGCATGAGGTTCCGGCCCATGAGTGACTTGCAGCTAAGCCTGTTGATTATCGGCATACTAGTTGTTGTGGCGACCTATTTTTTCAACTGGCTGCAGGAGAGAAAATACCGCCGTAAATCTGAAACCGCCTTCAATGATAATTTAAAGGATGTTCTGCTGGAGTCTAAAAGCGCCGCCGCTGCCGCTGATGGCAGGGTTGAACCGCAGCTACGGGATCCCGCCATCGTGGAACGGCGCGGCGCGGTTGATAAACCGGCAGCAGATATAACGCAGGCCATGCTGGATCCGGAGATTATGTTTATTGCCGAAATCAGCCGCACTGAGCCGTTTCCTCCAGAAGTCATAAAAACTCTTTTAAGGTATCTGCTGGAATTTGGACGTCGGGTAAATTGCCTGGGCTACCGCGAGAGAGGCGCAATTTGGGAAAAACTTGATGAGGCTGCCGAGGCCAAATATATCCGCATTAAAATAGGTTTGCAGCTTGCGGACCGTTCCGGTTTTGTTAGCGAATCGCAGCTGGCGCTGTTTTGTGACATGCTGCAAAGTTTTGCAGAGAATGCCCGGGCCGCGGCCCAGTTCCCCGAGCGTAAAGCCGCTCTTGGCGCCGCGGCGGAACTCGATAAATTCTGTGCCGGAGTGGATATCTCCATTGGCCTGAATATCGTTGCCCAGGAAGGCCAAACGTTTCCCGGAACCAAGCTGCGCGCTTTGAGCGAGGAAGCCGGATTTAAACTGCTGGAGGATGGTGCTTTCCATTATCTCAATGAACAGGGAGAAAGCTTGTTTACGCTGAGCAGCCACGAGGCCGTTTCATTTGCTCCCGAGCACATCAAAAACCTGTCCATCCGCGGCGTGACCTTGCTGCTGGATGTACCGCGTGTCGCCTCCGGAATACGCGTATTTGACCAGATGCTGGCCTGCGCCAGACAATTTGCCGCATCCTTGAACGGAGTATTGGTGGACGATAACCGCATTCCGCTAAACGACCCAGGCATAGAAAAAATCCGGCAACAATTACGCGCCGTCTATGCGGCAATGGATCAGCGCAATATCAGCGCCGGAAGTTTCCGCGCCACGAGGCTGTTCTCCTGAATGAAAGCACCGGCGCAAGTAATCGAGCGGGTACGCCGCCTGCGCCAAAGCATTGAACAACACAATTACAGCTATTACGCACTGGCTGCCCCGACCATTCCCGACAGCGAGTATGACAAGTTATTTGCTGAATTGGTCAAGCTGGAAACGCGTCATCCGCAACTTGTCAGCCCCGATTCCCCGACCCAGCGGGTGGGAACTGCGCCGCTCAAGGAATTCGCCCAGGTCATCCACCGCATTCCAATGCTGTCTCTCAATAACGCATTCAACGAGGATGACATCATCGCTTTTGACCGCAGGGCGCGGGAGGGGTTGGAAATGCAAGACATTGAATACGCAGTTGAGCCGAAATTCGATGGTTTGGCCATCAACCTTACTTATGAGAAAGGACAATTGATAAGCGGTGCGACGCGTGGTGACGGTTATACCGGCGAGGATGTCACGGCAAACCTGCACACCGTCAGAGTCATACCTCTGCGGCTTCCTGCTCAGAAGCCGCCGGCACTGCTGGAAGTGCGCGGGGAAGTGCTGATGCTGAAGAAAGATTTTGAGAGGCTCAACGCGCAGCAACGCGAAAAGAAAGAGAAGGAGTTTGCCAATCCGCGTAATGCAGCAGCCGGATCCTTACGGCAACTCGATTCACGCATCACAGCTCGCCGCAATCTGAGTTTTTTTGCTTACGGTATAGGTATGGTGGAGGGCGGAAACCTGCCCGAAGACAAGCACGATAGGCTGTTGGATTATCTCGTCTCATTACGCTTCCCGGTTGCCCGGGAGCATCAAGTGGTGCGCGGGGTTAAGGGACTGCTTGAATATTACCGCCGCATCGGCGCCAAACGCGACAAACTGCCTTACGACATTGACGGTGTAGTGTACAAGGTCAACGACCTGGCGTTGCAAAACAAACTTGGTTTTGTCGCGCGCGCGCCGCGCTTTGCCGTGGCACACAAGTTTCCCGCGCAGGAAGAGCTCACCGAAGTGTTGGATATTGAGGTTTCGGTAGGACGCACCGGCGTGCTGACACCGGTTGCGCTGTTGAAGCCGGTATTTGTAGGCGGTGTCACCGTGTCCCATGCCACTTTACATAACGAAGATGAAATTAAGCGCAAGGATATCCGGATTGGCGACACCGTGATCATTAGGCGGGCAGGAGACGTGATACCCGAAATCGTTTCGGTAGTAAGGGATCGGCGTCCAACAGCGACACGCAAATTCGTAATGCCGGAGAAATGCTCGGTGTGCGGGTCCATGACAGTGCGGCTGCAGGGAGAATCGGCAACACGTTGTACGGGAGGTCTATTTTGTACAGCCCAGCGCAAGCAGGCTTTACTACACTTTGCTTCCCGTCGTGCGATGGATATCGATGGTTTGGGTGAAAAACTTGTCGACCAATTGGTGGACAAGGGCATCGTCAAAACACCAGCCGACGTTTATCAGTTGGAGCTTGATGAACTCGTTGGTCTCGATCGCATGGGTCAAGATTCAGCGCAGAACTTACTCGATGCTATCAAGGCCTCGAAGTATAAGTCGCTAGCGCGTTTTATCTATGCGTTGGGTATCCCGGGTGTAGGCGAGGAGGTCGCAAAAGTGTTGACAGACCATTTCAAGACCTTGGGCGCCTTGATTGAGGCCGATTGGAACCAAATCGTAGATGAAAAAAAAGAAATCCTCAAGGAAAATCTGAAGCGAATAAAACGGGGCGAGCCGCGATTGCCTTTAATCTTGGAAGGTGTTGGCCCAGAGCTGATGGACAGTATTTCGAAATTCTTCAGAGAGAAACACAACCTTGACGTGATTTGGCAACTTACACATCCAGAAACAGGAATTCATCTCGACCTTGTAAGTCCGTCGCGGTCAAAAGGGCCATTGAGTGGCAAAACTTTCGTATTTACTGGCACACTTCCAAATTTAACGCGAGAAGAAGCCGAACGACGCACCGAGGCACAAGGTGGGCGGGTTAGTAATAGCGTATCGAAAAAGACTGACTATGTTGTCGTCGGAACTAATCCTGGCAATACGTTAGAGAAAGCAAGGAAGCTTGGAATCAGGGTAATAGATGAACAGGAATGGACTAGTATGTTAAAGGCTCGATTGAGACATGCCTGAATCGGAAAGAGTAATACTTGCGTTGAGCAGTGACGGTGTCAGCACCTATGAGGTTCACTTTACACTTCGAAACCACAAGGTAATAGTTGACTGCAGTTGCCCCGCTGGTGAATTGGGTAAACTCTGCAGACACAAAATCGCTTTGTTAAATGGGGATACGAATATATTATTTGACCCTTCGGAGGAAGACGCACTAAAGGCGGTTCAACTGTGGATCCAAAGGACTGGGTACCCAAAACTTCTGAAAGAAATCGAAGAAGCAGAAAAAGCAGTCAAGACGTCCCAGAAAAGACTCATTGAATTAAAAAGCAATCTCGAGAAAGCAATGAATCATGGTTTGTAGGCTAAAAACATGAATCAAATCCGCAAAGCGGTATTTCCTGTTGCTGGAATGGGTACCCGTTTCCTGCCGGCGACCAAGGCCAGCCCCAAGGAGATGATGCCGGTGGTGGATAAACCTTTAATCCAATATGCTGTGGAGGAAGCCGTGCAAG
>JBGQCF010000041.1:0-15825 GCA_041495205.1 Gammaproteobacteria bacterium
AAATAAGCCGATAGCAGCACGGGCAGCGCCACAGCAGGCAGGCCGAACAGCCAAAGCGGCAGAGTCACCATCCACAGCAGGATAAATATCACGGTCGCCACCAATGCATTCCATAGGCTTCCCAAAACCGTTCCGCCGCGTCTCTGCTCAAGCTGCGGGAAATCACGCGTGCCTACATGCTTAACCATTACCGGCATGGCCAACACGGAAGTGACCAATAACGCGGTCACCAAAATCACCGGAAACAACAGCAAGATCAGCAGCACTGTAGTCACAGAAGCCGCAAGCCAATGAATTTCGTGGCGCAGCAGATATTCATCCACCGGTGTTTGGGCGAGCAGATGATTTACCCCTGTCACCCAATCCTGCCAGAACCACCACGTGAGCCCGCCCCAAAGAAAGAAAGCCAGCAAGACCGGCAGCAGGGTAAGCCCCAGAATTTTCGGGTGAAACAGGCTTAACAAGGCATTTCCTAGAGCTTTAAGCACGTTTTCCATAGCTAACCCTTTGATAAATATTTGTTTTGTTAATCTTAGCCCAACTTGATTGTTGCAGCACAAAATCGTTTATAGAAATGTGTTGACATAACCTATTGAATCAGTAGAATGGATAATTGATGCAATGCAGCATATGCCGATCGAAGGCATCGCTGCAGAAGCTTCACCCTTTGATTGCTTTGATTACTTAATTTAGGAGAAAACCATGTTTAACCTACCTGAACAACTGGTTGCTGCCAACAAAGGCAACTTCGAAACTGCAGTGGGAATCACCGCTGCCACCCTGCAAGCTGCTGAGCGTTTGATTGATCTGCAATTGGCCGCCGCCAAAAGCATCCTGGCGGAAAACACTACCAATGCAAAGGCGCTGATCGCAGCGAAGGACGCGCAGGAAGTCATGGCCCTGCAATCCGTCATCGCCGAGCCGATGCTTGAAAAAGCCCTGGGCTTTTCGCGCAGCCTGTATGAAGTGGCGAGTCAAACCCAAATTGAAATCACCAAGCTGTTCGAAGAGCGCTTCGCCGAGTTCAACAAAGCGATGGTCGCCACCCTGGACAAAGCCGTGAAATCAGCACCGGCAGGCTCCGACGTCGCAGTTGCCGCTGTTAAATCAGCAATGGCTGCTGCCAATTCCGCCTACGGCAGTATTTCCAAGGCTGCCAAGCAATTCGCGGATTTGACCGAAGCCAGCATTGCCACCGCGACCAGCCAAGCCAGCCACGGCAAGAAAAAAGCAGCTCAAGCGCAAGCTTAAGTTTTACCCCAAGCCTGCAAAGCCCCCGAACCAAAACGGGGGCTTTTTATTGCCGTCGCAACCGCGTGGGATTTAATCAGTGGTTCCTTGTAGGTAAAAAGTCCAAAAGCACGTAAAATGGCGCGGAACCGGTTTTATGCAGAACCTTTTAACCGGCGCCAGCACAAACTTATGTCCGCGCTTACCCGATCTCCCGCCTGGAAAGCCTTAGAAGCACACCAGAAAATCATGGCGCAGCGCCCTATGCGGGAGTTGTTTGAAAATGATCCGCATCGCTTTGAAAAATTTTCGCTGCACCTAAACGGCATCCTGCTGGATTATTCGAAAAACCTGATTACCGAAGAGACGGTGCTCCTCCTGCTCGCGCTTGCCGAGCAGGCCGGGGTCAAACGCTGGACGGAAAAAATGTTCCACGGGGAAACAATCAACACCAGCGAAAACCGCGCCGCTTTGCATACCGCTCTGCGCAATCCCTCGCAGAAGCCGCTGAACCTGGACGGGGAGAATATCACGCGAGAGGTGCAGAGAAACCTCGACCATATGCGCAGATTTTCCGACGCGGTACGCGGCGGCAATGCCGTGGGGCACAGCGGCAAGCCTTTTACCGATGTGGTCAATATCGGCATCGGCGGCTCGCATCTTGGCCCGCTGATGACATGCGAGGCGCTGAAACCCTATGGCAGCCCGCATCTCAGGTTGCACTTTGTCTCCAATGTAGACAGTACGCATCTTGCCGAAACGCTCAAGCCGCTCAACGCGGAATCCACGCTGTTCATCGTCGCTTCAAAAAGCTTTGCCACCCAGGAAACGCTGCTCAACGCCAATTCAGCGCGGCAATGGCTGCTTGCGCGTTTACCCAGCGAAGCGACATCCAAACATTTCGCCGCCGTATCCGCAAATCCACAGGAAGCCACGAAATTCGGCATTCCCGCAAACCACATATTCGAAATGTGGGACTGGGTGGGCGGGCGTTACTCGGTGTGGTCGGCAATCGGCCTGCCGGTGGCAATCAGCATAGGCATGGATAATTTTAATGAGTTGCTTGGCGGCGCCAGTCTGATGGATGAACATTTCTCAAGCGCCCCGTTTGCCAGAAATATGCCGGTGATCCTCGCGCTGCTTGGCATCTGGTACAACAACTTTTTCGGCGCAGAGACTTATGCCGTGCTGCCTTACGACCAATATTTGCGTTATTTACCTGTCTACCTGCAACAATTGGAAATGGAAAGCAACGGCAAACGGGTGACCCGTGAAGGTGAACCCGTGGACTATGCGACCGCTCCCATCATCTGGGGGGGAGCGGGAACCAACGGGCAACATACCTTCTATCAACTGATATATCAGGGCACGCGGCTCATCCCGGCGGATTTTCTTGCTCCTTGCGAGACGCATAATCCCATGAACGAGCACCATGCGGTGCTGCTCGCGCACTTCTTCGCGCAGAGCGAGGCACTGATGCAAGGCGGAACCGAAAGCGAAATAAAAGCCGAGCTATGCGCTCAAGGCGTATCCGCAGAAAAATCAGAACAACGCGCGAAACACGAGACGTTTCCCGGAAACCAACCCAGCAATTCCATTTTGTTCAAAAAACTGGACCCGAAAACCCTGGGCTCGCTGATTGCGCTTTACGAACACAAGGTGTTTGTTGAGGGGGTGATCTGGAACATCAACTCTTTTGATCAATGGGGAGTGGAGGTCGGCAAACGGCTGGCGGCGCGTATCCGCCCCGAACTCTCCGCGAGCGGCAAAACCGACTCGCACGATGCTTCAACCAACGGCTTAATCAATTACTACAAACTCAACCGTTAAGTGATAGTCTTGTAATACCGTTTCCAAAACACAAGGGCCATCATGAACGAAGAAACCTTTAATTTAAGCATCCGTAAATTCCTGAAAATGGTCGGCGTGAAATCGCAGCACGAAATCGAGCAGGCAGTAAGCAAAGCGCGGGCGCAAGGGATAATCTCCGGCAATGAAACCTTACCGGTGAGCATGAACTTGCGCATCGGTCGGCTCAAGCTCGACGTCAAGTTCGACGGTGAGATCAACCTGGAGTGATTGCGGGGCACCGTCTTCAGTCTGGCTTGTGCTGCGCAGCGGCGCCCAGCATCACGGCAATCTGCTGCTGGAACAGGTTGGAACCCTGACCTGCGTAGTGCAAGGCGAGCGCCAGATTGAGTGCCGGAGTCAGCTGCTGACATAAAGTTGCCAACTCTTTCGGGTTGTTCGATGTAATCCGCGACAGAACATCTGTTTCGTTAAGAAAGCCCAAGACCAGTTCCTGCATGCCGGCATGAACCGCACTGCCACGCTGCCAGATTTGCGCCATTGCGGACAGGTCCACGGCGAAACTCCCGCTTTTTTTTACGGCCGCCAGGCTTTGTGTCAAGGTTTGCGCCACGCTCTGCTCGATGTGCTGATGCACCTGCTCCACGAAATGGCCGGAACCGTTTGGCCCGCAATGCAGCCAGCGCCCTGGCGAGATTGCCTGCAAACAAGGTTTCAGCTGTTCGATTGCCTGCGCTTCCCCCCCCAGCATCAGCGCATAGTGCTCCCCGCTGCCAGATACCCCGGCATCAATCAGTCTGATGCCCCGTTCAGCCAGCAGCTTGGCGCGCCGCACTGCAGTTTGGTAATGAGTTACGCCGCAATCCACGACAATGTCCCCCGTTTCAAGGAGCGGCTTAAGGGGTTCGAAGCACGCAGCCGCTCCCGGCATCAGCCAAACCCTGCGCGGGTTGGACACGGAAGAGGTCAGCTCCTCCAGGGTGCGGCAAGCTTGAATTCCGCATGCTTCGGCAAACCGGATGCAAGTCGCAGAGTCAGGATCATGCGCGGCGAGGTTCAGCCCGCTCGCGCGCATGCGGTGCGCCATGCGCTCCCCATCGCCGCTTAGGCCGATGACAGCCACTTCCTGCAAATTGACTTTCTCCCTAAACAACCGCGACTAACGAGCCGTGCTTGATGCGGACTGCCTCAAAATCAAATGCTCGTTGTGCTGAGTAAATTCCAGGCGTCTGAGGAAACTCATGCCGAGCAACACGGTTTGGCTATCCATGCCGTCGCTCACCACCGCGCTGACATCGTGCAATTCAATCGGCCCAAGGCTCACGTTGGCAAGCCGCGTCTGATAACCAACTACATTGCCGTTCGCCGTGTGGAGCGTTAGCGCAGCGCCAAGTTTTAGTCCAAGCCGTCGCGCAAGTTGCGACGGGAGCGCGACCTGGGTCGCCCCGGTATCCAGCAGGAAAGTGACCTTGGCGCCGTTGATTTTTCCGTCCGCGATATAATGCCCGTCACGGTTACGCTGCAACACCAGCTCACCGCTTTGCTGCTGCATGAGCGCTTGCGGATTGGGATTAAACTGGCGCTGTTCCCAGCCGCTGAAATACCAGTACACCATCCCGAAAACCAGCAGCCATGCGATGACCAACATGGTAATGCCGCTGTGGCGGTGCGGATTTTGCTGCTGTTCCATGGGGAGGGGGTCGGGTCGGATTGAAGACGCGAGAAAATTAACGCTTGATAAAATGCTCGCGATAATATTTCATTTCCTCGATGGATTCGTAAATATCCGCGAGCGCTTCATGCTTGCCTTGCTTGGGAATTCCGCCCGCAAGCTCAGGCTTCCAGCGCTTCACCAGTTCTTTCAAGGTGCTGACATCGAGGTTACGGTAATGAAAATACGCCTCCAGTTGCGGCATGTGGCGCGCCAGGAAACGCCGGTCCTGGCAGATCGAATTGCCGCACATGGGGGACGCCTTGGCCGGCACGTGCTGGCTTAAGAAGGCGATCAGCCGCGCCTCGACTCCGGCTTCGCTCAGGTTCGAAGCCTTAACCTTATCTATCAGCCCCGTTTTGGCGTGCGTGGATTTGTTCCATTCATCCATCGCCCCCAGCAAAGCAGCGGGCTGGCGCACGATCAGCACCGGCGCTTCCGCCACGGTGTTCAAGTTGCTATCCGTCACGACCAGCGCGACTTCCAGGATTTTGTCAGTGTCCGGATTAAGCCCGCTCATTTCCATGTCAATCCAGATGAGATGGTTTGCGTCTTGTGCCATAATGTGTTTTTGAATTTGTAAGCGCTTATTGTGTCATAAGGGCACGCCTCCCGTCACTTGAACTGAACGCATGCACACCTTTACCGTCGCTTTTCTGGCCGCCCTGGCGCTGACCACCGCGATGCGGCTTTGGCTGTCAGTCCGCCATATCCACCACATCCGGATGCACCGCGATAATGTGCCACAAGAGTTTGCGGCGCAAATCAATCTGCCAGCGCACCAGAAGGCCGCTGATTACAGCAGCGCCAAAACCAGGCTACACATGGCGCACGCTGTCATCGATGCACTGTTGCTGCTTGCGTTTACTCTCGGCGGCGGACTTCAGATACTCAGCGATTGGTGGGCCGGATGGCTGGGAGATGGCCTGGCATTCGGCTTGGCGCTAATCATCAGCGTGGCACTGATTGTCAGCATCGTAGAAATCCCGATGAATGTTTACCGCACTTTTGTCATCGAAGCGCGCTTCGGTTTTAACCAGATGACCCCTGTCCTGTTTGTCGTGGACCTGCTGAAACAAGCGCTGCTCGCCACAGTGTTCGGAGTGCCGCTTTTGTTCTGCGTCCTGTGGCTGATGGCAAAAATGGGGAATAACTGGTGGTTCTACGTGTGGCTTGCGTGGGTGGCTTTCAACCTGTTGGTGCTGGCGATTTATCCCACCTATATCGCACCGCTGTTCAACAAATTCTCGCCGATGGAAAACCCGGAATTGAAAACGCGGGTGGAACAACTGCTCGCCAAATGCGGCTTCAAGTCACAAGGGCTGTTTGTGATGGACGGCTCGAAGCGCAGTAATCACGGCAATGCCTATTTCACCGGTTTCGGCAAAAGCAAGCGCATCGTGTTTTTTGACACGCTGCTTTCCCGCTTGGAGCCCGTTGAAATCGAGGCGGTTCTGGCGCACGAACTGGGCCATTACAAGCTTTATCACGTCATCAAGAGCATGCTCTGGACTTTTGCCGTGAGCCTGGCGTTTCTGTGGCTTTTGAGCGTGCTGATAAACAAGCCCTGGTTTTACCAAGGCCTCAATGTCACCACGCCTTCCGCCGGCATGGCGCTGCTGCTGTTTTTCATCATTACGCCGGTATTCACTTTCCCGCTGCAGCCGTTGCTGAGCGCCTATTCACGGCTGCATGAATACGAGGCGGACCAATACGCCGCGCAGTATGCTTGCGCTGCCGATCTAGTGCAGGCACTGGTGAAACTCTATAAGGACAATGCCTCCACGCTCACGCCCGACCCGCTGCATTCCGCGTTTTACGACTCCCACCCGCCTGCAGCTTTGCGCATCGCGCGGCTGCACGGCGCAGCGCACGATCAGAGCAATCCGGTTATTGCGATGAGGAAGACCCCATGAACTGCCGCTTTGTGGTGTTCCTGCTGCTGTTAGCCGCTTTGCCGGCCGCAGCCGATCCTTTTCCCAAAGGCGACCCGAAGATCGGCAAGAACCTGGAGCAGAAATCCTGCATGACCTGCCATATTTCCATGTTTGGCGGGGACGGGTCGAAGGTTTACACCCGCCCCAACCGCATCGTCAAAACGCCGCAGCAGCTGCTCGCGCGAATCGGCGCCTGCAGCGCCAACACCAACGCCGGACTGTTCCCGGAAGACGAAGAGCACGTGGCGGCATTTCTCAACCAGCAGTATTACAAGTTCAAGTAATAAGCCTTCTAGCTGCCTACCCAACTCGCAAGACTAAACATCAGCAATACCAGCAGCCACAACACCAAGGCGCGCCATATCAGGCCGATGGCGCTTTCCAGGTGCGCGACATCGGCTTCGTCGCCGACCCCAAGCTCTGGACGATAGTTAAGGCCATCGTGTTGATGCAACGGCTCTCCCAGGCGCACGCCCAGCGCACCGGCGCCGCTGGCAAGGATGATCCCCTGCGCAGGATTGAGCCAGGACATGGCTTGCGAGCGCCAGCAGTACACCGCGTCTTCAAAATCGCCAACGATGGCGAAGCTGGTTGCGGTAAGCCGCACCGGCAACCAATCAATAACTTCAAATATTTGCACGGCGAATTTGCCAAACGCGGCAAATTGCGGGTCATCGCGGCTGCCCCATTTTTGGCTCAAGATGAATGCAAAGCGGTACAACACCGCGCCCAGCGGGCCTGGCAGCACCACAAACCAGAAAATCATGCCAAACACGTAGCGATGCGAACAAACCAAGCCTTCCTCAATCACCACCCGCACAATTTCGTTGGTGGAAAATTGAGCCGTGTTTTCTCTGCGCCATTTACCCAGCAACTCCCTTGCTTGCTGCAAATCGCCATCGTGCAGCGCCTTACGGATGAGAGTGAAAGTGTGGCTGAACTGGCGGAAACCCATGGTGAGGTAGAGTACCGCCACGTTCCACAGCCAACCGAGGAAAGGATGGAGCTTGTGCAGGAAATAATAGACTGCGCCGGCAACAATGAGCGCAGGAAGTAATGCGGCAAGCCAGGCAATTACTCCTTGATGGCTCGCGCCGGCATTGAAGCGGCGTTGCAGGAAATCGGCGTAGCGGGTAATCCAGACGTAAATAGGGTTGTGTGGGCCAAGCGGGCGGAACTGTTCGAGTGTTAGCGCCGCGATCAGCGCAACGAGATTCATCGATAGCGTGTGTTACTTTGGCGATAGATTTGAAGATAGCATAACGCCGCGCTCAGCGCCCGGGACAACAGCCTGCATGTCCTCAATCGCGCGCATAGCGAATCGCAATAACTTCCAGCCCCAAATCCCCTGCGGGGCGTTTCCACACCACATTGTCTCCCCTGCGTGCGCCGATCATTGCCTTGGCAAGCGGCGAGTCCCAGCTCACCTTGCCTTTGGCTGCGTCAGCTTCGTCTTCACCTACGATAGTGAATTCATGCGTTTTACCGTTTTCGTCACGCACGCTCACCTCAGCGCCAAAATGCACTTCACCTGAGGGCTGGGTTGCCGGATCAACCACGATCGCGCGCTCGAGCCGCGCCTGGAAATAACGTAAATCCCGCTCCACCTGTTTGAGTTGCTGCGCGGCAAGCGGATCAACGCTATCCGCCGCGAGCGCGGAGCGCTGCTTAAGCAACGCCTGGCAGCGCTCCTGCAGCTGCGCATGGCCTTTTAGCGTAACGTAATTGGGATGCGGGCTTTGCGGCCGCTCAGGCAATTCATCAATTGCCGGTTTGTCATCCTGCTCTTTGACGAAGGCTCGGCTCATGGCAAAGTTCCGTAGGGAATCTAAAAGGGTATGACGGGATCAAAAACAGCAGGCCGGCATGGTGATGCAAAGGCATCCGTCAAAAAGACCTTCGCATTAACATTTGCTAGGCATTGCGGCAACTTCAGCCTGCGTTGCCCCATGCAGGATAGTTATCCTGTTCATGCCGTGTTTGACCGTCTTGACCCGCCGCTTGTTTCAACTATAGTTAACATCGCGCAAATTTAAAAGCCGAGTTTGAATATACCGCAAACGCCCGCAACCTGTGAAGCCATGGATTCGCCTCCTAAAACTTTTTTACATCAGCTCAGGGCTAATGCCGTGGCCATCATCAGCCTGTTTGTGGCACTGTCCGGCCTCACCTACAACACCTGGCGCGACAAGATCATCGAGGAAAACCGCAGCGTGCGCATCGCCTCGTTCGAAGTGCTGAAAAACCTTTGGGAGCTGCAGCTGGTGGTGGATTACGCGCATTACCAGAAAAACCAGCAGCTCGGAAACCCGTCACCGGCTGGAGCAAGGTGTTGCTCATCAAGGACTTGAGCCGGGTAATTCCGGAGCCCGCACCCAAAGCGGCGGAGCGCCTGTATCAAACCTGGCAGCAGGAGTTCGACAAGCTCGAAAGCGACGAAAAGAGCGTGGAACGGGTCACCCAGGAAGTCGCCACCACGCGCCAGGCGGTATTGCAGGCGTTAACCCGGCTGAAGTGACAGCACGGCAACCTTCTAGGTCTCAACACCGCTTGGAACGTAGCCCAGAAAATTCAGGATTTCCTGTTTGTGGCGCATCGCGTCCCGGTAACCCAGGTCCATAAGCTCACGGCAAAACGGTTTCTCGAATAGCAGATAGCTCAGCAGAGTGGACCCTCCGCGCCGGTTCGCGCCCATTCCGCGCAACAGAAAACGAATGGCGCGCGGCAAACTAAGCACATGTTTCGCAGCGATGGACTCGAACGTCTCGCTCGGGGAAATCACCAGCACATCCACGTGATGCAAAGAAAGCCCGCTTTCCCCAAGAGTTTCAGGCGGCACCATTTCAATGGTCTTGTTGATACGCTGCAGCCGCTCAAGATCCACTTCCATGCCGTCAAGAAAAATGCTGTTCAAGGCATGGCCGGCGATCTCCGCCAGCGATGGGTACCCCTCGGATTTCATCCGCTTCGATTCTTCCTCCTCCTGGGTCACGCCCACCACCAGCACACGCTCCGCACCCAAATGCAAGGCCGGGCTGATCGGCGCGATCTGGCGCATCGAGCCGTCTCCGAAATATTCGCGGTTGATTTTCACCGCGGGAAACATGAAGGGTATCGCCGAAGATGCAAGCAGATGCTCAAGGCCAATCTGCGTGGGAATGCCCAAGCGCCGCGCGCGCTTCCACGGCGACAACGTAGGCACGCCCTGGTAAAAAGTGACGGAATGGCCGGAAGTATAGCCTGAAGCGGTAATGCTCAAGGCGTAGAGCGCGCCGCGGTCAATGTTTTCCTGGATGTCTTTAAATTCGATTTTGTATTTCAGCAGTTCCACGAGCGGACTGTTGTCAAGCAGCGAAACCGGATTGTGTTTACCCAATCCGCCGAGCAACAGCGCCGCCATCCAGCGCGCGCCTGAGCCGAATACCCCAGCTGGGTCGGAACGGTACACCTGGTCCACATGAAAATTCCGCCATACTGCTATCAGCCGCCCCACTCCTACGCGGAACCCGGTGGCATTGACCGCCAGCGCGGCGGCATTGAAGGCCCCCGCAGACGTGCCGCAGATGATGGGAAAAGGGTTGGGGGCGTTCTTCGGCAGTAATTGGGAAATGGCCCACAACACGCCCACCTGGTAGGCGGCGCGCGCGCCGCCCCCGGTCAAAAGCACGCCGACTCTGGGTTTTGCAACTTGGGTATCCACCTTACCCTCTGGTTGGGTATGCGATCAATGCAACCTGTTCCGGGCTACTTTTTCGATTCCGCGGCTGCCCCCCGCGCTTTTACCACATCCAGCGCATCACGCAGCGTATCTTCGGAAAGTGCGTTCAATCCTTCAGCCAGCATTTCCGCCGATTCGTAAGTTTCTTGCGGCAGGCTCTTGCTATCCATGTTGGCGACGAATACCGCAGCGGCGCCGGTGACTCTGAGCAGGTTCCTGCGTTCGGACATCAGCATTTCGATTTCCGAACGCAACATCGAGATTTCCTGGTCCTTGCGGGAATTAGGCATTTTAGTTACCATTTTCGGCTGGAAGCCGTTATATTGCCATACGTACGCACCGCACCGCCAGATTCCACACGCGGCTTAGTCAAGCAAGCATATGCTATATTTCCACAGAGCAATGACCAGCTTCGCGCATCAGGCATGGGATGCCGGTTGCATTGCTGAAAAAACCGAATCGTGCAAGACCTGAAGGAAGATGTACCCAGATCGCTTGAAACTAGAGATGCGGGGCGTGAGAACTTTGGCGCCATACCGCTGCCTATGTTAGCTGTTACCCCGAGTTCAACCAAAGGAGAACAACATGCGTATCAAACAATTTCTGCTCGCAGCAATTCTGGTTTTGCTAAGCGCTTCCGCGTTCGCCTTTCATTGCCCGCTCGAAATGAAAAAAATTGACGAGGCGCTGGCCACCAATCCGAAGCTTAGCGCTTCGCAATTGGCAGAGGTGAAAAAACTGCGCGCCGAGGGCGAGGTCCTGCACAAAGCAGGCAAACACCAGGAATCCTTAGACACGCTGGCCAAGGCGAAGGCTATCCTGAAAATCAACTAGCCGCTCTCATCGCGTAACGCTTGGTACAGGTTGTACAGGATTCCCGCCGTTGCGCCCCAGATAAAACGCCCCTGGTATGGCATGGCGTAATATCGCCGCGGCCTGCGTGGGAGTATATGCTGTGCTGCTCATGATTTCCGGGGTTGAGAAAAAATTGCAGCGGAACTTCGAAAATTTCCGCGACTTCGAAATTATCGAGTGTCACCAGAAACGGCGCTTCGATCAGCCCCACCACCGGGGTCACCCGGAAACCAGTGGCGATATAGTAATCCGGCAACATTCCCAGGACGTCCACCTGCGAACGCGGCAACCCGATTTCTTCCTCGGCCTCGCGCAAAGCCGTATCTTGCGTGCTCGCATCGCCCGCTTCCACCCGCCCGCCGGGGAAGCTGATTTGACCAGCATGGTCCGCGAGATGCGTGGTGCGCCGGGTAAACAGCACCGTTACCTCTGAATCGCGCTTGATCAACGGCACCAAGACCGCAGCCTGAATAGCTTTGCCGGGCTCGACCAATGACTGCTCAGGCCTGCCATGCCACTGCGGCGAGGCAAGCGCGCGAGCAAGCTGGTTAACCAGCCAATCGCGATCCGCATTTAGTTTGCTTGCCGACAAGTCTTTCACCAGGAAATCGCTTTTCTGTCGCGGTAAAAACCGCCGCTTGCGCCGCCGTCAGGCAAAGTCGCGAGCCACACTGCGGTGTCCGCGCCCTCGGCGAGCGTTTTTACCGCGTTGGGACCGCCCATGTCGGTTTTCACCCAACCCGGACATATGGAATTCACCAGGATATTGGTGCCTTTGAGCTCCGCCGCCAGTGTGCGCGTCAATGCATTAAGCGCGGTCTTAGAGATGCGGTATGCCGGCGTGCCTCCGCCCATCTCGGAAAGCTGACCGAGGCCGCTGGAAATGTTGACGATGCGGCCGTAATTTTTCTTGCGCATGAGCGGAATCAACGCTTGGCACAAGATGAGCGGCCCGTAGACGTTGGTTTCCATGGTCGTTCGTATAATCTCAAGCTGGACACCCAGCATACCTGTACCCTTGGCATCCGCCATGATTCCCGCATTGTTCACAAGGATATCGGCTGCGCCGTATTTGCGCTCGAGGAAGCCCCCGAGGCGCTGGATGCCGGATACATCGGTCACATCGAGCTGATAAAACTCGATTTCCAACCCTTGGCTGCGCAGTTGCGCAACCGCCATTCGGCCTTTCGCCTCATCGCGGCTGGTGAGCACCACGCTGATCCCTTTGGCAGCAAGTTGGCGGCAGATTTCAAATCCAATACCGCGGTTGGCGCCGGTTACCACCGCTATTTTCCTGTCCATCATTGCTCTCCGCGCCCCGCCCGGGAATACATTAAGGGCCGCATAGAACCATCACTTCTAATCATAGCGCAAAGTGTTACTTTGAACCGCGAATCAGGCCTGCTATAGTTTTATTTGCAAGTTTTTTCAGCAAGGAGTTAATCATGGCACTTAGACTAGGCGATATTGCACCGGATTTCACTCAGGAATCGACTGAAGGGACGATACATTTCCACGACTGGATCGGTGACAAATGGGTTATCTTGTTCTCCCATCCGAAAGATTTCACGCCCGTCTGCACCACAGAACTCGGATACATGGCTGGTCTGAAGCCCGAGTTCGACAAGCGCAACACCAAAATCATCGGTCTCAGCGTGGACCCGGTCAGCGACCACAAAGCCTGGTCCAAGGACATCCAGGAAACACAAGGGCATATGGTCACTTATCCCATGATCGGCGACGCGGATCTGACGGTTGCGAAGCTCTACGACATGATTCACCCGAATGCGAGTGGCGGGAAACGTACCGCTGCGGACAACGCGACGGTACGCACGGTATTTATCATCGGGCCGGACAAAAAGGTCAAAGCCATGCTCATCTATCCGATGAGCGCAGGCCGCAACTTCGATGAGGTGCTGCGCTTGCTCGATTCGCTTCAGTTGAACGCCAAGCACGCCGTCGCCACACCGGTAAACTGGAAACCGGGCGAAGACGTCATCATCCCTACCTCGGTTTCCGACGAGGAAGCCAGGAAGAAATACCCGCAGGGCTTTAAAACCCTGAAGCCGTATCTGCGTACTGTGGCACAGCCCAAGTAGGATTGCATCGAAAGCGAAACAGGGCGCCAGGGCGTAATATTTCGTTAACGAACCACAATGCGACGCGTATTTTGGACGCTAGCGATGACGCCGCAATCCAATAAAGCTGATGGCTGAAAGCCGGCACGCTTGCGCTTCCTGACTTTTGTGCGCGATGATTCGGCGCGAGTCGGCATGCTCAGTGACGGCGATCGCGTGCTGGATGTGGGAGTGCAGGCCAAAAGGCTGGGCCTTACGCTACCGTTCGACGCTTCCGACATGCTCGATCTCATCGGCTCCGGCGCCGTGGGGTTGGCCGCGGTGCGGGAACTTCTGCAGGCAGAAAGCACAGATCTGGCGCTTGCCGGACTCAAGCTCCTCGCGCCCATACCGCGGCCGCGCAAGAATGTTTTCTGCGTAGGATGGAACTATCTCGAGCACTTCGCTGAAGGCGAAGCCATCCGTCACAGCGGGCAGGACTTGCCAGCGCACCCCGTGTTTTTCAGCAAGACCCCGACCGCCGTCACCGGCCCTTACGACGCGATTCCCTACGACGCAAAAGTTTCCGAGCAAATCGACTGGGAAGCTGAGCTTGCCGTCATTATCGGCAAAAGCGGCAAGAATATTTCCGAGAACCAGGCGCTGGATTACGTCTTCGGCTACACCGTGGTGAACGATGTTACGGCGCGCGACCTGCAGCGCCGGCACGGCGGGCAGTGGCTCAAAGGCAAAAGCCTGGACGGCGCCTGCCCGATGGGACCGTGGATTGTAACGCGCGACGAACTTGACCCCAACAACCTGCGCGTGGTGAGCCGCGTCAACGGCGTCCCCAAGCAGGATTCCAACACCCGCCACCTCTATTTCAAAATCCCGCGGCTTATCGCCGAGCTCTCGCTCGGCATGACTTTGGAACCCGGCGACATCATTTCCACCGGCACCCCGCCGGGAGTGGGTTTTGCCCGCAAACCACCCGAGTTTTTAAAACCCGGTGACCTGCTGGAGACCGAAATCGAGGGAATCGGCCGGCTGCAAAACCGGATCGGCAGCTAAGTGCTCACTCCTCTTACACCGCACCTAAAAGCTTGGCGGTTTTCGCCACGTCCTTGGGTTTCACCCAGAAAATCACGCCGTAGCGCCCTTCCCCGGCCGTCACTGCGTCCAGGGCAGTGACGTTGATTTTGGCTTCGGCCAGCTTGCCCAGAGTATCGACAATGGCGCCTACGCGGTCCTGCCCCTGGATCAAAAACCCGGTTTTTTTCGCGCTGAGCTTGAATCCCGCCATTTTCGCCGCGGCTTTAAAGGCCGCTGTATCTTCCGGAATAAAATCAATTTGTGCGCGGCCTGCCCGCGGAAAGCCGGAAAAAGCCAGCAAATTCACGTTGGCATCACGCAGCGCTTTCAGTATGCGCACGCCTTGACCCACTTTGTTGGGCGCGCTCACGGTAAAGTAGTCCACTTTGCGAATGGTATCAGGCATATTTCCTCCTCGTGCCTTCAGGCACATTTGCTGGAACACAGTTTATTTTTAGCAAGCTTTACGCCGGATGACAATACTAAATTCGCAAGAGCCAAAAACCCCGTTCTTCACTGGGTCAAACGGGCCGCCTTTTCGGCCACTTTCGCTCCAAACTTCGCGCTGTCGATGATGAAGCGCTCGTGCGTGCCGGTGGAAATGGTATCCACGCCATCGTGGACACTGACTGTAAACTCCAGCCTGCGGCCTTCGACTTTTTCCAGCCTGACCATTACCTTGACCATAAGGCCCGGTGGGGTGGGCGCGGTGTGGCTGAGATTCACATGCGTGCCCAGGCTTTGCTCGCGCGGCCAGTCGAGACAGGGACGAATCGCCTCGATGCAGGCCCATTCGACAAGCCCCACCATGAAACCGGTGGCGAGTACTTGCGGCATTTCCCGGAACAGTTGCGACTCCGGATATAGATGGGAAACAGTCTTGGTTACCGGGATTTTGAACTTGAATTCAAACGTCAGGCCGGGTTGCAGGCTGGTTTTCATCAAGACTCCTTGCTTGTTCCGCCGATATTACCGCAAAAAAACGATTTCCGCGCTTGGGGAACGATGGAACCTCTGATAAAACCCCACGCGGTTGCGACGGCGGCTTTCCGGGATGGGGTGCGCGAAGCGAGGCGCAGCCAATGGCCATTCCCATTGGCAAGCCAAGCGACAAAGCAGACCACCCGGAAAGGCGCCCCGGACTCGGACTCGCGCGAGCGTGGAGCGGGAAGGGGCGCAAGCTGACGCAAGAAACATTGTAAAATGGGGCGCTCATGCTACCGCTCCCGCACCCCAAGCTTCGCTGACCGTGTCGCGGCAGCCGTCCCTCCGGGTTACGGCAAAATGCGGCGTCTGCGTCGTTGCGCTCCTCGGCTTCGTAGTCCTGGCTACGACCTTCGTCGCGCGCCTTGCATCCATCCGCATTTTGCCAGCAACGCAATTCGCGGAGGATTTAATCAGAGGTTCCTGAGAATT
>JBGQCF010000042.1:0-15597 GCA_041495205.1 Gammaproteobacteria bacterium
CACCTTCGTCGCGCGCCTTGCAATCATCCGCATTGCGCCAGAAACGCGCTCCGCGGAGGACTTAATCAGAGGTTCCATATGAATTAAACTCGGTGGAAATTGAAATGTTGTATTATTTTATAGTATTTCCTCAGCGACAACTCTTGACAATAAAACGCCTCACTGCGTATCTCGATTTCCCTCATATCAGTCTAGCCCTGATAGGATTGATGTGGGTGCTGCCTTTCCTGCAGCCCCACCGCAAATTTCCTCTGCCCAGTTTTTACACCGAATGGCTGGCTTTTGCTTTGGGACTGGGCGCGCTTTCACTGCTATTGCAAAAGCGCTTCTGGAATAACCTGGAACTGCCCGGGATCGCACTGGTTCCTCTGGTGTTGTATCCGTTGCTGTTATTGCAGTTTGCGCTTGGCAAAATAGCCTACCCCGAGCAGATGCTGCTGGCATTGCTTTATCTGCTATGGACGGTCTTTCTGATATTGCTCGGAAATATTCTGCGACGGGAAATTGGATTGGCGGCACTCAGCACCACGCTCGCCTGGTGCCTTGTTGCTGGTGGATTATTGAGCGCCATTGTGGCCCTGCTTCAGCACTATCAGATTCATACCTTTGTTGACCCGCTGATTGCGGTAAAAACTTCCAATGCGGTTTATGGCAACCTGGCGCAACCGAATCATTTCGCCGACTATACCTGCCTGGCTTTGGCTTCACTGCTATTTCTCTCCGCAAGCGGCAGGCTGCCCTGGGCCGTTGCGGCGGTTTTGGCTGTTTTATTGCTTTTTGTTCTGGCGTTGAGCGGCTCGCGCAGCGCTTGGGTTTACCTTTTTGCGTTGCTGGCGTTGTCAATATGGTGGTATCGACGAAATCAAAAGAACGCTGCACTGCTGATAGCCAGTGTTCTGCTGATCCCCGGTTTCGCTTTGATGCAATGGGTGGTGCAATTACCCTGGTTTGCCGCACCGGTACCTGCAATAACCTCCATTCAAAGACTATTCGAGCTTGCCAGCAGCAGCAGCGCCCGCCTTGCTCTGTGGCACGAGGCGTGGTTTATATTTTTGCAGTCTCCGCTGCTGGGTGTGGGATGGGGTCAGTTTGCCTGGCAGCATTTCGAGTATGGGGTGTTGTTCAAAAGCTCCGGTCTCAGCGGCTTGTACAATCATGCACACAATATCATCATGCAAATGCTCGCCGAAACCGGGCTGGTTGGTGCTCTGATGGTAATCGGGGGCGTGTTGATTTGGCTGCACGGGTTGAGGCGCATGGCTTTTGACATTTATCTGTGGTGGCTGCTGGGGCTGCTGGCCATCATCGGCATTCACAGCATGCTTGAATATCCCTTATGGTATTCGCATTTTCTTGGCATAGCCGCGCTGCTGCTGGGTCTGGGAGAAACGCGTTTCTTCCGCCTGGAACTGCAACGCGTGGGTAGAATCAGTTTTGCCTTGATGTTGGTCTTAGGCTGGGCATCGGCAACCTCGCTGTTTTACAGTTACCGCAAACTTGAGGGGACGCTCTATGCCAAGGGCCTGGAAGACCTGGATGCGGCAGGACTCAGGCAGTTCAACGAGGATATGCTGCAAATTCACCGTACCTCCCTGCTCGCGCCTTACATAGAGCTGGCTTATACCGGCGCCATTTTGCTCAACAAGGATGACCTCTCAGACAAGCTTGAATTGAACAGCCGGGTGATGCATTTTGCTCCGGTTAGCCTAGTGGTATATCAGCAGGCGATTTTGCTGGCGCTCAACGGTCAAGCGCAGGCAGCAAAGGCGCAGCTCGAGCGCGCCGCTGTTGCTTATCCGGGTGAGCTTGAAAACTTCACCAAAGTAATTCGCCCCATTTTAGCCCAACACCCCGCGGAATTTGAGCCTCTGCTAGAATTAGCCAACCAGAAACTCAAAGGAGTTTGAAATTGCAGTTCGTGCAAAATAACATCTGGCTGATTCTGCTGGTTGTGGCAAGCGGAGCGATGCTGATTTGGCCGATGATTTCGAGCCGCATTCAAGGCGGAAGCGAAGTGGGCACATTGGAAGCGGTTCAGCTCATAAACCGCCGCGACGCGCTGGTGCTGGATGTGCGCGACGGCAGCGAATTTGCAGCAGGGCATATTCCGAATGCCAAGCATATTCCGCTCGCGCGGCTGGAACAGAGCATGCGTGAACTTGAGAAGTTCAAGACGCGGCCGGTCGTGGTGACCTGCCGCAATGGCGCGATATCCGCGAAAGCTTGTGCCCTGCTGCGCAAGAATGGTTTTAAAGAGGTGTTCAGGCTGAAAGGCGGAATCGTATCGTGGGAACAGGCGAGCTTGCCGGTGGAGAAAGGTTCCTGAAATGTCTGCGGTGAGTATGTACGCAACCGGCATATGTCCGTTCTGCATGATGGCAGAGCGCCTATTGCGCGCCAAAGGCGTGTCCGAGATCACCAAGATTCGCGTTGATCTCGATCCCGAAAAACGCCTCGAGATGGTGACACAAACCGGTCGCCGCACCGTCCCGCAGATTTATATCGACGGTCATCACGTGGGCGGATACGAGGAACTGGCGGCGCTTGAACACGCCGGCAAGCTGGGCGAACTGCTGTCCGGCAGTGGTAAAACTTGATTTTTGACGACAGGAACCCGTAATGAACGAAAAACAGCAAGCGATGTTTTCTATCGAGAAGCTCTACGTCAAAGACTTGTCCTTGGAGATTCCCAACGCGCCGCGCATTTTCCTCGAGCGCGAAGCGCCGCAAGTGGATGTGCAGCTTCACACCGAAGGCAATCCGATTGACGAGGGCGTTTTTGAGGTGGTGCTGACCGTCACCATCACCGCCAAGCTCAAGGACAAAACCATGTTCCTGGTGGAGGCGGCGCAGGCGGGCATATTTCACATCCGCAATGTGGCAAAAGAAGAAATCGAGCCGATACTGGGAATTGCCTGCCCCAATATTCTTTTCCCCTACGTGCGCGAAGTGATTTCCGATGTGGTGAGCCGTGCCGGCTTTCCGCCGGTGATCCTGAACCCGGTGAATTTCGAGGCATTGTACCAGCACCGCAGGCAACAGCCTCAGCCCAGCGCGGAAACCGCGCACTGAGCTCGTTTTGGCCATGCTTCGTTGTCTGCTCGCGTTTTTCCTCATGCTGGTTGCTGCAGCGGCGGGAGCTGCGGAATTCCGTTCTGTTGCTGAAAACGCTGTAGTGTTGTATGACGCGCCTTCACTCAAAGCCCAAAAGCTTTACCTGCTGGAGCGCGATTATCCGCTGGAAGTAGTGGTGGCGCTGGAAAACTGGATCAAGGTGCGCGATGCCAGCGGAGAGCTTGCGTGGGTGGAAAAAAAATCCTTGAGCGATAAGCGCAATGTGATGGCCAATGTGCCGCTTGCCGACGTGCGTCAGGCGCCCAACGACAGCGCCCCGCTGGTGTTTCAGGCGGAGAAATCGGTGATTCTCGAACTGGCAGAATTCTCGGATCCGGGCTGGATCAAGGTGCGCCACCGCGACGGCCAAACGGGTTATGTACGCACCAATCAGGTGTGGGGTGTATGAAGATCGCGATTCTGGGCGCAGGCGCTTGGGGCACGGCGCTCGCCATCACCCTTTCTTCGCGCCACGACATCGGCCTGTGGGAACATGATGCCACGCATTTTGCACACCTCAGTGCTCACCGCACCTCACGCTTTCTGCCGGAATTTTCCCTGCCGGACCGGATTAAAATCCATTCGAGCGTAAGCGATGCGCTGGCGCAGGCCGGCCTGGCGCTGGTTGCCGTACCGACTCAGGGCTTACGGCAGACTTTGCGTGAGATGAAGTCGAGCCGTGTGCCGACGGTTTTGGCCTGCAAAGGTTTCGAACCCGGCGGCCGGTCTTTGCCGAATCAGGTCGCCGCTCAGGAGCTTGCGCCAGACACCTCCTGCGCAATTTTGTCGGGACCCAGCTTCGCCCAGGAAGTGGCGCAGGGCCTGCCCACGGCGCTTACCCTTGCCTCCACTGATACGAAATTTGCGCAGGCAACAGCAAAGGAATTGCACAGCCAGAAATTGCGGATTTACTCCAGCGATGACGTGATTGGCGTTGCAATCGGCGGAGCAGTCAAAAACGTGATTGCGATAGCCGCGGGAATAGCCGACGGCATGGCGCTGGGCCACAACGCCCGTGCTGCTCTGATCACACGCGGATTGGCGGAAATCACAAGGCTGGGCATGAAAATGGGCGGCAGGCCTGAGACTTTCATGGGCTTGGCCGGTGCAGGGGATCTGATTCTAACGTGCACCGGCGATCTGTCACGCAATCGCAAAGTCGGACTAATGCTGGCCGCAGGACAGTCCCTGTCGCAGATACTCGCCGCGCTTGGTCATGTGGCTGAAGGGGTGACCAGCGCACGCGAAGTACAGCGGCTCGCCGGTGAAATGAAAGTAGAGATACCCATTACTCGTGCAGTGAACCAGGTGTTATACGAGAACGTTCCGCCAAAGGCAGCGCTGCAAGAGCTGCTCAACCGCGATCCCAAAGCTGAAAGTTACTGACCTCCAATAAAACCGGCCTGCCGCCACGCTTCGTAAATCACCACTGCAGCTGCATTCGCAAGATTCATGCTGCGGTTCTGCGGACGCATCGGTAGCCGGATGCGGTATTGTTCCGGAAAACTTTCCAGGAGGGATGATGGCAATCCTCGTGTTTCCGGACCGAAAATAAATACGTCGTCTTGATTGAATGTAACTTCGTCGTAGCGCCGCTTGCCGCGAGTGGTGACGGCAAACAGGCGGCGCCCGGGAAAGCGCTCTTTGCAGCTTTCCCAGTTTTCATAAATCGTGATATGTGCAAATTCACGGTAATCGAGGCCTGCGCGCTGCAATTGTCGGTCATTCAGTCTGAAACCCAGCGGCTTGACTAGAGCCTGTCCCAATAATAGACGCGTGATGCGTTGCGGTACAAAATGGGATGGATGCTAGGCGCTTGGCGCAGCCAATATCGCGAATATTGGCAAGCCGAGCAACAGCGCAGACGCCCATTTTGGCCGCAACCCGAAGGGACGGGGCGAGTTTGGGCGCATTTCGTTGTTACTCGCCCTCATAATACTCGCGGTATTATCTCGGGCTCGCGCCTAGAACTACATCCCAAATCGCCGCCGTCGCACACGTGCCTATAATTGAGACAGGCTCTCGATGCAGGGACACCCCCGTATTTGCACACAGACGGATGATGTTCCCGGTATTCGAGGGGATTTCCGGCTGATACAGGACTAAATTAAACATTTGGCTTGTATCATAAAAGAAATAAAGTTAATTTAGTATTTCAAGGGCATGGAGTATGCTTGTTACAAAACACTCTAATGGAAGGATGAGACGTCCATGGCAAGACCTGAAAGAATCCGCTTAGGTGAAATCCTGGTTCTGCAAAAGCTGGTTACGCAGGAGCAGGTGAAGCTTGCGCTCGAGCACCAAAAACACAGCGGGCGTAAGCTGGGGCGGATTTTTCTTGAAAAGGGCATGGTAACCGAAGAGCAGATTGCCGAAGCACTCGCCAAGCAGCTCAATATCCCCTATATCAACCTCAAACTCTACAATGTCAACGCCGAGCTAGTGCGCAGGTTGCCTGGAATCCAGGCGCGCCGCCTGCGCGCAATCGTATTGGAAGACCGTAAATCAAGTTACCTGGTGGGCATGGTCGATCCCACCGACTTACTTGCCTACGACGAGATATCGCGCTTCTTAAAGCGTGATATTGAGCTCGCGGTGGTGACTGAAGTCATGCTGCTGGAAGTGATAGGCCGGGTATACCGGCGCACCGAGGAAATCAGCGGGCTGGCGCGGGAACTGGAACAGGACGTGGGCGATACGTACATTGACTTCGGCGCGCTCGGCGCAACCCTCGGCGCGGATGAGGCTCCGGTGGTGAAGCTGCTGCAATCGGTGTTCGAGGATGCAACGCAGGTGAGTGCTTCCGACGTCCACATCGAGCCCCAGGAACGCTCGCTGAGAATCCGTTTCCGCATGGATGGCGTCCTGCACACGCAAACCGAAGCGGATAGCAAAATCGCGCCGGCTTTGGTGCTGCGGCTGAAGCTCATGGCGGGCCTGGATATTGCGGAAAAGCGCATGCCGCAGGACGGCAGGTTCAACGTCAAGGTACGTGACCTGCCGATAGATGTACGCATCTCTAGCATGCCCACCCAATACGGTGAGTCGGTGGTGATGCGTCTGCTGAACCAGGCTAGCGGGCGACTCGGGCTTGACCTTCTCGGCATGCCGAAAGACATGCTGGCGAAATTCCGCAACGTCATCCGGCGCACCAACGGCATGATCCTGGTGACCGGGCCAACGGGGAGCGGAAAAACTACGACGCTGTACGCCGCACTAACCGAACTCAACACACCTGACAAGAAGATCATCACCGTGGAAGACCCGGTCGAGTACCGGCTTCCCGGCATCAACCAGACCCAGGTCAACGAAAAAATTGATCTCACTTTTTCCCGCGTGCTGCGTTCAGCACTGCGCCAGGACCCGGATATTATTCTGGTGGGGGAAATGCGCGACCCGCAAACCGCGCAGATCGGCCTGCGCGCGGCGATTACCGGACACCTGGTGCTTTCCACGCTGCATACCAGGGATGCCGTGAGCACGCCTATCCGCTTGATTGACATGGAAGCGCCGAGATACATGGTGGCGACTTCGCTACAGGCGGTGCTCGCCCAGCGTTTGGTGCGGGTCGTATGCGAAAGCTGCAGCGAGCCGTACGCGCCTGATTCGCACGAGACCGCCTGGCTCGCTCACGAGCTGGGCGACAAACTCGGGCAGTATAAGTTTGTCCGGGGCCGTGGCTGCTCCAATTGCAATGGGACTGGATTTCATGGCCGAATCGCAGTGTATGAAATGTTGGAAATGACCCCGCCCCTGGTTGTTGCCGCTAACCGCGAAGATCCGAACCACTTTATCCACGCCGCCCAGCAGCAGATGGCAGGGAACACGCTGCGGCATCACGCGCTAAGCCTGGCTTTTGAAGGCAAGACTTCCGTCTCCGAAGTGATGAGCATCACCAGCCAATTGGAAGACTGATTTATGCCGTATTTTGCCTACAAGGGACGCAATGCGCGCCGCGAGCTGGTGCGGGGCAAGCAGGAAAACACCGACAGCGCTGCGGTCGCCGACCAATTGTTCAATACCGGAATAACCCCCATAGATATTAATCCTGCCGGCGAACCTGTCTCGCAGGAAGTCACAAAATGGCTGGCGCGCTTGACCGCGGACAAGTTGCGGACCGTTGACCTGCTGCTATTCAGCCGCCAGATGTACACCCTGCTCAAGGCGGGCGTACCGATACTTCGGTCTTTGTCGGGTTTGCAGGAATCCGTACAAAACCGTACGCTCGTCGCAGCGCTGCAGGACATCCGCGAGAGTCTCGATAGCGGGCGTGAACTCAGTTTGTCATTGAGTCGCCACCCCAAGATATTTTCGCCGTTTTATATCAGCATGGTGCGGGTGGGTGAGATCAGCGGTACGCTGGAGGAAGTGTTTCTGCGGCTCTTTCACTACCTGGAGTTTGAAAGTGAAATGCGCGGGCGTATCCAATCAGCCTTGCGTTACCCGATGTTTGTGATCATCGTCATGGCAGTAGCTCTGGTGGTGATTAACATCTTTGTGATTCCCGCCTTTGCCTCCATTTATAAGGGGTTCAAAACCGAGTTACCAATCATGACGAAGTTATTAATCGGTTTTTCCGATTTCATGGTGCACTCCTGGCCGCTGCTGCTCGTGATTTTGGTTACAGCAGTAATCGGGGTCCGGGCGTATTTGAGGACCAGTGATGGCAAATTTCAATGGGACAAGCTCAAGCTGCGTCTCCCGATTGCCGGCCCAATCATGCTCAAGGGGACGCTGGCGCGCTTTGCCCGCAGCTTCGCGCTCGCAATCAAAAGCGGAATCCCGGTGATTGAGGCTTTAAACGCGGTGGCGCTGGTGGTGGATAACGATTTTATTGCACAGCGTATCGAGCATATGCGCGAAGGCGTGGAGCGCGGTGAGAGTATTCTTCGCGCGGCAATTGCCGCCGGCGTGTTTACTCCGGTAGTCCAACAGATGATTGCAGTGGGAGAAGAAACCGGTGAGCTGGATGATTTGTTGCAGGAAGTGGCGGAATTGTATGAGCGCGAAGTTGAATATGAGGTCAGGACTTTAAGCGAGCAGATCGAGCCGATACTCATCATCGCCCTCGGCGTTATGGTTTTAATCCTGGCGCTGGGCGTGTTTTTGCCCATCTGGGATTTGGGCAGGACGGCATTACAAAAATAGTCCTCCCAAACCGGATAGTGCTGAATTAACGGCAACAGTAACGGTTTTTCGACAACCGGTTTGTGACGCAAAACGGCAGTTGCTCAAAAATGTGATGAAGTTTACAAACATGGCCGGGCAACCGGGCTTTACGTGGTGTAGAATGAGGCCGCGCACAAAAGGGAAGGGAGGACGACTAAGGATCCCCAGGGTGGTTTTTGAAGCCCGGCCTTATGTCTGGAAAGCGGGCTAATCCGGATCAGGCGAGAGGTTCATTTTAATAGACCATGGATACGATGACAAAAAGTATAGCCGATATACTCCTGCAATCTTTTTTAATATTTGTGGCGGTGGGGTGCGTAGTCAGCCTTATGATCGGCGTGGGAATGCTGATCAAACCCGAACGCGTGCTGCGGCTCAATCAAATTCTAAGCAGGTGGTTCGCGACTGATAAACTGGCCACAGAATTAGATCGTCCGCATGGTATAGAGTTCGCTTTATACCGCAAGCACCGGTCGGTCGGCGCGCTGGTGCTGGCGGGCGGATTATACATACTTTACGTGATGCTTTTTGCTTTCAACAAGAAAGCCGCCGGAGGAGTATTAGGCTTCAGCCTGAATCCGCAACTGGCTGCCTGGATGATGGATGCGCTGGGAGTGGTGCTGATTTTGAGCAGCGTGCTGGGACTGGTTATCGGGTTTTTTCTGGTGGTACGGCCCAGCGTGTTTAAGCCCTTCGAGGAATGGGGCAACCGATGGCACGGCACCGAAAAATCATTGCGTGTCATGGAGGCGATGCACCTGAAGCCTGATGAGGCGATGACACGTAACCACCGGGTCTTTGCGGCACTAATTATCGCGGGCAGCCTCTATGTCATCCTTTCTTTATGGCTTGTGCTGTTTTAGGCATGGATATTGCTATATTTGGAACTTGAGATTTCAATGCGGCGCAGCATTACGCCGCTTGAAAGAGGTCTGCTGGTTACCAACGGAATGTGCTGCGGCCATTCCTGCGGGTGGCACGGCAGATTGCTTAGGGGCTTCGGGCCCCTTTAACCTAACGGGGCTGCGGCCCTAACTTAAGGAGTAGTGAACATGCGTAAGCGACAATCGGGCTTTACCTTGATTGAACTGGTGGTCGTCATTGTAATTCTGGGCATACTTGCGGCTACGGCGCTGCCGAGATTTATTTCCATCACAACGGATGCGCGGATAGCCAAAGTAAAAGGTATGGCGGGTTCGTTAGCCTCGGGGGCGTCCTTGGCCCATGCGGCACAGTTGGTAGCGGCAGTGCAACCCGGTATATCGATTTCTATGGAAGGTGCTACCGTGACTATGTTAAACGGTTACCCGACTGCAGATACCCCGGGTATCGGAACCGCTGCTAATGTAAGCACCACCGATTACAGCGTCAGCGGCAGCTATATTGTGGCAGCCGACACCGGCCACCCGAACTGCGCGGCGATTTACACAGCTGCCACCGCTACCCTACCGTTCACCGTTACCTCAGCTAGTGCAACGAGCGCCAATTGTTCATAAGCCGTGAGTTGCGGAAAGTTTAATAAAAACGGCTATCAGTAATCGTTTAAAAGCAGTTTGGTTCATGAACAGGGTGGGTTGGCGCGTACTGCGGCTTCCCACCCTGTTTTTTAATGAGCTTGTTTTTAGCAGATTATCTTGAGACGAGCGAATGGTAAGCTTAAACATGAAACACTCAGGTTTTACCTTGACTGAGTTAGTGGTGGTACTGGTCATCACAGGCGTGCTCGCGGCGGTGGCAGTGCCGCGCTTTTTCGTGTCCCAGCAGTACAGCGATCGCGGTTTTTACGACCAGGCGCTGGCGATCACCCGCTATGCGCAAAAATCCGCCATCGCGCTGAGGCGCAACGTATGCGTCAACATTGCGTCATCCTCAATTAATCTCACTTACGTTTCAGCACCCACTTACGTTTCGACCTCGGCGTGCAATACCAACTTGCCCAGTCCGGTTGGCGACACGGCGCCGTTTACCGTCACCGCCAAGACCGGGGTCACGCTCAGTTCCTCTTCAACACCGATTATTTTCACCGCGCTCGGCAGTGTCAGCAGTGCGGGGGCAACGACGACGATCACGGTTTCAAGCCGCACCATCACCGTTGATACCGGAACGGGCTATGTGCACTAAGAGCGGTAATTGCAAATCCCGCCTTTCGCGTCAGGGCGGTTTGTCACTGGTCGAGCTCGTCGTGTTTATTGTGATTGTCAGCGTGAGCATTGCCGGCATTTTTTTGGTGCTGAACAAAGCAACCCGGACCAGTGCCGACCCGGTAGCGCGCAAACAGGCTTTGGCGATTGCGGAATCGCTGCTGGAGGAAATCGAGTTGATGCCGTTTACTTTCTGCGACCCCGTTGATGCGAACGCCGCCACTGCAACCGGTGCTTTCGTCGGTGCGGGCGGCTGCGCCACCACCGTCGAGGCGATCGGGCCGGAGGCGGGCGAAACCCGCTATTCAGCCGCAACCCCGTTTGACAACGTGAATGATTACCACGGCTTTACCATGAACAGCGGCAACGGCGGGATTAAGGACATTACCAATACAGTGATCCCGGCGCTCAACTCTTACAGCGCCAGCGTGTCGGTGGTGCAAGAAGTGCTGCAGGGCATCGCTTCCACCGAGTCGCTGCGTGTTACGGTGACGGTGACCGGTCCCGGTAACACCACGGTCACGCTCGACGGCTACCGTACCCGCTATGCGCCCAACGCAACTCAGTGATGAACTCAAACCATCATAATTTTGTGCGACAAACGGGCTTCTCGCTGGTGGAAGCGGTGGTGGTCATTGCCGTCACCGGTATCATTGTCGCCGCGGTCGCCAAGTTCATCCGCGCGCCGGTGGCGGGTTACGTGGACACGGCGCTTCGCGCGGAGTTGACCGACGTCGCCGATACCGCCCTGCGCCGCATCGGACGCGATTTGCGCACTGCGCTGCCGAACAGCATTCGGGTCACCAGTGTGGGCAGCGTCTTCTTTCTGGAATACCTGGAGGTTCGAACCGGCGGGCGCTACCGCGCCGCCACTTCGGGTGGCGCCACCGCGCCGGCCTGCCCCAACGACGATACGCGGGTGACCGACAACGACATCCTGAGTTTTTACGCATCGCCCAGCGTGGCGACCGACACTTGCTTCAAGACGCTGGGAAACATTCCTAACCGCGCGCAAATCGTCACCACTGATTATGTGGTGGTCTTCAACCTTGGCATCCCCGGTGCCAGCGCCTACGAATCACCCAATACCAATAAAAGCTTGATCAGCAGCACCTCCACGAGCGGCAACGAAGACCGAATCGCATTCACTGCCCAGACCTTCAGGTACCCCTCGCCGGGAAGCCGCTTCCATGTCATTACCGGTCCGGTGAGCTATGTCTGCGACCCGGTTGCCGGCACGCTTACGCGTTATTCCGGCTATGCTATTCCGGCCAGCCAGCCCAACAGTACCGTCGCGCCGCCGCTCTCCACTGCGCCGGTTAAGGCGTTGCTCGCAAGCCACTTGAGCGCCTGCAGCTTTACTTACAATGCTGCCGTCGTGGCACAGCGCGACGGTCTGGTCACGATGAGCCTAAGCGTCGCTGAAGCAGACAGCCAAGGGAAGGCTGAAACAGTTACACTTTACGAGGCGGCCCATGTCAGCAACGTGCCTTAAGCCTCCAAGCGTGAAATCTCAATGCGGCTTTTTGCTGGTTACCGCCATTTTCCTGCTGGTGATTCTGGCAGCACTGGGCGCGTTCATCCTGACGATTTCCGGCACCCAGCAGACCAGTTCGGCGCTCGATGTGCAGGGTTCGCGCGCATATCAGGCGGCGCGCGCCGGTATAGAATGGGCAAGCGATCAGCTGCTGATTAGCACCAGCGGGACCATCGCCTTCCGCGACAAAACCCCGGTCAGCAATGGCCAATCCTATGGCGGCCCAAACATCACCACTTTCACCATCAACAAGCCGGCTGCCGTCGTGGACAACGACGTCATGCTGCTCGTCGTCTACACCGAAGACGCCACGGTGGTGACGCCGAGCGTCGCCGGCTCGTGGACGCTCATCGACAGCATCGCGAACGGGGCAGTATTCAGGATGCACGTCTACTATCGGCTCGCGGCGTCGGAACCCGCCTCCTACGCGGTCACTTGGGGCGGGACAAGCATAGCTGCGGCAGGCGGCATGATCGTCGCGTACTCAGGTGTCATCACTAGCGGCTCGCCGGTCGATGTTTACAGCAAACTCGCGAACGGGTTCGTCACCACGAATACCGCCACCGGCGTGACCCCGGTGGGAACCACCGACATGCTGGTCTTCCTGGGGACGCACTCCGTCAGCAGCGCCACACTCACCCCGCCGGGCGGCATGACCGAGCGGAACGACACCTTTGCCCTGTATGCCGCAGACCAGCTCCTCGCCAGCAACGCTGCGACCGGCAACAAGACCGCGACGCTCTCGGTGAGCAGCTTCAACTCGGCCTTCCTCGTCGCGCTGCAGCCTGGCCCTACGCCAACCACTTTCGCCACGAACTGCAACGCGGGATCCACTGCGCAGAACGTGACGGGCATGGGAGGAACCTTGTCGGGATTCACCGCTGCTGTCACATGTTCCAGCACCACCTACACCGAAGGTAGCGCCACATGGACGGTTTATCAGATTACCTCGAACGGCTCTAAAGGCGCGGTGGGTACGCTAGACCGGGTGGAACGGGAATTGCAAGTGACGTTGATCAAATGAAAGTCTTGCCCTCACTCCGAAAAAAATTTCTGCGTGCACCCCCGCGGCGCGCGGTCACCTAGGCAGGGACATGAGCAACCTGATTGTTAATCCAGGGTATCGACGAAAGCCGGCACTATCGGCCTTTTTAGGGCTTCTGTTGTCGGGGTTGGAAACCGCCTTGGCGGCAAACAACACCTTCTCCAAGCGCTAGAATCCGACTGCGGCTGGCTCGCGTTTTGCTTCGGTTAAAGTCATGCGGAAAATGAAATTCTCAGAGATGTGGAATATGTCACAAACCATGGGGTTTGCCGGCCAGCCATCTGGACCTGGTGCCGAAGCTCGCCTGATCGGAACGTATCGGACCGCTCGCTGCCCATTCGCCCGTTCCTTACCGCTCGCTCCGGATTCACCCAGGCAATCCAAGGCGGCGCGGCGCATCGATGCGCTGTGCATCAACAATAAGCTGCGTTCGCCAAGGTCCTTGGTATCGAAGTTGCTCTTGCCAGTTCGCATGAGCTTCAAGCGCGTCGTCTCAATGCTTCCGATCTTCGAACGTTCTCGTGCCGCCATTCTTCTGTCCTTCCTGGTTTTTCTCGCGGCCCCGGCGTGGGGGGCGGTGGCGTTCGTTCAAAAAGTCCCGAACACGACCACTGCAACACACTTTAGCGGTACGTCAGCACAGACGATGGCCATTACGCCGACTGCCGGGAATCTCCTGGTAGTCGTGGTGACGGTTGCAGGTAGTACCAACCCGACGAACACCGTAACCGTCGCCGACTCCGACAGCGTGAGCTATACAGCGGCCGGCAACGCGACCACCTCAGGCGGTTTAGGGCGCGTGTCCATCTTTTACAGACCCAATGTGACATCTGGGGCCAAGACGATTACGATCACCCCCAGCGCGACTCCCGCATCTCCAGTATGGGCTGTCGAGGTGATGGAATACGTCGGGGTCGATACGACTCCTACCGTGACCACGGCTAGCGCTATTGGAAGTTCAACCGCTCCGACTGTATCGGTAACACCGACTGCCGGCGCCTCGCTCTATATCGCAGCGACAGGATCGGGGAACGCGACCGTAACGAGCTACACCTCCGGTGCAGGCTGGACACAGCGCTATAGCGATCCGTCTAACTCCCCGAATCCGCCTAATGCGAGTGAGGAAATTACTTCGGCAACAGGCGCACAGACAGCGACGTGGACGCTAGGGACTTCACAGAGCTGGGTAGCGGTCATTGCCTCGTTCAGTACGCCTTCGTCGGGCGGCATCGCGTGGATTCAAGGCGTAAACAAATCAGTCGGCGGCGCCGTCGCCTACGTCCAATCCAAGTCCCTGACATCGGGCGGATCGGGCGCCACGAATACCATCGCGGCCCCCGCGCTCAACGCTGTCACTTCAGGCAATGCCGTGGTGGGCTTCGTATCATGGGGATCAGACACCACCAGCATCTTAACGAGCGTCACAGACGATAAGGGAAACACTTACACCATCGTGCAGCGTGCTGGCTCAACGAACAGCGGGACTCAGTCTTTTGCTTCATTCTATCTCCTCAACATCACCAATGCTCCCACCATCATCACCGCTAACTTCAGTTCCTCCCAGACCTACCGCACGATTATCGTCCATGAGGTCAGCGGCCTGTCCGCTCTGGATCAGTCTGCGATTAATGTCCCGGCCAGCCTGCCGGGCACGGGGACGGACGCGCTGACCAGCGGCTCCGTCACCACCACAGCAAATGGGGAATATATCGTTGCCGGCGTGTACAATCCCGACACCGATAGGAACCTGCCGATGTACGCAGCAGGCACCGGCTATACCAAGAGGGAAGAGGTGGGCTCCGGCACTAGTGATTTTGAGAATATGGCGTCAGAAGACCAGATTCAGGCGACGGCGGGATCCATCGCTGGAACGTTCACCGATGCGACCTTCAACGAATATTACGGGGTCGCGCTCATGACGTTCAAGACGGCCGGCAGTAACACGTCGATCACGTCGCCAGCTTTGCCCCAACCCATTCTGGCAGGCGACCTCATCGTCGTCAGCATCCGCGCGCCCACCGGGACTTGGACGGTGACCGACAACCAGGGCCAAACTTATAGCATAGCAGGCGTCGTTACCAACAACGTCGGTATCTACTACTTCGCCAATAGCACGGCAGTCCCCGCGAACACGCTCACCGTAACGGTGACCACCACTGGCGCGGCCGGCACGATGCGGATCTTCGTCGACGTCTTCCGGGGTGCCGCCACCAGCAACGTTCTGGATACGACCGGCACGATCAATGCCGAGCCCACTACGCCGTCGGGCTGCACTGTTATCAACACCAAGGCTCCCGACAGCGCCCCGTCAGCCGGAAACGGCGAACTCGTTTTCGCGGCTGCCGGCATGACGAACCAATCAACTTATACGGCCTGCACCACAAACGGCGTAGCTATGACGATCGGCGGCCAGAACAACACCTCGCCGAACGGGTCCATGTTCACCTCGTACGCGCTCGCGTCACTTGCCGGGGCGCAGAATGTTGCGATCAGCGAGGGCACCGGTTGCAGCGGGTGCCTGAACGGCGGGGTGGCGATCTTTAGACCCGTTTGCGCTTACAACTTCCGGAAGTCCATTACGGTCGGTGCCG
>JBGQCF010000043.1:0-15572 GCA_041495205.1 Gammaproteobacteria bacterium
CCGAGATGGTCATGCCGGGGGACAATGTGACGGTGACGGTAGCCCTCATTGCCCCGATTGCCATGGAAGAGGGCTTGCGCTTCGCCATCCGCGAAGGCGGCCGCACCGTGGGCGCCGGCGTGGTCGCGAAGATAATCGAGTGAGAAGTCAGGAATGAAGGGTAAAGAGTGAAAATTCAAAGGGGTTGCTCCGCACCTTTTTTATCTCACGCATCACTAGTTTTTATAAGGCCAGTAGCTCAATTGGCAGAGCGTCGGTCTCCAAAACCGAAGGTTGGGGGTTCGAGACCCTCCTGGCCTGCCAGGACTGGCAGGGGTTTGCTGGCGAACTAACGGAATATATGGCGGACAAAATCAAACTGGCGGCGGCGCTGCTATTAGTCGCCGCAGGCATAGCGGGCTATTATTATCTGGCGGACAGCGCGACCATCATCCGCATTGCTCCAATCTTGGCGGGGCTGGTGCTGGCCGCGGTGCTGGCGTGGTTTACCGCTCCGGGCAAGCAGTTTTACGGTTACAGCCAGGAAGCGGTTGAAGAAACCAAAAAAGTCGTGTGGCCAACACGCAAGGAGACATTTCAGATCACCGGCGTGGTGATGTTGTTCGTAGTGGTGATGGCGTTGTTTCTGTGGATGGTGGATGCGGGTTTGCTGTGGGTGGTGAAATTGCTGATGGGCCGGAGCGAATGATGGCTAAGCGCTGGTATGTAGTGCATGCTTATTCCGGCTTTGAAAAAAGCGTGCAGCGTGCGCTCGCAGATCGCATCGAGCGTTCCGGAATGAAGGACAAATTCGGGCAAATTCTGGTGCCGGTGGAAGAAGTGGTGGAAATGAAAAGCGGGCAGAAAAACATCAGCGAGCGCAAATTCTTCCCGGGCTATGTACTGGTGGAAATGGAAATGACCGATGAAACCTGGCATCTGGTGAAAAGCACGCCCAAGGTAACCGGTTTTGTCGGCGGCAGCGCCAACAAGCCCACGCCGATCAGTGACAAGGAAGTGCAAAACATCATGCGGCAGATCCAAGAAGGCGTGGAAAAACCCAAGCCTAAGGTGCTGTTCGAAGTGGGCGAAGCAGTGCGGGTGAGGGAAGGGCCTTTTACCGATTTCCACGGCAACGTCGAAGATGTGAATTACGACAAAAGCAAGCTGCGCGTTTCAGTTTCGATTTTCGGCCGTTCCACGCCGGTGGAACTGGATTTCGGGCAGGTGGAGAAGGCGTGAGGTGTCAGAAGTTAGGGGCGAGGAGTAAATTCCTTATTCGGTAAAGCGGTTTCGCAGCACTTTTTTACGGGGAGGACGGAAGGTAGCTGAAGGTGTGTGTGGAAAGGGTTTGCGCCTTACTTTTCACCCCTCACTACTTACTGTCCGTCAGAACCCGTATTTTACGGAGTAGTCCAAGTGGCAAAGAAAATCATCGGTTTCATCAAGCTGCAAGTGCCCGCCGGGAAGGCGAACCCCAGTCCGCCGATTGGGCCGGCATTGGGCCAGCGCGGCTTGAACATCATGGAATTCTGCAAGGCGTTTAATGCCCAAACGCAAGGCATGGAAGCGGGCTTGCCGGTGCCGGTGGTGATTACCGCCTACGCAGATAAGAGTTTTACTTTCGTGATGAAGACGCCGCCTGCGTCGGTGCTCATCAGGAAAGCGGCGAATATAGAAAAAGGCAGCGCGAGGCCGCACACCGACAAAGTGGGCAAGATCACGCGCGCCCAGGCCGAGCAAATCGCCAAGCTGAAAATGCCGGATTTGACCGCGGCTGACCTCGACGCCGCAGTACGCACCATAGCCGGCAGCGCGCGCAGCATGGGCATTGAAGTAGAGGGCATGTGATATGACCTCCAAACGCTACAAGCTGATTAACGCCACGGTTGACCGCAACAAGGTCTATGTGGTGCAGGAAGCTCTTAAAATGGTCAAGGAAAACGCTACCGCCAAATTCGACGAGGCGATTGACGTGGCGATCAATCTCGGCGTGGACATCAAGAAATCCGATCAACAGGTACGCGGCTCGGTAGTGCTGCCTGCCGGTACCGGCAAAAAGGTGCGGGTCGCGGTGTTCGCGCAAGGCGACAAGGCCAAACAGGCGCAGGACGCCGGAGCCGATATCGTCGGTTTTGAAGATCTGGTAGAGAGCATTAAAGCCGGCAAAATTGATTTTGATGTGGCAATCGCCAGCCCCGACGCGATGCGCGTGGTCGGGCAGCTCGGACAGATACTCGGCCCGCGCGGTCTGATGCCGAACCCCAAAGTGGGAACGGTAAACGCGGATGTAGCGGCGGCGGTGAAAAACGCCAAGGCCGGCCAAGTGCAGTACCGCACCGACAAGTCGGGCATGGTGCAGTGTACCATCGGGCGCGCTTCGTTCACTGTTGACGCATTGCGGCAAAACCTGATGGCGCTGGTGGGAGCGCTGAATAAAACCAGGCCCTCGGGCATTAAAGGCGTTTATCTGAAAAAGATTTCGATTTCCAGCACTATGGGCGTGGGAATCAAGATAGATCAATCGAGTTTGGTTTGATGATTTATGCGGACCGTGATCGCTCCGGCCCGCGAGCAGGGCTTTGGGCCGCCGGGGCAATCCGGCGGGTTATCAAAGACCGTTGGGGCAAAGGCGTGAGGTGTGAGGAGTTAGGGGTGAGGAGTAAGCCAGATCCTAAACCCACACACCAAACACCCATGCTTAATTTGCGAGAAAGAGGCAGCGAGTTGTTGGGTTTTACACCTTACTCCTTACGCCTCACCCCTCACTCCCAACGCAGATGGTGCACCCGACAGCAGGATTTGGTTTTTCCTGATCATAAAGGTGTGAATCACGGCTGCGCATGAAACCCGCAACCGGATGAAGTCAAGGAGGGATAGACCTTGGGTCTGAATCTTGAACAGAAAAAGGCAGTAGTGGCCGAAGTCAGCGCACAGCTTGCCAAAGCCCAGACAGTTGTCATTGCCGAGTACCGCGGCACGGAAGTCGGGGCAATGACCCGGTTGCGTGCCAAGGCGCGCGCCGCGGGCGTGTATTTCCGCGTGCTCAAAAATACATTGGCGCGCCGTGCCATGGCGGACACGTCGTTTGCCGGGTTGTCGGACAAGATGCTGGGCCCGCTGGCCTACGGCATTTCCGCCGACCCGGTGGCGGCGGCAAAGATACTGCACGAATTCGCCAAAGAAAATGAGAAGTTCGTGATCAGAGGCGGGGCGATGGCCAATCTCGTGATGACCTCCAGGGATATTGCGAATCTAGCCAAGATGCCAAGCCGCGAGCAACTGCTGGCGAGACTGGTGGGCACGATGCAAGCGCCTATTGCCAAGTTTGTGCGCACACTTAACGAAGTGCCCGGCAAATTTGTAAGAATCCTTGCCGCCATACGTGATCAGAAATCTGCTTAACTTTATTTAAATCAGGAGAAATTTATGGCTGCTGCCAAAGCCGATATTTTGGATGCAATTGGAAAGATGACGGTGCTTGAGCTTGCTGAGCTCATAAAGCAAATGGAAGAGAAGTTCGGCGTGTCCGCGGCGGCCCCCGCGGTTGCCGCCGCGGCTCCCGCCGCCGGCGGTGCCGCCGCCGTTGAAGAACAAACCGAGTTCGCCGTGATTCTCAAAACTATCGGCGACAACAAGGTGAACGTGATCAAAGTGGTGCGCGCGGTAACCGGTCTTGGGCTCAAGGAAGCCAAGGACTTGGTGGATGGCGCGCCCAAGCCTGTCAAAGAAGGCATTTCCAAGGCTGATGCCGAAGCGATTCAGAAGCAGTTAACTGAAGCCGGCGCGACTTGCGAAATCAAATAGGCGTCCCAAAAGGACAGGAAATGCGGGCTGGCGGGCAACCGCCGGCCTTTTGGCTTTTTATCAAAGCGCGCTGCTTTATGAGCCAAATGCAATCGGCGGCGCCGATGTTGCGCCGTCATTAAGAATTGGAATTGCGACGCATGGCCTCCTGCACTCCGAACACAGGAAGCCCGGTACCTACCTGCCTCAGGCGTTTAACCATAGTGGAGTTGATATGAGCTACTCATTTACCGAGAAAAAACGCATCCGCAAAAGTTTTGCCAAACGCGCCAGCGTGCTGCAGGTGCCGTTTCTTCTCGCCACGCAGCTTGACTCGTACGCGTCATTTCTGCAGGCCGAGGTGCCGCCGGAAAAGCGCAAGAACGAAGGTCTGCAGGCCGCGTTTACTTCGATATTCCCGATCCAAAGCCATTCCAAAAACGCCAGGCTGGTTTTCGTAAGCTACACCCTCGGCGTGCCGCCGTTTGACGTTAAGGAGTGCCAACAGCGCGGACTCACTTACGCTGCGCCGCTGCGCGCCAAGGTGCAGCTTACCATCATGGACCGCGAAGCAACCAAACCGACGGTGAAAGAAGTCAAGGAGCAGGAAGTATACATGGGCGAAATTCCGCTTATGACTTCGACAGGTTCTTTCGTCATCAACGGCACCGAGCGGGTGATCGTGTCGCAGCTGCACCGTTCGCCCGGCGTGTTCTTCGAACACGATCGCGGCAAAACTCATTCTTCCGGGAAGCTGCTCTTCTCCGCGCGCATCATTCCCTACCGCGGCTCGTGGCTGGATTTCGAATTTGACCCGAAAGACTATTTGTATTTCCGCGTTGACCGCAGGCGCAAAATGCCTGTGACCACCCTGCTCAAGGCCATTGGCTACACGCCGGAACAGATCCTCGCGGAGTTTTTTGCGTTCGATACTTTCCACATCAGCAAAAAAGGTATCCAGTTCGAACTGGTGCCGGAGCGCATGCGCGGCGAAATGGCACGCTTCGATATCACCACCAAGGGCGGCAAGCTGATCGTTCCCAAGGACAAGCGCATCGCCGTCAAACATGTGCGTGAAATGGAGCAGGCAGGCCTGCATAAAATCGTCGTGCCGGCCGAGTTTGTGACCGGGCGCGTGTTGGCGCATAACGTTGTGGACAAGGAAAGCGGCGAGATCCTGGCTCATGGCAACGGCGAAATTACCGAGGACCTGCTTAAGAAACTGCAGGAAGCGCAGATCGGCAAGATCAGCACCATTTATACTAATGACCTCGATCAGGGTGAATACATTTCGCAGACCCTGAGAATAGATGAAAGCGCTGATCAGATGGCGGCGCAAGTAGCAATCTACCGCATGATGCGTCCCGGCGAACCGCCCACCGAAGACGCGGTGAAGACGCTGTTCCGCGGGCTGTTCTACGCGGAAGAACGTTACGACCTCTCTCCGGTGGGACGCATGAAATTCAACCGTCGCGTGGGACGGCAACAATTGACCGGCGCAGGCACGCTGTCCAACGAAGATATTGTCGCGGTGATCAGGATTCTGGTTGAGTTGAGAAACGGACGCGGCGAAATCGACGACATCGATCACCTCGGTAACCGCCGTGTGCGCTCGGTGGGCGAGCTCGCTGAAAACCAGTTCCGCGCGGGATTGGTCCGCGTCGAACGCGCGGTGCGCGAGCGTCTGTCGCAGGCTGAATCGGAAAACCTGATGCCGCACGATCTCATCAACGCCAAGCCGGTGTCGGCGGCGATACGCGAGTTTTTCGGCTCAAGCCAGCTCTCGCAATTCATGGATCAGACCAACCCGCTGTCGGAAATTACTCACAAGCGGCGCGTGTCCGCTTTGGGCCCGGGTGGGCTCACGCGCGAGCGCGCGGGATTTGAAGTGCGCGACGTGCATCCTACGCACTACGGGCGGGTGTGCCCGATCGAAACGCCGGAAGGCCCGAATATCGGGCTCATCAATTCGCTGGCGCTTTATGCCCGCACCAACCAGTACGGTTTTCTGGAAACGCCCTACCGCAAAGTGGTGAACGGCAAAGTGACCGATGAAATCCATTTTCTTTCGGCGATCGAAGAAGGGCAGTTCGTGATTGCCCAGGCGAACGCCGCGCTCGACAAAAAAGGCAAATTCGTGGACGAGTTGGTTTCCTGCCGGCATCACAACGAATTCACCATGTCCACACCGGATCACATCCAGTACATGGACGTGGCGCCCTCGCAAATCGTCTCGGTGGCGGCATCTTTGATTCCGTTCCTCGAGCACGACGATGCCAACCGCGCGCTGATGGGCTCGAACATGCAGCGCCAGGCGGTGCCCTGCCTGCGCGCGGAAAAACCATTAGTCGGCACCGGCATCGAGCGTACCGTGGCGGTGGATTCCGGTACTGCGGTGCAGGCCCTGCGCGGCGGGGTGGTGGATTACGTGGACGCCTCGCGCATCGTGGTGCGGGTCAATGATAACGAAACCACTGCCGGCGAAGTGGGAGTGGATATTTACAATCTGGTGAAATATACCCGCTCCAACCAGAACACCAATATCAACCAGCGGCCGGTGGTGAAAGTGGGCGATGCAATTGCCCGCGGCGACGTGATCGCCGACGGCGCGTCCACCGACATGGGTGAACTCGCGCTGGGGCAAAACCTGTTGGTGGCGTTCATGCCGTGGAACGGCTACAACTTCGAGGACTCAATCCTGATTTCCGAGCGCGTGGTGGGCGATGAACGCTTCACTTCGATCCACATCGAAGAACTTTCGGTGGTGGCGCGCGATACCAAACTGGGACCGGAAGAAATCACACGCGATATTTCCAATCTTTCCGAGGCGATGCTGTCGCGCCTCGATGAGTCCGGCATCGTTTACATCGGCGCCGAAGTCGAAGCGGCCGACGTGCTGGTAGGCAAGGTAACACCCAAGGGCGAAACCCAGCTCACGCCGGAGGAGAAACTGCTGCGCGCGATTTTCGGCGAAAAAGCTTCCGACGTGAAGGATACCAGCTTGCGCGTGCCTTCCGGCATGTCGGGCACGGTGATTGACGTGCAGGTGTTCACCCGCGAAGGAATCGAGCGCGACAAGCGCGCCCAGCAAATCATTGACGATGAGCTGAAGCGCTACAAAAAAGATTTGGCAGACCAGTTGCGCATCGTCGAAGATGACACCTTCGGCCGCATCGAGCGCTTGCTGGTGGGTAAGACTGCCAACGGCGGCCCCAAGAAACTTGCCAAGGGCACCAAGCTTACCAAGTCCTATCTCGCTGAAGTGGAGCGGCACAGTTGGTTTGACATCCGCCTTGCCAACGAGCAGGCGAGCCGGCACCTCGAGCAGCTCAAGAAAAGTCTGGCGCAAACACGGCTGGAGTTCGACGCCGCGTTCGAAGCCAAGAAAAAGAAACTCACCAGCGGCGATGAGTTGCCACCCGGCGTGCAGAAAATGGTGAAAGTTTATGTGGCGGTGAGACGCCGCCTGCAGCCTGGCGACAAGATGGCCGGCCGTCATGGCAACAAGGGTGTGATCTCCAAGATCGTGCCAGTGGAGGACATGCCTTATATGGCGGACGGCATACCGATGGACATCGTGTTGAACCCGCTGGGCGTGCCCTCGCGCATGAACGTGGGACAGATACTGGAAACGCATCTGGGATGGGCGGCGAAAGGCCTGGGACAGAAAATCGGCGACATGCTGAAAGCGCATGCCAAGGTTCCCGACATACGCAAGGCGCTGACGCTGATTTACAACTCCAGCGGCAAACCCGAAGACATCGCTTCACTCAGTGAGGTGGAAGTGCTGAATCTGGCGCATAACCTCAAGGACGGCGTGCCATTCGCCACTCCGGTGTTTGACGGCGCCACCGAAGAAGAAATCAAGAACATGCTGGAGCTCGCGCAATTGCCGCGTTCCGGGCAGATCGTGCTTTACGACGGCAGAAACGGTGATCCCTTCGACCGCCCGGTGACCGTGGGTTTCATGCACGTGATGAAACTGCATCATTTGGTAGACGACAAGATGCATGCCCGCTCCACCGGCCCGTACAGCTTGGTTACCCAACAGCCTTTGGGCGGTAAGGCGCAGTTCGGCGGACAGCGCTTCGGCGAAATGGAGGTGTGGGCGCTCGAGGCCTACGGCGCGGCCTACACGCTGCAGGAGATGCTGACCGTGAAATCCGACGATGTTTTCGGCCGCACCAAGGTCTATGAAAACATCGTCAAGGGCGAGCACAAGATTGACGCCGGCATGCCGGAGTCGTTCAACGTGCTGGTGAAGGAAATTCGCTCGCTGGCGATAGACATTGATCTTGATCGCTTTTGATTTAGTCAACTGACCGCCAAATTTTAGGAGTAGCAAATGAAAGCTTTGCTGGATTTGTTCAAACAGGTTACGCAGGAAGAAGAGTTTGACGCAATCAAGATCGGACTCGCGTCGCCTGAAAAAATCCGCTCGTGGTCTTACGGTGAAGTCAAAAAACCGGAGACCATCAACTACCGCACCTTCAAGCCGGAGCGCGATGGCCTGTTCTGCGCCAAGATTTTCGGCCCGGTCAAGGATTACGAATGTCTGTGCGGCAAGTACAAGCGTTTAAAGCACCGCGGCGTGATCTGCGAAAAATGCGGAGTGGAAGTGACGCTGTCCAAAGTGCGCCGTGAGCGTATGGGACACATCGAGCTCGCGAGCCCCGTCGCCCACATCTGGTTTTTGAAATCGCTGCCCTCCCGCTTGGGCATGGTGCTCGACATGACGCTGCGCGACATCGAGCGCGTGCTGTATTTCGAGGCCTATGTGGTGACCGATCCCGGCATGACGCCGTTAAACCGCTGCCAGCTGCTTTCCGAAGACGATTATCTCGCCAAGGTGGAAGAGTACGGCGATGAGTTTTCAGCAAGCATGGGCGCCGAGGGAATACGCGAATTGCTGCGCAACCTCGATCTCAACCAGGAGGTGGAAAACCTGCGCAAGGAGCTTGCGGCCACCGGTTCCGACACCAAGATCAAGAAGCTGGCGAAGCGACTGAAAGTGCTCGAAGCGTTCCATAAGTCAGGGATCAAACCGGATTGGATGGTTATGGAAGTGCTGCCTGTGCTGCCGCCGGAATTGCGTCCGCTGGTGCCGCTCGATGGCGGCCGTTTCGCGACTTCCGATCTCAACGATTTGTACCGCCGCGTGATTAACCGCAACAATCGCCTGAAGCGGCTTTTGGAACTGAAAGCGCCGGAGATCATCGTGCGCAATGAAAAGCGCATGCTCCAGGAATCGGTGGATTCGCTGCTCGACAACGGGCGTCGCGGCAAAGCCATGACCGGCGCCAACAAGCGTCCGCTGAAATCGCTTGCCGACATGATCAAGGGCAAGGGCGGACGTTTCCGCCAGAACCTGCTGGGCAAGCGCGTGGATTACTCGGGGCGCTCGGTGATCGTGGTCGGCCCCCAGTTAAAGCTGCACCAGTGTGGCCTGCCGAAGAAAATGGCGCTGGAACTGTTCAAGCCGTTTATCTTCCACAAGCTGGAAATGCTGGAGCCCGGCACTACCATTAAGGCGGCGAAACGCCTGGTGGAAGCCGAGGTGCCGGAAGTGTGGGACATTCTTGAAGAGGTGATCCGCGAGCATCCGGTGCTGCTTAACCGCGCGCCTACGCTGCATCGATTGGGCATCCAGGCGTTCGAACCGGTGTTGATCGAGGGCAAGGCAATCCAGCTGCATCCGCTGGTATGCGCAGCGTTTAACGCCGACTTCGACGGTGACCAGATGGCGGTGCACGTGCCGCTCTCCCTGGAAGCGCAGATGGAAGCGCGCACGCTCATGCTTTCCAGCAACAATGTGCTCTCGCCTTCCAATGGCGAGCCGATTATCGTGCCGTCGCAGGACATCGTGCTGGGACTGTATTACACCACCCGCGAGAAAATCAATGCCCGGGGCGAAGGCATGCAATTCGCCGATGTGGCAGAAGTATTGCGCGCCTACGAATCGCGCCAGGCTGAACTCCATGCCAGAATTAAAGTGCGCATCAAGGAGTTCGAGATTAATGCCGACGGTGAACGCAGCGAGAAGCTCACCCGCTATGAAACCACGGTGGGGCGCGCGCTGCTTTCCGAAATTCTGCCAGCGGGCCTGCCGTTCGAACTCATCAACAGACCGCTTAAGAAAAAGGAAATCTCAAAACTCATCAACGCGAGCTTCCGCCGCTGCGGTCTCAGGGAGACGGTGATATTTGCCGATAAGCTGATGTATTCCGGCTTTACTCTGGCAACCCGTGCCGGCATTTCGATTTGCGTGGACGATATGCTGGTGCCGCAGCAAAAGAATGAAATCATTTCCGCCGCAGAAAAAGAAGTGCAGGAAATCGAGGCGCAATATACTTCTGGCCTGGTGACCCAGGGTGAGCGTTATAACAAAGTGGTGGACATCTGGGGCCGCGCCGGGGACCTGGTGGCGAAAGCGATGATGGAGCAGCTTGGCACCGAACCGGTAATGGAATGGGACCGCAAGAAAGGTGCCGTGCCGATGTTCGACAAGAAAGGCAATGCGGTGACCCAGGAATCGTTCAACTCGATATACATGATGGCCGATTCCGGGGCGCGCGGCTCGGCGGCGCAAATTCGCCAGCTTGCCGGCATGCGTGGTCTGATGGCGAAGCCCGACGGCTCGATCATTGAAACTCCGATTACCGCCAATTTCCGCGAAGGACTGAACGTGTTGCAGTACTTTATTTCAACTCACGGCGCGCGCAAGGGTCTTGCAGATACCGCGTTGAAGACCGCTAATTCCGGCTATCTCACTCGCCGCTTGGTAGATGTCACCCAGGATCTGGTGGTGATCGAGGAAGATTGTGGCACCGCCCAGGGCGTGGTGATGAAAGCGCTGGTGGAAGGCGGCGAAGTGGTGGAAGCTTTGCGCGAGCGCATCCTTGGGCGTGTGGCGGCTACCGATATAGCGCATCCTGAAAACTCGCAAACCCTGATCAAGGCCGGCACGCTGCTCGACGAGGATCTGGTCGAGACCATTGAAATGCTGGGCATAGACGAAGTGAAAGTGCGCACCCCGCTCAGTTGCGAAACCCGCTACGGGCTGTGCGCCAAATGCTATGGGCGCGACCTCGGGCGCGGGCAGTTGGTGAACGTGGGCGAAGCGGTGGGCGTGATCGCCGCGCAATCCATAGGCGAGCCGGGAACACAGCTTACCATGCGCACTTTCCATATCGGCGGCGCGGCTTCACGCACCGCGGTGGTGAGCCAGGTCGAGGCCAAATCCAATGGTGTCGCGAACTTCAGTTCGATTATGCGCTACGTGACCAATGCCAAAGGCGAGCAGGTGGCAATTTCGCGCAGTGGTGAAGTGATTATCCAGGACGACAACGGGCGCGAGCGCGAGCGCCACAAAGTGCGTTACGGCGCTAACCTGATGATCAAGGACGGCAGCAAGGTCAAAGCAGGGCAGGTGCTCGCGACCTGGGATCCGCATACCCGGCCCATCATCACCGAATATGCCGGCCGCATCCGCTTTGATAACGTCGAGGAAGGGGTCACCGTGGCCAAGCAGATTGATGAAGTTACGGGGCTCTCCACGCTGGTGGTGATTGATCCGAAACGGCGCGGTATGGCGCAGGCCAAAGGCTTGCGTCCGCAGGTGAAGCTGCTGGATGACAAGAACAAGGAAGTGAAGATTGCGGGTACCGATCAGCCGGTCAACATCACTTTTCAGATCGGCTCCATCATCACCGTGAAAGACGGACAGCAGGCAAGCGTAGGCGAAGTGCTGGCGCGGATTCCGCAGGAAACCAGCAAGACGCGCGACATCACCGGCGGTCTGCCGCGCGTTGCCGAGCTCTTTGAAGCCCGTTCACCGAAAGATGCCGGTGTGCTGGCGGAAGTGACCGGCACTGTGTCTTTCGGCAAGGATACCAAGGGCAAGCAGCGTCTGGTCATCACCGATCTCGACGGCGTGGCTCACGAATACCTGATCCCGAAGGACAAGCATGTGATGGCGCATGACGGCCAAGTGGTGAACAAGGGCGAAATGATCGTAGACGGCCCCGCCGATCCGCACGATATCCTGCGTCTGCTGGGTGTCGAAGCGCTGGCGCGTTACATCACCGATGAAGTGCAGGACGTCTACCGCTTGCAGGGTGTAAAAATCAACGACAAGCACATCGAAGTCATCGTGCGCCAGATGTTGCGCCGCGTGCAGATCGTGGATGCGGGCGACACTTACTTCATTCCCGGCGAGCAGGTTGAGCGCGCGGAAGTGCTGGAAGAAAACGAGCGCGTAATTGCCGAGGACAAGAAACCCGCAATTTTTGATTACGTGCTGCTTGGCATCACTAAGGCCTCGCTTTCTACCGATTCCTTCATCTCCGCGGCCTCGTTCCAGGAAACCACCCGGGTGCTGACCGAGGCGGCAATCATGGGCAAGAAGGACGAATTGCGCGGCCTCAAGGAGAACGTCATCGTCGGTCGTCTGATTCCGGCAGGCACCGGGCTTGCCTTTCACAACGCTCGCCGCAAGCAAGCCGCCGCGGGGCTCACCGAAGGTGGCGAAGTGGGTGAAGAAGCCGCGAAAGCAGCCCAAGACGCAGAGCATGCAGCTTGACATATAGCGAATAAGTCCATAAAATTCACAGACTTTTCGGGACGGCGCTAACCGCGCCGTCCGTATTTTTTAGGGGCGTAAGGTTAATGCCGACAGTCAACCAATTGGTGCGCGGGTCGAGAACCGCCAGGCGCGTGAAAAGCAAGGTTCCGGCGCTGGGCAATTCGCCGCAAAAACGCGGCGTGTGCACGCGCGTCTATACCACGACGCCGAAAAAGCCGAATTCCGCTTTGCGCAAGGTGGCGCGTGTACGGCTCACCAATGGTTTCGAAGTGACCAGTTACATCGGCGGTGAGGGACATAACCTGCAGGAGCACTCGGTGGTGCTGATCCGCGGCGGGCGCGTCAAAGATCTGCCCGGCGTGCGCTACCATACGGTGCGCGGCAGCCTTGATACCGCCGGGGTGAAAGACCGCAAGCAGGGCCGTTCCAAGTACGGCGCGAAGCGGGAGAAAGCCGCTTGACGATTTCTTGAGGTATTCATGCCACGACGCAGAGAAGTTCCCAAACGCAATATATTGCCGGACCCGAAATACAGCAATCAGGACGTTACCAAGTTTGTGAACGTACTGATGACGCGTGGCAAGAAATCGGTCGCCGAAAGAATTGTCTACGGCGCCTTGCAGCAGATTGCGGATAAATCCGGCAAGGATCCGCTTGAGGTTTTCAGCCAAGCCATCGCCAACGTAAGGCCGATGGTCGAAGTGAAAAGCCGCCGCGTCGGTGGCGCCAATTACCAGGTGCCGGTGGAAGTGCGGCCGGTTCGTCGTACTGCGCTGGCCATGCGTTGGGTGCGCGATGCTGCGCGCAAGCGCGGGGAAAAATCCATGGGCGCGCGCCTTGCGGGCGAACTTGCCGAGGCAGCGGAAGGCCGTGGCGGCGCGATAAAAAAACGCGAGGAAGTGCATCGCATGGCTGAAGCCAACAAAGCCTTCTCGCATTACCGGTTCTAGCACCCCAGGATATCTTTAAGGATGAATTTAGCCGTGGCCCGTAAAACGCCCATCGAATGTTACCGCAACATCGGAATCACCGCTCACATTGATGCCGGTAAGACCACGACCACGGAGCGTATCCTGTTTTACACCGGCGTGTCGCACAAGCTGGGCGAAGTGCACGACGGCACGGCGATCATGGACTGGATGGAGCAAGAGCAGGAGCGCGGGATTACTATTACTTCAGCCGCCACCACCTGCTTCTGGAAGGGCATGGACCACAGTCATCCTGAGCACCGCATCAACATCATTGACACTCCGGGACACGTGGATTTCACCATCGAAGTGGAGCGCAGCTTGCGCGTGCTGGACGGCGCGTGCACCGTGTTCTGTGCGGTGGGTGGAGTGCAGCCTCAGACTGAAACGGTGTGGCGGCAGGCCAACAAGTACCGCGTGCCCCGCCTTGCCTTCGTCAACAAGATGGACCGCCAGGGTGCGAATTTCATGCGTGTCTACGAACAGATGAAATCGCGCCTCAAGGCCAACCCCGTACCGATCCAGCTGCCGGTGGGTGCGGAGGAAAAATTCGAGGGCATTGCGGACCTGGTTAAGATGAAGGCGATTTACTGGGATGACAGCACCCAGGGCATGAAATTCGAAGAGCGCGATATTCCGGCAGGAATGCTCGAGGAATGCAGGCACTGGCGTGAAAAAATGATAGAGTCCGCCGCCGAGGCCTCTGAAGAGCTGATGCACAAGTACCTCGAGAAGGGTGAGCTCACGCCCGAGGAAATCAAGCGCGGCTTGCGCCAGCGCACCATACACAACGAAATCGTGCCGATGCTGTGCGGCTCCGCTTTCAAGAACAAAGGCGTGCAGGCGATGCTGGACGCGGTGATAGACTACCTGCCGGCGCCGGTGGATATTCCCCCGGTCAAGGGCGCGCTGGAAAACGGACAGCCGGGCGAGCGCCATGCCTCGGACGACGAGCCTTTTTCCGGGCTTGCATTCAAGATTGCAAGCGACCCTTACGTCGGGCAATTGATTTTCTTCCGCGTCTATTCCGGGGTGGTGAAATCCGGCGATACCGTGTACAACCCGGTTAAGGGCAAGAAGGAACGCATCGGGCGCCTGCTGCAAATGCATGCCAACCAACGCGATGAAATCAAGGAAGTGCGCGCCGGCGATATCGCCGCTGCGGTGGGTCTGCGCGAAGCGTCCACCGGCGATACCCTGTGCGACCCGAATAAAGTGATTATGCTTGAACGCATGGTGTTCCCGGAGCCGGTTATTCACGTCGCCGTGGAACCCAAAACCAAGGCCGACCAGGAGAAAATGGGCGTGGCGTTGAACCGCTTGGCGCAGGAAGACCCTTCATTCCGCGTGCGCACCGACGAGGAATCCGCCCAGACTATCATCTCCGGAATGGGCGAGCTGCACCTGGAAATTATCGTTGACCGCATGAAGCGTGAGTTCGGCGTGGAAGCGAATGTGGGCGCGCCGCAAGTGGCCTACCGCGAGACCATCAAGAAGGTCGCGGACGACGTGGAAGGCAAGTTTATCAAGCAGTCGGGCGGGCGCGGCCAATACGGCCATGTGTGGTTGAAGCTGGAGCCGAACCCCGCAAAGGGTTATGAGTTTGTGGATGCGATAAAGGGCGGCGCGGTGCCGCGTGAATACATCCCGGCAGTACAAAAGGGCTTGGTGGATACCCTGCCCAACGGCATATTGGCGGGATATCCGGTGGTGGACGTGAAAGTGACCTTGTTCGACGGTTCTTACCACGAGGTGGACTCCAACGAAAACGCCTTCAAAATGGCGGCATCGTTCGCCTTTAAAGAAGGCATGCGCAGAGCCAACCCGGTGCTGCTCGAGCCGATGATGGCGGTGGAAGTGGAAACCCCGGAAGATTTCATGGGCAATGTGGTCGGCGACCTGAATTCGCGGCGCGGCATCATCCAGGGCATGGAAGACCTGCTGCCCGGCATCAAGCTGATTCGCGCAGAAGTGCCGCTTGCCAAAATGTTCGGTTATTCGACGTCGCTGCGCTCGGCTACCCAGGGGCGCGCCACCTACACTATGGAATTCAAGCATTACGTTGAAATGCCGAAGAGCGAAGCGGAAGCGATCATCAACAAGAAATAACTAGAATTAAGGAAACGCATATGGCAAAAGGCAAATTTGAGCGGACCAAGCCGCACGTAAACGTCGGGACGATCGGGCACGTGGATCATGGCAAGACCACGCTCACGGCGGCGATGACCATGGTACTGGCCAAGAAGTACGGGGGC
>JBGQCF010000044.1:0-14930 GCA_041495205.1 Gammaproteobacteria bacterium
ACGGCCAGTACAAATTCAATTTCCAGCACGAGCACATCGCGCGCGACGATTCCAAGTCCTGGCTCGACTTCGCCTTTCAACACGACTACGAGGTCAATGGACCCAGCCTGTACCGGATCATGCGAACCATGTACGAGGGCTGGAAACGTTACAGGCAGGACAGCGACGCGCGCGTGCGCGCGCGCTTCACTGCCGAGGCGGACAACCTGAGGCGAGGTTACGGCGCCGCGTTGTGGGCCATGGAGCGATATCTGCGAGACTCGAATCACGCCGTCAGCGAGCGGATCGCGGAGCTGCGAAAACAGATCGAAAGCGAATTCGGTATCATCTCGCGCGTCCTCGACCGCGCGATCGGACCGCTGCTGCTGTGGTCGGCGCGCCGCGAGGGGTCGACCTATCCGGAGGGGCGGCCGCTCGAGCCGCGGACATTCGTTGAGCGGAGAAACTGGGCTTAGGGGCTGCTGAAAAATAATGCGTGAAGTCGCGCATCGCCGGTACGAGACGATTCTATGCTCCAGTTGTACAGAAAAGACATGACCCTCATGGTTATAGTGGTGTAGCGTCAACCGCCCGCGCGGGCGAGGACGAGAGTGCAGGCGCGACGGCCAAGGCGCCCCTTCAGGACAAACCTTTCCCCATCAAACCGTCCCTCGAAATAAGCGGGGCCTTCCTGGCCAAGAAAGCGCTCCGCTCCGGCGATGATCTTGCCGGCAAGCACGAGGCTGCCATCGTCGCCCGGCTTGCCACGAACAGTCATATAACCCGGCTGACCGGGTTGGCCGTAGCTCACGATCAACTCGCCGCCGGTCGCGGTAAACTGCCAGCTTCGCACTTGCGTCGGAAACTCTTCGAACGGCACGCAAGAGCGGGTCGCCTTCCAATTACCGTCGTAGCGTGATGCTGCGGCCGCAGGCGGCGCAAGCGCAACGGCAGGTGCGGGCGGCACTGCCGCAACAACGGGCTCGGCAGGCTTCGGCGCAGGTTCGGCGGCTTTCGGCAACTGTTCCTGTTTTAGTCTCGCCGCGGCGAGTTCGGCATCCGCCTTGCGCCGGATCGCCTCCGCATCCGCGCGCGCTTTTGCAAGCTCGGCTTCCCCCCTGGCCTTCATTTCGGATGCGCGCTGCGCTTCGAGCTGGCGTTTTGCCTCGGCTGAAGCCGCCGATTCGGTTTCCGCGCGGCGCTTCGCCTCGTCAGTCTCGGCCCGTGCCTTCGCAAGCTCGGCCGCGGCCTTCGCACGCTCTTCAACCGCCGGTGTTGCAGGTGTGAACCATCCTGCTTGCCACGCGACCAGCACTGCGATCACGGCTACAGTTGTCACGCCGATTGCCCACGCGCGCGAAGCGGGGGCCTTGGGCGCCGCAGGTGCAATCGGTTTCACCGGTGCGGTGCCGGCGAGCTGGTAGACGTGGATCGGCCGGGCGATGTTCTTGAGCTCGCGGTCGCCGATGTCCACGAATCCAAGATTGAGCTTACCTGTGATTTGATCGTAGACGGACGAAGAGATGCAGACGCCGCCCGGCTCGGCAATGCTCTCCAGGCGCGCCGCGACGTTCACGCCGTCGCCGTGCAGGTCGTCGCCCGACACCATGACATCGCCCAGGTTGACGCCGATGCGGAACAGCATGCGCTCGCCTTCAGGCAGCGAGTCGTTGCGCGTTTTGAGCGCATCCTGGGTTTCGACCGCGCAGCGCACCGCCTCGACCGCGCTTTCAAACTCGGCGAGCACGCTGTCGCCCGCGGTGCCAACAATACGGCCCTCATGCAGCGCGATGATTCCGTCAATGACGGCGCGATGCCCTGCGAGCACCCGCAGGGTTCCTTCCTCGTCGGCGCCCATCATGCGGCTGTAGCCGTAAGCATCAGCCGCGAGGATTGCTGCAAGTTTGCGTTTGACGTTTGCGGTCATGGCCGTTACCCTTTAACGCACACCTTTGGGCGGAGAAAAGCCACGCGCCGCGCGAGTCCGGCCCGCTCCGTCACCTCGGCGACGAGATTGACATCCTTGTAGGCGCCCGGCGCCTCTTCGGCAACGCCCCGCATGGAGCGGGTGCGGATCAGGATGCCTTCGCGCGCCAACTCATCCACCAGCTGCCGGCCGCGCCATTGCTTGAGCGCCTGGTGCCGGCTCATGGCGCGCCCCGCGCCGTGGCTCGCGGAAGAAAAAGCGAGGCGCTCGCTCTCGACGGTTCCAGCAAGAATGTAAGAACCTGTTCCCATGCTCCCGCCGATGACCACCGGCTGCCCGGCCGCGCGGTAGCGTTCCGGCAGCGAAGGATGTCCCGGACCGAAGGCGCGGGTCGCGCCCTTGCGGTGCACATAGAGCAGGCGCTTGCCCCCGTCCACCGCGTGACGTTCGGGCTTGCAGGTGTTGTGCGAGACGTCGAACAGCGTTTCCAGCACGGCGTTCGGTATATCGTGCCTGAATGTTTCCCGCGTCAGGTGCGTGAGAATCTGGCGATTGGCGAAAGCGCAATTCATCGCCGCGTTCATTGCTCCAATGTATTGCTGTCCTTCGGGCGAGTTGATCGGGGCGCACGCAAGCTCGCGGTCAGGCAGGCTGATGCCGAGCCGTGAAGCGGCTTTCGCCAGGCTCACGAGGTAATCGGTGCCGACCTGGTGGCCGAGCCCGCGCGAGCCGCAATGAATCGAAACCACGAGCTGCCCCTCGTGCAGTCCGTAAGCATCGGCCGCCTCCCTGTCGTGAATGCGGTCCACCACCTGCACCTCAAGATAGTGATTGCCTGAGCCGAGCGTTCCCATTTCGCCGCGCTGCCGCTTCTTGGCGAGCACGGATACATTCTCCGGAATGGAATCCACCATTCGACCGTGCTCTTCGATAAATTCGAGGTCTGCCTCGGTGCCATAGCCGCGCTTCACCGCCCATTGGGCGCCGCCGGTCAGCACGTCGTCCAGTTCAGAGATATTCAGCTTGAGTTCGCCTTCTTCGCCTACGCCGGCGGGAATATTCTCGGACAATCCACGGGCGAGCGAACGAAGTTTTCCTACCACGTCCTTCAGTTCGAGATTGGTGCGCAGGCAACGTATGCCGCACGAGATGTCGAAGCCCACACCGCCGGCGGAAATGATCCCGCCCTGTTCGGGATCGAAAGCTGCGACGCCGCCAATCGGGAAGCCGTATCCCCAGTGCGCATCGGGCATGGTCATCGCCGCGCCGACGAGCCCGGGCAGCCGGGCGACGTTTGTGATTTGCTCCATTACCTTGTTGTCCATCGCCGCCAGCAACTCGCGGCTGCCATAGAGCCGGACCTCGCCGCGCTGCTCGCCCGCAGCAACGGGGATGGTCCAGCACCACTCATTGATTTCTTGCAGTCGGGAAAGATCCATGGTCTATACGTCCACGATGCAGCGCGCTTCCCAGCCGTTAGCTGTCTTCTTCACTTCCAGCATGGTAAGTGTCGCGCCTTTCACTTCCACGCCGCGTTCCAGCGCCGGCCGCCACGGCTCGCCGCTCGCGCTCCCGTGCCAGCTCTCGCCGTCGCGCTCGAGCTTGAACCGGCTGAACACCATGCCGCGCTCGCGCGCGAGCCCGAGCAGCAGGTTGAGCCAGCGCACCAGCGCAAGCTCGCAGTCGGCTTCCTCCAACTCGACGCTCACTGATTCAACGGGCTTCACCGCGTCGAGGTCGGTCATAACCGCGAAAGTCGCGCGTGCCGCGTCCTCGAACGCCTCTTCCATGGTCGCGCCGCGACCCACGATGCCGATATCGGCGCCGTGCTCGAAGTAAGCGTCAGGCGCTGCCGTGGTATTCATAGTCGGTAACTACACTATTTATTATGATGCGCCAAGAGGGGACTTGCCAGTTTGATTTGAATCAACTTGCGGCATTCGCAACTGCCAGGCAAACACTGATGGTCGGAGTGAGCTGACCCTTTTTGCTTTAGTTGCGCCGTTATGGGGATAGTGCCGGTGGCAGACCGGCGGCTGGTGACTTTCTTTTGCGTCGCCAAAAGAAAGTCACCAAAGAAAAGGCGACCCCGGTTCGCCGATTTCCCCTGCGTTCCTCAGCCAAACCGGGCGCTGCGCAACTCGCCTGCGCGCTCAGACAGTGCTCGCATAGCGCCCCGGACTCGGACTCGCGCAGCGTGGAGCGGGAAGGGGCAGCAAGGCTGCGTTTGCGATTATCGACCGGAGCTTATGCGGCTGCTCCCGCACCCCAAGCTTCGCTGACCGTGTCGCAGCCGCCCCCCGCTTTAGCTTCGTCACTTGGCGGCTCACAGGGGGTATCATAAATATAAGCAAAGGATCGGGGTCAGGTCTTGAATCTTGAAAGTAAAAACAAGTCGGTGTCGAATTTCCGATGAGGATTGCGCCGCCCGCAGCGCTTCGACGATATTCATGCGCGCGGCATCTGTGAAGTTGTTGCACGGGAACCCGAAACCACAGCGTCGCCGCTGAAATGAGTTGCGTCAGTGAATTTTATCGGCCATTTTAAGGAAAGCTTCCCGGTCTTTCTCGCTTTCAATATTTTTCGACAGGACCAGATAGAGTTCCTCAAGACTAGCCGCATTCTTCGCTGTCTTTTTAACCAGGATTTTTGCCAGAGGACCGAGAAACTGTGCCAGACGCTGTTCAGACAAAGCAAGAGTGGCAGGGTCCCATTCTCTCGTTTTGCTTTCCTCGTCAATGCCGCGGGCAACCATCGACTCGCCGGGCTCGGAAGCCGAAGTATCTTTGTGCGCTGACGAGGGAACCGGACGAAGATTGGCGATATCACTGAGAAAAGCCGTCTTATGCTGTCCTACCGGAATGCTCTCCGCCAACATCCCACAAAGTTCTTCGAGGTTGGAAGTTTTCTGAGCCGCTTTTCTCACCATAAGCTTGGCGAGAGGGCCGAGGTACTGACTTAAGCTCGCATCCAGTTGCGCCAGGGTCTGCGGGTCGAAAGACGTTGCCGGGACCTGATTAACCGCCAGGGCAGGAATTACTTCCTCGGATTCAACGTCTGCCGCATATTGTTTTTTCAGTGTGAGGGGAACACCCATGGCTGATGAAGTGAGGCAAACTTCGTAGACTTCGTGCTCTCGGACGTGCTTATCCTTGTGTTTACCCATATGGCGGAACAGCTTCACATACTCATCCGCCAGGCGTGAAACGACCTCATAATAAGACCGCGATACCAGAATTTGGTTGGGCTGGGAAAAACTCATGACACGCTGGGCAACGTTGATGGCATCGCCAAGAACATTAGGCTGCCCATTCATATCTCTTACGATTTTTACCGGACCGAGGTTAATCCCGATCCTTAACTCCAATTCCGGATAACCGACCTGATTGAGAGCAACTCGCAGATTGTTGGCGGCGAACAGCGCTTCTTCCGGGTCGCCAAGAAAGCATAATGCAGCACCGTCACCGGAATCGAGGATGATTCGATCAGTGACGGAGATATTCTGCAATGCCTGGACTAACAGATCGTTGAACCACCCTTTTAGCGCTACTTGTTTGGCGACGGTTTTTTTTGAGTATTCAACGATGTCCACAAAGACAACGCTGCAGATGACCGTTTTTTTGCCTTGTTCTAACAAAAGACTGATCCTCCCATTTCAACTCTCTATCATTTTCATGGCCTTCTCAAGGCTGCGGCGCATCCTGTTAAACGAACTCGCGAGCACCGAGATCTCGTCCGTGCCGGTTTCAGCAAACTCTGAAATTTCAAATTTGCCTACGCTTACCTGATCCGCAGCGTGCGACATTTTCGCGATCGGCCGAATAATCATCCAGCTTAGCATTACGTTAAGCACGACGAAGATCACCACAAACACGCCAAACAACGAGATCATGAATGTATAGAAGGCATGGTCGGCATCGTTTATGGGCAACGACATCGGGACGGACACCACCTGGGCACCTATAATTTCATTGAGTTTCCAGCCGAAACCGTTAGCTTCTCCATAGAGTTTGATCATCGTAGCCGGCGCTGCGGACGGCGTGGTGTGACAGGCGAGGCACGCAGCATCCTTGATCTGTATTGGGCGCGTGATATAGAGCGACCTGCCCGTCGGCGTGTCCCGCTCTCCGGAAATCAGTGTGGTGCCCGGATCGTTCCGGAATTTCTGAACCAGGTCGGCCTCCCAGTCCGTTGCGCGGTCGCGCGGATTGGTAGGATTCAGCGTTGCCTCCTTATAGGCAAATTCGGGGTACTTCGTTCTTAATGCATTCATGGTTTCGGTCGCCGCGTAGGCAGGAACCGTTTGCGGCAAGAACCCCCGCATCAGCTGCATCTCGAGATGGGGTTTGACTTGGGTTACGGTGTAACCACGAATCGCCAAAGCGGTCTCCATCATGAGTCCCGCGTTATGCAACACGGCTTCCCGCGCGTTTTTTTGCAGCAGGCGGTGGGAGACATACCCGGTTACCAGGAATCCCGCCAGAAAAACGGCTAGAAGCACCAGGTTGAATTTGAGTCGAAGCCCCATTTCCCTCTCCTTAAAAGTGGGTTGAAGAGCGATTCACTTGCAATCGGACATTTCGGTGAATCCTTTAGTAAATCCAATCAGGCTAAGTGTCGCAGAATGCGTCCCTGTCACCGGCCATGTGGGCCAGAATCTAAGCTGAACATTTACCTTCAGCCCGCGTTTAAACTCTTCAACGATAATAGCGTAATTTGAATCGAAAGACGCTGTCTTGTCCTGAATGACCTTATCCATGGCAATAAACGCGTCCTTGTCTGCTTTCATGCCGATATCCGAAAAACCGGGATCGAGAACCGATGCGGACTTCACTGCCACGGAAGCCCCGTCAACAACAATGTAGAACGTTATGTTCTGATATCCGTCGAATATCTCCTTTTTTTCCGATTCCAATATGCACTTTGAAGCCTGTCCTGATGCGCCCTGGACGGGCTTCACTACCCAGTCAGCGGCCGTGGCGCTGCCGCTTCCTAAAAGAGCGGAAATCAGGAGAATCGTGGTAGTTCGTTTCATGGCTTCATGCAGATACTTGGAACGGCTGTTGACGCGGGAAACCCGCTGTTTCCATTTTTCCCAAAAAAAGAATGAATTGCGCTTGAATTGACGTTCCCCTCTTTAGTGCGGGATGGAAGTAAAGTCGAATAATCAAAGATACGACTTTTTAGTCGTTCTTGTCTAGGCCGTTAATGACCTTGTAAGCTTCCCCGTTTCGTAGACAGGTCGGAAGCAGAGCTTTCCGGCAGGAGGATAAGCGAGGATTACGCTGCCCGCAGCGCATCCACGATGTTCATGCGCGCGGCGCGCGCGGCGGGCAGGAAGCCGCCGGCAAATCCCATTATCAAGGCGAACAGCAGCGATTTGAGAACAATCGCGGCGTTGAGCTTGAAGCTGAAAGCAAGCTCGGCGAAGGTCTGCCAGTTCATGGTTGAGATGGATAGAAACTGCATAAGCGAAGCAAAACCCAGCCCGATCACCCCGCCGATGATTCCCAGAAATAATGACTCCAGCAGGAAGGCGCGCAGGATGTACTGGCGCCGGAAGCCCAGCGCGCGCAGCGTGCCGATTTCGGTGGTGCGGTTGGCGACCGAGGTGTACATGGTAATCATTGCGCCGATGGTCGCGCCGATTGCGAAAATCACGCTCAGCACGATGCCGAGGATGCTGATGAAGCGCGAGAGCATTTCCGACTGCTCGGCATAGAATACCGACTCGAGCTTGGCCTCCACGGTGAGCCGCGGGTCGCTTTCCACCGCCTGCTTGAAACTCGTAAAATTTTCAGGGTCGCTGAGTTTGACGATGACCGAGGAAAACACCGGGCGGCGGAACGCCTGCATCAACTGCTCGACGTCGCCCCAGATTTCAGAATCAAAGCCGCTGTTGCCGGCATCCATTACCCCCGCCACCGTCCAATCGCGCAGGCCGAAGCGCAGAGTGCCGCCGATTTGCGCGCCGTTGAAGCGTTCGGCAATGCTTTTCCCGACAACGATTTCAGACGAGCCGGGACGGAACGTGCGGCCGGCGGCGAGCTTCACCTGCGGGCGGAGCTTCAAGCCGGTTTGCGAAACGCCGCGCACGATGACGTTGACCGGGCTGTCGCTGCCGCGCTTGGGCATGGCGACCAGCACGACCATTTCCTTCGAAGCGAGACGCTCGCCGTTTTCTCCAAACGCCACTTCGGGGCGCGCTTCGATTATCGCCGCAGACGGACGGTCCACTCCGCTTTGCACTTCGGTTTGCGAGGAGCGGCGGATTACCACCGCGTTATCGTAAGAACCGGTTTGCACCAGCGTGACCTTTAATCCTTCGGCAAGCATCAAAACGGTTGCGAACACAAACACCACCAGCGCCATGCCGGCGACGGTGAGCGCGGTGGTGAGCTTGCGCGTCCACAGGTTGCGCAGCGAATAGGAATAGGGGATGGGCATTTATTTAGTTTTAGCGAAATTAATTTGCAGTTTTAATAGTGAAAATCTTTAATTCGCCGGTGGCAGACCGGCAGCTGGTGACTTTCTTTTGCGTCGCCAAAAGAAAGTCACCAAAGAAAAGGCGCCCCCGGTTCGCTACCCCTTCGGGGTACCCTGTGCTGCTCGCCCAAGCGGGCGGCTGCGCAACTCGCGCTTCGCGCTCAGACAGTGCTCGCCGACTTCCACCCGCTTGTGCTGCGCTGCTCGGCAGCTCACAGGGGATTCAAAAACCCCCTCTCCCCCTGCGGGGGAGAGGGTTGGGGTGAGGGGCAAAGCAAATGAATCTTTAATCATCAGCCGATATTTCTTAATCCGTCAGCAATCTTTACCCGGCTGGCGCGCCAGGTGGGAAGAATGGCGGCGACCGCGCCGACCAACAATGCCGCTGCGACCTGGACGGCGACAGTCTGCCACGATACATAGAAAACCTTGAACAGCGCGCCCATGGCGTTGCCGAAAGCGTTAGCGACGGGAAAGGTGCAGGCGATTCCCACCGCGCCGCCAAGAGCCGCAATTGCCAGCGATTCGCCGAAAATCAGCTTGGCCAGGAACGGCGGCGCAAACCCCAAGGCTTTAAGCGTGGCGTATTCTGCGGCGCGCTCGCGCGCGGTCATCGCCATGGTGTTGGCCATCACCGCCATGATAATCACGATAATCACGAACGAGACGATCTGGATGGCCACCAGGATCGCCTCGGTCATCGCGACGAAGCTCAACTGGAATGCTTTTTCGGTTTCGGTGAGCGTCTCAGCGAGCGAGTTTTTGAAAGTGTTATCGATTTCCTGCGACACTTCAGCGGCGTGCTCGGGATGAGTAAGCCCCACGATGTATACGCCGACGTAGTTGGCGCGGCGGGGAACAGTGCGTTTCAGGGTTTCATTCAGGTAATCCCAATGGAAGAAAAATTGCGAGGTGTCGGTTTTCTTTTCCGCGCCGTGGTAGATGCCGCGGATGGTGAAGCTCCAGTTGCCGGGGAATATCGTGCCGCGCAGCGGCACCACGTCGCCGACTTTCCAGCCGAACTGGTCGGCGAGCTTCTTGCCGATGATGGCGCTTTTGCGGTCGAGAAGAAAAGCTTTTTTTTCCTCTTCCGGCAAAATGTATTCAGGATAAAGATCGAGGTAAGTCGGGGCTTCAATGGCAAACTGCGGGAAAAAATTCTTTTCCCTGATGTATACGCCGCCGAACCAGTTGGCATGCGAGACGCCGGCCACGCCCGGAATCTTGCGGATTTTCTCCTGGTAGGTGAGAGGCAGCTGAAACACCAGCGAAATGGCATTGCGGGTAATCAGCCGCGCCGCCGAAGTGCTTTCAGCGCCCGCGTACCAGGCGTTGACCACCGTGCGCAAAAGGCCGAATGCCAGTATCGCCACAACGATTCCCAGCAGCGTGAGGCCGGTGCGCAGTTTGTGGCGCAGCGCATTTCGAATGACGAGCTTGAGCAGATACATTACGTTAACACTTTAGTTGCGTCGAGCACGCCTTTGTCCAGATGGCGAATGATACGCGCGCTTTGCGCGGCATGCGGGTCGTGAGTGACCAGGATGATGGTTTTGCCGAGTTCACGATTCAGCCGCCTGAGCAAATTCAAGATATCGTCCGCCGAGACGCGGTCCAAATCGCCGGTGGGCTCATCCGCCACCAGAATCGTCGGATCGCTGACCACCGCGCGCGCAATCGCCACGCGCTGCTGCTCACCGCCGGAGAGCTCGGAAGGATAATGGCGCATGCGGTCGCTCAATCCCATCATTGAAAGCGCGGTTTCCACGTGCTGTTTTCTCTGCTTGCCGGAGAGACGGGTGAGCAGAAGTGGCAGCTCGACGTTTTCGAATGCGGTGAGCACCGGGATTAAATTGTAGAACTGAAAAACAAAACCAACATTGGCGGCGCGCCAATCCGCAAGCTGCGATTCGGACAAGGCCGTGATATCCACGCCGCCGATGCGTATTTCCCCGCGGTCGGGCTTGTCTATTCCGGCAATCAGGTTGAGGAGCGTGCTTTTGCCCGAGCCGCTGGGCCCCATCAGCGCCAGGAATTCGCCTTTGGGAATATCAAAGCTGATATCGTTGAGCACCGGCAGGATCTGCTCGCCGCGGCGGTAGGATTTGCTGATACCCCTGATTTCAACAATATTTTGAGCTTCCATAAGATACTTATTTACCTTTGTTCCCCTCACCCATGCCCTCTCCCCGGAGGGGCGAGGGTAAAAATCTAAGCCGGACGGGAGAGATGGAAAAGGTGTGGCAATGAAAATAACCTTTGCTCTCCAAGCTCGGCAACAAGATTATTAAAGTGTGGAAATGCAAGAAATCATCCGTCTCTAAGCTCGAGAGTGAGATTATTTAGCCCTATGTTTCTTTCCCTCTCCCCGCATAGGGAGTGGGGTTTGTTTGAATCCCCTGTGAGCTGCCGAGCAGCGCAGCGCAAGCGGGGGAAGTCGGCGAGCACTGTATGAGCGCATAGCGCGAGTTGCGCAGCCGCCCGTTTGGGCGAGCAGCACAGGGAACCCCGAAGGGGCAGCGAACCGGGGGCGCGTTTTCTTTGGTGACTTTCTTTTGGCGACGCAAAAGAAAGTCACCAGCCGCCGGGCTGCCCCCGGCGAATTTAAGATTTCTCTTCCCCTCACTCCCTCTTTGGCGTTGCTCAGTACAGGCTCTGGCCCTCTCCCCAAAGGGGCGAGGGGGAAATGAAATTTATTTGGTTGCGAGCCTGACCGAAGATCCGTCGGCGAGTTTCGCGGAAGGCTTCAACACCACCTTGTCGCCGAATTGCAGGCCTTGCTTCACTTCCACCATGTCGCCGATGCGGCTGCCGGTCTCGACCGGAACCTGGTGCGCTTTGCCGTCGCGAATGACATACGCCACGGTCTTGCCCGCGCGCTCGGTGAGCGCTTCAGGATTCACCACGGTGCGCGGTTTTTGCTGGTCGGCAGTCAGCTCCCGGTTGAGAAATGTCACTTTGGCGCTCATCTCCGGAAGAATGCGCGGATCGGGATCGAGAAAGCGCACCTTGGTAATCACCGTCGCTTTAGCGCGGTCCACCGTCGGAACGATGCGGCTTACCACGCCGCGAAAACGCATGTCGGGCAGCGCGTCGAGCTGGATTTCGCAAGGCTGTTCAACCTGGACTTTTTGCAGGTTGGATTCGGACACGTCCGCTTCCACTTCCAATGTAGACATATCAGCCATGGTCACCACCGCGCCTTTGGTATCCAGCGCCGAGGAGAACGGGGTTACTACATCACCCACATCCGCGGTTTTTGACAAAATCACGCCGTCAAACGGCGCGCGGATCAATGTGTATTCGAGCGCGACCTGCGCCGCCCTGAAGCTTGCTTCTGCGGCGTTGATTGCCGCTTTGAGGCTGCTCAGCGCAGCGGCCGCCTTGTCAAAACGCGCCTGCGCCGAGTCAACACTGGCCGGCGAGACGAAATTCTGCGCGAGCAATTCCTGCGCGCGCTTGAGCTGCCGCGCGGCGTCGCGGTATTCCGCTTCACCCTGTTGCAGATTGGCTTTCGCCACATTGACCCCGGCCGCGGCATTTTCCATGTTAGCCGTCATGTCGCGGTTTTCCAGCCGCGCGATGATATCGCCCTGTTTCACGCGGCTGCCTTCAGCGACCCCAAGCCATTCCAGTCTTCCGGTGGCTTTGGAAGCGACCGCAGCCTTGCGCTGCGCCACGACGTAGCCGGTGGCGTTGAGCATCGCAAATTGCTGGGAGGGATAAGCGCTGGTAACCTGAGTCTGCTCGACTTCAAGCGGCGCCGTGTAGAAATAAAAAAGCGCTGCGCCGGCAGCGAGGGCGAGAGCGATAATGATAAGCAGCGCGCGCCGTATTTTGTTTCTCGCCGCAACAGGCCCGCTTGCCGCGCCGTCGCGGCTGATTTTCAGCTTGGCCAAATCTTCTTCGGGCACGGCGCTTTTCATATGCGATGCGAAAGTCTGGTGGCTTGGGCAAGTTCGTTGCTTGCCTGATTACTTGCTTGGGGCGGCAGGATGTCGCCGATGTGAAAGCTGAAAGCGCCGCTGCGGCGGTCGTTGAAATAAGCTTTCAGCGTTTCGCGAATGGTGCGGAAGGCCAGCTCATCCCACGGGATTTGCCGCTCCTCAAACAACCGCACCTCGAGGCTTTCGGCTCCGGGTTGGTAATTCAAATCGAGCAGCCGGCCGCGAAACAGGAGATACACCTGATTGATGTGCGGAATATTATAAAGCGCGTACAACATGCCGATTTCCACCCGCGCGTGAGCTTCTTCCAGAGTTTCGCGCACCGCGCCCTCGATGGTGGTCTCTTGATTTTCCAGAAATCCCGCTGGCAGAGTCCACAGGCCGTGGCGCGGCTCAATGGCGCGCCGGCACATGAGGATTTTGCCTTCCCATTCAGGGATGCAGCCCACCACGATTTTGGGGTTCTGGTAATGGATGGTGGCGCAGGCATCGCACACGTGGCGCGGTAAGGTGTCGCCGGGAGGAATGAGCGAGCGCACGGGTGACCCGCAGTTGCTGCAGTATTTCATGTTCGTTCCTGATTGCTCTTATTATACCGCAAGCCGCCGCGCTCCCTGCAGCGAGGGAGAAAATTGGGCAGTGTTTCAGTTTGAACTGCTGCTATCGACCCAAAGCGGTCATTTCCGCTGACTGTTAATCCGGGTTCTTGGTTCAAGCCCTGATCGGGAGCCAACCGTTATCATTTGACCTGGGCCCTGGCGTTCTTGCCCCTTTTCCCTGTGTTGGAGTAGCCTATGCTGTATGTATCCGTAGCCCCCGTGTTATATAGGTTGTATGCATGAGAAACTTACTCATCTTGCTGGCAACGACCCTCGTGCTGGGTGGTTGTTCAGCTCTTGACACTGCGGACTCGCAAGAGAAGCCGGGAACGATGTATTTGCTGGACTATCCTTTCGTCGGGGGGAATGCTTCCTCTCCCGAAACCGAAAACGAAACCACAAAGGAAACCGTAAACGAAGCCGCAAACAAACACGCAAGCGAAACCGTAAAAGAAGCTGGAAACAAACCCGCAAACGTAACCGCAAACGTAACCGCAAACGAAACTGTAAACAAAACCGTAAAAGAAGCCGTAAAAGAAACCGTAAACAAGGCTAAGCGAGTTCGTATAGTAGCGATCGAGCCTCCCCCGCTCCGACTCCAAGAAGGGTGGAAACTCCAGCACGTTCCTCCAGATAGTATTGGGGCCGCCCACGGGCTTGCCGAGGTAGTAGGCATTTTGATCCTCGCTGAAGCCCCCGCAGTTCCGCAGCCCGCAGCACAGGAATCCGACTCGCCACACGGGAGCGCGAAAAACCTCTGGATCCCCACCGCCGTGCTGGCCGACGAGGTGGCGAGCCAGTTGCAAGTCGCCGGGTGGACGGTCGAGCGTGCAGCAGGCTTGCGGTCCCCGCCAGGTATGATGGTTGGTGAGTACGACATAAGAGGAAGAGATTTGAAAGTGTTTTACTTCGACAACTGGCTCTCACCCATTCGGCTGTGGTACAAGGCTGACCAGTCCAGTTTCAACTATGGCCGTGAGACGACTCAAGGTAAGGAGCTTAGCATCGAGGTCGCGCTCCGTAGCTTCGAGGCCTGGCCAGAAACCCGATTGAGTAACGCCCATCTTAGAATCAGCGTCTTTATCAAAGTGGTGGACCCTGGAACGAGCCGAACGCTAGGCAGGGCTACTTGCGGAGGGATACTTGAGTCCAGTATTGGACCGAACGATCAGGCATTCGCCAACGACGGAAAGATATTCAAAGAGGTCTTCGCACGCAGGGGCCAGGAACTCGTGCGCGAGTGCCTAACCGACCTGAAGCTGTTACCACATGCGTAGCTTTGCGCTAAAACGACCCTCCATCGACCTTGTATCATCAGGCTGAAAATCTCGCGCCAGACACCACAAGTCCAACCGCCGAACCGATGCCGTTTCATGTCGAAAGGTCGCGACATGCTCTACAGCACGTCGATGCTGGCCTTGATCTCTCTGCTCGGATGCGGCTCCGTTGAGCAAGCCCCCGCCCCAGCCGAGGTGACGCAGCACGCTTTTCCGTTTTTGGTTGACGGTCAGAATTGCCACGGGTCGTCGCTCTTTGAAAAAGTGGGCCAAATCACGACCGCAATCAAGACTTGTCCGCTCAATAAGGGGTTAAGGAAGTCTTGGTGGTTCTGCCAGTCGCCAGTGTCCGCTTTTGGCCGATAACTAACCATTCGTCAAGGGTCGCTTCCCGACCCACAGTAGCCAGTCGAGGAGGATTCGGGAGGAGCGGGAGAGGTCGTTGTGGGCGAAACAGAAACCCCGCCGAAGCGGGGTCTGTGAGATTGCTATCTGAATTGGACGTAGCGCCTTCCTGTTTCCGGCGACGCCGAAGGTAATTCAAGTGCGATATGCCAACCTACGTTAAAAGGGTAAATACACTTCTGAGTAGATGATAAAGACCGACCAGCATAGTGGCGAGACACGCAATGTAAAACGTGACGAAAAAGAAGTCGAGTTTGGCAACCTTATATTTTTTCTGGACGTTAATCGCCAGGAACGTGCCAAGAACAAA
>JBGQCF010000045.1:0-14658 GCA_041495205.1 Gammaproteobacteria bacterium
ACGCCTCCTAACGCGAAGGCAAGAGCCCCCAAGGCCGGAAAATCCGCTATGTCAGCAGTATTCTTGGCGGCTTTCCGAACCTGAAACAGATTGCCGAACAGCCGCTTTTTGGAGCGTTTTTTGCGCGCTTTAGTCATCCCGCAACGAGGTTACTGCATGCAAGCCGACAACGATAAGATTACTTCGCCGGCAAAATGATTAGCTTCTCAGGAAATTATGAAAAATTCGTTTCTGACCTCTTGTGCCACATGGCGATCCAGCAGCGTTACAATTTTCCGAACGCTACGCCTTTGTAGGTCCGGCCGCAACTTGTCACCGCCTCCTGGATCGGTTTCATCGCCGGGCCTGGAGCGCCGTGCACAACGCCTCGCGGATGCGCGCGGCGGCGCGGCCGTCGCTGCAGCCGTCGTTGTAGAGGACGATGCGATACGGCAGGGACTTGCCCGGAAAGATCTCGAGGAACCGCGCGAACAGAGCGGCGATGGTTGCTTCCTCGTTATAGGCGGGAAGGCCGATCCACAGCATGTGCGGCTCGTCGCGTTGAGGCGGTGCCGTGGGATTCATTGACGCTGTGAGGTCATTTCATCGAATTCAGGCCAACCAGATTACTTCGCCAGCAAGGCGATGAGCTTCTGGTCCTGCAGCATTCTTTGCAACACGTCGGCAAGCGTTTTGTTGATCAGCTCCTCGTTCTTTTCCTGGCTCGGCTTGATAATCACTCTTTCCTTGTTCTCGACTTCATATAGATTCTCGTAAGTCGTGTCGCCGTTTTTGACGACGGCGTTGACCGTGGCGATGATGCGGATTCCGCCGGTCCATGAGCCGGTGGGCGCGGAATACAGAAGCGTTTTAACTTCCACTCTCAGCGAGCGCGGCGCGCCTTCAGACAGCACGTCCACGTTGAAGCCCTTCTTTTTCAACCCCTCATAAAGTTTTTCTTGCATCACCTTGGCGATATCCGAATCGGTGAGGATGATTGAATCCTTTTCCAGGCGGGTGGTGCGATAGCCCAAAATTTTATCCGGGCGAGCGTCGGTGATTTTTAATGCGACCGTTTTGCCTTTCCCGGCTTCGGATTCAATGACGCGGACGTCGGGATTAACCAGCACTTTCTGCGGAGTTAAGGCGCAACCGCCCAAGAGTGAGAAGAGGAAAAGGAGAAATAAGGATTTATTCATGATGACCTCACTTTAATAATACATCAGGATGACCAATCCGAAGCGTGATGGTTCACGCTTGCATTCATCCCTTCGACAAGCTCAGGACAGGCCCGGTCCTCTCCCTGATGGAGAGGAAGTGATAATTTTACATTCGCCGGGGGCAGCCCGGCGGCTGGTTACTTTTTCTTGCCTCGCCAAGAAAAAGTAACCAAAAAGAAGGCGACCCCGGTTCGCTGCCCCTTGGGGGTACCCTGTGCTGCTCGCCCAAGCGGGCGGCTGCGCAACTCGCGCTTCGCGCTCAGACAGTGCTCGCCGACTTCCCCCGCTTGTGTTGCGCTGCTCGGCAGCTCACAGGGGATTCAAACAGACCCACTCTACGCGCGGTGAGGGGGTTGGGATGATGCGCAATCTGTTACAGCAGAGGAACGATAAGTAAAGCAACAATGTTGATAATTTTAATCAGCGGATTCACCGCGGGGCCGGCGGTGTCCTTATAAGGGTCGCCCACGGTATCGCCGGTGACTGCCGCCTTGTGCGCATCCGAACCCTTGCCGCCGTGATGGCCGTCTTCGATGTATTTCTTGGCGTTGTCCCACGCGCCGCCGCCGGTGGTCATGGAAATCGCCACAAAAAGGCCGGTCACGATGGTGCCCACCAGCAATCCGCCCAGCGCTTTGATGCCTGCGCCGGGACCCATGATCCAGTTGATGGCAAGCGCGACCACAATCGGCGTCAGCACCGGCAGCAGCGAAGGAATCATCATCTCCTTGATTGCCGCGCGCGTCAGCATGTCCACTGCGCGGGAATAATCCGGCTTCGCCGTGCCTTCCATGATGCCCTTGATTTCCTTGAACTGGCGGCGCACTTCAATCACCACCGAACCGGCGGCGCGGCCGACCGCTTCCATCGCCATCGCGCCGAAAAGGTAGGGCACGAGTCCCCCGATGAAGAGGCCGATAATCACCGCAGGATCGGAGAGATCAAACGCCACGCTTTTGTGCGCGGCTTCCAGTGCATGAGTGTAGTCGGCGAACAGCACCAGAGCCGCCAGGCCCGCTGAGCCGATGGCGTAACCCTTGGTTACCGCCTTGGTGGTGTTGCCCACCGCGTCCAGCGGGTCGGTGATTGCGCGCACTTCCTTGGGCATTTTCGCCATTTCGGCGATGCCGCCGGCGTTATCGGTAATCGGGCCGTAGGCGTCAAGCGCGACGATGATGCCGGTCATGGAGAGCATCGAGGTCGCGGCAATGGCGATGCCGTAAATGCCCGCCAGCGCGTAGGACGCCCAGATTGACAAGCACACCGCCAGCACGGGGAGCGCGGTTGCTTTCATGGAGACTCCCAAACCGGCGATGATGTTGGTGGCGTGCCCGGTGGTGGAAGCTTGCGCTATGTGGCGCACCGGCTTGAATTCGGTCGCGGTGTAGTATTCGGTAATCACCACCATCAGGCCGGTAAGCACCAGGCCCACAATCGCCGAACCGAACAGCTTCATCGGGCTGAGATAAGCGTATTGCGCGCCGATGTCGCCCATCAGCAGCCAGGTAATCGGGATATAGCCGATGATGGCAATGACGCCGGCGACAATCAGCCCGCGGTAGAGCGCGCTCATGATTTTCTTGCCGGGTTGAACTTTGACGAAGAAGCAGCCGATGATGGAAGCGATGATGGAGAAGCCGCCGATGACCAGCGGATACGCCACCGCTTTCGGCGCGACTTCCGGCTTGTTCAAGAGCAGGGCGCCCAGCAGCATGGTGGCGATGATGGTCACGGCATAGGTTTCGAACAAGTCGGCCGCCATGCCGGCGCAGTCGCCTACATTGTCGCCCACGTTATCGGCAATCACCGCGGGGTTGCGCGGATCGTCTTCGGGAATTCCGGCCTCGACCTTGCCCACCAGATCGGCGCCGACGTCGGCGCCTTTGGTGAAAATGCCGCCGCCAAGCCGCGCGAAGATTGAAATCAGCGAGCCGCCAAAGCCCAGGCCGACCAGCGGGCCGATAATGTTGCTTAAGGCCGTGCCCTGCTCAGCGCTGGCAACCAGGATGGCGTAGTAGCCTGTGACTCCAAGCAGGCCCAGGCCCACCACCAGCAAACCGGTAATTGCGCCCCCGCGGAACGCGACGGTCAGCGCTTCATTGAGGCCGGTGCGCGCGGCTTCGGCGGTGCGCACGTTGGCGCGCACCGAAACATTCATGCCTATGTAGCCCGTCGCGCCCGAGAGTATCGCGCCAATGGCAAATCCCCAAGCGGTTTTCCACGACAATACAAAGCCGATGACGAAGAACAGAATGGCGCCGACCATGCCGATGGTCTTGTACTGACGATTAAGGTAGGCGGATGCACCTTCCCGGATCGCTCCTGCGATCTCGCGCATACGGTCGTTGCCATCCGGCTGCGCCAGTATCCACTTGATTGAAACGCCGCCATAGATAATGGCAAGGATTGCGCAGACGAGCGCAAAAGCCAGAGCATAAGCAATAACCCCCGTCATGATTCCCCCTCGAGCGGAAAGACTGGTTTTTTATGCTTGTTATTATGCCACAAAGCCGCAGCCCGTCGGCTTTTGTCGGACGCTAAAGTTTGAATTCGGCAGCAAGCTTTTTCGGCACCGCGGCGTTTTTGAGCTTGACGTAATCTGGCAGTCCGTTTTTATACGGCGGGTAGTCTTCGCCCTTGATCAGAGGCTCAAGGTAAGTGCGGCATTTCTTGGTGATGTGAAAACCGTCTTCGGAGATGAAATCGCGCGGCATGTTTTTTTCCCGGTTCGCCACGTCCTCGAGCCTGGCCATGCCAATTGCCCATTTGTAGGGCTTGCTGGATTTGCGGACTATGGTGGGCATCACCGAATTGTGTCCTTTGATGGCAAACTCCACGGCGGCTTTGCCGACTGCATAAGACTGCTCCACATCGGTTTTCGAGGCGATATGGCGCGCTGCGCGCTGCAGGTAGTCCGCCACCGCCCAGTGGTATTTGTAGCCGAACTTTTCTTTCACCAGATTGGCGATCACCGGCGCGACCCCGCCCAATTGCGCATGGCCGAACGCATCGCGCAAACCGGATTCGGAAAGAAACTTGCCGTCCGCGTTTTTGATGCCCTCGGAAACGGCAACCGCGCAATAGCCGTATTGCTCCACTGATTCCTTCACTTTGGTGAGGAATTTTTCCTCGTCGAAAGTGATTTCAGGGAAGAGCAGAACCTGCGGGGCATCGCCTTCCTTTTCCGCAGCAAGCCCGCATGCCGCGGTAATCCAGCCGGCGTGGCGGCCCATCACTTCCAGCACGAACACCTTGGTCGAGGTCTTGGCCATCGAGGCGACGTCGAAACCCGCCTCGCGGATGCTGGTTGCGACATATTTCGCCACCGAGCCGAAGCCGGGACAACAGTCGGTAACCGGCAAGTCGTTGTCCACCGTTTTCGGCACGTGTACTGCGATGATGGGATAGCCCATTGTTTTCGAGAGCTGTGACACCTTGAGGCAGGTATCTGCTGAATCGCCGCCGCCGTTATAGAAGAAATAGCCGATGTTGTGCGCGCGAAATACTTCGATCAGCCGCTCATACTGTGCGCGGTTCTGTTCCAGCCCTTTAAGCTTGTAGCGGCAGGAACCGAACGCGCCCGAAGGCGTGTGGCGCAGCGCGCGGATGGCCGCACGCGATTCCCTGCTGGTGTCAATCAGATCTTCAGTGAGCGCGCCGATGATGCCGTTCCTGCCGGCATAGACCTTGCCGATTTTGGTGCGGTATTTGCGCGCGGTTTCAATCACCGCGCAGGCGGAAGCGTTGATGACCGCGGTGACCCCGCCTGATTGTGCGTAAAAAGCGTTTTTCGGTTTCATGTTTAAATGCGTGAGGAGTGAGGTGTGAGGGGTGAGGAGTAAAAGCTACAAACGATGCGCATTTTATTTCTACTCCTCACTCCTTACCCCTTACTCCTTACTGTTTTAAAACTGCGAAACACTTGTCGCAAATTGTTTCAACCCCGCCGACGCCGGGAATTCTCACGTATTTGGGCGCGTGCTTATTGCCTTGCGCCGCCCATTTGGAGTAGTAACCGATGAGCTGCTCGGTTTGCGAGTGATAAACATCAAGGCGCTTTTTCACGGTTTCTTCCCGGTCGTCCTCGCGCTGCACCAGGTCTTCGCCGGTTACGTCGTCTTTGCCCGCGACTTGGGGGGGATTGAAGATGACATGGTAAGTGCGGCCGGAAGCGGGATGCACACGGCGCCCGCTCAAGCGGCGGATGATTTCCTCATCCGGCACATCGATTTCCAATACATAATCCACGTCTACTCCCGCCTTTTTCAACGCATCCGCCTGCGGGATAGTGCGGGGAAAACCATCCAACAGAAAACCTTTGGCGCAATCGGGCTGCTTGAGGCGCTCCTTGACCAGGTCGATCATGACATCATCCGGCACCAGCCCGCCCGAATCCATGTGCTTTTTTGCTTGCATGCCGAGTTTTGTTCCGGCCTTGACCGCAGCGCGCAGCATATCGCCGGTGCAAATCTGCGGGATGCCGTATTTCTGCGTGATGTAGGCCGCCTGGGTGCCTTTGCCTGCGCCCGGAGCTCCCAGCAAAATTAATCTCATGAATTATTTCGCCCTGAACATTTGGGAGTGGCGCACCGCTCGAGCTTCCTCGCGCAGGACTGACATTTTACTGGAATCGGCGCAAATTAGGGAACCTCTGATTAAGTCCTCCACGGATTGCGTTGCTCGCAAAATGCGGATGGATGCAAGATGCGCGACGAAGGTCGTAGCCAGGACTACGAAGCCGAGGAGCGCAACGATGCAGACGCCGCATTTTGCAGCAACCCGGAGGGACGGGGCAATCCTGACGCATGGCTTCGTTGTTCGTCGCTGGTTTGGCCTCCACCAAACGGTGCTCCTCACGCCTCGCCCTGCATCTGGATTGCACGCCGTCGCAACCGCGTGGGACTTAATCAGAGGTTCCTTAGGGTCAGGCACGCGTGAGCAGCTCGCGCACTCTTTGCAGGTCTTCAGGCGTATCCACTCCCGCCTCGGGCGCGTGGCGTGTAATCACAACGCCGATGCGGTAGCCGTGCCACAGCACCCGCAACTGCTCCAGCGCCTCGAATTGCTCGATGAGCGAGGGTTGAAGCCTGGCATAGGTTTTCAGGAAGCCGGCGCGGTAAGCGTAAATGCCGATATGGCGGTACGCAGGCAGTTTTTCGGGCCACGCGTTTTGAGCAAACGCGTCGCGGGCATGGGGAATAGGCGCACGTGAGAAATACAGCGCGTGGCCTTCGCTGTCCAGCACCACCTTCACCACGTTGGGATTAAACAATTCTTCGCGCTGGTGAATAGTGTGGCAGGCGGTTGCCACCTGCGCGTCGGTGTGGTCGTCGAGATGCTGCGCCACTTCGCGGATCAGCTGGGGCGCAATCAACGGCTCGTCGCCCTGCACGTTGACGACAATCATGTCGTCGGCAAAGCCGTTTTGCCTGGCGACCTCGGCGATGCGCTCGGTTCCGGATGCATGCTCCGTCCGGGTCAGGCAGGCTTTGAATCCATGATGCTTGACGGCATCCGCCACTTGTTGATGATCTGTCGCCACCCAAACAGACTGCGCGCCGCTGGCTGCCGCTTTTTCCGCGACATGCACCACCATCGGCTTGCCTGCGATATCCAGCAGCGGTTTGCCGGGAAGCCGGGCGGAATGGAGGCGCGCTGGAATAACGACGATGAAAGGGGCCATTTCAGTGAGGCTTGAAGAGAGCGAAGCGAGGAACCGTGGAGCGAGGAGCGAAAATCCAGGGTTTCGACTCCTTGCTCCTCACACTTCCTCCTCGGGGGGAAGCTTGCGTGCTTCTTCTTCCAGCATCACTGGAATGTCGTCCTTGATGGGATAGGCGAGGCGGTCGGGTTTGCAAATCAGCTCCTGCTCGGCTTTTCTGTAAAGCAGCGGGCCCTTGCACAGAGGACAGACCAGAATATCAAGCAGTTTGGGGTCCATGATGGTTCTCCAGGAATCTCTGATTAAGTCCTCCGCGGATTGCGTTGCTGGCAAAATGCGGAGGGATGCGAGGCGCGCGACGAAGGTCGTAGCCAGGACTACGATGCCGAGGAGCGCAACGACGCAGACGCTGCATTTTACCGCAACCCGAACGGGACGGGGATTTCCGGGCGGTCTGCTTTGTCGCTCGGCTTGCCAAGGGGAGTGGCCATTGGCTGCGCCTCGCTTCGCGCATCCCATCCCGGAAAGCCACCGTCGCAACCGCGTGGGACTTAATCAGAGGTTCCTAAGTTTTTTCAGAATCAGCAGGCCAAGCTCACGAGGCACTTGCGCATCCACCGCAAGCACCCAGTATTTTTCATCCGCGAATGAGCCACATTTTACCGCATCTTTCTCGGTCATGATGATGGCTTCTGCATCAGGCGCATACAAATCTTCCGGCTGGTAAGGATGGTGGTCTGGAAACGGGCGCGCGGCGACAGTGAGGCCAAGCGTTTGCAGTTGGCGGAAAAACCTTTGCGGATAGCCGATTCCCGCTACCGCGTAGGTTTTTTTACCGCGCAAATCGGCGGCGCTCGCCTTGAAATCGGGGTTCAGCAAATTGTAGAAAGTTTCCCCTGCAAGGCGCATGGTGAACGAGCCTGCTGTGGCGCTCGCCGCTGGTTCGCCGTCGTGGACGACCACCGCGTCAACAGAGAGCAGCCTGCCGGTCAGCTCGCGCAGTGGCCCTGCGGGCAGCGGCAAGCCGTTGCCGAATTTGCGTTCACCGTCAATCACCGCGATTTCCACGTCGCGATGCAGGCGGTAATGCTGCAAGCCGTCGTCGCTTAACACCACATTGCATTCGGGGTGCGCGGTGAGCAAACCTTTGGCTGCGGCGGAGCGCTTACGCCCCACCCAGACCGGGCAGCTGCAGCGCCGCGCCAGCAGCACGGGTTCATCGCCCACTAGGACCGGGTTGCTTTGCCGGGTCACCTCGAGCGGTCCTATGTTGCTGCCACCGTAGCCGCGGCTCACGATGCCCGGCTTGAACCCTTGCTCTTGCAGAAAATTTGCCAGCCAGATGACCAGGGGTGTTTTGCCCGTGCCGCCCGCAGTGATATTGCCGATGACGATCACCGGCACCGGCAGTTTGATCACCGGCAGGAGATGCAGTATGTAGAGAAAGCGCCGCAGGCTCGCCAGGATTCCGAACAACAGACTAAACGGAAGCAACAACACATGCCAAGGCGTTAATCGGTACCAGTATTGTTCCAGCCAGTGCACTTTACCTCCTGGTTGAACAGTAAACGGCTAAACTGTTTATTTTGCCGTTCTGGTCTCGGCAGTAAACGTGATATGGCTGTAGCCTGCGATGCGCGCGGCTTCCATGACTCTTATCACCGACTGATGCGTGGCATTTGCGTCGGCGTTGATAATGATTACCGGGTCGTTCAAATTGCCCGCCGCCTTGCGCAATTGCTCGCTCAGCACCTCCGGGTCGACGGTGTTGACCGGTGTGGTTTCTATCACATAACGCCCAGCCGAATCCACGGCAACATTGATCTGGTTGGGCCGGTCATGCTGTTTTTCGGCGTCCGCCTTGGGAAGGTTAATTTGCAGTTCGGCGAACTTGGTGTAAGTAGTGCTGACCATCAGGAAAATCAGGATCACCAGCAGCACATCAATCAGCGGCACCAGATTGATTTCCGGATCTTCTTTTTGGTAGCCGCGGCGCAAATCCATGCTGCTCTTACCCCTGCCGCTCGCCGTGGACGATTTCCACCAGTTTGATTGCCTGCATTTCCATTTCGATCACCAGCGTTTCCACTTTGGCGCGGTAATACCGGTAGAAAATCATGCTGGGAATGGCCACTATGATGCCGAAGGCCGTGTTGTAGAGCGCAATCGAAATGCCGTGAGCCAGCTGCACGGGGTTGCCGCCGGTCGGGGTCTGCGAGCCGAAAATTTCGATCATGCCGATTACCGTCCCGAACAGGCCCAACAGCGGGCTGATCGCGGCGATGGTGCCGAGGCTGTTGAGGAAGCGTTCCAGCTCGTGCGCCACCGCATGGCCCGCTTCGGCTATGGATTCTTTCATTACTTCGCGCGAGCTTTTGACGTTCTTGAGCCCCGCTGCGAATAACTGGCCGAGCAATGAACTTTGTTCCAGGCGCGTGAGCATTTCCTCGCTTACGCCGTTTTGGTTGAAATCGTTGATGAGCCCCGACAGCAGGTTTTTGGGGGCGACCAGTTCGCGCCTTAGCGAAAATGCGCGTTCGATGATGATTCCGACTGCGATGATGGAAGCGATGATAATGAGCCAAATCGGCCAACCTGCTGCATCTATGATGGCTAACACGCTACTGTCCCCGATGGAAAGGCGTAACTTTATCTTGCATCGTATTTTTCGGCAAGTGCGGGCCGGATTGTGCCCAGCGTGCCGGCGTTAAGGCGTTGCGCAAAAGGTGTTTTTATTTCCTCCACATTCTCTGTGGGTAACTCTGTGCATAGCGTGAAAGGAACATTCCTAACTGGCGTCCCTGTAAAGGGATTTTCCTGTTCGATTAAATTTTAGACCGAGATATTATGACCTAATAATCATGGTGTTATAAAAACACCATAGGAGAACGATGAGATTGCAATTTGTGAAATTTGCACACTTGCAGTGATTGTGGATGAAGTTCCTGCGCGGGTCTGCGTCTGGCAAGGGATTCCACGCGAAATCGCGCGAAATTCCGCGCCAGTGCTGGAGTTTTTCCGGCGCCTCCAATACTGGCGCGGCTTGGCGCGTGATTAATTTGCCTGGAGTACAATTCTTGCCATGTCCAGCTCGCCTGAATTCGCGCCGCGCCCATCCGTGATCAGTGTCAGCGAGCTCAACCGCAGCGCGCGCGAATTGCTGGAGCAGGGTTTCCCGCTCACCTGGGTCGCAGGAGAAATTTCCAACTTCACTCGTGCCGCTTCCGGGCATTACTATTTCTCCCTCAAGGATGCGCAAGCGCAGGTGCGCTGCGTGATGTTCCGCCAAAAAATCCTGCATCTCGATTGGAAACCAGAAAACGGCATGCAGGTGGAAGTGCGCGCGCTGGTCTCCCTCTATGAAGCACGTGGCGAGTTCCAGCTCAACGTGGAAACCATGCGCCGCTCGGGCCTGGGCGCGCTTTACGAAGCCTTCGAGAAACTCAAAGCGAAACTGGAAGCCGAGGGCCTGTTCGCGGACGCGCGCAAAAAACCGCTGCCGCCTTTCCCTTGTGCCATTGGCATCATCACCTCGCCGGCAGCGGCAGCGCTGCGCGATGTCGTTACCACGCTGCGCCGGCGCATGCCGGGAATTCCAGTCATTATTTATCCAACTCCGGTGCAAGGGGAAGGTGCGGCGGAAAAAATCAGCGAGGCGGTCCATACTGCGGGCCGTCGCGCTGAATGCGACGTGCTGATTCTGTGCCGAGGCGGGGGCAGCATTGAGGATTTGTGGTCTTTCAACGAGGAAATCGTGGCGCGTGCAATCAGCGCCTGCCCGATTGCCATCGTAACCGGGGTGGGGCATGAAACCGATTTCACCATTGCCGATTTCGTTGCCGACCAGCGCGCGCCTACCCCCACTGCGGCGGCGGAACTGGCCAGCCCCAACCGTTTGGAACTCCTGGCGAGTCTTGCGCTGATCAACAATCGCTTGCGGCGCGTTATTACACGCGCACTGGAAGCGCGCATGCAGCAGCTCGATTACTTGTCGCGGCGCCTGCAACACCCGGCGGCGCGCCTGCAAGACCAGCGCGCGCATTTGCGGCAATTGATACTGCGCCTCAAAAACGGGTGGTCAAGGCAGGCCGATAACCGGCACTGGCGTATTCGCGAGTTGCGGCAACGGCTGAGAGCACCGGAAACGGGGCGCTTGCTGCAAAGCCAATCCGATCTGGCGCAACGCCTCAGACGGGCTGGTACGCGCTATATGGAAACCGTGAGCATGCGCCTGCAAAACCTGCACTCGCACCTTGCACATCTTCACCCGCAGTCGGTGCTGGAGCGCGGTTACAGCGTGGTGGAAAACGCGGCGGGGAAAATCGTTCGCGACAGCGCGCAAATTGCCGGCGGTGATGAAGTCAAAATGACTTTCGCTAAGGGTGTTGCCAGGGCGCGTGTGACGGGCAAAGGCTGATGATTCACAGCAGGTGACGCAGGGGAGTAAGATGAAATCATTTGCACCCGCTACCCAAAGGAGGGGAGCCATGGCCAGGAAGATCCAATCCGAAGGGATTTACAAGATTGTCGAGATAATCGGCAGCAGCAAAATATCCTGGGAGGACGCTGCAAAACGCGCAGTGCAAACCGCCGCCAGGACGTTGCGCGATTTGCGCGTTGCCGAAATCAGCAAGCTCGACATGAAAGTCGAAGACGGCAAAGTCGTCGCTTACCGCGCCAGAGTGACCTTGTCCTTCAAGTACCAGGCTTAAAGATAAACCGGCGCAGATTCATTGCCGATGCGGGCAATGCCGGCCTTTGGCAGCGTGCAAGTTACCTTACGTATTGAGCTGTTGTTGCAGATGAGTGAATACCCGCTGTGGCAAATCTTCAGCCAGGCAATCGAAAGTCTCCACCTTCCCCATCGCGCGCAGCCATGTCAACTGGCGTTTTGCCAGCTGCCGGGTGGCGGCGATGCCTTTATCGCGAAGTTCCTCGTAATTTAGCTCGCCATCCAGATGCTGCCACACCTGGCGATAGCCGACGCAGCGCATGGAGGGCATGGAACGTTGCAAGGCGTAATGGCTGCGCAGCCATTTCACTTCCTCGATTAAACCCGACTCCAGCATCCGGTTGAAGCGCTCGGCAATGCGTTTATGCAATACCACGCGGTCACCCGGCACCAGCGCAACGGCGGCAGCGCGATAAGGCATTGCGGCGATCTCGCTTTGCCGCAATATCCGCGACATCGGCTGGCCCGTGAGGTAGCAGATTTCCAGCGCGCGCTGGATGCGCTGGGAATCGGTGGGCTCGAGGCGCGCCGCGGTCGCCGGGTCGAGACGCCCCAGTTCCTCGTGTAATGTCGGCCAGCCCGCTTGTTCAGCCATGGTGTCTATAACGGCGCGGATTGCCGGGTCAGCCTGCGGCAGCTCGCTCAAACCTTCGCGCAGTGTCTTGAAGTAAAGCATGGTGCCGCCCGTCAACAGCGGTATCCGGTGGCGCGCGCTGATTACCGCCATCAGCCGCAATGCATCTTGACGGAATTGCGCAGCGGAATAGCGCTCGGTCGGCTCGATAATGTTTATGAGGTGGTGCGGCGCACGCTTCAGGGTCGCCGCATCGGGCTTGGCGGTGCCGATATCCATATGGCGGTAAATCTGTGCCGAGTCCACGCTGATGATTTCGCACGGCAGTTTCTGCACGAGCTCGAGCGCAACCTTGGTCTTGCCGCTGCAGGTGGGGCCCATCAGAAAAATCGCGGGCGGATAGGTATTTTCCGACATTTAACGTGTGTGAAAAACAAGTATTTTGCGTCAAGACTAGGCGCGAGGCTTTTTGTGAGCGGAGCATACACGAGTAGTATGTGAGCATCGCGGAAAGCCGAGCAACGCAGTATTGGCGCAAAAGACGTAGTTTTTCATTTGCCGCGCATGAACATCTTGTCCAATTCTCCAACCGTTATCTGAAACCAGGTCGGGCGGCCGTGATTGCACTGGCTGGCGCGCTCGGTGGCTTCCATTTCGCGCAGCAGCGCGTTCATTTCGCCCACGCTCAGCATGCGGCGGGCGCGCACCGCACCGTGACAGGCGAGGGTGGCGAGCAGTTCATTGCGCCGTTCGCTAAGCGCCCGGCTTGCGCCAAATTCGCGGATATCCTTGAGCACGGCGCGCGCGAGGTGCGCCGCGTCTGCATCCTTGAGCATGGCGGGAACCGCGCGCACCGCCAGGGCATTCGGCCCGACCGGCGCGATTTCAAACCCCAGCTCGCGCAGCAGCGCGCCATGCTCTTCAGCGGTTGCGACATCCAGCTTGTCGGCGTTGAAAGTGACCGGGATCAGCAGCGGCTGCGTCGCGGTGGTTCCGCTGTCGAGCGCATTTTTCAGTTTTTCGTACATCACCCGCTCGTGGGCCGCATGCATGTCCACGATCACCAGCCCCTTGTCGTTCTGCGCGAGGATATAAATCCCTTGCAGCTGCGCCAGCGCGAACCCTAATGGCGGGATTTCCTGTTGCGCATCGTTGAGCGGCGCACGCGCTTGCGCTGGATTGGCAAACAGGGTTTCATAGAACGCTGCGGGCTGCGCAACGCCGAGGTTTATGCCGGCTTGCGCTGCGTAAGCCGACGCAACAAAAGGATTGCTGGGCGCGGCGCGAGCCGCATCGTGCTCCATCACCGGGGCCGAGAGCGCCTTGTTGAGCGCGTGGTATATAAACTGATGCACGGCGCGCGCATCGCGGAAGCGCACTTCGATTTTGGTGGGATGCACGTTGACGTCCACCGCCGCAGAGTCAATTTCCAGAAACAACACAAACGCCGGATGGCGCTCGTGGTGCAGGATGTCGTGGTAGGCTTCGCGCAGCGCGTGGGTAACCAGCTTGTCGCGCACAAAGCGGCGGTTGACAAAGAAATACTGCGCATCGCGCGTGCCCCGGGAATACGCGGGAAGTCCTGCCATGCCCCACAAGCGCAGCGCCGCGGATTGCTCGTCAACCATCACCGAGGCCGCGGCGAAATCATCGCCGAGCACCGCGCGGATGCGGTTTTGCGCATCTTGTGCGGCGAGCCGCCACTGCGCGCGCGAGTTATGCTGCAGGGTAAAGCCGACGTCGGCGCGGCTCAACGCGGCGCGCTTGAAAACTTCTTCGCAATGCGCAAATTCAGTGGCTTCGGTCTTGAGAAATTTCCTCCGAGCGGGGGTATTGAAATAAAGGTCATGAACCTCGACGCTGCTGCCGCGGCCGAGTGCGGCCGGCTCGACAGGCGCGGTTGCGCCGCCGGCCGATTCGATTTTCCAGGCGTGCTTGTCTTCAGCTTTTCGGCTTGCCAGCGCAAGCCGGGAAACCGCCGCGATGCTGGCAAGCGCTTCGCCGCGGAAGCCCAGGCTTGCCACGCGCTCCAGGTCATCGAGCGTGGCGATCTTGCTGGTGGCGTGGCGCGCCAGCGCGAGGGCCAGATCTTCCCTGGCGATGCCGCTGCCGTTATCGGAGACGGTCAGCAGTTTGATTCCGCCATGTTGCAGCTGCACCGAGATTTCGCCGGCGCCCGCGTCCAGGCTGTTTTCCAGCAATTCTTTAAGCGCGGACGCAGGGCGGTCCACCACCTCGCCGGCGGCGATTTGATTGATGAGCAAATCGGGTAATACGCGGATTGCAGACATGTGCAGTACGGGCAAACTGATGTCCAGTATACCCTGTTTGCAAAATTGCGCGGCAGGCTAGGGAACCTCTGATTAAGTCCTCCGCGGAGCGCGTTTCTGGCGCAATGCGGATGATTGCAAGGCGCGCGACGAAGGTGCCTAGCCGTAGCTTAAGCACGAGGAGCGCAACGACGCAAGCGCCGCATTGCGCCGAAACCCGG
>JBGQCF010000046.1:0-14141 GCA_041495205.1 Gammaproteobacteria bacterium
CGCAGGTCACCATCGGCCCGGTGATTGAGGACGGCTTTTATTACGATTTTTCCTATAAGCGCCCGTTTACTCCGGAAGATTTGCAAGCGATTGAAAAACGCATGGCGGAAATCGTCAAGCGCGACCTTCCGGTAAAACGCCAAGTCATGCCGCGCGACCAAGCGGTGGCGTTTTTCAAGAACATGGGCGAGCACTACAAGGCGGAAATCATCGCCGCTATTCCCGGAGGCGAGCGGATTTCGCTCTACGGGCAGGATAACTTCATTGATCTTTGCCGGGGGCCCCACGTGCCTTCCACAGGCAAGCTCAAGGTGTTCAAGCTGATGCGGGTGGCGGGCGCGTACTGGCGCGGCGATTCCAAAAACGAAATGCTGCAGCGGATTTACGGCACCGCCTGGGCGAAAAAAGAAGAGCAGGACGCTTATTTGCACCGCCTCGAGGAAGCGGAGAAACGCGACCACCGCAAGCTGGGCAAGCAGCTCGATTTGTTTCACGCCCAGGAAGAGGCTCCGGGCATGGTGTTCTGGCATCCCAGAGGTTGGGCGATTTACCAGATCGTCAAGCAATACATGCGCGGAATATTCCGCGACAACGGCTACCAGGAAGTCTGCAGCCCGCAAATCCTCGACCGCAGCCTGTGGGAAAAATCTGGGCATTGGGAAATGTTCCGCGAACACATGTTCACCACCCATTCCGAGTCGCGCGATTATGCCGTCAGGCCGATGAACTGCCCGGGCCATGTGCAGATTTTCAACCAGGGCCTGAAAAGCTACCGCGACCTGCCGCTGCGCTTGGCGGAATTCGGCTCATGTCATCGCAACGAGCCCTCCGGCACGCTGCACGGCCTGATGCGGGTGCGCGCCTTCACTCAGGACGACGCGCATATTTTCTGTACCGAAGATCAAATTCTGCCGGAGGTCGCACAGTTCATCAGACTTTTGCAAAAGGCATATGCCGACTTTGGCTTTACCGAGATTAACTACAGGCTCTCCACCCGTCCGTTAAAGCGGGTTGGCGCAGATGAGTCCTGGGATAAAGCCGAGAGGGCTCTGGATACCGCCTTGCACGCGGCCCGTGTTTCATTTACGACCCATGCGGGCGAGGGCGCGTTTTACGGACCCAAGGTTGACTTCTCGCTCAAGGACTGCCTGGGGCGGATATGGCAGTGCGGAACCATTCAGGTGGACTTTTCCATGCCGGGACGCCTGGGCGCGAGCTATGTCGCGGACGACAGCAGCAGGCAGGTGCCGGTCATGTTGCACCGCGCGATTTTGGGCTCGATGGAGCGTTTTATCGGCATTCTCCTCGAACATCATGCCGGGGCGCTGCCGTTATGGCTCGCGCCGGTGCAACTCATGGTGATGAACATCTCCGAGGGGCAGGCGGGCTACACACAGGCGGTGACGGAAGAGCTTACGAAATCCGGCTTCCGCGCCGAGTGCGACTTGAGAAATGAAAAAATAACCTATAAAATTCGAGAGCATAGTTTGCAAAAGCTGCCCTATCAGGTCATAGTCGGTGACAAGGAAGTGGCGGCGCAAAGGGTTGCCGTGCGCACCCGGTCCGGGCAAGACCTGGGTCAGATGTCTCTGCAGGCGTTCATCGGGCGCCTTCAATCCGAGATATTACAAAGAGGTGGCGCGGCTTAATTTTTGATTAATTTGGAGGACGTTATCGCTCAGGAAAAAGAGCTGCGGATCAACGGGGAGATTACCGCGCCCGAGGTTCGACTGATAGGCATCAAAGGCGAGCAGGTTGGCATTGTGAGTATAGCCGCCGCCAATACCATGGCGGAAGAAGCGGAAACCGATCTGGTGGAAATTGCGCCGCTGGCGCAACCTCCGGTGTGCCGGCTGATGGATTTCGGCAAGTTCAAGTACCGCGAAGCCAAGAAGAGGCACGGAGCCAAACTCAAGCAAAAGCAAATCCAGGTCAAGGAAATCAAGTTTCGCCCCGGCACCAGCGAAGGCGACTACCAGATCAAGCTCCGCAACCTGATACGTTTCCTCGAGGAAGGGGACAAGACCAAAGTGACGCTGCGCTTCCGCGGCCGCGAGATGGCGCACCAGGAGTTCGGCGTGCGGCTGTTGCAGCGTGTGCGAACGGATCTCGACAGCTACGGGGTGGTCGAGCAGTTTCCCAAAATGGAGGGGCGGCAGATGGTGATGGTGCTGTCGCCGAAGAAGAAGTGAAGAAGTGAACACCCTCTCCCCCATGACTGGGGGAGAGGGTTAGGGTGAGGGGGATCACGTTTCACCATTCACCCTTCACCTTTCACCGTTTTCAAACAAGTGGTGTCCGGGTTATAAAGCGTCCCTGCCAGGGGCCACCCGGCGCCATATTAAAACAGGAGCAGTCATGCCCAAGATGAAGACCAAGCGCGGAGCCAAGAAGCGCTTCAAAATTCGCGGAAGCGGCAGCATCAAGCGCTCGCATGCATTCAAGCGCCACATTCTGACCAAAAAAACCACCAAGAATAAACGCCAATTGCGCGGCATCACCGGCGTGGATTCCACCGACCAGGCGTCGGTGCGCGCCATGTTGCCGTACGGCTGAGGAAAACCCATGCCAAGAGTTAAACGGGGTGTAACGGCGCGCGCACGCCACAAGAAATTGTTCGCCAAGGCCAAAGGTTACCGCGGCCGCCGCAAGAACGTTTACCGGATAGCCAAAGAAGCGGTAATGAAGGCCGGGCAGTATGCCTACCGCGACCGCCGCAATCGCAAGCGCGAGTTCCGCTCGTTGTGGATTGCGCGCATCAACGCCGCGGCGCGCGAATGCGGCCTGTCCTATAGTGTATTCATGAGCGGTTTGAAGAAGGCCGCGATACAAATGGATCGCAAGGTGCTTGCCGATATCGCGGTGTTCGACAAGCCGGCATTTGCCAAAATCGCAGAACAGGCGAAAGCCAGCCTCCGCACCTGATATCCGGCGAGACAGAGAAGGCGCCGGCCTCCTGTTGCAATCATCAACATGCAGAATCTCGACGCCATTCTCCACGAAGCGTTAGCGCAATTTAAGCGCACTGAAGATGCTGCTGCGCTTGAGCAGGTGAAGGCGCGCTACCTTGGCAAATCCGGCGCGCTGACTGGGCTGTTAAAAGGCTTGGGCAAGCTTCCGGCCAAACAACGGCCGGCCGAAGGCCAGCGCATCAATCAGGCCAAGGAAACTTTGGAGGCGGCGCTGGAAGAGCGGAGGAACGCGCTCAAAGCGCGCATGCTGGAGACTCAGCTTGCGCAGGAGGCGCTGGATGTGACGCTCCCCGGCCGCGGGCTGGGAGTGGGAGGCTTGCATCCGGTGACCCGCACGCTGGAGCGCATGGAGACGCTGTTCAAGTCGATGGGGTTCACGATCGCCGAGGGCCCGGAAATCGAAACCGATTATTACAACTTCACCGCGCTCAATCAGCCGGAAAATCATCCGGCGCGCTCTATGCATGACACGTTTTATCTGGAAGACGGCAAGCACCTGCTCAGAACGCACACCTCGCCGATTCAGATTCGCTACATGGAAAAACACAAGCCGCCGCTCAAAATCATTGCCCCAGGACGCGTCTACCGCGTGGATTTGGACGCCACCCATTCGCCGATGTTCCATCAAATCGAGGGGCTATGGGTGGATGAGCAGGTGAGTTTTGCCGATTTAAAAGGCGTGGTAAGCGAATTCCTGCTGAGATTTTTCGAGCGCGAGGATCTTAAGGTGCGCTTCCGGCCGTCGTTTTTTCCGTTCACCGAGCCTTCCGCCGAAGTTGACATGAGTTTTGGCGAAGGCTGGCTGGAAGTGGGCGGATGCGGCATGGTGCATCCCAACGTATTTAAATACGTCAATATCGACAGTGAAAAATTTCAGGGATTCGCTTTCGGTTTGGGCCCCGACCGGCTGGCCATGTTGCGCTATGGCGTGAAAGATTTGCGATTATTCTTCGAGAACGATTTGCGGTTTTTAAGACAATTTAATTAACGGCACAGGGAAAAGCAAAACCGGATAGATAGGATTTACAGGATTGCGCGGGATTAACAAGATTAAATCCTGTCAATCCTGTGAATTAAGAATATGAAATTCTCTGAAAACTGGCTGCGCACTTTTGTGAATCCGCCGCTCGCAAGCGCCGAGCTCGCGGAGCTGCTCACCATGTCGGGAGTGGAAGTCGAGGCGCTGGAGCCCGCCGCGCCGTTTTTCGACAAGGTGGTGGTGGCGCAAGTGCTGTCGGTGAAAAAGCATGCCGGCGCCGACCGGCTGAGCCTTTGCGAAGTCAGCGTGGGCGCCGGCCCCGCGCTCAGCATTGTCTGCGGCGCGCCGAATCTGAAAGCGGGAATGAAAGCTCCTTGCGCGCTCGAGGGCGCCCGGCTGCCGGGCCTTACCATCAAAAAAACCAGAGTGCGGGAGGCGGAATCCTCGGGCATGCTGTGTTCGGCGCGCGAATTGGGCTTGTCCGAAGAAAGCTCGGGGCTGCTAGCGCTGCCGGAAGATGCGCCAGTAGGCGCGGACATTCGCCAATACCTCGAGCTTGATGACACGATATTCACTCTTAAACTTACTCCCAACCGGGCCGACTGCATGAGCGTTGCCGGCGTGGCGCGCGAAGCCGCGGCGATTACCGCAACCAGCCTGAAATTCGAGCACATTGCAGCCTCCCCGGTGGAAATCGGCGACACCCTGCAGGTGAAAGTGAATGAGCCTGGAGCCTGCCCGCGTTACTGCGGAAGGGTGATGCGCGGCGTCAACCCGGCTGCCGCGACACCCTCATGGATGGCGCGCAGGCTGGAGCGCAGCGGGGTGAGGAGCTTGAGCGCCGTCGTGGACATTACCAATTACGTGATGCTGGAACTGGGCCAGCCGTTGCACGCCTTCGATCTCGCAAAAATCAAGGGGAGCATCACCGTGCGGTATGCGCGCAAGGGGGAGGAGCTGCTGCTCCTCAACGATAAAAAACCGGCGCTGATGCCGGGACTGCTGGTAATAGCCGACGACGCAAAGCCGCTGGCGCTTGCCGGAATCATGGGCGGGCAGGAAAGCGCGGTCAGCGCGCAGACGCGCGACATGTTCCTTGAGAGCGCGTTCTTCAGCCCGGAAGCGATTGCGGGAAAACCGCGCATGCTGGGTTTTGCCACCGACTCCTCGCAGCGCTTTGAGCGCGGCGTGGATTTTGCCATGACCCGCGATGCGCTGGAACGCGCCACGCAATTGATATCGCAGATTTGCGGCGGGAAAGCGGGACCGGTAACCGAAGCCAGCCACGCTCTGCCCAAGCGCGACCCGATACAGTTGAGAGTGGCGCGCGCGCAGCGGATTCTCGGCATCAAGCTGGATAAAGAGCAGGTGGACAGCTTGCTGCGCAGGTTGCAATTCAGTTTTGCCGAGGACCATGAGGCGTATTACGTGACACCGCACAGCTACCGCTTTGATCTGGCCATTGAAGAAGATTTAATCGAGGAGCTGGCCAGGATACACGGTTATGAAGCAATCTCTGCGAGCATGCCCAAAGCCGTGCACAACATGCTGCCCGACTCCGAGCTGCGCCGCGATGTCGCTATGCTGCGCGGGATTCTGGTCGCGCGCGATTACCAGGAAATCATCAGCTACAGTTTTGTGGATGCGCAATGGGAGCGGGATTTTTGCGGCAATGCCGATCCGGTGCGGCTCAAAAACCCGCTTGCCGGCAACTTGAGTGTTATGCGCTCCAGCCTGGCGGGCAGCCTGATTGACTGCCTGCGCTTCAATCTCAGCCACAAGCAGCCGCGGATACGTGTGTTTGAAATCGGGCGGTGTTTCGCTGCCGACGGCGGGAATTACGCGCAACCTGAAAAACTCGGAGGGCTTGCCTACGGGGACAGCCTTCCCGAGCAATGGGGTGCCGCCGCGCGCCCCGTGGATTTCTTCGATATCAAAAGCGATATTGAAGCGCTGTTCTGGCCGGTTATCCCGCGTTTCGTGAAAGCTGAGCATGCTGCGCTGAATCCCGGAAAATCGGCGCAAGTCCGGCTGGGCGATAAATCCGTGGGTTGGCTCGGGGAACTCCATCCCAAATGGCAGCACAAGTACCAGTTGCCACGGGCGCCGCTCCTGTTTGAAGTGGAACTGGATGCGCTCATCGCCCGCGCTTTGCCGCAGACCGCGGAAGTGTCAAAACTTCCGTTGGTGCGGCGCGACATCGCGGTGGTCGTGGATGCAGGCTTGAGCGTGCAGGCCATTTTGGAGGGTTTGCGGGCCAACAGGCCGCCCCAAGTTACCGAAATCGCGTTGTTTGACCTATATCAGGGCAAAGGTGTTGATTCTGGTAAAAAAAGCCTTGCATTCCGCGTATTATTGCAAGATACTCAAAAGACAATGACCGATGCCGAAGTCGAGACGGCGGTCGCGCAACTGGTTCAAATTCTGCAGCAACAATACCACGCCAAGTTACGTACCTAGGGGGGAAAAAATGACACTAACCAAAGCCGAGCTGGCTGATTTGCTGTTTGAAAAAGTCGGCCTCAACAAGCGCGAAGCCAAGGACATGGTGGAATCGTTTTTTGAGGAGGTGCGCGCCGCATTGGAAAAAGGGGACAGCGTGAAGCTTTCCGGCTTCGGCAATTTCCAGCTGCGCGACAAGCCGCAGCGCCCGGGCAGAAATCCCAAGACCGGGGAGGAAATCCCCATCACCGCACGGCGCGTGGTCACCTTCCACGCCAGCCAGAAGCTCAAAGCGCTGGTGGAGAAAAGCTATCATGGAAGCAAATCGTAAAGAAACTCTTCCGCCGATACCGGCGAAGCGTTACTTTACCATCGGCGAGGTGAGCGAATTGTGCGGCGTCAAGCCGCATGTTCTGCGTTACTGGGAGCAGGAGTTTACCCAGCTCAAGCCCGTCAAGCGCCGCGGCAACCGGCGCTACTACCAACATCATGAAGTGTTGCTGATCCGCCGCATCCGCGAGCTGCTCTACGAACAGGGCTTCACCATCAACGGGGCGCGCAACCGCCTCGACGAACCCGCGGCCATTCCTGATAAATCCGTCCAGCCGGGCAAATTCGATTTCGCTTTGGTGCGCCGCGAGATCAGAAGCGTGCTCGAAATTCTGCAGCACTGATTCTGGTATAATTTTTCACTTCGGGGCGTAGCGCAGCCTGGTAGCGTACTTGCATGGGGTGCAAGTGGTCGTGAGTTCGAATCTCACCGCCCCGACCAGTTCAATCCAAAAGGCGGAAAACAGCGGCCGGAAATTGAAACGTTAAGTATTGTCCCCTTGCTTTTTCCGCTGTCCCGGTTCCGGTGATTTCGATAGCATTTCTTCTTTGGAGGACCGCATGAAATACGGAGCGCGAAACAACATTGTCGGAAAGGTCGCGGAAATCAAAAAGGGTTCCCTCATGTGTCAGGTCAAGGTTAGCGTCGAGGGCCCGATCAACATCACCTCGGTCATGACGCTGGATACTCTCGCAGACCTTGGCGTGAAAAACGGGGATTCGGTGCGCGTGCTCGTCAAAGCAGTAAACGTACTTTTAGTCCGGGAGTAGACTTAGAGTCAACGTTGAGCTTTGTCCTTTGGGCCGATTGCCGGGGCAGCCCGGCAGCTGGTGACTTTCTTTTGCGTCGCCAAAAGAAAGTCACCAAAGAAAAGGCGACCCCGGTTCGCCGCCCTTCGTCGAGCTCAGGATTCCCTGCGTTCCTCAGCCAAACCGGGCGCTGCGCAACTCGCGTTCCGCGCTCAGTATTGTGCGAGGTACGCGCCCCGGACTCGGACTCGCGAAGCGTGGAGCGGGAAGGGGTGCATGCTGCCGCAAGAGGTAATGTAAAACGGCGCGATATCACTCCTGTACCCCAAACTTTATTCATCGTGTCGCGGCAAGCCCCCCGCTTTGGCTTTGTCACTTGGCGGCTCACAGGGGATACCAAAACCTAAACTACCGAAAGCTATTCAAACTTCGACCCCAATTATCATTTACCGATTTTCCAATTATTAGGAGTAGACTTTTCGTATCGGTAAGCACCCGTGACGCTTTTCTGCCTAAATCTGCCAAAAAACGAAGCTATGATATACGGCTTTTATACTGTCTATTTGTAGTTATACGCGTCTGATGCGAACGTGCTAGCACTTCCGATAGTGACCCCGCGGCTAACGATCCGCCGGGCGGCACGTAAAGACATGCGCGCGTGGTCTGCGCTCTATCGAAGTCCAGTGGTGCGAACGTACATGAGGGGCCCACTGCATCGCTCCGCGGCTGCATGGTGGGCGGGTGTGATGCGAGCGCCGGATGATCCGACACAACCAATGACGATCGAACTCACAACCACTGGTGAGTTTGTGGGTGTGTGTGGTTTTCTCCAAGAGCCTGGTGCTAAGGAAGAGTGGGAAATCTATTGCCTTTTTCGCCGGAAACATTGGTACCGTGGTTTCGCTACTGAGGTAACTCGCGCACAGCTTGATGCAGCCTTTCGTAGCCTCGGCGCAAAACGCGTCACCGCTATCATTGACCCGGGCAATGCGGCAAGCATTCGCCTGGTTGGGCGCGTGGGCTTTTGCCGAGCGGGCGCATATTCGAAGCCCGGGTCGTGGCAAGACGGTCACTTACTTTTCGTATTTGACGGTTCCACGTATAACTTGATGCTCAACGCAGACGCGCCGCAAGAGCAGCGGCGCGCTGGTTAGCGTTACGTTAGGCCCCGATGAATTGGCACATGATCTCAGACTCCGAAATCCTTCACCTCCCGGTGCCTGAGCGCTTTTTTCAGTATGCGCATGCCTACCGAATTGCGGCATCCGTTTTTTGCTTAAAGATGACCTCGGAAGCTACGTTTCGTACTTGGCCAAACGCTGCTGTGGTCTTGCTACTTGCGGCACACGCTACTGAGCTATTCCTAAAAGGTGCCATTTTATGCCGCGACCCCACTGCAATGCTGGAACACCACCGGATCGACGACCTGTTCAATGAATACCGCAAACGCTGCCCCGAGTCATCATTTGATTGGGATATCCCTTTTAGGACGGAGTACCCTGACATTTCCGAAGCCGAGGTCGAGGCGATAAAGAAGACACTGCCTCTTCCAAGCATTCTTTACAGGTACCCGGTATCAAAGGGAGGCAAGGAGTGGAGCGGAGCTTTCGGCTTCGAGCCACACAGTTTCTTGGAATTACTTGAGCAAATCGAACGTGATTTCAAAAGAATTCGGGCACAACTCACCTAATCTAGCGCTTGGGAGTGGTCCAGTGGATACGCCGCGCAGCCTAACCCTACGGTCAAACGGGACGCGCCAACATGTACCTTGGTTTTCCTTTAATCACCGTGGCGCGCGCCCCTTACCTTTGCGTTAGGGTTCATCTCGTGGCGCAACTCCCATTTCTGGAACAACTTAGGGCACACGGCAACGAGGCGGAGGTACGCCGTCGTTTGGCTCAGGGGCAATATCATTCCAGTCAAGTGCCAGTAGCAGAAGAATGGTTGCGCGAGATAGAGGCTAAACGTGCAGATGCCGCTTCCTCGCGCAAAGAAGCGCGCGAAGAAGAGAGCTTGTTTATCTCGCGCAGAGCTCTCCGCAACTCAATATTGGCCACGATCATCGCAACAATCGTGATCATCGTGGCCGCAAGGGAAATTATTTGGTCCGCCATCATGTCGTTGTTCTCCAAATGAACCCTAACCGCAGCACCTAAGGGGGCACCATGCTCCGAATCCTAGTTGCGATTAGTCTAATTGTTTTGTTCGGATCTCCCACACGCGCTGACACAAGATCGCACTGCGGTGACGGCAACATCTGCTATGCTACGCTTGAAGGCGCCATCTCCAATTCCGATGTTCTTGCGTTCCGCGAGATCGCTAAAAAAATCGCTTCCAATCCGCCCAGTAAGCAAGCCTTAATGATTAATCTAAATAGCAAAGGGGGAGATATTAAGTCCGCCATTGAAATTGGTAAACTTATTAGACAATTTCCAATTTCTGTTGCCTCTGTGCGGCGTGACGACACCTGTTTCAGCGCATGCATCTTCGTGCTGGCTGGCGCAGTAGTGCGCGACGTCGACGGAAAAGTTGGCATCCACCGACCCTACACGGCCACGACTGAGCAGAAGAATTTTCAAATTCGTCAGCAGGAATTCACCGTCCTCACCCGTTCAATAAAGGAGTACCTAGAAAGCATGAATTTGCCCTCCTCACTGTATGACGAGATGATGCAGATTCCTCCTCAGGCGATTAGGGTGCTTTCTGATGCTGAATTAAACCGGTTCGGACTTAACCGCAATGATCCTGTATATCAGGACTTAATGGACTCTGATCACGCCAGAGGCTATGGCTTGACCAAGGCCGAGTACCTTGCCCGTAAAGCACGGGCTTTCAACGTCTGCCCGAGCCTCAACGCCCCGTCGCCTAAGAACTTGGAAGATGCGAGACAAGCGTACGAACGCGAACGCAAATGTATGGAAGAAGTAATGACCGGGGCTCGTCAGAACTGAAAACTTAATTCGAAAGGGCTTGCGATCCTTTTTGCCGGCCGACCGCTATTCAGGCAGTTTGGTCCAGCCTTACGCTTACCTGCCACTGGTGCCCAGTTTTGCCGTGGTCGGGGAACCAAGAGAAGCATTAGAATTGACGTAACCATTCCGTAACCACTTTTACGCTTTGTGACACTTTTTATGGCTGTCTGGTATTAATTTTGGAAATGGCGAGCGTTGCAAGGCGTTGATTAGTAAATAGCCGCGATGCTTTGATCCAGATGGGGTTCAAATCTTCTTCAGGGAGCCGGCACTCAACATCGGCTATCGACCCAAACCGGTCATTTCCGCTGACTGTTAATCCGGGTTCTTGGTTCGAGCCCCGGTCGGAGAGCCCCATATGGGTTGAAAACTGGGCGCACAGTTCGAAGGGTGTCTATCCGTTCCGGCAAGGCCGCCACAATGCTCAACACGATTCTGGGCGTTGTTGTCCTATTTTCCCTTATGGCGTAGCCTATATTCGCCGACTGTATCCGTTGTTCCCTGTTACGGTAAGGGTGTGCAGTTAAATATGCTGCCATCTGGAGTCCTTTGGTCGCACATCGCTATCAACCCTACAAGGGAGGTTTACCATGGCCAAGGCAATCGCACTGATTTACGGAATTGCGGCTTATTTCCTTTTCCTTGTTGTCTTCCTATACGCAATCGGATTTGTGGGTAATTGGCTGGTTCCGAAATCGATCGATTCGGGCATGGAGGGCGACCTAATTCCATCGCTGCTGATCAACGCTGTTCTGCTCGGCATTTTTGCAGTTCAGCACAGCGTCATGGCCCGCCCGGGCTTCAAACGCTGGTGGAAGCAAATAGTGCCGGAGTCAATAGAACGGAGCACCTACGTCTTGCTGTCCAACCTCGCACTGGTGCTGCTGTTCTGGGAATGGCAACCGCTACAGGGTGTCATTTGGGACGTCAAGAACTCGTCGGGGGCGCTTGTGCTCTGGGGGCTCTTCTGGTTGGGCTGGCTGATCGTGCTCACATCAACCTTCATGATCAATCATTTCGATCTCTTCGGGCTGCGGCAGGTCTACTTGAATTTTCGCAGCGAAAAATACTCGCACGTGGGCTTTAAAATCCTAGGGCTGTATAAATTGGTGCGTCATCCGATCATGCTCGGCTTCGTCGTTGCTTTCTGGGCGACGCCGCGAATGACTGTCGGACACCTCGTTTTCTCGGTGGCAACGACGCTCTATATTCTCATCGCGCTGCAACTGGAGGAGCGGGATCTCATCACCTATCTCGGCGACGCTTACAAGCAATACAAGAAGCAGGTCCCGATGCTCCTGCCTTGGCCGCGAAGAAAGCAGGATTGATTTTCCGCCAACTTGGACGATTTGAACCCAAGGAGGCCGGTAGCTTGGTGCAATCAGCCCAGTTCCACCCTGACCGACCAGTGTCCGGTTTTGGCCGGATCGCGACATGGCGGTAAGTGACCCAAAGCGGACATTCCCTGACTGTTATCCGGGTCTTGGTTCGAGCTCTGATCGGTGAGCCGGAAAAACACTAGCTCCGACGTAACCATCACGTAACCACTTTTAAACTTTGTGAAGGTTTTTGAGACTGTGTAGTACTAATTTTAGAAATGGCGAGCGTTGCAAGGCATTGATTGATAAAATGCCCCGATGCTATGATGCAGATGGGGTGCAAGAGTTCGCTGTCCCACTTCCGGTGATATCAACAGCATTTCTTCTTTGGAGGACCGCATGAAATACGGAGCGCGAAACAACATTGTCGGAAAGGTCGCGGAAATCAAAAAGGGTTCCCTCATGTGTCAGGTCAAGGTTAGCGTCGACGGCCCGATCAACATCACCTCCGTCATGACGCAGGACACACTCGCGGACCTTGGCGTGAAACAGGGGGATTCAGTGCGCGTGCTCGTCAAAGCAGTAAACGTACTTTTAGTCCGGGAGTAGACTTAGAGTCTCGGTGTGCCGGCGACCAGGCACCCTCGACGCGCCGATGCCGAAGGGAATCCTCGGCTCGGTGTTCCGGTGTTTGTGTTGGTGATTGTTTATTTCTTTATGAACTAGACAAACGCTCAATGAGCTTTGGCCGGTATAACCGCATGGTGAGTATGGTGAAGGCTTGACTCCCGCTTCGGTGGGTTTAAGCTTCGCTAATCCACGCTACCCTGCCTAGGACAAGGTACCATGAACACCACTGCTATTTCATCTGCTGCACCCATGAATCCTGAAACCCAGGACGGCGCAGAAAATCACGCTGGAGAATCCCTGGCCAGCCAGGGGACGGCCACGCCGGACGCTACTCAGCAGCCCACTGTCCGCATGCCGGTTGACGTGCACAGCCTTTCGCTCGCGCTGCTCACAGTGCTTGCAGTCATCTTCGCGCTGCATTGGGCCCGTGCGTTTTTCATCCCGCTGATGTTTGGCGTGATGATCAGCTATGCGCTTTCCCCCCTCGTCAACTTCATGCAAAAATGGAGAATTCCCCGCGCCATCGGGGCCGCAGTGTTGTTGATCGGTATCGTGGGTGGGGTAAGCTCACTGGCTTATTCTCTCAAAAACGAAGCCACCGCGACGATAGAAACCTTACCCGAAGCGGCGCAAGAGTTCCGCCAGATGCTGCGCAAGGAACGGGGGACGTCCGAAAGCGCGATCGAGAAAGTGCAAAAAGCCACCACTGAGCTGGAGCAGGCGGCGAGCGATACACGAACCCCGTCTCCTATCCCCCCGCGGGGGGTGACCCGGGTGCAAATCGAAAAACCCAAGTTTAATATCCAAGACTACCTTTGGGCCGGAACGATGGGTGCAGTCGGATTTGCCGTTCAGCTCGTCATAGTGATGTTTCTCGCGTATTTTCTGATGGTTTCAGGCGACAGTTTCCGGCGCAAACTGATCAGGATCAGCGGCCCCACCTTTAGCAAGAAAACAATCACCCTCCAAGTGTTGGATGAAATCACCGGCCAGATTCAACGTTATCTGCTGGTACAGCTATTCACCAGTTTTTTTGTGGGGGTGGCGACCTGGCTCGCGTTTCTCTGGATCGGCTTGGAACATGCCGCGATTTGGGGGGTCGCCGCCGCGATATTAAATATTATCCCTTATCTCGGTGCGGCAATCGTTACCATTGGCACGCTGCTGGTTGCTTTTCTCCAATTTGGAACAATAGGCATGGCGCTCTTGGTCTCCGGCATCGCACTGGTCATCACCAGTCTCGAAGGTTTTTTGCTGACGCCGTGGCTTACTAGCCGGGCAAATCAGATGAACGCAGCGGTGATTTTCGCAGGCGTGCTGTTTTGGGGTTGGTTGTGGGGCGTGTGGGGTTTATTGCTAGGCATACCCATCCTCATGGCCATTAAGGCCATATGCGACCATGTGGAAGATTTGAAACCTGTCGGCGAACTGCTGGGAAAGTAACCGGAGTGTCTGCGCAACCCGGGCGGGAAAAATAATGTTTCGTCTCTTGGTGGTACTGCATGACCACTTCCAGGGGATCGAGTGCTTTCGCAGCACCAGCAGGGGGTATTGTCACTTTATGTTGAAAGCTGGCCTCAGCCTACAACCTCTTGCGGTTCGGATGGGAAGCGATGTTCTTCAGGATGCCAACCTGCGCCAGACACTCGCCAGCCAGGGCTGCTGTTCGCGCGGCAGGCCGGCAGGGCGGTAATAGTGAGTAAGCTCAACGAACCCGGCGGCTGACATATAGCGGCGCCAAGTTTCA
>JBGQCF010000047.1:0-13804 GCA_041495205.1 Gammaproteobacteria bacterium
AGGAACGCCCACCCGCACGTGAGCGGCGGCACGCTGGCAGTGGTGCATAACGGCATCATCGAAAATCACGAAGCGCTGCGGCAAAAACTGAAAGGGCTGGGCTACGAATTCACTTCCGATACCGATACCGAAGTTATCGCGCATTTGATTCATTTCCATTACCGCAAAAGCAAGGATTTGCTCGAGGCGACACGCAAAGCGGTGGCGGAGCTTAACGGAGCGTACGCGATTGGTGTGGTGGATTCCAGCGACCCGCAGCGCCTGGTGTGCGCGCGCAAAGGCAGCCCGCTTCTGCTGGGTCTGGGCAGCAAGGAAAACTTCATCGCCTCAGATGTCTCCGCGCTTCTGCCGGTCACGCAAAAAATCGTGTATCTCGAAGAAGGCGATATCGCGGACGTTGGCTTAACCGGCTACCGCATCATTGATGCCAAAGGTAATGCGGTGGAGCGCGCGGTGCATGTGAGCAAGTTGAATCCGGAAATGGCGGAGCTCGGAAACTACCGCCACTTCATGGAAAAGGAAATCCACGAGCAGCCGCGCGCCATTGCCGATACCCTGGAAGGCGTCGGCGCTGTGATCACCCCGGAAATTTTCGGGCCGGGTGCGGCGGAAGCCCTGGCGCGAATCAAAAGCGTGCTGATTATCGCTTGCGGCACCAGTTACCACGCCGGCTTGGTTGCCCGTTACTGGCTCGAGGGCCTCGCCGGAATTCCGTGCGTTGTTGAAGTGGCGAGCGAGTACCGCTACCGCGACAGCGTGCCTGATCCCGATGCGCTGGTGGTCACCATTTCGCAGTCAGGCGAAACCGCCGACACTTTGGCAGCGCTGAAGCACGCCAATTCGCTCGGCCAGCAGTATTCGCTGTGCATTTGCAATGTTCCGGAGAGCGCATTGCTGCGCGAATCAAAACTGCGCTTTCTCACCCGCGCCGGACCTGAAATCGGCGTGGCTTCCACCAAAGCGTTTACCACGCAGTTAACCGCGCTGTTCCTCTTGGTGCTGGTGCTGGCAAAGCTGCGCAAAAGAATCACGCCTGCGCGCGAAGCGGAATGGGTCGTAGCTTTGCGCCATCTGCCCAACGCCATTCAACACGTGCTGGGGCTGGAAAAGCAGGTAGCGGCCTGGGCGGAAAAATTCGCGGCAAAGCATCATGCGCTGTTCCTCGGCCGCGGTATGCATTATCCGATTGCCATGGAAGGCGCGTTGAAGCTCAAGGAGATTTCCTACATTCATGCAGAAGCGTACCCGGCGGGGGAACTCAAACATGGGCCGCTGGCGCTGGTGGATAGTGATATGCCAGTGGTGGCCATCGCCCCCAACGACAAGCTTCTGGAGAAGCTCAAATCGAACCTGCAGGAAGTGCGCGCGCGCGGCGGAGAACTTTATGTCTTTGCCGATCTCGATACCCACATTCAAGACGCGGACGGCGTGCACGTGATTCAATTGCAGGAACACGCCGGCTGGTTAAGTCCCATTCTGCACGTGGTGCCGCTGCAGCTCCTTGCTTATCACGCCGCGCTCCAAAGGGGTACCGATGTGGACAAACCCAGGAATCTTGCGAAATCGGTCACGGTGGAATAGCGGACTTCATTCGCCGATTACTTTCACTAACACTCGTTTCGGGCGGCGGCCGTCGAGTTCACCGCAGAAAATCCGCTGCTGCGGGCCGAGGTCGAATTTTCTCCCTTATCGGTTGGTTTATTAACTCTGCCCGTCATTACAAGGCATAGGGGCTTACGGCAAATCGCGTCCCGGGATAAACTGTATATTTGTGAAGACAGAAGAACAATTTTGGAGAAAGCATGAGACTGCACATTCTCAGTAACCTGCACCTGGAGTTGGGCGATTTCACCCCGCCCGACACCGGCGCGGATGCGGTCATTCTTGCCGGAGACATCCATATGCAGGAACATGGGATTGACTGGGCCGTGAAACACTTTTCGGTGCCTGTCTATTATGTCCTTGGGAACTACGAGTTCTACGGCGGGCACCTCGAGCGCATGGTGAAGCGGATCAAGCAAAAAGCCGCCGGCACGAACGTGCACGTGCTCGAGTGCGATGAAGCTGTCCAGGACAACGTGCGCTTTTTGGGCGGCACCTGCTGGACGGACTTCTCGGCGACCGGTAATCTTAAGCTGGCCATGGCGGAAGCGCGCCGGACGATGAGCGATTACCGCGAAATCCGGGCGGGCATGGGCTTGCGCAAGCTTCGTCCCGAGGATACCCAGAAAAAGCACGCCGAATTCAAGGCGTGGCTGCGGAAAAAACTCAATGAACCCTTTGACGGCAAGACGGTTGTGATTACCCATCACGCGCCGTCCATTCTGTCGATTGCGCCCGAATACCTGGACGAGTTCACTCACGGCAGCGCGGCTTATGTCAACCGCCTGGAGCACCTGATGGGCAAGCCCATTGCGCTCTGGGTGCACGGCCAGACGCACAGCAAGTTTGAATATCAGATTGCGGGCACCCATGTCGTGTGCAACCCGCGCGGCTACCATGGCCTCAGGCTCAATAAAAAGTTTGACCCCGCTCTTGTGGTAGAGGTATAGGCTTCGCGCCTGCTGGCTACTCCCCGATAATTTTCACCAGCACCCGTTTCGGGCGACGGCCGTCGAATTCACCGTAGAAAATCTGCTCCCACGGTCCGAAATCGAGTTTCCCGCCGGTCACAGCCACGACAACTTCACGGCCAAAGAGCTGGCGCTTGATATGCGCGTCGGCATTGTCTTCGCCGGTGTCGTTGTGGCGGTATTGCTTGATGGGCTCGTGCGGCGCCAGTCCTTCCAGGAAGCGCGTAAAGTCGCTGTGCAATCCCCGCTCGTCGTCATTGATGAACACCGAAGCGGTGATGTGCATGGCGTTCACCAGCACCAGCCCTTCCTTGACGCCGCTCGCCTTCAAGGCTTCCTCGACTTGGGGGGTGATGTTGATGAACGCTTCCTTGGTGGGCGTATTGAACAGGATTTCCTTGCGATGGGTTTTCATTTTGTTCCTCCGCTGCTAGGCATGTCGGATTTTTGCATGACGCGCTAAAATAGTTAAAACAGGAAAACATAACGTTTCCACGCAAAACAATACTCATTTTCGTCATACAGTTCCAGTGATTACAACGCATTCAATTATGAGGAGCTGATCTGGAACCAACAATTATCATCGCGCTCGCCGTTTTAATTTTTGTCACGGCGGCATTGTATTCTTCGGTTGGACACGCCGGCGCATCCGGTTATCTCGCGGCGATGGCGTTGTTCGGGGTCGCGCCCGATATCATGAAACCCGCAGCTCTGACACTTAATATCCTGGTTGCGCTGATCGCGGTGGTGAAATACTCCAGGGCGGGGCATTTTTCAGGTCCAGTGTTTTGGCCACTGGCATTGGCTTCCGCGCCGTTTGCATTCATTGGTGGTCATTATGCGTTGCCGGGGGCTCTCTACAAGGTACTGGTTGGAATTATTCTGCTGTATGCCGCTTGGCAATTATGGCGTAGCGCAGCAGATAATGCTGCGCGGGAAATCAAACCGCCACCGATGATATTAAAGGTTATTTCCGGGGCGGGTATCGGGCTGCTATCCGGACTAACCGGTGTTGGCGGAGGAATATTTTTCAGTCCATTGTTTGTGTTTAAAGGCTGGGCTGAGCTGCGTCAAATATCGGGAGTGGCAGCCGCGTTGATTCTGGTGAATTCGATCGCCGGCTTGCTGGGATTACTATTAGCCATACCGCAGCTCCCGGATGCTTTGCCTGTTTGGGGCGTGGCGGCGGTAATCGGCGGCTTAATCGGGTCCGAATATGGCAGCCGGCGGCTTGCCAATCCAACGATTAAATGCCTGCTCGCGATCGTGGTGGCGATTGCAGGCTGCAAAATGATAATTACTGGTTGATTGCAGATTTTAGGCTTTTAGGACGTGGGCCATGCCTAAAGATAGATGAATACCATTGTAAAAAATGAGCAAGACGTTTAAGCGCATCAAGCTGGCAAAGGGCGACATTACGACGTTTGCCGTGGATGCGATTGTCAACGCCGCGAACAAGACGCTCTTGGGTGGCGGCGGAGTAGACGGGGCGATTCATCGCGCGGCGGGCCCGCAACTGCTGGCCGAGTGCCGCACGCTGGGTGGCTGCAAAACCGGCGCGGCAAAAATCACCCAAGGCTACCGCCTGAAAGCCAGGCATGTCATTCATACCGTCGGCCCGGTGTGGAAAGGCGGCAACAGCGGCGAGCCGGAATTACTGGCCTTGTGCTATCGGGAAAGTTTCAAGCTTGCCTGCGAGCATGGGATTCAATCCATTGCTTTTCCTGCGATCAGCTGCGGTGTTTATGGCTACCCCATTGAGCAGGCCTGCGCTATTGCGGTTGGCGAAACCGTGAAAGCCTTGCAAGACCGCGCTTTGCTGGAGCAAGTGTATTTCGTGTGCTTTGAAGAAGTTGTTCATCAGGCTTATATTGATGAATTGGCAGACGTCTCATGAAGCTCAAAATCAAGGTCGTGCCCAAGTCGTCGCGAAACAGCGTCGCGGGATGGATGGGCGACACCCTCAAGATATGCGTGAATGCCGCTCCTGAAAAAGGCAAAGCGAATCTGGCGGCGCGGGAAATTCTCGCCGCGGCGCTGGGTTTGCCCAAAGACAAGGTGCGCGTCGTCTCCGGCCTCACTTCGGCGAGAAAGCTCGTGGAAATCGGGGAATTAAGCGACGCGGAAATTAAGCAGAGGCTTTGCGCCGATTGAACGGCTAAAAATCGCGCGGCTTGCGCGGCGCTTTGGAAAGCGCCCGGTCGTAAAGCCAGAGTGGAAGTATTTTCAGGATGCGCCCGAGGATCGCCATTTGCCAGGGGATGACCAAAAACTTGCGCTGCCGTTCGATGGCGCGGATGATTTTTTTCGCGGCAGCTTCAGCGCTGATGATGAACGGCATGGGATAAGGATTGTTCGCCGTCATCGCGGTGGCGATGTAACCCGGACAGACCGTGAGCACCGAAACGCCGCTGCCGTGCAGTTCCACCCGCAGGCTTTCCAGGTAGCTGATTGCGGCGGCTTTGGAAGCCGAGTAAGCTGCGGCGCCGGGCAGGCCGCGGAATCCCGAGATACTGGCAATTCCCACCAGCGTGCCACGCTTTTGCTCGCGCATTTGGGCAAGGAAAGGCTGGAAGGTCTTAACCATTCCCATCACGTTGATATCCAGAATTTGCTGGAATGCTTCGAGGTCTTCGGCTTTTTCGGTGAGAGTGCCGCGGCTTATCCCGGCATTGGCGATCACCACGTCAGGACAACCATGCTGCCCGATGAAATCGCCGGCCGCCTGTTGCATGGCCCGGGCATCACGCACATCAGCGGCAAATATGAGGCAGGCGGCGGGAAGCGCGTCCTTGAGTTGGGCAAGCGCTCCCTCGCGCCGCGCTATCAAGCCGAGAATCGCGCCCCGTTTTGCGTATTCGCGCGCCAGCGCTTCGCCGATGCCGCTCGATGCGCCTGTTATTAACACCTTAAGTGGCATCAGCGCTTGGAAGAGCGTTCCTGCCGTGCCTTGTCTATCAGCTGATCAAGCACCCGCATGGCGCTTTCATGCGAGCCGGTCATTCCGGGCCCGGTAAGGTACTTGCCGTCCACCACCAGTGAAGGCGTGCCCTCCACGCCGTAAGCTTGAGTCAATTTTTTTGCGTATTCAGCCCGATTCTTTATTGAGAACGAATTATAGGCATCGGCGAATTTCTTGCGGTTTACGCCGTGTTGTTCCATCCAGTCAAGCAACATTTGCTCGTTGTTGAGATCGATGTGTTTGGCGTGAATGGCTTCGAACACATCGCTGTGCAGCCGGTCGAGCTCACCCAGCGCCTCCAAGGTGTAAAAAGTCTTGGTGAGCGGTACCCAGTCATCGCGGAACACCGCGGGAATGCGCCGGAATGTCACATCTTTCGGCATGCGGCTCATCCATTGCTTTAGATAGGGTTCGGCGTCGAAGCAGTGCGAACAGCCGTAGTATAAAAATTCGATAACCTCGATTTTGTTGCCGGTCTCGACAGGCTGAGGCGGGATAACCAGCCGGTAGTCCGTGTTCAGTTTGGGCGCGGCAGCAAGCGCGCCGCCGGCAAACGCCAGCAGGCAAGACAAAAGCATAGTCTTGAAGAGTTTCATCCACATCTCCTGTTGAATTATTCGCGCTAACGCGTGGGAGCGTCGTGCACCTTGATCAGGCTGGTATCGATGCCGTTTTGTTTCAATGCGCTGCGCATGCGGTTGAGTTCGTCTACTTTGGTGTACGGCCCCACCCGGACGCGGTGCCATACGCCTTTCTCGGCTAAATTAGCGCTTTGTATGTTGGCTTCAACACCTAATAACGCAAGCTTGGCTTTCAGGTTGTCAGCATCGGGTAAATTTTGGAATGCGCCCGCCTGAAGAAAATAAACATCCTTGGACAGGCTGGGCTGCTTTGCGGCCTGTTTCAATTCCTGCTCGGTTACCGGCTCTTCGGATCCAGGCAGGATTTTGTAAAAATCAAAGCGCGGCTTGTCTTTGGTTGTTGTCTTGGGTGTTGCCTTGGCCTGTTTTTCCTCCTGTTTTGGCGCGACCTGAGGAGCAGGCGGCTCAAGCTTGGTTTCGCTGCCGGGGAGGTTCGCCGGTGGTTTTTCGCGGCTTACAAACGGGCTGGGCAGTTTGTTGATATACCAGGCGACCCCCAGAGCGATGCCCAAGCCCAGAAGCAATCCGATAAAAAGGCCGAGGAGAAAAGAGCCGCCGCTCTGGCCCGAACTGGATTTACTGGAAGCGGTTTTATAATCTCTTGACACTCGTATATCCTACATTTTTTCAGGACAGCTGACACCTAGCAACTTCAGCCCGTTGCGCAAAACCTGCCGGGTGGCCGTGACCAGAGCCAGGCGCGCGTTTTTGAGTTTTGCGTCGTCCACCAGGAACCGTGTCGCATTGTAATAGCTGTGAAACTCCGCGGCCAGTTCTTTGAGATAAAACGCGATGAGATGTGGAGAGAACTCTCGCGCAGCGCCTTCCACGATTTCAGGATATTCCATCAGGCGCTGCAGCAGCGCAAGCTCGTGTGCGCCGGTTAACGGCGCGATGTCCGCCTGCTTGAGAATCGCGACGTCACCTCCCCATTCCTGCAGTACGCTGCAGATCCGGGCGTGCGCATACTGGATGTAGTACACCGGGTTTTCGTTGCTTTGCGATTTCGCGAGGTCGAGATCGAAATCGAGATGCTGATCGCTTTTGCGCAGCACGTAGAAAAAGCGCGCAGCATCATTGCCGACTTCCCGCCGCAGTTCGCGCAGAGTGACGAATTCGCCGGAACGGGTGGACATCGGAACTTTCTTACCATCGCGGTAGAGCACTGCGAACTGCACCAGCGCTACGGTGAGCCTGTCCGGATCAAATCCCAGAGCCTGCAATGCACCCTTGACGCGGGCGATATAGCCGTGGTGGTCTGCGCCCCAGATATCAATCACGCGCTGGAAGCCGCGCTCAAATTTGTCCAGGTGATAGGCGATATCCCCTGCGAAGTAAGTGAACTCGCCGTTTTCGCGCTGCACAACCCGGTCTTTTTCGTCGCCGAATTTGCTCGAGGTGAACCACTTGGCGCCATCTTTGACGTAGATATGCCCTTTCTTTTCGAGCAACGCAATGGCGCGACCGGCCTCGCCTGAGTCGAACAGCGATTTTTCCGAGAACCATGCGTCGAAAGTCACGCCGAATTCCGTGAGGTCATTTCGGCAATCATTCAGTTGCTCGGTTAGGACGAAGCGGTGAATATCAGCGTAATCCTTGCCGAGCAGTTTCTTGGCGTTGGCGATCAGGCCGTCAAGATGCGCCTCGGGGTCGGAGTGCACGTCGGGTACGCCTTGCGATATTGCTTTTTCCTCGCGCACATAGCGTTTGGCCTGCGCCTCAAAAATTCTTTTTGCCATGGCGCGGACGTAATCGCCCTGGTAGGCGTTGGACGGGAAGGCAATGCTCACGCCCGCCAACTCGAGATAGCGCAGCCAGGTGGATAATACGAGAATATCCATTTGCCTGCCGGCGTCATTCACGTAAAACTCTCGCGACACCTGATAACCGGCGGCATCCAGCACGTTAGCCAGGCTCGCGCCAAAAGCCGCGCCGCGCCCATGACCGACGTGTAGCGGCCCGGTGGGGTTGGCGGAAACGAATTCCACCTGGATTTTTTTGCCAGCGCCGATCCGGCTGCTGCCGTAAGCTCCCCCGCTATTCAGAATATGCGGTATGACCATTTGTTTGGCGGCGGGTTTGAGAAACAAATTGATGAAGCCGGCGCCGGCAATTTCCGCTTTTTCCACGTGGGGCGATGAAGGCAGCGCGGCGAGCAAAGCTGCGGCGATCTCGCGCGGGCTGCGGTGCAATGGCTTAGCCAGCAGCAATGCGAGATTGCAAGAGTAATCGCCGTGGCTCTCCTGCTTGGGGCGTTCGAGGTGAATCAAGGACGCCTGCTGAGACGGCGCGATTTTGCCGAGAGCCGCAGCAAAAAGTTGAGCCAGATCGGATTTCAAATCCAAGGTTTAATAGATAGGGAACAAAGGGGTGTTATTATACCGCGAAGCCCCTCTCCGCCCTAAAGCCGGAGCGCATCGATATGGATTTAATTGCTTGCAGGATGACGCAGCAAAAAGCAAAATTGCCGTATTAGGCACCACTTTTGGTGTCCATTTTTAGTTGGGCATTACGGAGACGATGAACTTATGTCTAGGCTCGAAAACCGCTCGCAATTAATGGCCTACCTTGGCGCGACCCAGCGAAATGCCGTCTGGAGCTGGTGTGCGGTGGACGAGGAGAACAAGAAGGTCTATTTGAGCGTGTGGACTGATACTAGCAAAAAACGCGATGGAAAAAGAGTTAGCTATTTGATTCAAGAGCCTTACTGGGGCATCGATGAGAATACCAGTGCTCGTTCACCTGCACGAAACGATCATGATGAAAAGCTTTCGATGATATTCGATGAAGGCTACGAGGCGTACGGATACTTCATCGAAGCCAAAGATACAACCGCCGATCCGCGAGAAATCGAAAGCACGAAGACATCATTCATTTTCGAATTGGAATTGGAGCGCCTAGACGATGGTTCTATCATCGGGTACCCATTACGCAGAATAGAAATTCGGTAATGCCTAACATGCGCTTCGAGGCGGACGCGCAAAAACGGCGCGCCGCTCAAGCTATTCGTTAGACAGCCACAAGAGCGAGGTGCCTATGGTTTTATGCCGATACTTTCACAAAGACAGTCGCACGATTCAGAGCAACGAAAAGCGTTCGGACCAACAGGTCGCGAATGTGAGCGTCCTTCGCACATTTTGGTGCACGCACAAGCACTCGCCAGTTCCAGCGGCGTGGGTGGCTGGCGGAGCACACCTACTAAAGTGCGGCGGTGACCTCGACAAATGCCAAGTGCCGCCCGGGAAGTTCGAAGACCAATAGGGACACGGCAGATATGTTGCGATTCGTGTCTGTCTAACACATCGTTCGAGCGGACGAAGTGCTGGCAAAGCTCTGCTTTGCCAGCCGCCGCTCAACTCAGTCGTTAGCTGCCACAAAAGGGGCATATGAAGCGTCGCGCCGCCGTCTTGGTAGCTGTGGCATTTGTTGGCGTTGTTGCCGTAGGAGCGCTTTGCAATTACGTGTTCGTGCAGCGTCACCTTTCCAGCGTTGTACACGCCGATCCGCGAAGCAACGGCATTACGGTATTTGCGCACTACAAATTCTTCGTTCTCCCTAGGTCGGTAGTGTTTGATCTCCGCCGAGTGTCAGGTGAAAGCAGCCCAGCCGATGTATCGAGGGTGCTGCTGCAATTTGCGGAGGCCCTCAAAGACAACATGCTTACTGACGTCACGCTTTCCTATCGGGGTAGCCCCAAGTTCGTTCTCAAGGGAGAGTATTTCCATACTCTTGGCATCGAGTACGGAACTCAGAATCCGGTTTACACAATGCGCACCTTCCCAGAAAACGTCTACAAGCTCGATGGCTCACCAGCATTCGGCACATGGACCGGAGGATGGCTTGGCGTTCTTGGGAAGCAAATGGAAGACTTCAATGAATTCCATAAGCAGAGTGGTACATCGCTGACATGGCACAAAATGGCAGCTAACCAGGCGCTGCAGCCGACGCGCAACAAGCCGCGCGCGGCTGAGCTTGTGCGTTAGGCGGCATACAAGGGAGGCATCGTGGGGATCATCATCATCGTGAATACCATCATCATCTGGCTCGGACTGAGTGTGATAGCCGGTATCGTCGCCGCGAATAAGGGACGCTCTGGATTCGGGTTCTTTCTGCTGTCCGTCCTACTTAGCCCTCTCATCGGGATAATTGCAGCGCTCGTAGCAAAACGAAACCAGTCAGCCGTAGAAGAAGATCTGCTTTCCCGCGGCCAGATGAAGAAATGCCCTTATTGCGCTGAACTGGTGCGAACGGAAGCTTCCGTCTGCCGGTACTGCGGGAAAGAACTGACGAGCCGCACACGCAAGGTCGTCGGGGGCATTGTCATTGAAGAGTGAGGAGCTTCACCCATCCGCCACAATGCCGCATTACCCGCGTCGATGACTGACTTCACAATCTCTGACACATGGCGCAAGCTGTCGAAGCAACAGCTCGGCACTTATGCTGAGTACTTCGTCAAAATGCAATTCACGCTCCACGGTTTTTCCGTCTACTCTCCTGAGATTGATGATCGGAGCATCGATTTCGTTGTAACTGCGCCAAATGTAGAGCGGTTTTATCAAGTGCAAGTGAAGTCAATACGCGGTCCCGGATATGCCTTCGTTCAAAAGCGGAAGTTTGCTCTCTCTGAACTACGGCTTGTCGCGCTCGCTGTTTTCCACGGGCCAGAAACTCCCGACCTCTACTTGATTCCATCAACCGTCTGGAACACTCCCGACAAATGCTTTGTTAGCCGTGATTTCGGGCCGGGCCGGAAGAGTGAACCCGAGTGGGGCATCGAGGCAACAAAGCGCCATCTCGAGCAAACCCTTGGGCCTTATCGTTTTGATCATCAGGTCAGGAAATTGCATGCTGTCTAACTTTGCGCACCACCCGGACGCGCGGGAACCGGCGCGCTTTTCTCAGCTATCGAGCCCGCGCGCAGGTGGGCGCGAACGTTAGGGTTCAACAATGGTCATCCCGAGCATTCCAACTTTTCTCGACACGCAAGCCTTCAGTAGCTCTTGCGAGGCAATTTTGATTGTTAACAAACCAATAGAATTCAAATATCCGAAAAAATTACATGGTAGCGCGGATTGCCAGAGAAATTGGGCATCGTGTGAAGATGAAATAAAGAAAGAGAACAATGAAGTGCTCAAGAGTCTAAGAAATAGTGCAAACTTATACTCTCTATATAGTCAAGAGAAATCCAGTAATGAATGGCTGCTTCAGTATGTTGGGCATTCAAAGAAAAAAGACATGCGCCAAAGAATTACTGCTCATCTAATTAAAAAGAACAAAAATACAGGCGCGCAATTAGAGCAAATTCAAAAGGCCGTTGCGAAAGGTTGCAAAATCGGTGTCTCATTCGCGCTGGTAGTTCCTGAATCAATGCGCTTGGTTGCTGAGGAATTAATCCTCAATAACAAAAATTTGCAGCTTGCCTGGAATACTCATAGATGAACCCTAACAACACCATCAACGCGGACGTGCAAAAGCGCCGCTTCGCTCTGCTTTTGCACGCCGGTTATGGCGAACGTTATGCATCTTAGGTGAGAACAGTGAACCTAGATTACTTTGCGTTATTAGTCTCCATTCTTTCCGCATTAATTGCTGTAGTCGCTATTCTTCGTGCCAATGAAGCCAATCGTCTTGCTGCGGAGGCTAATAGGATCACAAAACACTACAACCTTAGGCCCATTCGATTGAACGCTTGTAACCTTGTAAAGGACTTTCCCCACTACTGCACAACGTATCGCACTGCTTTCTTACAAAAAATGGTAAGCGGAACTATGGAACTCATGAATCGACGAGACACCTTCAGATTAGAGTTCGAAAAATTTGGGCCGCTCGAAATGCCAAGTGTGGAGTTAAAAGTTTCAGAGCTTTCGAACAAAGCAGTTCAGCTACAACGCGCACTTGATAGGTCCAGAGGCAGTGACCCCAAACCATTGGACTCTAAATACACCACTTTGGAAGAAAACATTGATGCAATAATGGACTGGTTTGCCGAAGAGGAGAAAGCGCTTCCGTCACTTTTCAAACAGTATCTAGAAGATGCATAACAAGGCGCTACAGACGGACCAAATCAAGATGTCATGTCTTTTGAGAGTCCTCAAGGGGGTCAGGCTTGGCTAGTTGCATAAATGAGGATTGCAAGACGGATATCAGCTTGGGGCGAATATGCAATTAACCAAGCCTGACCCCGATCTCTCTCCGATCTCTCTGTTTTGCCTAACCCTGCATTCGGGCGGGACGCGCCAAAAGTGGCGCGCCCCTCAATTTGAACGTTGGGCGTCATACAACGCACATGAATCCTAATCACCAGACCAAGATCGAGGCGATGGTCACCGCGCTCGCGGAGTCGTTGTTCTCCGCTTGGAGCCATTTCCATTTGCTTCGTGGGCTACACGAAGGGGGACGGCAGCACCCTGTAGTCTTGGAGCGATTTGACCAACTGTTCGGTCAGATATGGCAAGCAGCATTTGATGGCTTCTTTGCCAAAGCTGGCACATTGCTTGATCGCACCAAGAGTACATACTCCCTGCCCAATCTCATCACGCTGGTTCGAAGGTATGGAGATTCGGATCTGAAGCAGCTCCTTCCGGAGATTCAGGCATGTCTAGCTGAGCAAGACAGTCCGCTCGCCAAGATCGAAAGGTGGCGGCATAAAGTTGTGGCACATTACACGAGAAGCGGACGCGACTCAGTCTTCTATATCGACAACAAGATGAATCTTGACGATCTTGAAGGCGCGCTTGCGCAGCTCGAAGCACTACTGAATCACGTGTCTGTTGCTGTGCTCGGCGTGCACAACGACACCCGGGGGAGCGAGGACTTGGTTGAAGAAGGAATTGCGCTGTTCGCATGTCTTGCAGCACAGGTCAATGTACATGTTGCTACCTCGCCGGGTGTGTATTAGCCACCAAATGACGCCCAACCCTTCCATCGAGCGGACAGCCCAAGGCAAACCGTGTGCTGCCGCTCATGTCAAACGTTGGGCTGCATAGGAGGGCAGTGTTTCCAGTGTGCCACTCCTCAGCGCCCCGCCTTGGCTGCGCAGGTAGTCTTCGTAGTTACCGCCGTGGTCAAGCTGGCGCCCCAGTTAAAACTCCAGCGGGTCCACATCCAAAGCCCAGCGCACTTTTTTGCTTGAGACCTCCGTGAGTGCGCCGTGCCAGTCTTTCAAGAACGCCTGCAGTTTTTTGCGCGAGGCGCATTGCACCAGCAATTGCCCGCGTTCACGGCCGGCAAGCCGCGGCATATGCGCCGGCACCGGATCGTAAATCGTAACTTCATGGCTGATGCGTGAAGCTAGCGCGGCGGCGTCAGCAAGATAGCTCATCACCGCGCTGGACCGCGTCGCTTCGGCGCGCAGCAGCGCCTGATGTATGAAAGGCGGCAGACCGGCGTGTTTGCGCTCGGCAAGCAGGGTTTTGGCGAAAGCGGCGTAATCCTGCTGCCGTAGAGCTTCATACAAGGGGTGATCTGGAAACTGTGTCTGGATCAGAACTTCGCCGGGGATTTGCGCGCGCCCGGCGCGCCCTGCGACCTGCATGAGCTGCGCAAACAGCCGCTCCGAGGCGCGGAAGTCGGTGCTGTACAAAGAACTATCCGGGTTCAAAATCCCAACCAGGGAAAGCTTGGGGAAA
>JBGQCF010000048.1:0-13752 GCA_041495205.1 Gammaproteobacteria bacterium
GTGTACGAGCTTGACAACAACTTGCGGCCGCTAAAACACTACTACCTGGGGGACGAGGAAGCAGTAAACCAGGCCGTGCAAGCGGTCGCCAACCAGGGTAAAGCCAGACCGTAACCTGCCGCTGCGAAAATACGGTGCCAACCATCCTGCAAGACCCGAAACCCGGCAGCGCCGAAAGCGGCTTGCGATTCAACTACAAGGCCACAGGGTTGCGCCTTGGGTTTTGGTGTCTGGTCTGCGCAAGCTCGACCGTCCTGTGGCTCGCTTTAGCCGGGCCGGCTGACGCAGCGCCAAAAGATGAGCTGAAGCAATTGCGCAGCCGCATTGAGGCGCTGCAAAAAGAACTGACTGATGCTGAGGAATCGAAATCGGAGGCGGCCGATGCGCTCAGGGGATCGGAACGCGCGATCTCGGAAGCCAACCGCAAGCTCTATGAACTCGACCGGCAGCAACGCGAAGTCAACGCTGCGCTAGCGAGCTTGCAGGCACAGACCCGGCAGACCGATTCCAGCATAAGTACCCAGCAGGCGTTGCTCGAGAAATTGCTGTATCAACTCTACCTGGGGCAACAGATGGATTATCTGGCGCTGCTGTTGAACGGCCAGGATCCCAACCAGGTCGCGCGCCAACTTTATTATTACAGTTATATTTCACAAACGCGGACGGATTTCATCGCAAAACTTCGCGAAAACCTCAACGAGCTCAGTACGCTCGCCTCCCGAACCCGGGAGAAAAGCAACGAACTCAAGAAAATCCAGACCGAGCAGGCATGGCAGAAGCGGCTTCTGGAAAAAGAAAAACTCGCACACCAGCAGGTGCTCGCCAGCGTCTCCAAACAAATCTCTCAGCAGCGGCGCGAGATTGGAACCCTGCAGCACAATGAGCGCCGTCTTGCGCGCCTGGTGGAGAAATTGGCGAAAATCCTTTCCGAGAAAAAACCGCCCGCCAAGCTCAGCAACAACCAGCTTCCCGATTCATCGCTCGATGCCAGTCCTTTCCAACAATTGAAAGGTAAGCTAAATTTGCCGGTAAAAGGGGAACTCACCAATCGTTTCGGCGGTCCACGTACAGACAGCGGTCTAACCTGGAAAGGGCTGTTCATCCTCTCGCCAAGCGGACAGGAAGTTAAAGCGATCGCCGGCGGACAGGTGGTGTTTGCCGACTGGCTGCGCGGGTTTGGCAACCTGATCATCCTAGACCACGGGGCGGGCTACATGAGCCTGTACAGCAACAATGAAACCCTTTACAAGCAGGTCGGGGATACGATTCATGGCGGGGACACCATTGCCACAGTAGGAAACAGCGGCGGCAACGCCGATTCCGGTTTATACTTTGAAATGAGGCACCAGGGCAAACCGTTTGACCCCTTGACCTGGGTCACCGTAAAGTAACTCAGCAATACGGTCGCTTCCGGCGATTCGAGGAGATTTTTAGATGCGAAGCAAATTAGAGCAAATTGGGCTGATCGTGCTGAGCGCGTTGCTCGGCGCGGCCCTGAGCCTGAATTTTTCAGCGGTGGCGCAAAAAGACGCCGGCGCGCCTTTGCCGGTCGAGGAATTGCGCGCCTTCACCGAAGTATTCGGGCGCATTAAAAACGACTATGTCGAACCGGTGGACGACAAGAAGCTCATCACCGAAGCAATTAACGGCATGCTCACCGGGCTGGATCCTCATTCCGCCTACCTTGACTCGGACGCCTTCAAGGAATTGCAGGTGGGCACCCAGGGCGAGTTCGGCGGCTTGGGCATCGAAGTCGGCATGGAAGACGGTTTCGTCAAAGTGGTCTCGCCGATTGAAGATACGCCCGCCTATAACGCGGGCCTCAAAACCGGCGATCTCATCATCAAGCTCGATGACAGCGCGGTCAAAGGCATGACCCTCAACGAAGCGGTCAAGCGCATGCGCGGCAAACCCAATACTCAGATCATACTCACCGTGGTGCGCAAGGGCGAGTCCAAGCCTCTGGTATTCACCCTGACGCGCGCGGTCATCAAGGTTCAAAGCGTCAAATCCAAGCTGATCGAACCGGGCTACGGCTTTATCCGCATCACCCAGTTCCAGGAGCACACCGGGGAAACGCTGGCCAAGGCGCTCACCGATCTATACAAGCCTAGCCCGCTGAAAGGTCTGGTTCTGGATTTGCGCAACGACCCGGGCGGTTTGCTGAACGGCGCAGTGGCGGTATCCTCGGCCTTCCTGCAGGCGAATTCACTGGTGGTGTATACCGATGGCCGCACTGAGGACGCCAAAATGCGATTTACCGCCACACCGGAAAATTATTTGCACGGCAATTTCAAGGAAGATTATCTGAAGAAACTCCCGCCTGCAGTGAAGACCGTGCCGATGGTGGTGCTGGTCAACAACGGCTCGGCATCAGCGTCGGAAATTGTCGCCGGCGCGTTGCAGGACCACAAGCGCGCCGTCGTCATGGGTACGCAAAGTTTCGGAAAAGGCTCGGTGCAAACCATCCTTCCATTGGGAAATAACACGGCCATCAAGCTCACTACGGCGCGTTACTACACGCCTAACGGTCGTTCGATCCAGGCCAAAGGCATCACGCCGGATATCGTGGTGGAAGAAGCCACGGTGAACGGCATTGAATCCGGTCCGCGCTTGCGGGAAGTGGATCTGGAGCGCCATCTTTCAAATGACAAGCAGCCTGAAGACAAGCCTGCGTCGCCAAAAACTTCGCCTGCGAAAACCGCGCCCAAACCCGCACCCAAACCCAAGAGCGACGATGACGCCAAGGCCGAGCCTCCTGAATTCGGCGGAAAAAATGATTATCAGTTGAACCAGGCGCTCAACCTGCTCAAGGGCCTGCAAATCCTGCAAGAGCAAAAGTAAGCCCCGGCTGCGCTCCGGCTCGTGCTCCGGCATCGCCATGAACGACAATCAGCTCATAAGGTACAGTCGGCACATCCTGCTGCCTCAGATCGGCATCGAAGGCCAGGAAAAACTTCTCAACTCGCATGCGCTGATTATCGGCGCTGGCGGTTTGGGCTCACCGATTGCCCTTTACCTTGCGGCGAGCGGCGTCGGCAAAATCACCATTTGCGATGGCGAAAAGGTAGATCTCACCAACCTGCAGCGGCAAATCTTGCATCACACCCCAGCGGTCGGTACGCCGAAAACGCAATCCGCGCGCAACACCATGGCGCTGATTAATCCCGAGGTAAAAGTAATCGAAGTGCCAAAACGCGTAGCAGGCGAGGATTTGCGCGAGCTGGTGGCAAGCGCCGATGTGGTGCTTGATGCGAGCGATAACTTTGCCACCCGCCATGCGGTAAACCGTGCCTGCGTTGCGCACAGAAAACCGCTAGTGTCAGGAGCGGGCGTGCGCTTCGACGGCCAGGTCGCGGTATTCGATTTGCGGGAAGCAACGAGCCCCTGCTACCACTGCCTGTTTCCCGACGACGGCGAAGTCGAGGAAACGCGCTGCGCGGTTATGGGCGTATTCGCCCCCTTAACCGGCATCATCGGCACGATTCAGGCAGCGGAAGCGTTGAAACTTTTAACTGGTATGGGCGAAACTTTGAACGGCCGGCTGCTGTTGCTCAATGCGCTGTCCATGGAATGGCATTCAATCAAGCTCTCCAAAGACCCGCAATGCAGCGTGTGCAGCAGAAAAAAGCAAGCGGTGAATGCTTAACGACACCAAGCCTAACCCCGCATCAATTCCCGCCACTGCCCGGCCCAGTGCTCCATCGGCTTGCGCTTGAAGCCGCTTTTTGCATACTGGTGCCAGCGGCCGGTGACATAGCACATCAAGAGATTCGCCTGCGCCGCGGCGTCCATGTCGGCAGGCAGCTCGTTCTGGCTCGACGCGAAGCGCAGCGCCTGTTTAATCGACGCTTCCATCCGGTCATGCAACTGGTTGATGCGCGTTTGTAGCCGGTCGTCCTCGTTCACCAGCGCATCGCCGATCAGCACCCGCGTCATGCCCGGATTCTTCTCGGCGAAGCCGAGCAGCATGGTGAGCATCGCTTCCAGCTGTTTCACCCCGCTTTTCTCGTCGGTGGTGATTTTGTTGATGAGGCCGAAGATGGACTCTTCGATGAATTCAATAAGTCCCTCGAACATCTGCGCCTTGCTGGCAAAATGGCGGTACAAAGCGGCTTCGGAGACGTCGAGCTTCGCCGCCAGCGCGGCGGTGGTGATTTTCTCGGCGCGCGGATTCTGCAGCATCTGCGCCAGCGTCTGCAGGATCTGTAATTTGCGTTCACCGTGCTTAGCTGGCATGACTTAACCCTCGCCTCAAATTTATGACACTCATCGCGCGCCCGCACGAATCAGCGTGCCCACGCCTTCGTCGGTGAGAATTTCCAGGAGCAGCGCGTGCTCAACCCGACCATCTATGATGTGGCAGGTTTTCACGCCGTTACGCACCGCCTCCAGCGCGCAGTTCACCTTGGGCAGCATGCCTCCTGAAATGGTGCCATCCTCAATCAGGCTTTTCACCTTGGCAGCGTTAAGACCGGTCAGCACGTTGCCTTTCTTATCCAGCACCCCGGGCGTATTGGTGAGCAGAATCAGCTTCTCCGCTTTCAACGTCTCGGCGATTTTCCCCGCCACCAGGTCGGCGTTGATATTGTAGGACTCGCCCTTGTCGCCCACACCGATGGGTGCGATCACCGGAATAAAATCCTGGCTGTCAAGCAAGGACACGATCTGGGGATCAATGCCCACCACTTCGCCGACGTGCCCCATATCCAGCCATTCTTCCTTGTTTGCAGTGCTTTTCAGTTTCAACTTGCGGGCGCGGATAAAATCCCCATCCTTGCCGGTCAAGCCTATCGCCCTGCCGCCGTGCTGATTGATGAGGCTGACAATCTGCTTGTTGACCTGTCCCCCTAATACCATTTCCACCACGTCCATGGTTTCGCGGTCGGTGACCCGCATCCCTTGGACGAATTCGCTTTGCTTGCCGACACGTTTCAAGAGCTCGTTGATGTGCGGCCCGCCGCCGTGCACCACTACCGGGTTCATGCCGACGAGCCTCAGCAGCACCACGTCGCGGGCGAAGCCGTGCTTGAGGGATTCCTCTATCATGGCGTTGCCGCCATACTTGATAACGATGGTCTTGCCGTGAAAGCGCTGGATGTACGGCAGCGCCTCGGCGAGGTCGCTGGCCTTTTGCCTGGCGCTGGTCGGATTGAGTGGCATGGCTGTCCTGCCTGGTTGCAAAGTGCATCATTTTACACTCTGCAACCTTAAAACAAAAAAGGCGGCACTAGGCCGCCTTTTGTCAAAACACTTCCCTGTTACTGGATGTAAAGCTTTTTAGCGGAAACTGCGGCTTTCTTCGGCAATACGAGTTCCAGCACGCCGTCAGAGTATTTGGCCTGCGCCGTGCTTTCATCCACGTCCTGAGCAAGCTGGAAACTGCGCGAGAATTTTCCGTAATAACGCTCGCTGCGCAGCACTCGCTCGCCATCTTTTTCTTCGTGCTCTTTCTTCACTTCGGCATTGATGGATATTTGACTGCCGTCAATGGACACGTTGATGTCCTCTTTCTTCACGCCCGGGAGCTCGGCCTTCACTTTATAGGCATTATCACCTTCAGTGACATCTACCTTGACCGGGAATTGTGACGGACCTTCAAAACTCACCGGCCGCACGAAGAAACCCTTCAAAAGATCGCCGAATATATCATCAAAAGGGTCATAACGCGTAATATTTGCCATGATAATTATCTCCAAATTAAGACATTGATCAACCGGCGCTTATTTGCACCGCTGGTGTTTATATGGGTCGCAATTCGCGCATTTCAAGTGCCGCCGTTCCCCTTGTGTTTCCACCCGGAAACGTCTAAATTTATTTATCTTTTCAACTTGGCAGCGTTTGGCCGATCGTGAATAACCAGACAAAACCAGGCCATATCTCAGCTGGCGCGCTTGATGAATATCGCCCGTATCTGCTGCGTTATGCCCTGCTGCAATTGCGTGACAACGCGCTGGCCGAGGATGCGGTGCAGGAAACTCTGCTGGCGGCGCTGGAGAGCCGCTCCAAGTTTTCCGGCAAATCTTCGCCTAAAACCTGGCTGACCGGCATCCTCAAGCACAAAATCATTGACCTCTTCCGCAAGCAGGCGAAAGAAGCTACGCAATTCAGCCTCGAGGCAGAGCTGGAAAACGGCGTGGGCGATTTTGACGTGCTTTTCCAGCCGGATGGGCATTGGAACACGTGGCCGCAGGCTTGGGCCGACCCGCTTAAAAACCTGGAGAACAAGAAATTCTGGGAGATATTTGAAGTTTGCGCCAAACTGATGCCGGCTAACACCGCTCGGGCGTTCATGATGCGCGAGTTCCTGGGGTCAAGCACCGAGGAAATCTGTAAGGACATGCAAATTTCAGCGACCAACTGCTGGGTCATGCTGTACCGCGCGCGCATGAGCTTGAGGCTATGCTTGGAGCATAACTGGTTCGGCGGCAGTTTAGGGGAAAAGTAATGCTGACCTGCAAGGAAGTTTCAATGCTGGTATCGCACTCCCTGGACCGCCGCCTGAGTCTGGTAGAATGGGTAGGCCTGAGAATACACCTTTTTCTTTGCGACGGTTGCAGGCACTTCCGCGAGCAGATGGCCATCATCCGGCGCGCCTGCCAGCGTTATCCGGACTGAACTCGAGAGAATTTTTCGGATGACGTGAAATCCAGTAGCGGGGCTCTCGCGTCTCGGTGATTTAAAATGCTTTTGCCCATTAAGCGTTTTTAATGTAGGTGCCTGAACCGGGTATTTTTCAACAATTTTCTAGTATGGAGAACGTCATGATCAAGAAACAAACTGTTTTAACTATGGCCCTGGGCACCGCTTTTGCGGCTTCCTTCGCCATTACCCCCATCGCCAAAGCGGTTGATAATCCTTTCGCCATGGATTCGTTGAAGAGCGGCTACCAGGTTGCAGGCGATGACAAGAAAGCCGACGGTAAAGGCCCTGCCGGAAAAATGTCGAAGGCCGACAAAGAAGCTAATGCCAAAATGATGAAAGAAGGCAAATGCGGTGAAGGCAAGTGCGGGGTCAAAAACGTCAAAGAAGGCAAGTGTGGCGAAGGCAAGTGCGGGGAAAGCAAGAAGTAATTTAGTAATGGTCCCGCATCATGGATATTTCCGGTATTTATGGTGCGGGGTTGGGCCTGCGCCGGGAGTTGATTCCGGCGCTTAAGGCCGCGGTCCCTCCCGTAATCAATTTCTTCGAAATCGCTCCGGAAAACTGGCTGGAAATCGGCGGCGCATCAAACCGCCACCTGCGTTATTTTACCGAGCTTTATCCCTTCGTCTGCCACGGGTTGTCTTTATCGCTGGGCGGGCCTGCGCCGCTCGACGAAGTTTTTCTGAAACGCGTCAAAACCTTCCTCCGAGAGCATAAGGTCAAGCTCTACACCGAGCACTTGAGCTATTGCAGCGACGACGGCCATATGTACGACCTGATGCCGATTCCGTTTACCGAGGAAGCCGTGCGTTATGTGTCGGCACGCATCCGCCGCACGCAGGAAATCCTGGAACAAAAAATTGCAGTGGAGAATGCTTCATTCTATGTCGCGCCCGCAATCAATAAAATGTCCGAGCTCGAATTCATCAAGGCGGTGCTCAAGGAGGCCGATTGCCTGCTGCATCTCGATATCAATAATGTTTATGTAAATAGCGTCAACCACCGCTACGATGCGCTGCAGTTCATTCGCTCACTGCCGGCGGAGCGCATCGTTTACCTGCATATCGCCGGCCACTACCGGGAAGCCGAAGACCTGATTGTGGACACCCACGGCGCCGGAGTTATTGACCCGGTTTGGGCGCTGCTCGACAAAACTTACCAAATCTTTGGTGTCCATCCAACGTTGCTTGAGCGCGACTTTAACTTCCCGCCGCTGGAAGAACTTGCAGCCGAAGTCGGGCGCATTGCGGCGCTTCAGGCAAAATGGGAGAGGAAGCGTGCCCGTGTCCAGAACGCCTGATTTGCTTTCATTCCAGCAGTACCAGGATCAATTCACGCGACACATTCGCGATCCAAAGCATAATCCGCGTCCAAGGGGAGCCGAGCCGCGGCGCATGAAAATCTACAATGAGCTCCTGTATAATAACTTGGAAAGCTTCCTGCTCGCCTGCTTTCCAATCACGCGCAAAATCTTGGGGAAACGCAGATGGTCAAAATTAGTGCGCGAGTTTTTCGCCAACCACCGTTGCCACACTCCGCTGTTCCGGCAAATTCCCGACGAGTTCGTGCAGTATTTGCAGGAAGAGCGTGTCACGCGCGCGGATGATCCGCCCTACCTGGTTTGCCTCGCGCATTACGAATGGGTTGAGCTGGCGCTGGATGTCTCCAACAAGGAAGCCGATCTCGGCAAAATAAACCGCACTGGCGATTTGCTGCGCGGAAGACCCGCGCTCAACCCGGTGCTGTTCCTGCTGCGTTATCCGTACGCGGTGCATCGCATCGGCCCGGAATACCGGCCGCGCAGGAAACAGCCGACCGATTTGCTGGTGTTCCGCAACCTCAGCGACCAGGTACGTTTTATGGTGCTCAACCCGGTGAGCGTGAGGCTGGTCCAGTTACTACAGCCCGGAAAGATAAGCGGAAAAGCGGCGCTGGAACAAATCACCGCCGAGCTGCAACACCCCGCCCCCGCTGCAGTTATAGCAGGCGGCCGGGAAATTCTGCAAAACCTGCACCGGGAACAGGCTGTTCTGGGCACCTGGGAATAAGCTAAGGAACCTCTGATTACGACCTTCGCCGCGCGCCTCGCATCCCTGCGCATTTTGCCCGCAACCCAATCCGCGGAGGACTGAATCAGAGGTTCCCTAAGGCTTGGCGTTTCGCACTTCGGCCTGCACTTCCACCACTGTCGTACTGCGGTCAGCACGCTGCAAAGTGAGACGCAGCGGTATCTTGTCGCCCAGCTTCAAGGGCCTTTTCAATGCCAGCAGCATGATGTGCAATCCGCCAGGCTCAAACTTCACCGTCTGCTTCGCGGGCAACTCGAGACTTTCCAGTTGCCGCATTTTCATGATGCCGTTCTCCAGCCGCATCGAATGTATCTCTACGCTGCCCGCTACCGGGCTTGAAGCCGCAACCAGCTTGCTTGGCGCAGCGCTGCTGATTTCCAGATAAGCGCCCGCCACGCGTTGGCCGGGGGCCGTGGCCCTCACCCAGGCATGAGCGATCGTAACGGCCTCCTCGGCATGAATAGCGGCGCTGGCAAAGAAAAATGCCAGGGCAAGGACGATCGGTGTGATTGTTTTTGCCATGAACTCAGTCTTCCCGCAGAGTGCAGCGCATTTGGTATATAATTTTTGCTTATGCAAAAGGTGAAACCCCTATTAGCGTTCCTGCTGTTCCCATCACTGCTTTTCGCCCAGCAACTGCCTGTTCCCCAAGCGCCTTCGATCGCGGCGAAATCCTATCTGCTCACCGATTTTTACAGCAACCAAGTGCTGGTCGGTCAAAACATCGACGGGCGCATCGAGCCGGCGTCGCTCACCAAGCTGATGACTGCCTATCTCACATTCGCCGCGCTCAAGCAGAAACAAATCTCACTCGAGCAGACATTTCCGGTTTCCACCCGCGCCTGGCACGCTGAAGGCTCGCGCATGTTCATCGAACCCGGCAAACCGGTCAAGGTGGATGAATTGATACATGGCATGGTCGTGCAATCCGGCAACGATGCCTGCATTGCGCTCGCCGAAGGCATCGCCGGCAGCGAAGAAGCATTCACGCAGATGATGAACAGCCAGACGCAGCGCCTGGGAATGAAAAACACGCATTTCATGAATTCCACCGGCTTGCCTCATCCGCAGCACTACTCTACCGCGCATGACCTGTCTTTGCTCGCGGCTGCGATAATACGCGATTTTCCCGAATACTACGCCTTGTATTCGATCAAGGAGTACAAGTACAACAATATTTTGCAGGTCAACCGCAATCGTCTGCTGTGGACCGATCCCTATGTGGATGGAATGAAAACCGGTTATACGGAAAATGCGGGTTACTGCCTCATCTCCTCAACGAAAAGAGGCTCGCGGCGGCTGATTGCTGTGGCCTTGGGAACGGCGTCGGACAGCCTTAGAGCCACCGAAAGCCAAAAGCTACTCAATTACGGTTTTCAGTTCTACGACACGCTGCACCTCTATGCAAAGGGCCAGGCGGTGACCACCATCACGGTTTGGAAGGGTGCCGAAAATTCAGTCAGAGCGGGATTTACGGAGGATGTCTACTTAAGCCTCCCCAAAGGCCAGTCGCAACGCTTGAAAGCTACCATGGAAAGCCAGCAGCCGCTGATTGCGCCGATCAGTACCGGGCAGCAAGTCGGCGTGATCAAGCTTACCCTGGATGGCAAACAGGTAGCAGAATATCCGGTGATTGCGCTCGAGAATGTAGAACTCGCCAATATCCTGGGCCGCGGGTGGGACAGTTTGCGCCTGCTTTTTAACTAAGGTTGTTTTTCAATTGAGTACGGTTTATCTAAACGGCAGATTCATGCCCCTCGAGGAAGCGCGCGTTCCGGTGCTGGACCGCGGTTTCATTTTCGGCGACGGAATATATGAAGTCATTCCCGCGTACTCGCGAAAGCCGTTCCGTCTCAAGGAGCATCTCAAGCGTCTGCAGGCAAGCCTGGATAGCATCCGCCTCAAAAACCCGCACAGCGATGCCCAATGGACCGAGCTGTGTGCGCAACTCGTCGCGCAAAACCAAGGCGAAGACCAGTATATTTATTTGCACATCACGCGCGGGCCTGCGAAGCGCGACCACGCTTTCCCCAAACAGGCCCAGCTCACGGTATTCATAATGAGCGCACCGCTGGAAACCCCGTCACCGGAACTTTTGAAAACCGGAGTAGCGGCTATTACCGCCCAAGATAACCGCTGGCTGCGTTGCGACATCAAGGCGATTTCGCTGCTGCCCAATGTGCTGCTGCGGCAGATGGCGGTGGATTGTGGCGCAGTGGAAACCGTCCTGCTGCGCGACGGCATTCTCACCGAAGGCGCGGCAAGCAATATCTTCGTGGTCAAGAACGGCGTGCTGCTCGCGCCGCCGAAAAACCATCTGATCCTTCCCGGCATTACCTATGATGTAGTGCTGGAACTGGCTGCCGCCCATTCCATCCCGCACCAGGTGAGAGCGGTTTCCGAGTCCGAAGTACGCACCGCACAGGAACTCTGGATGACTTCTTCCGGCAAAGAAGTATTGGCCATCACTACTCTGGATAACCAGCCAGTGGGTGACGGCAAGCCTGGGAAGCTGTTCTGGCGCATGCATGAGTTGTATCAAAACTATAAAGCGACGGTGATGCGGCGTAGTGAAGCGCAGTCCCTATAGCGCCTGTCTATGGGCATCGAGCCTGCATTGTTTGAATACCCGTGCGCCTTTCCTATCAAGATCATGGGCCGGAGCCGGGCGGGATTTGCCCAGGCAATGATGCAAATCGTGATGCGTCATGCCCCCGACTTTGACCCCGCCAGCATGGAAATGAAAACCAGCAAAAAAGGCAGGTACCTGAGCCTTACTTGCATCGTTCAGGCTACGTCGCGCGCTCAACTGGACGATCTCTACCGCGAGCTATGCGATCACCCGATGGTGGTAATGGTTTTATGAGCGCTTGGAGTGAAAATTGAGGGCGGCAGAGCGAGGAACACAGGTGTTACTGCATAAAAATACAGTCGAGGCTGAAAACTCCTCACTTATTTCCGCTTACCCGTCGTTGTGCGTCAAACGCTTAGGCCTGGTTGAATACTTACCTACTTGGCGCGCGATGCAGGATTTCACTGCGCGGCGCAATGCCGATACCGAAGACGAGCTCTGGCTTCTCCAGCACCTGTCAGTTTACACCCTGGGCCTGAACGGAAAACCGGAACATCTGCCTCAAGATAGCGTAACTTCAGTTATTAAAACCGACCGCGGCGGCCAGATCACCTACCACGGACCCGGTCAAATCATCGCTTATCTGTTGCTCGACATGAGGCGCTTAAACATCGGCGCGCGCGGGCTGGTTAGGCGCATGGAACAGTCAGTGATAGACTTGCTTGAAGGTTACGGTATAAGCGCACAAGCCCGTATTGATGCCCCGGGTGTGTATGTGAACGGCTCAAAAATCGCAGCATTGGGGTTGCGGATTAGACAAGGTTGCTGCTACCACGGCCTTGCGCTCAACGTGGACATGGATTTGCGGCCGTTTCGAGCGATCAATCCTTGCGGCCATCCGGGCATGCAAGTCACGCAGCTGCGCGATTTGGGCGTTGCTGATTCGCTGGCCCGGTTAAGCGATAATTTATCTGAAAAGCTTACTTATCACCTGCGCAAAAAATGAACCCCGCATCCGAAAATCTCAAGCAAAAAGGCGCAGCCAAGACTGCGCGCATTCCAATCAAGATTGTGCCGCTGCAGAAACTTAAAAAGCCCGATTGGATCCGCGTAAGGTCTGCAAACAGCGCGCGCTTCTACGATATCAAACGCATACTGCGCGAACATAAGCTGCACACCGTCTGCGAAGAAGCCTCATGCCCCAATATCGGCGAATGTTTCGGGAAAGGCACGGCGACGTTCATGATTCTGGGAGACCTGTGCACCCGGCGCTGCCCATTCTGCGATGTAGCCCACGGCAAGCCGCTTCCGCCAGATGCTGACGAGCCAGTGAATCTCGCCAAGACGATAGCCGCGCTGAATCTCCATTATGTGGTGATCACCAGCGTGGACCGTGATGATTTGCGCGACGGCGGCGCCCGGCATTTCGCTGATTGCATCCGTTCTGTGCGCAAGTTATCGCCGCAAACCCGCATCGAAGCGCTGGTACCTGATTTTCGCGGGCGGCTGGAAATTGCCCTGGACATATTAAGCACCTGCCCGCCGGATGTGATGAACCACAACCTGGAAACCGTGCCGCGGCTTTACAAGCAGGCACGGCCGGGCGCTGACTACCTGAATTCACTGAAACTGCTCAAGGACTTCAAGTCACACTTCCCGAACATTCCGACCAAATCGGGATTAATGCTGGGATTGGGTGAAACCGACGGTGAAATCCTGGAAGTCATGCGCGATCTGCGCGATCACCATGTGGACATGCTCACACTCGGGCAGTACCTTCAGCCGAGCAGCTATCATCTGCCGGTGCTGCGCTATGCGGAGCCGGCGGTGTTCAAAAGCCTTGAAGAACAAGCCAGGGAAATGGGTTTCCTGCACGCCGCGTGCGGGCCGCTGGTGCGCTCAAGCTACCACGCCGACCAACAAGCCCATGAGGCCGGGCTGGTCAGCGGCACAGTATAACCGAATAAACTTTCCGCTCTTGAAGGACCCCGCTGTCAAGCGCCCACAGGCGCGGCGAGCTTCTCTTCTATCAGCCGGTGCAACTGGGGGAAATCCGGCTCGCCGAGAATGCGCTTGATGACGTTGCCGCGCTTGTCGATGATAAAAGTAGTTGGGGTGAGCTGCACGTCGCCAAAGGCCTGTGCGAGGCTTCCCTGCACATCCAGCGCCACTTGGAAAGGCAACGCATTTTTTTCAGTGTAGTTCACCACGTAATTAGGCGGATCATAGCTCATTGCGACAGCGATGGTTTCGAGCCCTCGTGTATTATATTTGCGGTAGGTATCAATTATCTGCGGCATTTCATGGATGCAGCCGACGCAACTAGTGGCCCAGAAATTTACCAGCACCACCTTGCCGCGCAGGCTCTGCATGGAGATTTTCTCGCCTTTCAGAGAAGTAAACGTCACCTGCGGCGCCGGTGACTCCTGCGACACCGCTTGCGCGAACAGTAGCGCAAGCAGTGCA
>JBGQCF010000049.1:0-13719 GCA_041495205.1 Gammaproteobacteria bacterium
CGATGAATGCGCGACGCGAGGCGCAGCTCGATGCCGGGACATCGAGTAAGCCGAGCAACAAAGCAGGCGCGCTTTTTGGCCGCAACCCGCAGGGACGGCGCGGATTTCGGCGCACGCCTTTGTCGCTCGCCCGCTTGTTGGGGAGTGACCCAACTGCGCGGCTCGCTTCGCGGCCTGCATCCGAAACCGACGCCGTCGCACTATTTGTTTCATTGTGTTAGAGGCTCTAAGCGGTAAGCGCCTGCGCCGCTGCGGCGAGATCAGCGTAAATCAGGGTGTTCGCAGGCAAGCCGCCGGCGTCCCTGGTTTTTTTGCCTTTGCCGGTGAGCACCAGGATGGGCTGCGCGCCAACGGCATCCGCAGCTTGCAAATCGCGCAGCCCGTCGCCGATGCACGGCACGCTGGCCAGATTCACGTTGAAACGCTGTGCGATTTCCTCAAGCATTCCGGTTTTTGGCTTGCGGCAGGCGCAGTCTAGTTCCTGTGCGTGCGGGCAGAAAAACACCGCGTCTATTCGGCCGCCATATGGCGTGAGCGCCTTGTGCATTTTGTCGTGAACGGCGTTCAACGCGGTCATATCAAAAAGCCCGCGCCCGATACCCGACTGATTAGTGGCAACCACCACGCGGTAGCCCGACTGATTCAGGCGCGCAATTGCCTCGAGACTCCCGGGAATCGGTTTCCATTCCTCGGGGTTCTTGATGAATTGCGCGCTGTCGTAGTTAATCACGCCGTCGCGGTCGAGGATGACGAGTTTCATGCGGCAAGCTTGGAAATATCGGCGATCCGGTTCATTTCCTTCCGAAGGTCGGCAAGGAGTGCGAGGCGGTTGTGCCGCAGCTCGGGTGCATCCGCCATTACCATGACGGATTCGAAAAAAGCATCCACTGGGGACCTGAGAACGGCGAAAGTCTTCAAATAACCTGTAAAGTCACCTTGTTTGAAAAGCGCATCAGCTTTCCGCGATGTGGTTTTGAGCGCATCAAATAGCGCTTTCTCCGCAGGTTCTCTCAGCTTATCAGCTTCGGCATTTACGAAGGATTCTCCGTTTGCCTCGGCCTGTTTGAGAATATTCACTACGCGCTTGTTGGCGGCGGCGAGACTTTGCGCTTCGGGTAGCGTGTTGAACGCTCGCACGGCTTCGACTACGCGAAGAGTCAGGTTGATCCGATCGGGCCGCAGGTTTACGACTGAGTCGACTTCTAGTGTTGAATACCCGTGGTCTCTGAAGTACCCGGCAAGGCGTTCGAAGATGAATGTTTCCAGATCGGTATGTGCGTGTCCAACACGCTCGTTGTAGCCGGCGAAAGCCGCGTTGACTAAATCGTGCAAAGAAAGCGAAAGATCTCGTTCAATCAGGATTCGTACAATTCCAAGCGCCGCTCGCCGCAACCCAAATGGGTCTTTGTCTCCGGTCGGAACCTGACCGATGCCAAAGAGGCCTGCTAGTGTGTCGAGTTTGTCGGCGAGGGCCACAGCAGAGGCGATGGGCCCATCAGGCGTTATATCACGCGCAAAGCGTGGTCGATAATGCGCCTCGATAGCGGCGGCGACATAAAGTGGTTCTCCGTCGTGCAGCGCGTAGTAACGGCCCATAATGCCTTGCAACTCGGGGAATTCGGCAACCATGTCGGTGAGCAGATCGGCCTTTGACAGCCATGCAGCGCGCTCGGTGAGCAGCGGATCCGCGCCGATCTCGCGTGCGATTTTACCGGCGAGCAGCTGGATGCGCTCGACGCGTTCGAGCTGGCTGCCAAGCTTGTTGTGGTAAACGACATTGGCGAGGCGCGGTACGCGCGCTTCGAGTCGCGTTTTGCGGTCCTGGTCGTAAAAGAATTTCGCGTCCGACAAGCGTGCGCGCAATACTCGCTCGTTGCCGCGGATGATGTTCGCTGGGCTGGCTGTCCGCATGTTGCTGACAATAAGGAAGCGTGGCATCAGTTTGCTGGCTGAATCGGCGAGCGGAAAGTAGCGCTGGTGCTGCTGCATGGACAGACTCAGGCATTCCTGCGGCAAATCGAGAAACGAAGCGTCGAATTCACCCGCGTAAACGGCCGGGAACTCAACTAACGCCGTGACTTCGTCGAGCAGGTCCTGATACGCGCCTAGAGTCGCTTTCTGGCGCTTGGCCTCGGCCTGCAGTTGCTTGTCGATTTCCGATTTGCGCGCAGCAAAATCGGCGATGACATGACCATCCTTGCGCAACTTCGCCTCATAGTCGTTCGCGTTGGCCAGCCGGATCGAAGCCGTGCCCATGAACCGGTGACCGCTCGTCGTGTTGCCGGCGGACACCCCGAGCACGCTGCCCGGAATCACACGCTTGCCGTGCATCATCACCAATCCATGAACCGGGCGCGCGAATTGCGCCTCGCTATTGCCCCAACGCATCAGCTTCTGAACGGGTAGCACCTTCAGCGCCTCCTCAACCTTTTGGGCGAGGACATCGTCCAGCACCGCACCGGCGCTCGTGTAACTCGCAAGCCACTTGTCTCCATCCGACGTTGGAATCTTCTCTAACGATTCGACTGCAACCCCGTGCTTTCTCGCAAATCCTTTGGCCGCCTCCGCGCCTGCGCTTACCAATGGACCAGCTTTGTCCGTAGATATGTCAGTTGCTTTCTCGAGCACACCTTGAATCAATACTGCAAGACGTCTTGGCGTCGCGAAGCAGTGCGGTTTAACCACATATGGACGAGGCAAAAGGCTAACCCCTTCCAGGCCCGCGGCAAGCGTATCGCGAAACCTCTCGGCTAACCGTTGCAGCGCTTTCGGCGGAAGTTCCTCGGTGAGCAACTCGACGAGCAGGGCGTCCGTCGCGGGTCCGGCGGTTTTCTTCTTCAGCATCGTCTAGGCCCGGGCTTTCTTTTTCTTTACTTGCGGCTGTTTCAACATCGGAAACGCGAGCTTCTCGCGAGATTCGTAGTAGGCCTGCGCGACGAGCCGCGCCAAGGCGCGCACACGGCCGATGTAGGCGGCGCGCTCAGTGACCGAGATTGCGCCGCGCGCATCCAGCAGGTTGAAGGCGTGCGAGCACTTGAGCATCATCTCATACGCGGGGAGCACGCACTGCGCCTCGATCAGGCGTTTCGCTTCTGCCTCGAACTGGCTGAAGTGCTGAAACAGCATTTCGGTGTTGGCGAGCTCGAAGTTGTATTTCGACTGCTCGACTTCATTCTGGCGGTAGACGTCGCCGTAAGTGACGCCGTCCACCCAGATGAGATTGAATACGCTTTCCTTGTCCTGCAGATGCATCGCTAGCCGTTCCAGACCGTAAGTAAGCTCGCCCAGCACCGGTTTGCATTCGAGCCCGCCGATCTGCTGAAAGTACGTGAATTGCGTAATCTCCATGCCGTTAAGCCATACTTCCCAACCTAAACCCGAGGCGCCCAGCGTGGGTGACTCCCAGTCATCCTCGACAAAGCGGATGTCGTTTTTCTTCGGATTGATGCCCAGTGCTACAAGCGATTTCAGGTACAGGTCTTGGATAGCGTCGGGTGATGGTTTCAGCACCACCTGGTACTGATAGTAATGCTGCAAGCGGTTGGGGTTATCGCCGTAGCGGCCATCTTTGGGCCGTCGCGAGGGCTGCACGTAGGCCGCCTTCCACGGCTCCGGCCCAACAGCGCGCAGGAAAGTGGCCCAATGGAAAGTGCCTGCGCCCATTTCCATATCCATCGGCTGCACGATGATGCAGCCTTGCGTGGCCCAGTAGTCCTGCAATTTGAGAATGATTTGCTGGAAGGTAAGCATGGACGGCAAAGCCGGCGTAAATACGTGAATTCTACTGGTTTTGCGGGCCTTGAGAAAGCAAGCGGCGGGAAAGCACCAAGCTTGCGGCAATTGCGAGCGCGCAAAGTGCCAGCACAGCGTAATTGCCCCAGCGCACATAAGGTGTTGTGCCGCCATACCCCCATACTTCATGCTGTAGCGACCCGGTGGTGAACAGCGGGAACTGGCTCAGAACTTCCCCGTGCGGGTTAATGACCGCGGTAACCCCGGTGTTGGTCGCGCGCAGCATGTAGCGGCCGGCTTCCAGCGCGCGCATTTGCGACATCTGCAGGTGCTGCATGGACGCGATGGACGCGCCAAACCAGGCATCGTTGCTGAAGTTGACCAGCAGGGTCGCTTGCGGCAACTGGCGTATGACCTCTTCGCCGAAGGCATCTTCGTAGCAAATATTCACCGCCACCTGTTGCCCGGCCACGTTCAGCGGTCGCTGCTGCGGGTTGCCGCGGGAAAAATCCAGCAAGGGGATTTGCAGTACGTCCAGCACCCAGCCGAAGACCGGCCGCAACGGAATGAATTCCCCGAAGGGCACCAGATGTGATTTGCGGTAAGTTTGCGTGGGCGAGCTGCCGAAGCTCAGCACGCTGTTGTAGTAAATATCTTTGTCGGCACGCTCAGGCAGACCAATCAAAAGATCGCCGCCATTTTTCTTTGCATGCGCGGTGAACTTTTCCAGATAGACCTTCGGCACGTCATGGTAAAACAGCGGAAAGGCGGTCTCAGGCAGGATGATGAGTTGGCCGGTGCTTTCGTCAACCAGCCTGCGATAAGTTTCCAGTGAGCTGACCAGCTGGTCTTCGCGCCATTTTATTTGTTGCGGGATATTGCCCTGCAACAGGTCCGCTTCGAGCGCGGCGCCGATGGGTTGAGTCCATTCGATCTGCTTGAGGCCAAAGCCTGCAAGCCATATCGCAACAAGCAGCAACACGCAGCGTTTCCTGAGAGCATGCTCTCCAATCATCAGACTCAACAATCCCGCGCTTAACACACCGAAAAACGATACGCCGAATACGCCGAGCAACGGTGCGTAGCCTGCAAGCGGGCTTAATGGCACCTGCGAGTAACCCAGGGCGAGCCAGGGAAAGCCGCTAAAAATCCAGCTGCGTGTCCATTCCAGCAAGACCCATACCGCCGGGAACAGCAAAATTTGTTTTGAGAGCGGCGAAGTTTTTATCGACAGGAGAAACCAACCGGCTAACGCGGGGAACAGAGCGCACAGCGCGCAAAACAATAAAGTTGCGATGCCCGTAAGCAAGGCCGACATGCCGCCGAAATCGTGCAGGCTGACATAAATCCAGCTTGCGCCAAAGCCGAAAAAACCCAGCCCAAACGCAAACCCAATCAAGAACGCGGTGAAACGCCGCTCCAGTTGATTCCACAAATAAAGCAGCAGCGCCAGAGCAATAACCGGCAGCGGAAAAAGGTAGAAAGGCGCAAAGCCCGGAACGCTTGCCGCGCCCAGCACGAACGCCACAAACGCTTTCCCGGCCAGGGACTGGGGAAGCGCAAGGTTTGCCTTCATTCTTGCGGTTTGGGCGGGTTGAGTTTTTGCACCAGCAGGTAATGAATTCTGCGGCTATCGGCGCGCAGCACCTGAAAATCGAGATTGTCTATGCTGACATGATCGCCGCGCTTGGGCAGCCGGCCGAAACGGCTGATGACCAAACCACCGATGGTATGGTGTTCTTCGTCGCTCAATCTGGAGCCGAACGCAGCGTTGAAATCGGCGATTTCGGTCACCGCCTTGACGCGGAAGCGCCCGTTGTGTTCCTGGATGATATTGTCTTCGGTATCATCGAAGTCGTACTCATCCTCGATGTCGCCGACAATTTGCTCGAGCACGTCCTCAATCGTCACCATTCCGGCGACGCCGCCGTATTCGTCCACTACGATGGCGATGTGATTGCGGTTGCTGCGGAAATCCTTGAGCAGCACGTTGAGACGCTTGGATTCGGGAACAAATACCGCTGGCCGCAGCATGTCGCGCACGTTGAAGTCCTTTTCGGCGTAATAGCGCAGCAGATCCTTGGCGAGCAGGATGCCGATAACGTCATCCTTGTTGTCGCCGGTCACCGGGAAGCGCGAGTGCGCGGTTTCAATCACGAAAGGGATGAATTTCTCCGGGGGGTCGTTGATATCTATCACGTCCATTTGTGAGCGCGGAATCATGATGTCGCGCACCTGCAGCTCGGAGACCAGCATCACCCCTTCGATCATGGAGAGCGCATCGGCATCCAGCAGGTTGCGTTCGTATGAGGAGCGCAGCAGTTCCACCAGCTGCTCGCGGTCTTCCGGCTCGCGCATCAGGAGCGCGCCAAGGCGCTCAAGCCATTTGGGTTTTGGGGTTTCTTCCATATGAAAATCGGTAAGGTGTAAGGGGTAAAGAGAAAGGAGTAAACGAAAACAAGGCCTCCACTCTCCTTACTCCTGACCCCTCACTCCTGACGCTTCACACTCATAAGGGTCGGGGAAGCCCAGGCGGGCGATGATTTGCGCCTCCAGTTTTTCCATCTCCAGAGCCTCGGTTTGATGTTGATGGTCATAGCCCCGCAGGTGCAGCACGCCATGCACTACCAGCTGCGCATAGCGCGCTTGCACGCTGATACCGTGCTCGCGCGCCTCGCGCGCCACCACCGGCGCGCATAGCGCGATATCGCCGGTGAGCGGCCGCATTTCCGGATAGGTGAACGTCAGCACGTCGGTGGCGTAATCCCTGCCGCGAAAATCGCGGTTAAGCATCCGGCCTTCTTTTTCGTCAACTATGCGCAGGGTGATTTGCGCCGATTGCTTGAGCGCAGCCAGCGCCCATTTGCGCAATTGCGGCCGACTCGGCAGGTTATTTGCACGCACTGTATATTGCACCGACAAGTTGAGCTTTTTTCCGGGTCTTGCTTTCATGTGTTGTTCTTTTCGTGCTGCTCGTAGGCGTTGACGATTTTTTGCACCAGCGGATGCCGCACCACGTCCTCGGACAGGAAAAAAGTAAAGGCAATGCCGCGCACTTTCTCCAGGACAACCCGCGCTTCCACCAACCCGCTCTTTTGCCCGCGCCCCAAATCTATCTGCGTCACGTCTCCGGTAATCACCGCCTTGGTGCCGAAGCCGATGCGTGTCAGAAACATTTTCATCTGTTCCGGAGTGGTGTTCTGCGCCTCATCGAGGATGATGAATGAGTGGTTGAGCGTGCGTCCGCGCATGTAGGCGAGCGGTGCAATCTCGATTGCGCCGCGCTCAAATAGCTTGCCCACTTTTTCGAAACCCATCAGATCATAGAGCGCGTCGTACAGCGGCCGCAGATACGGTTCCACTTTCTGCGCCATGTCGCCCGGCAAAAAACCCAGCCGTTCGCCGGCTTCAACCGCAGGGCGCACCAGGACGATGCGCTTCACGGTGTCGCGCTCCAGCGCATCCGCCGCTGAGGCGACGGCGAGATAGGTTTTGCCGGTGCCCGCCGGGCCTATGCTGAAGGTGATGTCGTACTCCTGCATCTGTTGCAAATACTGGACTTGCCGTGGGGTCCTGCCATGCAAATCCTGGCGCCGGGTGAGCAGCAGCGGCGCTTCTTCCTTCCTCGCCACCGCCTGGCGCGGATTGCTCACTTCAACCAGCCCAAGCTGTACTTCCTCGAGGGACAGGTTCTGTATCGCTTTGCCGTAAAAATTCTGCAGTGCCTCAGCGGCAAGCCTGGTTTGTTTGGGCTTGCCGGACAAAGAGAAATTTTCGCCATGCCGGGCAATGTTCACATCCAAAGCGGCTTCAATCTGTTTCAAGTTTTCGTCCAGCGCCCCGCACAGGTTGGCCAGGCGCTGGTTGTCCACCGGAGTAAACGAGATAGTGAGAGGCTGGGATTTCAAGGTTTAATTTGCGACAACATCGCCGCGCAGCGAATGGTGCAAAGCTGCGGTGATGCTGACATTGACAAAGCTTCCAATCAGGCAGGAATGCCCTGCAAAATTGACCATCCGGTTATTTTCGGTACGCCCGGCCAGCTCATCTTGGTTTTTTCTCGATCGCCCTTCGACCAGCACCCGCTGCGTGCTGCCGACCATGTTGCGGCTGTTCGCCCGCGCCATGGCCTCGATGTTTTCCTGCAAGCGTGTCAGCCGTGCGAGTTTTATTTCTTCCGGCACCTGGTCAGGGAATTCCGCAGCCGGCGTGCCGGGGCGCGGGCTGTAGGCAAAGCTGAAACTGGAATCGAAGCCCACTTCATCCACCAGCTTCATGGTGGCGGTAAAGTCATCTTCGGTCTCGCCTGGAAAGCCGACGATGAAATCCGAAGAGAGCGAAATCTGCGGCCGCACTTTACGCAGCCGGCGGATGATGGATTTGTATTCGAGCACCGTGTAGCCGCGCTTCATCGCGGCCAGGATACGGTCTGAGCCGGTTTGCACCGGCAGATGCACGTGGCTTACCAGCTTGGGTATCCTGCCATAGGCGTCAATCAGCCTTTGAGTGAATTCCACCGGATGCGAGGTGATGTAGCGCAGCCGCTCGATACCCGGGATTTCCGCCAGATATTCCAGCAGCAGCGCAAAATCGGCGGTTTCGCCATCGCTCATCAGACCGCGATAAGCATTCACGTTCTGCCCGAGGAGTGTGACTTCTTTAACGCCGTGCGAGCCCAAGTCCGCCACTTCCGCAAGCACATCATCGAACGGGCGCGATATTTCCTCGCCGCGGGTGTAGGGCACCACGCAAAAACTGCAATACTTGCTGCAGCCTTCCATAATGGAAACGCAGGCGCTTGCGCCTTCCACCCTGGCTGGCGGCAGATGGTCGAATTTTTCGATTTCCGGAAACGAAATGTCTACCTGCGGCTTGCCGCTCCTGCGCCGCGCATCCAGCAGCTGCGGCAGCCGGTGCAGGGTCTGCGGGCCGAACACCACGTCTACATAAGGCGCGCGCCCGATGATAGCGGCACCTTCCTGGCTTGCGACACAACCACCGACCCCGATCAGCAAATCAGGATTGCGTTGTTTGAGATGCTTCCAGCGCCCCAGATAATGAAATACTTTTTCCTGAGCTTTTTCGCGCACTGAGCAGGTGTTGAACAAAATTACGTCGGCGTCTTCCGGCTCGGAGGTTTTTTCCAGGCCTTGTGCTGCGTGCAATACGTCCGCCATTTTCTCCGAGTCATACTCGTTCATCTGGCATCCGAAGGTCTTGATGTAGAGTTTTTTTGCCACGCGCGCGCCTTATTTTTTCAGGTTCGCCGCTTCTTCGGGCGTCAACAGCCACATATTGGCGAGATCGCCATTGCTGTTGACTTGATAAAGCACGACAGCGGCGGGCGGCAGAGAATTCGGAACAATGATGCGATTGTTCTGGTCGAAAATCCTGGAGCCAGGTGCAAGATGAAACCGCTTGTCTCCGATGGTCACGTAGGGGTACCTGCTTGCGGTGAGTTCGCCTGATACCGCGTTCTGGGGCAGGATGCGCCCGGCGACAGCCCATGGCTGCAACGCAAGCAGTACGGCAAATGCTAGCCAGAGCAAAATTTTAAAAAATGAGCGTTGTGAAATCAATCGGGCTGAACTTTCGGCGCCAAGGGCATTTAAATAAAGGTAATTGGTGGCGAATCAGGGATTTGAACCCCGGACCAAAGGATTATGATTCCTCTGCTCTAACCACTGAGCTAATTCGCCACGCTGAAACCCACCATTTTCTTAGTTCGAGCGGCAATGTGTCAAGTTAAGGAACCTCTGATTAGGTCCCACGCGGTTGCGACGGTGCGCAATCCGGGTGCAGGGCGAGGCGTGAGGAGCGCCGTTTGGTAAAGGCCAAACCAGGGACAAACAACAATGCCATGCGCACGGATTGCCCCGTCCCTTCGGGTTGCGGCAAAATGCGGTGTCTGCGTCGTGCTCGCCGAAGCGTGGAGCTCGGTACGTGCGACCGCGGAGGCGAGCGCTGGACCGCGCAACCGCAATCCGGCGAGCCACGGCCCGCTTCGCTGCACAGCTTCGCAGGTGCGACGCTGCGCGGGTCCTCCTCGGCTTCGTAGTGCGCCCCGGACTCGGTCTCGCGTAGCGTGGTGCGGGCAGGGGCGCAGAAGGCTGCGTTCGATAGTATGGAGCGGAGCTTGTGCGGCTGCTCCCGCAAGCGGGCCTTGGGCTAACGGGTCGCAGCCGCGCTACGACCTTCGTCGCGCGCCTTGCATCCGTCCGCATTTTGCCAGCAACGCAATTCGCGGAGGACTTAATCAGAGGTTCCTTTAGGCTTGTGAAACTTCGGCATTGCTCGCAAGCGCGGCGGAGGGTCGTGCTAATATGCGCTTTGACCTTATATTGAATGATTAAATGAGGGAAGAAGCTTGCTTGTATGACGTGATAATTGCCGGCGCCGGCCTGGTGGGGGCGAGTCTGGCGCTGGCTTTGAAATATAGCGGTTTGCGTCTTGCTCTGGTCGAATCTCATGCGCCACCCAAGGATGAACAGACGGGCTGGGATAAGCGGATTTATGCACTGAGTCCCGGAACAGCCGCGTTTCTCGACGGCTGCAATGTCTGGCAGCGGCTCGATTCCGCACGCATCACGCCGATAAACGAAATGCAGGTGTATGGCGATGACGGCGCATCGCGACTTGATTTCAGCGCTTATGACTGCGGCTTGCCTGAACTTGCTTTTGTCGCCGAAAACTGCCAGCTGCAGCAAGCCATGCGGCAACAGCTTGAAGCGCAGGAAAACTTAACCCTGATTTGTCCGGGAGAATATGAAGCGATCGAATGGTCAGCCGGGCATATCACGCTGCGCCTGAAAGACGGCGCTCGCATGGATGCAAAACTTCTGGTCGGCGCGGATGGCGGCGATTCCCGGGTGCGTGAGCTGGCTGGAATCGACGCAAAACGGCACCCGTACAGCCAGCTTGCCGTGGTAGCGAATTTTGAAGCCGAGAAACCGCATCGCAACACTGCCTACCAATGGTTCCGCGAGGACGGCGTGCTGGCTTATTTACCCCTTCCCGAAAAACGCATTTCCATCGTCTGGTCTACCGGAGAAGACCACGCGCAAAACCTGCTCGCGCTGACGCAAGAGGAATTCTGCAGCGAGGTGGCACAAGCCGGCGGCCATGCGCTGGGCGAATTGCGCAGCATCACGCCTCGCGCTGCCTTCCCGCTGAAATTGCTGCGAGTCGAGCACCTGGTCAACCCCCGTATTGCTTTGATTGGCGATGCCGCGCATGTGGTGCACCCGCTTGCCGGGCAGGGCGTCAATCTCGGCTTTCGGGACGCGCGCGTGCTGGCGGACACTCTCATGAACCGCGGCATGCAAGCGGATTGCGGCGATTACCGCTTGCTGCGGCGCTATGAGCGGGCGCGCAAGGAGGATATTCTGACGATGCAGCTTACCACGCACGGCCTGCAACGGCTGTTCAGCAACCCGTGGCTCTCCGGTTTGCGCAACTTCGGCTTAAGGCTGACCAACGGCCTGCCGCAAATAAAAAGCTTTTTGGTGCAACGCGCCTTGAATTAAACTGTCTTATTCGGAAGCGTACTTTTCGAGAACGCACTATGCCAAAATCACATGCCTTGACGAAAGCCTGCCTGTTGCTGGCGCTGCTGATTTTTGCCGGTAGGGCGGCGGCAGACGAAGCATCGGTGAGAAAGGCGGCGCAGGCGAAATTCCCACAATCCAACATCGAGAGCGTGACCAAGACGCCTTACTTTGGGCTTTACGAAGTGTACATCGACAAGGAACTGTTCTACACCGACGATAAGCTCGATTATTTTATTCTTGGCAGCATTTTTGACGGCAAAACCCTGAAGAACCTCTCCGAAGAGCGCAAGAAAAAGCTCAGCGCGATCAAGTTTGATTCCCTGCCGCTGGATCTCGCCATCAAGATCGTGAAAGGCAACGGCAAGCGCAAAGTGGCGATTTTTTCCGACCCGTATTGTCCCTTCTGTCAGAGGCTGGAACAGGACATGGTCAATGTCACCGACGTGACGATTTACACTTTTCTCTATCCAATCGAATCCCTGCATCCCGGTGCGACGGAAAAAGCCAAGGCGATATGGTGCTCGTCTGATCGCGTCAAGGCATGGAACGACTTCATGCTCAAGCGCAGTGGGCCGGAAGCCCAGTCCAGCTGCGATACGCCGGTGGACAGGATCGTCGAGTTCGGGCAGAAAAAAGCCATCCGCGGAACGCCGACGCTGATTTTCTCCGATGGGCAAGTAATTCCCGGTGCAATTCCCACCGCGCAATTGGAGCAGATACTGAACAGCCCCGGCACGGAATAATAGTTTGTCTCTCAAAAAACTAATTGGCTTGCACCTGATAATCCTTCGGCAGCAGCACCCACATCTTGCCGCTTTGCTTCATCTTGCCCGCCTGATTGGCGGCTTCCTCGCCAAAACCCCAGAAAAAATCCGCGCGTACGCCGCCGTTGATGGCCCCGCCTCTGTCCTGCGCCAGCATCAGGCGGTTCAACGGCTTGTTTGAATTAGGCCAGGTGGTGGAAAGATAAACTGGCGCGCCTTGCGGGATACTGCGCGGGTCAACAGCAAGGCTGCGTCCCGCGGTAAGCGGCACGCCCAATGCACCAATCGGCCCAGGCAGATTGCTTGGCAATTCGCGGAAAAACAAGTAACTGGGGTTTTCGTTCAACAGCGCGGCAAGCCTCTCCGGATTTTGGACGCCCCAGTTTTTGATTCCCTGCATCGAGGCTTTTTCCAGCGGCAGCTCGCCGCGTTCCACCAAAAGCCTGCCGATGGATTTGTATGGATAGCCGTTTTGCTCGGCGTAACCGATGCGGATGGTTTCCCCGCTAACCAGCTTTACCCGGCCTGAGCCCTGGATTTGCAGAAAAAACAATGCCACGGGATCGTCCACCCACAGCAGTTCCCGCCCTTTAAGCACAGGCTCGCCCCGCTCAATTTCAGCGCGGCTGTAATAGGGAACGACTTTTTTCCCGACAACGCGCCCACGCAGCCGCAGGTTTTTGAGCTCCGGGTAAACATCGCTCATATCCACCACCAGCAAATCATCGGGCACTCCATAAAGCGGATAGCGGTGGCGTTTGGATGGTGTGCGGCTGCCATACAGCAGAGGCTCGTAATAACCGGTAACTAAACCTTCATCGCTGCCATCGGAGTTCAGCACTTGATACGGCGTGAAATTCAATTCGAAAAAAATGCGCAGGGCCTGGTTGTTTTTGTGCTCAAAGAACTCCGCGGTCAGACATACGGGCTGCCAGGCAAGCTGGTTCGTGAGCGCGCTGCAGCTTTGCAGAAAAGCGTCCCAAGCTTGCACCAGATTGTCCTCCGTCCAGTCGGGCAACGCATCCCAGGTGCTCGCCTGAAGTTTGGGAACAGGAGGTATGGGCGGTATTACTATTGGAGGAATGGTAACTAGAGCAGGAGGCTTCTCCAGCGTAGTGCACGCTGTTAGCAACAATCCCGCAGCAAGCAGGAAAAAACGTATTTGGCGTTGCATTGGTTTTTGGTTAAAGTAGCAGGCTAAGTTTAGACAAGTATAACAAACGATAAATGGACTGGTTGCTGTTAGAGGCGGGCGTCGCGCTCTTGGTTCTCATCCTCATCGTGTGGTGGACTTGGCCGCGCGGGCGCAACAAGGGTGACAAGCGTTGATCCACCGACATCCACTCTCGGTTACATTCGCATTTAGGGAACCTCTGAACAAGTTCTACGCGGGCGCGACGGTGGCTTTCCGGGATGAGATGCGCGAAGCGAGGCGCAGCTAATGGTTGACCCCCTTCGCAAGCCGAGCGACAAAGCAGATCGCCCAGAAAGGCGCCCCGGACTCGGACTCGCGTAGCGTGGAGCGGGAAGGGGCGCAAGCTGCCGCAAGAGACATTGTGAAACGGGGCGCTATTGCTGCCGCTCCCGCACCCCAAGCTTCGCTGACCGTGTCGCGGGCGCCCCGGACTCGGACTCGCGTGAGCGTGGAGCGGGAAGGGGCGCAAGCTGCCGCA
>JBGQCF010000050.1:0-12415 GCA_041495205.1 Gammaproteobacteria bacterium
AGACGGTCTTTCAAATTTTATACGCCTCCGAAAAGGAGCGCGTATTGATCTGCGTCAAGTCATGTCTGTGGGCCTCTATATCGGGTTCAGCGGCGATAACTAGACATTACCCGAATGAAACGACCTCCCGCCAGTGCCCAGATTTGCCCTCAACGGGAAGCCGAGCGGGGCTCGAACCGCTATTGATATGACCTCTCGCCAGTGTCTGCTTTTGGCCGGTTGCCGCCATCTTCGAAACCCGGGCGTGTATGAGAATACGTGTATATAAGGGATCAGAGTCGAATTCGTTCGCGATGCCGATCTATCCAGAATTCCCACGCGACTGAGAGCACCGCTCCAAAAATTCCGCCCCACGTGATTGCCTTCACGCGGGGCGGGGGCGGGCCGAATTTTTGTGGTCAGTGGACGGCGATGATAAATCAGAAAAAAGAATGGTAGACCTGCTCGGCAATCTGTTGATAGCCTCGCGTCAGTGATTCGGCGATCAGCCGCCCATTATCGGCAGTCCACTCGGAGAATATGCGGGTATCGCTTTCGAAGTCATAGGTTTTATCTTCGAGCACAGCATTGGTTTTTGTTCGAACCAAATGCGCCCGGGCTTTAATGAATACAGCGAGCGATGGGTTAATATCCGATTTATATTTATCGCCAGTTTGCATGCCGAGGCGGGTCACGGTTATTTCAAGGACGGTATCAATCTTTTGCGTTAGCAAACTCTGATAGCTCACTTTCTCGTCAGGCGTAGCGGGCCCTGCGTCGGAAAGCGTGACAAACATTGGACCGCCTTTCTTGTTTGCGTACTGCTCAACACGAACGCGCATCGCCTCTTGAAGCTTTAGCCCGGCCAAAACCGCTGTCGCCTGCGCCTGCTGTTCCTGGACTGTTTCTGCCGAGTCCGCTTTAACCGCTCCGGTTACACCTCCGACTACCGTGCCAACTGCTGCTCCGGCTATGGCCACACCTGCACCGCCCACAAACACGACCACACAGAAGAGAAGGGGGGAACAAGAAACGCCTCCTCCCATCAACACCACTCCTGGTACTGCCCCTATCTTAGCCCCTTTTCCAGCCGCCTTTAGAGCGCCATGACCTTTCCCTTCCGTTACGTAGTTAAACTCAATGGCCGGGTCAAATCGCGCCGAAACCAGGCCAATCGTTCCATAGGATTCCGGCCCCAAGCCGAGCGCCCGTTTTAATTCATCAGCTATGCCATCGCCGGTACTCCAATCAGGGTGACCGTGGAGGCTGACCACTTCAACCGTGTACTCGTCGCTATCCGCCGGGGGATTGATAAACACTCCAACCAGCTCTCGCGAGAATCTACGCCCATCCCATTTGCCCTCAGCTTTTATTACCCCGGTGTCCTTATTACTCTCCACGACTGTAAGCTGGTTGCTTACCGCTGCAACAGAAGTATCCCAAACTTTGTCATAGCTTTTTCCTTCAACCACAATCTTGGTGCCTGCCCCAGGATGCAGGCTGCCCGTCGTTGCACATCCCGACAACAGAAGAATGATTATCGCAATGTAATGCTTCATTTTCTCCACTGCCATAACACTGGAATATAAATAAATTATAGACATTAAGGTGGAATTATGAGCCCATTCGTATCCCCAATGCCGGGACCACTGTATCAACTTTGGAATTAAGTCTATACTTTTGCCAACCCGGCAAGAGAATTAATTATGCAAAACGCAGAGGTAAGGGATGGCTTACACACGTAGAAATTTCCTGAAGACGGTGGCCGGCGGTTTCGCCGCCATGGCCGCCGCGCCGTGGTCGGCGCTCGGCGCCGAGCGCAAAGTCGAATGGATCCTCGGCGGGGGCCGGTTCATTGACCCGGAGAATACCTCGCCGAAAGGTTTTGTGTTTTCTCAAATGAACCTGCATGGCGGCGCCCCGCGGCTCACGGACACGGAATTCATGCCGCACGGCGTGGCCATTGACCCGCGTCATGCCCAGCGCGTCCTGCTGTTCGAGAAGATCGGGCCGGGCTGCTGCGAGATTAATCTCGCCGCGCAGAAAGTGACGCACACCGTCCCGCCGCAACCGGGCCGCTGGTTCTACGGTCATGGCGCGTTCTCGCCGGATGGCAAGTTGCTTTATTCCACCGAGACCATCAACGACGTGCAACGCGGCGTGATCGGCGTGCGGGATGGGGCGACGCTCGACTATATCGGCGAGTTCCCGACTTTCGGCGAGAATCCGCACGACTGCCATCTCATCGACAATGGCAAGACGCTGGTGGTGACCAACGGCGGCGGCGCGCTGGGCACCCGTCTCGCGCCTTGCGTGACTTACGTAGACATCGGCTCGCAGCGCCTGCTGGAAAAACTCGAGCTCAGCAGCGAGCGCTTCAATACCGGCCACCTCACGCTTTCAAGCCGCGGCGATCTCGTGGTCGTTTCGGCCCCGCGCAAGGGGTTGAGCGACAAGGATCTGGGTGCCGTGAGCATGCGCAGCGGGAAAGCGCCGCTGCGCACCATGACCGAGCCGGCGGATGTGACCGCGCGCATGTACGGCGAGGCGCTAAGCACGGTCATTCACGAGGCGACTGGCATTGCGGCCGTGACCCACCCCGGCGGTAACATGGTGACCTTCTGGTCCATGCGCACGGAAAAGCTGATCAAGACGCTGGCCCTGGAGAGGGCGAGGGGCGTCACGCTGACACTCGACGGGGCGAAGTTCATCGTTACCTACGCCAATTCGACCGACCTCGTCCAGGTTTCGCCCAGGACGCTCGAAATCCTGGATAATACGCGGCTGACGAATACCTTCCTGTCCGGCTCACATATTTTCAACTGGAACCGCCTGACCCGGGCGGCCTGATTCACGCGGTTCGTCCGTGGTGCTTAACCTCCGTATGCTGAGCCCGTTTTGCGGGCTGCTTGAAATTCATAACTTCCTCGAATTGCTCATCCTGAAAAGCTGACACCACTGTATCAACTTTGGAAATAAGTCTATACTTTTGCCAACCCGGCAAAAAAATTAATTATGCAAACCCCGACACAGACCGAACGCAGAGGTGAACACAAGCTTACCCTTGACCAAGTGCTCCACGGCCTGGTGGCTGACGGCCTCGTGTTGAAGACGGATGCGGATTTGTTCAAGCATAATTACCATGGCGGCCGCTCCGGGCTGCATCCGCTGATTGTAATTGCCGAACAGAAATGGAGAAGCACCAAGCCGCCGAATAAACTTTTACAAATTGAGGCGCTCACCGAGTGGCTGGCACAGAAAGCCAATCTCCCCTATTACCACATTGACCCCCTGAAGATTGATTTAGACGCGGTGACCAACGTGATGTCGAGCGCCTATGCGTCGCGTTCCGCGATTCTGCCGGTCGCGGTGAATGCCAAGGAAGTGGTCATCGCCACAGCGGAGCCTTACGCCACCCAATGGTCGCGGGACCTTTCCATGATGCTGCCCCAGAAGATCAAGCTGGTGGTGGCCAATCCGCTCGACATCAACCGTTATCAAGTCGAGTTTTACAATCTGGCGCGTTCGGTCAAGTCCGCAACTAAAGAGCGCGAAACAGGCCTGCCCGGGATCAATAATTTCGAGCAATTGGTCGAGCTGGGCAAAAGCGGCAAGCTGGACGCCAATGACCAGCAGGTGGTGCATATCGTGGACTGGCTGTGGCAGTACGCTTTCGAGCAGCGGGCGAGCGATATTCACCTGGAACCGCGGCGCGACCTCGGCATCGTGCGTTTCCGCATTGACGGAGTATTGCACCAGGTGTACCAGATTCCAGCGGTGGTGATGGGGGCGATCACCAGCCGCATCAAGGTGCTGGCGCGCATGGACATCGTGGAAAAGCGCCGCCCGCAGGACGGGCGCATCAAGACCCGCACTCCCGATGACAATGAAGTCGAGCTGCGGCTTTCCACCATGCCCACCGCGTTCGGGGAAAAGGTGGTGATGCGGATTTTCAACCCCGACGTGCTGGTAAAGGATTTCAAGGAACTGGGGTTCAGCGAAGAAGACGTGGCGCGCTGGAACGATTTTGTCGCCAAACCTTACGGCATCGTCCTGGTGACGGGGCCCACCGGTTCCGGCAAGACCACCACCCTGTATTCCACTCTGAAACTGCTCGCCAAGCCGGAAGTGAATGTCTGCACCATCGAGGACCCCATCGAAATGGTGGAACCCCAGTTCAACCAGATGCAGGTGCAGCCCGCCATCGGTCTGGATTTCGCCAGCGGAGTGCGCACCCTGATGCGCCAGGACCCGGACATCATCATGGTGGGGGAAATCCGCGACCTGGAAACCGCGGAAATAGCGATTCAGGCGGCGCTCACCGGACACTTGGTGCTGTCCACGCTGCACACCAACGACGCGCCTTCCGCTGTCACCCGACTGCTGGACCTCGGCGTGCAGCCGTTTCTGATTCAGTCCACGCTGCTGGGGGTGCTGGCGCAACGGCTGGTGCGCACCTTGTGTCCCCACTGCAAAGAAAGCGTCACGCTGGACGACGCAAGCTGGACCAACTTGGTTGCTCCCTGGAAAGCCGCCAAACCGGCTAAAGTGTGTCTCAACAAAGGATGTCTTGAGTGCCGCATGACCGGTTATACGGGGCGCATGGGTATTTTCGAAATTCTGACCATGACCCCGGCCCTGCGAAAACTCATTACCGTCAATTGCGACGCTGCGCTGCTGCGCGAGCAGACTTACAAGGACGGAATGAAGCCGCTGCGCATCAACGGTGCGATGAAAGTCGCTGCGGGCCTCACCACGGTGGAGGAAGTGCTGAAGGCGGCGCCGCCCACGCAAATGATATCCGCGAGAAGTTAGGGAACCTCTGATTAAGTCCTCCGCGGATTGCGTTGCTGGCAAAATGCAGATGGATGCAAGGCGCGCGACGAAGGTCGTAGCCGGGACTACGATGCCGAGGAGCGTAACGCCGCAGACGCTGCATTTTGCCGCAACCCGGAGGGACGGGGCTTCTCCGGGCGGTCTGCTTTGTCGCTCGGCTTGCCAAGGGGATCTGCCATTGGCTGCGCCTCGCTTCGCGCACCCCCTCCCGGAAAGCTATCGTCGCAACCGTGTGGGACTTAATCAGAGGTTCCTTAGAGCCGGCGTTCTTGGTTGGTTAATGGGTTGAAGTGAAAGGGTTCATCGTGGCGCACAGCGTGATTCATCCTCCCAAAGGCCGCGGCGCGACGATCAACCCGGAAGGGCGCTTCGAAAGCCGGGCGCGGGAAATTGTTGACGACGGCTGGGATACGCCGCCGGATGAAGAACTGCCGAAGCTTGAAACCACCGTCACCGAAGAATTCGCGAAAAGCATCATCGCCCGCAACGAGTCGCCGGATGTCGGCTTCAGCCAATCCATCAATCCCTACCGCGGCTGCGAGCACGGCTGCGTTTATTGCTACGCGCGCCCGACCCACGCTTATCTCAATCTTTCGCCGGGGCTGGATTTCGAAACCAAGCTGTTTGCGAAGGTCAATGCCGCAGAACTGCTGCGCGAGGAACTGGCCCGGCCCGGCTACCGCTGCGATGTCATTGCGCTGGGCGCGAACACGGATCCTTACCAGCCCATCGAGCGCGAATTCCGCATCACGCGGCAGATTCTCGAAGTGCTGGCGGAATGCGGACACCCGGTGGGAATCGCCACCAAATCTTCAATGGTTGAACGCGATCTCGACTTGCTTGCGCCCATGGCACAGCAGCGCCTGGCGCAGGTGTTTGTGTCCATCGCCACGCTGGACCATGAAATTGCGCGCCGTCTTGAGCCGCGCGCCGTTGCGCCTCAACGCCGCTTGCAAACCATCAAAACATTGAGCGAAGCGGGCGTGCCGTGCGGCGTGCTGGTCGCGCCGGTGATTCCTTTTCTCACTGATTCCGCAGTGCAAAAAGTGCTGGAGGCGGCGCGCGAGGCGGGCGCTTCGATGGCGGGCTACGTGCTGCTGCGCCTGCCTTACGAAGTGAAGGATTTGTTCAAGGCCTGGCTTGAAGAGCATTACCCGCTCAAGGCAAGCCATGTGATGAGCCGGGTGAGAGCGATGCGCGGCGGCAAGGAATACGACTCGGAATTCGGCAGCCGCATGCGCGGGGAGGGGGAATTTGCCGATTTGCTGGAGAAGCGCTTCCGCATCGCGTGCGACCGGTTGGGTTTAAATCGAAGAGATTGGTCCCTGGATACGAAGAGGTTCAAGCCGCCGCAAAGAGGCGGGCAGTTGCCGTTGTTTTAGTTTCAGCCGCATCTCACCCTCACCCTAGCCCTCTCCCGTCAAGGGAGAGGGAATATGAAATGTGCCTTCTCCGATCAAGGGAGAAGGAATGTAATGCTTGCGGTACTCGGCGGCTCAGAAGGGGCTTGCATAACAAAAGATTTTCTCTGTGTCTCTGTGCCTCTGTGGTTAAAATATAAATATGGCGCAAAAAGTTTGTTTGTATTTGAGTGATAACCTCGGCGGTTACGGTTTTCCCGAGGGCCATCCGTTCGGCACCGACCGGCAGGCTGCGTTCTGGAAGGAAGCGCAGCGTCAGGGCTTGGACAAGAAACTGGAAATCAATTCATCCAGGCCGGCAACCCGCGAGGAAATCGAGCGCTTCCACACGCCGGAGCATCTGGACCGGGTCATTGCGCTCTCCAAAGCCGGTTATGGGTTTATTGATTACGGCGATACGCCGGCGTTTCCCGGCGTGTATGAAGTGACTGCGCATGTGGTGGGCGCCGCGCTCGACGGCTTGAAGTGCATCATGAAAGGCGAGTGCAAGCGCACTTTTCAGCCGATTGGCGGGCTGCATCACGCGCGGCGCGAACGCGCGGCTGGTTTCTGCGTGTTCAACGACCTCGGCGTGGTGGTTGAGACGCTGCGCTCGCAATACAAGGTTAAACGCGTGGGTTACGTGGACATCGACGTGCATCACGGCGACGGCATGTTTTATCCGTTTGAAAGCGACCCTGGCCTGATTTACGCCGATATCCACGAGGACGGGCGCTTTCTTTATCCCGGCACCGGCTTTGCCGAGGAAACCGGCAAAGGCCAGGCGGAAGGCATGAAGCTCAACATCCCGATGATGCCGGGCGCGGGCGATTCGGAATTCCGCAAGGTTTGGCCGAAAGTGGAAGCCTTGCTGCGCGACAAGCCCCCGGAATTGATTTTGTTTCAGTGCGGCGCCGACTCGATAGCCGGAGATCCGCTCGCGCATCTGCAATACTCGCCCGCCGCGCACGCTTATGCCGCGAAACGCCTGTGTGTGCTTGCGAATGAATTCTGCGAGGGCAGAATCATGGCGTTCGGCGGCGGTGGTTACGACCGCCACAACCTGGCGCAGGCGTGGAGCGGGGTGGTCCGGGAAATGCTGGCGAACTGAATGTTCTATTCCATTCCTCCGGCGACCCGGGCGCTGATCATCGTCAATGTCGCGGTGTTTCTTGGAGAGATTTTCTTCGGTGGCGGATTTACCTCTTATTTTGCGCTGTGGCCGCTTGGAACATCGTCGGTCTACGGGGGATCCGTGGGCTTTCAACCGTGGCAGATCGTCACATACAGTTTTCTTCACGCAAGCGTACTACATCTCTTTTTCAACATGTTCGCGTTGTATATGTTTGGCGGCGAGGTTGAGCGGCTAATCGGCCCCGTCCGGTTCCTGAAGCTTTATTTCGCGGCTGTGCTGTCCGCAGCAGCCGCACAACTTATTGTCTCGAGTCTTGCCGGCGGAGAACCTTACCCTACTGTCGGCGCCTCCGGCGGCATATTCGGCCTTCTGCTTGCTTACGGGGTGTATTTTCCAAATCGAATGGTTGTCCTGCTCTTCCCGCCTGTCCCGTTACCGGCGCGTCTTTTCGTGATCCTATACGCAATATTGGAGCTTTACCTGGGCGTTACAGGCACACAGGAAGGGGTTGCGCATTTTGCCCACTTGGGCGGCATGCTTGGCGCCTGGCTGCTGATCCAGCGTTGGCGCGGCCGCCCTCCTTTCCGCAGGCGGTAACGGCAGGCGGGTTTTGGGTTCTAAATTGACGATGAGTCGGGGATTTGCTTAAACAAAAACCCCGCTGGCGCGGGGTTTTGAATTCTTGAAATCGTCTTTCAGGCGGGTACCGGTTCTTCCTGCGTTTCCGGTCTTTTCCCGGGATCTTTTTCGGGCGCGGGCTTTCCCGCCTGCGCTTGCTTCTTCAGATCTTCAGCCTGTTGCTTGCTTTTCCTGAATTTTTCCTGCAAATAGATTTCATACTCGTAACACATGACAAACTCCTTTCGCGATGGCGGGGGTCTGTAACCCTATCAGAGGTTCCCTACACAGCCTACGCCTCGACTGCGGGAATTTCAACCGTCTCTTTTGGCTCAGGCGTGCGTTTGAATAACCAGCGCATCAAACCGATGAAGCGCCACAACGACACCCGCTGCCGGTAACCAAAGTTCTCAAGCAGGACCGCGATAAGCAATTTCACGAACTGGGAGGGCTTGTGATAGACGTGGAACGACAGTTCTTCCAGCAGCAGCGCGATACCCGAGAGCAGCATTCCAAAGCCTATGGCTACCAGCAGAAACACCGCAAATACCTGCCAGGAAATCAGTCCCAGCGCAAAACCTGAAATCATGAAAATGTAGCCCATGACTTCAAACATCGGTCCTAGCCATTCAAATATCGTGATGAAAGGAAAAGCAAGCCATGACACGGTGGCGCCTTTACGATTAAACAGCAGCGGCATGTTAAGAGTGAGGCTTTCCGCCAGCCTGCGCTGCCAGTCGAGGCGTTTGGTTTTAAGCGCGCGCGAGTTTTCCGGCGCCAAGCTCCAGAAAATGGGATCGGGGACAAAAGTAATGTGATACGGGCTGCCCTTGATGCGCAGCATGTAATGCAGGCGCAAGATGAGGTCCATGTCTTCACCCGAAGTGCCGGTGAGGTAGCCGCCGGCTTCGATGACCGTTTCCTTGCGGAACAGGCCGAATGCCCCGGAAATGATGAGCACCGAGTTGAGCGCCGACCAACCCATGGCGCCGAACAGGAATGTGCGCTGGCTTTCCACAATCTGCATCAGTGCCAGCCAGCTTTTAGGCAATGCAATGCTGGTGATAAAGCCGTCTTTTAACCCGCAGTCGTTGGCAATTCTCACGGCACCGCCTGAAGCTACGGTAATGGGATTTTCGAGAAACGGCTGCACTGCCCGGCGCAGGCCGTCACGTTGCAGGATGGAATCGGCGTCCACCGCGCAGAAGAGCGGGTAGCGCGAAGCATTTATGCCGGCGTTCAGCGCATCCGCCTTGCCGCCGTTCTCCTTTTCGATCACCCGCAGGTTGGGACTGGTCGCGGAACGGTAAATCGCCCGCACACCTTTGCCCTTGATGCGCTGCCAGTAGGCTTCGGGAAAAAATACCAGCGAAAATTCGCGCTGCAAGATTGCGAAAGTGTTGTCTTGCGAGCCGTCGTTGACGACAACAACCTCGAATTCCGGATAATCGAGGTCCAGCAGCGTGCGCACGGTAGCAACGATGGTTGCTTCCTCGTTGTACGCAGGAATGATAACGCTGACGGGCGGCTCATAGCCGGAATACGCGGGCATATCACCCAGGCTCCGCGCCTCCATATAGGTCCTCAGGGCGCGGAGGGAAAGCAGGTTGAGCAGGATGTAGCCGCTGTTGACGCCGATAAAATACAGCAGGAAAAACCATTGCAGGAAGGTGATCCAGTCCGTCCAGTTCATGCCGCCTGCTTTTCCGCAATGACTTGCGTGAGAATGTCCTGGGCGAAGCGGTCGGTTATGCTCGCGCGGATTTGCCGTACTTCGTCCAGAGTGACCTGCGGCAGACCGGCAAGCGCCTGTGCCGCACGGTAGCGCACCCACCATACCGAATCGCTCAATGGCGCGATCAACGCATCGCGGTCATCCTTTGATCCGATTCTGCCTAAAGCATTCACCGCCTGCACCCGTACAAACCAGCTCGGATGACGCACATAAGTGCGCGCGAGCTCAACGTCGTCCGGGTCGCGCAGCGCTTGCAGACAGGCGGAAATCACCCGGTCATCGGAGGCCGACTGCAGAATGCGGCGGATCGCAGGGAGCGCCTGATCGCTATGTGCCGCTTCGAGCAGGCGCAGCAGGCGCGGAAATTCCTCAGGCGCGGCCAATTCGACCGCTTGGGTGAGCGGGCCGGTTACCGCATCCGGCCCGGCTTCATTGACCATGTTGGCAATTTTGTTGAGCGGCCAATCGTGGCGGCGGGTAAAGAGCGGAAGAAGCTCGGTCAGTGCCGCTCTTGCGTCGATTTGCATGAGGGCACGGGCCGCCGCCAGCGACAGCAGCGGATGCGGATCGTCGGTGATTCTTTCCAGCTTCGCCCACGCGTTTTTTTCCTGTAAATGGCCCAAGGCGGTAACCGCCATCAAGCGCGCGCGCATGTTGTTCTGTTTGAGCAATTGGTGCGCCACGTGGCTCATGCCGCACGCCCAACCGAGCTGATTAAGCTTATGCTTGGATTCGCCGCGCAGCGATTCCTGGGCGTGATTCCATATCCTGATGAAGGCATGCCGGTCTGATTTTGCAATCCGCGGCAAAATTTGCGGGACCGCAGTCATGCTTTGGTCGAACAGCGGCTGCCATTGTTTGATCAACCGCTGCTCGCGGCGCTGGCGCAGGATGAGTTGCATGCGCAGCAACACGGTTTGCACAAGCAGCAACAAAGTGATGCCGACTATGGCAAGGCCGAACCACAGCATAAATTTTAAAAGCGGATCAAAATAAGCGGCGAAGCTCAACGCTCACTTCCTTCCTGATATACCGGTTCTTCAGTTAATTGGCCTGTGCGTTTTCTTGTGGTTAAACATAAGTGTAACCGAAACGCCATTTTTTGATTGAAATCAGCCTTGTCGGCACAAGCCGCTGCAGCGCGTCGCACCTGTGAAAACGCTTGTACCACACGCAGAAAAACCGCACCGTTAATCATTTGGCATGATTGCGCAAGCTTTTGAGAGGAAAGCAAAAAAAGTATCGGCATTAGTATGGTGGTTCGGTATTTGGTTGCTTCGCATGCGGCCATTGCTCCTGAAAGAGGGTTTGTTATAGACTGTATTTTTGTTTTCACCGTTTGTAGACCGAGGAGCGATAAAATGAAAAACCCATTGGATTCGCTGTGGGGCACGATAATTAGCGGCCTCATCCTGACCCTGATTCTGTACAACATCGTTAAACATTTCCTGGGAGGCTAGTCATGGAATACGTACCGGCACTGGCCCGCTGGCTGCATTTCATGGCGGGCGTCATGTGGATCGGCTTGCTTTACTACTTCAACTTCGTGCAGGGTGACGCACTGAAGGCCGCCCAGGCCGACGGCACGGCGGCGGGCATCACAAAGCACGTCGTCCCGCGCGCGCTGTTTTATTTCCGCTGGAGCGCACTGGTGACCTGGCTCACCGGCGCGGCGCTGCTCGGCGGCAACTTTTTCCAGGCGTTCGGACTACGGGGGGTGTACGCCGTGATCGGCGTCGGCGCTTGGCTCGGCACCATCATGCTGTTCAACGTGTGGGTGTTGATCTGGCCTAATCAGAAGAAAATACTGGGCATCGTGCAGGCGACTGATGAAGAAAAGAACAAGGCGCGCCGCATGGCGTTCCTGGCTTCGCGCACCAACACCATGTTTTCGATTCCGATGCTGTTTTTTATGGCGGCGGGCGCGCACGCCGCGATTTTCTTCGGCTAGGCGCAGGTTACTTGTAAAAAAAGCGCGCCGCTTGCGGCGCGCTTCTTTATTCCGCGGCCGGCGCCTGCGACAAGCCTTCGACTTTCGCGCCGGGCTTGATCTCGCGTTTGCTGAACCACCCGATGGGCATTTCCAGCGCAAACTTGGCGGGCGCGGCGGCGTGATACTGCTCCTCGCTGAAGGGAAGCATGTCGGTGATATTGATGATGACGCCCTGTTCGTCCATGAAAGCGACGCTCAAGGGCACTGAAGTGTTTTTCATCCACATGTTATGCAGGCCTGGCTCGGAATAAACAAACAGCATGCCGTGGTTGCCGCGCATATGCTTTCGGTACATCAATCCCTGTTCCCTGGCTTCGGCCGTGTTGGCCACCTCGGCAATCAAGGGATTGCCACTTATTTGCAGAGGCACGAGCGATGTTTCCGCGCGCGCGGCCGGGATGAACAGCAGGACAAGAATAAAAAGCAGAATCCGTTTCATATTAGGGCTCCCGTCAATATTAGTTATGCTAGTGTAGCACTTCAAATTTCAATCGTGCTCGCTGCAAATCCAGTCGGCAATCGAGCTTAAGAGGCAAGTCTTCTTTCAGATGCCCGCCTTGCGCCATGAACAGGGGAATCACGCTGATATTTTTGATACCGCGCGCTGCAAGATCGGCAACGGCCTCATCGAGCGAGGGCTGCATCAACTCCAGAAAAGCCAGTTCCACCGGCACGCCCGGCTTTTTCGCGCGCACCATGCTCTGCATTTTGCGGAAAGG
>JBGQCF010000051.1:0-11845 GCA_041495205.1 Gammaproteobacteria bacterium
AGCAGGGCCAAAATTCGGTTCGCGGTTTCAGATTGTTCCGGCGTGCCGTCCTTGTTGAACACATTGACCTGGCTTGCCTCTCCCTCTCCTTGCACCACGATGCGATAGCGCTCATTCTTGGGAAGCTTTTTCTCGTCCGACTTCCAGAACGCCAGTTTATCGAGCCATCCCTTCTTATGATAATCGGTGGCTTCCGGATCGGCGTAGCGCACGAAGTACAGTCCCTGCGAGCGGTCGCGGTCTTCAACGGTGAAGCCGACGCGGTCGAGCGCCAAGCCGACACGCCGCCAGGCGCGGTCAAAGCTGTCGTTGAGAGACAGCATGCCGCTGCCGTCAGATCGCTTGCTCAGGCTGGCGCGGGCGGTCACCGGAGCCGCCGCTTCGGTTTTGGCTTTTGTTTCCTCGCTGCCAAAGCGCACCATCAGCCGAGACAGCATTTCCGCTTCGAGCTCGGGCGCCGGCGGGCTCGGCTGCCAGATGGTGTGGTCCTTGTATTCGTTTTCAAACACTTCGACCATGCCGCGGTGGCTGATATAAATTTCCGTGGTGTCAGGATCGTTTCCGCGCTCCAGGCGGGTGCGGAATTTGTCGCGCTGCGAAGTCGAGGTGACCATGGTAATTACTTTGTTGAGCAAGCCGCGGATTCCCCCTTCGGGCACTCTTTCCCGATGCTCCACCCAATCGGTCTCCATCACGCCGGCTTCAGGCATTTCCGTCTTGAGCAAATAACCGTTGTCCAGCCAGAATTGCCTGACCACCGGCCACACGACTTCCGGCTTTCCAGGAATCACCAGCCAGCGCTGGCTGCCTTCGCGCTCAATGCGCAACCTGTCATCAAACACCGGCAGCACGTTCGATGTGCCGGCCCGTTGAGCCTTTCCTTTGCTGAAATCGGAGAAGGTGGTGCCGCCCTGCGCCTGGCTTTCCGCATTGCGCTCGCTCTCGCCGGGTGAAGTAAGATCGGGCGGCACATCCAGCGGCGCTATTTCCTGCGCCGTCTTGTAAGCGTCTTTCTTGAAAAATGGAATTGAATCGCAACCGCCTGACGCAAGCGCGACAGCCAGCAGCACCACGACCTGCTTGGCAAAACTCCTCATATCCTCTTTGCCTTTCTGACTCACTTTACACCTTGATTCCTGTCTGCCGCATGGCATTTCTGACCGTTTCATGATGGGCTTCAGAAAGCGGCGTCAAGGGAAGGCGTATGCCCGATGCAATCAATCCCATTTGCGCAACCGCCCATTTCACCGGAATCGGGTTGGCCTCGATAAACAAATTCTTGTGCAAATCAAACAGCTTGTTGTTGATGCTCCGCGCTGTTGAAAGATCGCCCTTGAACGCTGCAACGCACATTTCATGCATGAGTTTGGGGGCGACATTGGCGGTTACCGAAATCACCCCCTGCCCGCCAAACAGCATCAGCGCCAAAGCGCTTGCGTCGTTCCCGTCGTAAATTGCGAAATTCGGCGGCGCCTGACGCACCAGGTCGCTGCTGCGCTCTATGCTCCCGGTAGCGTCCTTGAGGCCGATGATATTAGGCACTTGCGCCAGCCTCAATGCGGTTTGATTCTGCAAATCGCAGGCGGTTCGGCCTGGAACGTTATAAAGGATTTGCGGGATGTCCACGCTTTCCGCAATCGTTTTAAAATGCAGGTATAAACCTTCCTGGGTCGGCTTGTTGTAATACGGCACTACCGAAAGCGAGTAATCCGCGCCTACGTTCTTGGCATAGCGGGCAAGCTCGATTGCTTCGGTGGTGGAATTGGCGCCGGTGCCGGCAATCACCGGAATGCGTTTTTTTACATGCTCAACCACGACACGGATAAGCTCGCAATGCTCTTCGACATCCACCGTCGGCGATTCACCGGTAGTGCCGACCACCACAATGCCGTCCGTGCCTTCGCGTATGTGCCAGTCCACCAAGGCGCGCAGCCTCGGAAAATCGAGGCTGCCGTCCTCCACCATCGGGGTGACAATCGCCACCAGACTGCCTCTGAGCATTACCCTTTGCCTGTGTAATATAAAGGCGCTATTTTACATTAAATCCCCGACGCTTCTGAAACGTTTTCGCGCCGGGCGCAGATGCGCTGCATGAGCGCCGGTTTGGGCTGCGAAACAAATACATCCTCGTAGGCAATCACTCGCAATTGACCTCGCACCACTTCCAGTAATTCCCCGGGTTTAAGCAGAAAATCCGGGTTGCTCGGCTTGCCATAGCGCTCGTTGCCCGCCGCAAAGGTTTCGTAAATCAGAACCCCCTCCTGCTGCAGGCCTTCCAGCAAACGGGGAAAAAGTGGACGGTGCAGATAATTACATACGATAATTCCGGCAAATTGCCGATGCGTGTAGGGCCATGGCCCGCCTTCCAGGTCGGCGAGCCTAACCGACACCCCCGGAATGCCGCGCAGACCTTGCACGAGCGACTCGTCCTGGTCCACCGCCTCAACAATATGGCCCAGGCCGGCGAGCAGCCGCGCGTGACGGCCGGTGCCGCAGGCCAGATCCAGCACCCGTCCGCGCGGTGCAATAAGATGGGCCCAACGGCGGACCCAGTCAGACGGGGCCTGTAGATCGCGGTGAGGCGTATCGGTAGTCACGGATTAAAAAAATACGGGTTCTTCTACGAAGAGCGGGTTTTTTTACTATACTTGCTGAATGCATTGACCAAGAATTATAACAAGCCCCCGCCGCAAATCGCGGCCAAGGGTCTTGTTTCACATGCTACCGGAGGTAAATCATGCCCGGCAATTCGCGGCAAAGCGAAAAAATGCTGAGCAGCATTTTGCAGGCGATGCCTGTCCCCGTTCTGTTGGCCCGGCTGGCGGATGGCACGGTTCTTTATATCAATCCACTCGCGGCGGAACAGCTCAAGACTTCACCCGAAAAAACCCACCGCCAGTGCGCGCCGCAGGACGGGCGTACGATACAATTTATAGGCTGTCCGCCCAAGAAAAATCGTGGCCAATGAAAAGGAAACCGGCGTATATTACGTCAAATTCCAGTAGCGGAAGAAAAAATAAAGGAACCATGGCCAGTAAATTTCAGCGTGGTGCAACCGCGGAGAGCAGCGACGAGCTATTGCGCGGGCTTTTTGAGTCAGTCCCCGACGCTATAGTCGTGGTTGACGCGAGTGGACGAATCGTCCGGGTCAATGCCCACGTACACACCATGTTTGGCTATAGGCGCGAAGATATCGTCGGCAAGCCGGTGGAAATCCTGTTGCCGGAGCGTCATCGGGGCAAGCATGTAGGCTATCGCACAGGCTATGCCGCACAACCGCGTACCCGCTCTATGGGCGCGGGTCTGGAACTCTACGGGCGGCATCAGGACGGGCATGAATTCCCCTTGGATATCATGCTGAGCCCTATGCAAACGGCGGATGAAACTCTGACCATCGCAATCATCCGGGATACCAGCGAACAAAAAAAATACGTGAAGGAGCTGCGCCTGGCAGCCAAGGTGCTGGAAAACACATCTGAAAGCATTGTGATTACCGACGCACAGGGGATCATAGTTGATGTTAACCCCGCCTTTACTGCTTCAACCGGCTACAGCCGCGAGGAAGCCCTGGGTCAGACGACCCGCGAGCTGCTTCATTCTGATGAGCACGACGCCAAAACCTATGCAGGCCTGGGCAAAGCGATGCACGAAAATGGACAATGGCAGGGAGAGATCTGGAGCCGGCGCAAGAACAGCGAATTTTATCCGGAGCGCCTGTCCATTAGCACCATCACCAACGAAAAGGGCGAAACCTCGCACTACTTGAGCATTTCCAGCGACATCAGCGAAAAAAAGGGAGACGAGGCACGCCTGCGCTTTCTCGCCAATTACGACACGCTCACTTCATTGCCCAACCGCAACCTATTCAACCTGCACCTCAACGATGCGCTGGCCCAGGCGCAGCGCTATAAACGGTTGCTGGCCCTGCTCTTTATAGATCTCGATCGCTTCAAGCCGGTCAACGATGCTCTGGGGCATGATGCGGGGGACTCCTTGCTCAAGGAAGTGGCGAGCCGCCTGCGGACGCATTTGCGGCAAAGCGACACCGTGGCGCGCTTCGGCGGGGACGAATTCCTGGTTCTGATTCCGCAATATGCCGAAATTTCCGGAGTGGTGCGGGTCACGAAAAAAATACTCGGGGAGCTCGAGCGGCCATTTATGATCTGCGACAAGGAATGCCGTATTTCCGCGAGCATCGGCATCAGCCTCCATCCCGAAGACGGCAGCGATGCCGCTACCCTGCTAAAAAAAGCCGACAGCGCCATGTATCGCGCCAAGGAAAAAGGCAAAAACACCTTCGAGTTCTTTTCAAAAATTAGTGAAACCCAGGCTTATCCAGCGTCCAGCCCGCAATAGAATAATTGAATGCTAAAGGAACCTCTGATTAAGTCGCGCATGTGATGGATTTAATCAGAGGCTCCTAACGCTGAACAGGCAATTTCTGGTCGTTCCACTCCAGCATTCCGCCGCGAAGATTTGACACCTGCTCGAAACCCAGGCTGGTGAGTATCGCCGCCGCGGTGCTGCTGCGCACACCGGCGCGGCAAATGGCGATGACGTGCCTGTTCTTGCACGCCTCCAGTTCGCTTGCGCGGTCGGCGAGGTCTTTCAGCGGAATCAGCCTGCTCCCCGGTATGTGCCCCAGCTCGCCGCTGTATTCGTTGGGTTCGCGCACATCGAGAACCAGCGGCGGGGAATCGCTGTTGACCAGCGCCTGCACTTCGAGAGAGCTCAACTGCCGCACCTGGCTGAGCTCGGCTATGGTGGGAAAAGCAATGCGGTCGTCATCGAGCGCGGTTTGGTTGGGTTGCAGCACTTCCTGGATCTTGGTTGGCAAAGGCAAGCCGAGTTTTGCCATTAATTCCACGTACTCGGTTCTGGAGCGGTTGGCAATGCGCGGATTCAAGCGCTTCTCTTCGCCGATGCTGGTCTGGGTGTTGCCGCGGTAGTCATGCGCGGGAAAGACCAGGGTGTCATCCGGCAAAGCAAACAGCTTGTTGGTGATGCTGTCGTACTGCGCCCCGGCATCGCCGCCGGCGAAATCGGTGCGCCCGGTGCCGCGTATCAGCAGCGTGTCGCCGGTGAAAACTTTTCCTTCGGCGTACAGGCTCATGCCATCAGGAGTGTGGCCGGGCGTTGCCAATACCCGCACCTGAATTTCCCCGCAGGCCAGGGTCTGCCCGTCCTGGACATGGATGTCCACATGCGGGGCGGGCGCGCGGCGGTGCATCACCACTTTGGCGCCGGTGAGCTCTTTCAGCTCAAACACCGCAGTGCGATGGTCGGCATGCGTGTGCGTGTCTATCACCAGTTCCAGTGAACAGCCGTAGTACGCCAGCGCGGCCAGGTAGCGGTCGGTCTTCTCCCGGATAGGGTCAATCAACAGCGCTTTGCGGGTCTTTTCACAGGCCAGCAAATAGGTTTTGCATTTGCCCTGATTGAGTTCGCGAAATAACATGCGGTTCCCGATGGAGATGCTCCATTATAGGGTTTAACGCGGATTGCAGTTCAGCTCTTGCTGAAGACGAACTTGCCGCCCTTGCAATCCACCTTGACTTTATCCTTGGCGGCAAACCGGCCTTCGAGAAGCGCCGATGCCAGCGGGTTTTCAATCTGCGCCTGAATCGCGCGCTTCAACGGCCGCGCGCCGAACACCGGATCGAATCCGGTTTTGGCGAGCTCGGCCAGCACCGCATCGCCGACTTCGAGCTTGATATCCATTTGCGCAAGCCGCTTCTCGAGAAACCCAAGCTGGATTTTGGCGATGGATTTGATATGTTTCTCGTCGAGCGCGTGGAACACCACCACTTCATCAATGCGGTTGATGAACTCGGGACGGAAATAATTCTTCACTTCGGCGAGCACAGCGAGCTTGATGACCTGGTAGTCATCGCCCGCCATCCGCTGAATCATCTGCGAGCCAAGGTTGGAGGTCATCACAATCACCGTGTTCTTGAAATCCACGGTGCGCCCCTGTCCGTCGGTCATGCGCCCGTCGTCGAGCACTTGCAGGAGCACATTGAAAACGTCCGGGTGCGCTTTCTCCACCTCGTCGAGCAGGATCACCGAGTAAGGCTTGCGCCGCACCGCTTCGGTAAGATAGCCGCCCTCTTCATAGCCGACATAACCGGGAGGCGCGCCGATCAACCGCGCCACCGAATGCTTTTCCATGAATTCCGACATATCTATGCGGATAAGATGATCTTCCGAATCAAACAGGAATTCCGCCAGCGCCTTGCACAGTTCGGTTTTGCCCACACCGGTGGGACCGAGGAACAGGAACGAGCCATAAGGCCGCTTCGGGTCAGCCAGCCCGGCGCGCGAGCGGCGGATGGCGTCGGCAACCAGACGCACCGCTTCGTCCTGCCCCACCACGCGCTGGTGCAGCTTTTGCTCCATGTGCAGCAGTTTTTCGCGCTCGCCCTGCATCATCTTCGATACCGGAATGCCGGTCGCGCGCGAAACCACTTCGGCGATTTCTTCCGCGCCGACCTGAGTGCGCAGCAGCTTGTGTTTCACCTGCTGGCTGCCCGACTTGTCGGCTTGCTTCAACTGCGCTTCGAGCTGCGGCATGCGCCCGTATTGCAATTCGGAGACTTTCTGCCAATCGCCTTTGCGCGTGGCCGCTTCCATTTCGATTTTGAGCTTTTCCAGCTCTTCCTTGATGTGCTGCGAACCCTGCACCTGGGCCTTTTCCGCTTTCCAGACATCATCCAGGTTGGCATATTCCCTCTCGAGTTTCTTGATTTCTCCTTCTAGAAGAGACAAGCGTTTCTGGGAAGCCTCGTCTTTTTCCTTCTTCACCGCCTCGCGCTCAATCTTCAACTGGATCAGGCGCCGCTCAAGCTTGTCCATCGCCTCCGGCTTGGAATCAATTTCCATCTTGATGCGCGCCGCCGCTTCGTCCATCAGGTCAATCGCCTTGTCCGGAAGAAAGCGATCGGTGATATAACGCTGCGAAAGTTCCGCTGCGGCGACTATCGCCGGGTCGGTGATTTCGACGCCGTGGTGCAATTCATATTTCTCCTGCAGGCCGCGCAGAATGGCAATGGTGTCTTCAACCGTCGGCTCGTCCACCAGCACCTTCTGGAAGCGCCGCTCCAGCGCTGCATCTTTCTCGACGTATTTGCGGTATTCGTCAAGGGTGGTTGCGCCCACGCAATGCAGCTCGCCGCGCGCCAGCGCCGGTTTCAGCATGTTGCCGGCGTCAATCGCGCCCTCCGCTCTGCCGGCACCGACCACGGTGTGGAGCTCATCTATGAAAACGATGATGCGGCCTTCTTCCTTGGCGATTTCCTTGAGCACCGATTTCAGCCGCTCTTCGAATTCACCGCGGTATTTCGTGCCTGCCAAGAGCGCCGCCATGTCGAGCGCAAGCACGCGCTTGTTTTTCAGCGTCTCGGGCACTTCGCCATTGATGATGCGCTGCGCCAAGCCTTCGACAATTGCGGTTTTGCCCACGCCCGGCTCGCCGATTAATACCGGATTGTTCTTGGTGCGCCGCTGCAGCACCTGAATGGTGCGGCGAATTTCATCGTCGCGCCCGATCACCGGGTCGAGCTTGCCAAGGCGCGCGCGCTCGGTGATATCCAGCGTGAATTTCTTCAAGGCTTCACGGCTGCCTTCGGCCTCCGGGTTCGCCACATTCTCTCCGCCGCGCACTGCGCTTATCGCCTGTTCCAGATGCTTGCGGTCCGCGCCATGCTGCTTGAACAGCCTGCCGGTCTCGCCCTTGTCCTGCGTCAACGCCAGAAGGAAAAGCTCGGAGGCGATAAACTGATCTCCCCGCTTCTGCGCTTCCTTGTCGGTGAGATTAAGCAAGCTCGCAAGCTCGCGCGAGACGCTGATTTCGCCGGCATTGCCTTCGACCTTGGATAAAGCTTCTATGCTTTTATTGAGCGCTGCGCGCAATGGCGGCACGTTGACTCCCGCACGGCCGAGAAGCGAAGCGGTGCCGCCGTCCTCCTGATCAAGCAGCGCCAGCAGCAAGTGCTGCGGTTCGATATACGGGTTGTCGTGGCCGACGGCGATGCTCTGTGCATCGGAGAGCGCCTGCTGGAACTTGGTGGTAAATTTGTCAAAACGCATGCGAATGGCCTTAAGATTTAACGGTTTGCTGGCTAAATGGGGGGCAAAATCCTGATTTCAACCCACCGCGCATAAGATTAACATCGTTCAGAAGCAAGGTCTCTTCGGTTATACTTGCAAAAAACTTTCATGGCGGACCTCCAAACCATGAACACCCGTTCTGCGCTTGCACGCGACATCACGCTGATGCTGATTATCAAGGCGATCGCGCTTTATCTCATCTGGCTCGCCTGGTTTTCCGGCCCGCAAGATAAAAATCTCGATGCTGACCAGGTCGGGAAAACCTTGATTAACAGCCCCGTCAAGGACGCAAACCATGCCCAGCGCTGAAGTCGTCGAATTGTCGCGGCTGCAGTTCGCGGTCACCGCGCTCTATCACTTCCTGTTCGTGCCATTGACGCTGGGATTGTCGTGGATACTGGTCATCATGGAATCGGTGTACGTGATGACCGGCAAGCAGATCTACCGCGACATGACGCAGTTCTGGGGCAAGCTGTTCGGCATCAACTTCGCGATGGGGGTGGCGACCGGCCTCACGCTGGAATTCCAGTTCGGCACCAACTGGGCGTATTACTCGCACTACGTCGGCGACATCTTCGGCGCGCCGCTCGCGCTCGAGGGACTGATGGCGTTCTTCCTCGAATCCACCTTTGTCGGGCTGTTTTTCTTCGGCTGGCAGCGGCTCTCCAAAGTGCAGCATCTGAGTGTGACTTTCCTGGTGGCGTTGGGCTCCAACTTCTCGGCGCTGTGGATACTGATTGCCAATGCCTGGATGCAAAACCCGGTGGGCGCGGAATTCAACTATGAAACCATGCGCATGGAATTGACGAGCTTCCCGCAACTCTTCTTTAATCCGGTGGCGGGGGTGAAATTCGTGCACACCGTCGCTGCGGGTTATGTCACCGCCTCGATGTTCGTGCTCGGCATTTCCAGTTATTACCTGCTCAAGAATCGCGACTCCGGATTCGCTTTGCGCTCCTTCGCAGTGGCTGCAGGGTTTGGACTTGCTTCCGCCCTGTCGGTCATTGTGCTCGGCGATGAGAGCGGCTACACCACCGGCGAGGTGCAGAAAGTCAAGCTTGCGGTGATAGAGGCGGAATGGGAAACCCAGTCGCCTCCCGCATCATTCGCCGTTTTTGGCATTCCCAATGACGAGAAGGAGCGTATGGATTATGCGATTCGCATCCCCTATATGCTCGGCTTGATTGCGACCCGCTCGGTGGACGAGAAAGTTCTCGGCATCAAAGAGCTCAAGACCCAACACTTGAAACGCATAGACAGCGGCATCATCGCCTATGCCGCATTACAAAAGCTGCGCAGTGGCGACAAAAACCAGGAAGTCCTGGAATCCTTTGCCAAGCACAAGGATGATTTGGGTTACGCCCTGCTGCTCAAGAAATACACGCCCAACGTGGTGGATGCAACCCCGGTGCAGAAAATCAACGCGGCCAACGACACCATCCCAAAAGTCTGGCCGGTGTTCTGGTCGTTCCGCATCATGGTTGGGTTGGGATTTCTCTTTTTGTTTATCTTTTCTTGCGCATTCTATTTTTGCGCCAGGCGCGATGTTCAGCACCAAAGCTGGCTGCTGAAACTCGCGCTCTATTCCATTCCCCTGCCGTGGATCGCGGCGGAGCTCGGTTGGATCGTCGCAGAATACGGCCGCCAGCCGTGGACCATTTCCGACGTGCTGCCGACTTTTTTGAGCACCTCCAATCTTGAAGCGGGCAAGATTTATTTCAGCCTCGCCGGGTTCATCTTCTTTTACACCTTCCTGCTCATCGTCGAACTCTACCTGATGTTCAAGTATGCGCGGCTGGGACCGAGCAGCCTGGGAACCGGCGACTACCACCACGAAACCGCTGGAGCACACGCATGATTTTCGACTATGTGACGCTTAAGTTTATCTGGTGGCTGTTCGTCGGCCTGCTGCTGATTGGTTTCGCCGTGATGGACGGTTTCGATATGGGCGTCGGAACGCTGCTTCCCTTCCTGGGCAAAACCGACGAGGAGCGCCGCGTCATCATCAACTCGGTGGGCGCGACTTGGGAAGGCAATCAGACCTGGTTCATCACCGCGGGCGGCGCCATTTTCGCCGCCTGGCCGTTGGTCTATGCAGCGGCATTTTCAGGTTTTTACATCGCTTTGATGCTCACCCTGTTCGCGCTGTTTTTCCGACCGGTCGGTTTTGATTACCGCAGCAAACTGCAGGATCAGCGCTGGCGCAATGCCTGGGACTGGGGATTGTTTGCCGGCGGCAGCATCCCGGCTTTGATATTCGGCGTGGCATTCGGTAATCTCCTGCTGGGCGTGCCGTTTCATTACGACGCCGATTTGCGCGTGACCTACACCGGTTCGTTCTGGGCGCTGTTAAATCCGTTCGCGCTGTTGGCCGGGGTGGTGAGCGTCTCCATGCTCACCATGCACGGGGCGGTGTATCTGCAACACCGCACTGAGGGCGAAATTTGCGCGCGCGCCAAGCAGGCCGTCAAGGTGTCGGCCATAGTGCTCATCATTGCTTTCGTGCTTGCAGGATTGTGGATTGCCGGCGGAATCGAAGGCTACAAAATAATTTCCATGCCTTCGCCGAACGCCGCCTTCACTCCGCTTGCCAAGGTGGTGGAAAAAGCCGCAGGCGCGTGGCTCAACAACTACACGCTTTATCCGTGGACCATCTTCGCGCCCATACTGGCAATCGGGGCGGCGATTATCGCCCAGTTGCTATCCGCAGCCAACCGCACCGCCACCGCTTTTATTTTCAGCGCGCTCGCTGTTACGGGAGTGATATTGACCGCGGGACTGGCGATGTTTCCGTTCATCATGCCGTCTTCGACTTCCCCCAACAGCAGCCTGACGGCGTGGGACGCGGTATCGAGCCGGCGCACGCTCTCCATCATGTTCTGGGCCGCAGTGGTTTTTCTGCCGCTGATTGCAGCCTACACCTCGTGGGTATTCCGGGTGCTGCGCGGCAAGATTACCGTTCAGACGATACGCGAAAATGAGCACACTTCGTACTAGATGTCATCCTGAGCCCTTCGATTTAACTCAGGGTAAACTCCGCGAAGGATCCGCTTTTAAATCCAAAACAGATTCTTCGGCGGAGCCTGCACTGAGCAGTGTCGAAGCGCCTCAAAATGACAGCAAAATGACAAAAGGAAATTAGCATGTGGTACTTCACCTGGATTCTGGGAATTGGCGTGGCGCTGGCTTTCGGCATCATCAACGTGATGTGGCTGGAAGCGGAATATTTCGCCAAGGAAGATAAATCAGAGAAAAAGTGAGCCGCAAGCCGCCAATCAAGGCGCTGGTGTTCGACGCCTACGGCACCCTGTTCGACGTGCATTCAGTGATCGCGCTGTGCGATGAGCTTTTTCCCGGCCAGGGCGCGCAGTTGAGCCAGACCTGGCGCGCCAAGCAACTGGAATACACTTGGCTGAAAAGCCTGATGGGGCGTTATCAGGATTTCGGCAAAGTCACCGAAGCCGCTCTTAAATTCGCCTGCAAGTCGCTTAAACTCGATTGCCCGCCTGAATCGCGCAAGCGGCTGATGCAGGCTTATCTGCATCTTGAGACTTATCCTGAAGTGAAGGAAGCGCTGGCAGCGCTATCTCACTGCAAGCTCGCAATCCTTTCCAACGGCTCGCCCGGCATGCTGAAAGCGCTGGTGAGAAACAACGGGCTGACAAAAGCCTTTGACAAGGTCATCAGCGTGGACGAAGTGAAAATCTACAAACCCAGTCCCAAGGTTTACGCGCTC
>JBGQCF010000052.1:0-11250 GCA_041495205.1 Gammaproteobacteria bacterium
GCGCGACGAAGGTGCCTAGCCGTAGCTTAAGCACGAGGAGCGCAACGATGCAAGCGCCGCATTGCGCCGAAACCCGGATGGGACGGCTGCCGCGACACGGTCAGCGAAGCTTGGGGTGCGGGAGCGGCCGTATGAGCGCCCCGTTTCACGGTGTTTCTTGCGGCAGCTTGCGCCCCTTCCCGCTCCACGCTCACGCGAGTCCGAGTCCGGGGCGCCTTTTCGGGCGATCTGCTTTGTCGCTCGGCTTGCGAAGGGGGTCAACCATTCGCTGCGCCTCGCTTCGCGCATCTCATCCCGATAAGCCGGCGTCGCGCCCTCGTAGGACCTAATCAGAGGTTCCCTGATTTTCAGCGCATGCCCATGACCCTGAATTTACGATACCATAACCGGGATAGGGTTTAGCGGCTTTTTATGCCCGTATACGAACAGGCTTATGGACCAACTGCGTAGGATCTTCATGCAAAGCGCCGGCGCGCTGGCCGCGGCGTTTGTTGCCGGCCTCATCAAGCCGGCCAGCCTTTGGGCTGCCGCATGGAACAAACCGGCTTTTGAAGCCAGGGCGCTGGCCGATGCGCTGAAAGGCATTGGCGCAACCGATGCTACGCCGAGCAGCGACATCCTGATCAAGGCCCCCGACCTTGCCGAAAACGGCGCGCGGGTGCAGATCGAGATAACCAGCAAAATACCCGGCACGCGGATCATGGCAATCCTCGCCGAGAAAAACCCTTTCCCGCTGATCGCCAGCTTCGAGTTTGACAACGGCGCGGAAGCGTTCATCTCCACCTACATCAAAATGGGCGAGTCGGCGAATGTTCGAGCGGTGGTGAACGCCGACGGCAAGGTTTACACCGCGGCGAAAGTGGTCAAGGTAACCATTGGCGGCTGCGGCGCTTAAGGAGAACTTTATGGCTGAAGCGATGAAAATCCGCGCGCAAATGCAGGGCGAAATCGCCGATATCAAGGTACTCGTCAGCCACCCCATGGAAACCGGCCAGCGCAAGGACGCAAAGGGCGAACTAATCCCGGTTCACTTCATTAAGCAGGTGAGAGCCACACTCAACGGCAAGATGGTGCTGGATGCGCAATGGAGCCAGGCCATAGCCAAGAACCCCTTCCTCGGTTTCAAAATCAAGGGCGCCAAGGCCGGCGATAAAGTCAGCGTGAGCTGGGCCGACAACAAGGGCGAATCCAATTCCATCGAGACCACCATTGCCGCAGCGAACTGACCCACTGCCGCGGGAAAATCTCTTAAGATTCCTGAAAAATGCCTGGCTCGTGCTGTTTGTGCTGGCGAGCCTCGCTTTTGTATTCAATTATTTTCAGCAGCAGTCCGATAAGTTTACGGCGCCGCTGCAGTTCTCCGCGCCATACCTGGCCCTCGCCGTGGTATTTCAGACTGTGTTCTGGATCAATGCGGCATGGTGTTGGGGCAAAATCATCTCGCTTACTACCTCGGCACGACTGCCCCTGCTGGTGAGCATTTCACATCTTGCTTTGACCACGCTGGGAAAATATTTTCCGGGGAAGGTATGGGGCATGGCGGCGCGCGCAACACTTATGAAGCAACAAGGCATTCGCATTAACAGCACTCTGCTCGCAACTTTCCATGAACAGGTAATTTTTCTGCATGCCGCTGTTGTTTTATCCTGTGTTCTGCTGGCGGTTCTTGTCAGGACAGAATGGGCGTGGACGATTGGCTTGCTGGGGATGGTCAGCATTCCGGTAGTCATGCTGTCCCAGGACTATATGGTCAGACTATTTAATTTCCTGGCGCCAAAACTCTGGTCTAAAGGCCAATTCGAGAGCTGGCGGAGTATTCCGAAAAAAAGCTATCTTTTCTTGTTGCTGGCGTATCTGGGAGTGTGGCTCTTGAGCGGGCTGGTTTTTGCCAGCATTTACTTCACTTTTTTCGGCGCCGACCTCAACGCTGAACTGCTTTTTGCGATGCTGCTTGCCAACGTAGTAGGCAATACCCTGGGCTTTCTTGCGCTGTTTGCGCCTGGCGGGATCGGCGTCAGAGAAGCGGTGGCAAGCGGGATTCTTGCCGGATTCATTCCGCTCAATGATGCAATCTTGCTGAGCCTGCTGTTCCGGCTATGGATGACATTGTCCGAACTGCTGGGTGCATTGACTTTACTGTGGCCCGGCATCAGATCATTCAGGGCGTAAGCAGGCGATGATTTCCTGTTTCATCGGCAGCCGTGCGCAACTGATAAAAATGGCGCCGGTGATCCTGGAAATTGAAAAGCGGCGATTGCCGTTCAGCCTGGTGCTCACCGGACAGCATAAAGAAACGATGGAACAGCTGCTGAACGATTTTGGCATTCACACACGGCGCAGTTATTTGTATCAGGGAAAAGAAATTACAGGTATTGCGCAAATGGGTATCTGGTTTGTGCGCTGTTTGTGGAAATGCCTGCGTGAAACGGATAAGTTTGTTCCAGGTTCGGGCGCGAATAACGTCATGCTGGTCCACGGCGACACTTTGTCGACGCTTCTCGGGGCGGTTGTCGGCAAACTAAGAGGCCTAACGGTGGCGCATATCGAGGCCGGGTTGCGATCCGATCATATTTTTCATCCATTTCCCGAAGAGCTGACCCGCCGCGTGGTATTCAGGTTGTCCGATCTGGCCTTTTGCCCAGGAGAGTGGTCCTATGACAACATGAAAAAATACTCCGCGAGGCGGATTAATACCGGAGACAACACGCTGCTCGATGCGCTTGCAATTGCGCTCGCCGCGCCGCAAAAAACCGACCCGCCTTTCGCGGAAAAAACCTTCGGCGTCGTGTCCATCCATCGTTTCGAGAACATCTTCAACGGGCGGCGGCTGGCCCGCATCATTCGCCTGCTTGAAAAGGCCGCTGCGCAACATCCGCTGGTTTTTGTCCTGCACCCGGCCACGCGGAAAAAATTGAACCAGTTCGATATGCTGACACGGCTCGAATCCAACCCGCGCATCAAGCTGCTGCCGCGCATGGGATATGTGGAGTTCGTCCAGCTTATCCAGCGCGCCCGCTTTGTCATCACCGACGGCGGCAGCAACCAGGAAGAGCTGTCGTATCTGGGCATCCCCACCCTGCTCATGCGCAAGGCGACCGAACGGCAAGAGGGGCTGGCCACCACGGCAATCCTTTGCGCTTATAATGAACAAATACTCGAGCGGTTCCTGCGAGACTTGCCCGGCGTGTCCTCCGTCAAGCCTCGTATAAACTCCGGCTCGCCATCAAAAATAATCGTTGACCACCTCGAGCCTTACGCCCCGCCATCTCCACCCGGTATTTGATGAAATTCGAAGAATCCACTTATTGGCGGCAACGGGTAACGCGGGACGCCGACCTCGGGGTGGTGGGACACCGGTCCCTGGGACGCGGCTACAACGAATATATTTACCGGCGCAGAACCGAGTGCCTGCTGGAGGTTTTGCGTCGACTGGACATAAACCCCCCCCAGTGTAACGTGCTGGATCTCGGCTGCGGCAGCGGCTATTATGCGGCATTCTGGAAAGAGCTCGGCGTAACCGAACTCACGGGAATAGACCTATCCGATACCAGCGTCAGCCTTCTGCGCAAGAGGTTCCCGGAATATACGTTCCTGCAGGCCGACCTCACTCAGGCGGATGCCGCCGGGCGTATCGACCGCCCTTACTCAATTATCACCCTGTTTGACGTCATTTATCACATCATCGACGACACGGCGGCATTAAATGCGCTGAAAACCGCCGCGGGCGCGCTAAAGCCAACCGGAGTGCTGCTGTTGTTTGAGCAGCTCGCGCCAAGGGATTATTCCCTGCTGCCGCATGTGAAATTCCGGGGTAAAATGAACCATCTGGTTTTGCTCCAGGCGGCAGGGCTGGAAATTGTCAGCCGGCAACCGCTGTTTGTGTTTCTGGCCCCGCCCGTGTATGGGTTCAAGGCGATCGATATCGTGGTCTCGGGTCTGTACAAGATTATCGGTGTATTCATCAAGAACCGGGAAAGCGCCGGCAGGCGGCTGGGCAAAGCCGTTTACAGGCTGGATCAGTTTCTCCTAAAAAAAGGGATCGACTCACCCAATCATGAACTTATCGTTCTCAGGAAGCGCGCTTCCGGCGGGCCCGCGTAGCTGGCGCCTCCGCTGCAACGCTGTCTTGCATGCAGATTGATATCGTTATCCCGTGCTACCGCGTCAGCGGGCAAATTGTCGGTGTGGTCCAGCAAACGCTTAGACTGCATCAGGTGCGCAACATCGTCGTGGTTGACGACGGCTGCCCCGAGCACAGCGGTCAGGTAGTGCGCAGCCATTTTGCCGGTGAATCGCGGGTGGCGGTGATCGAGCACGAGACCAATCAGGGGGTAGGTAGCGCGGTACTGAGTGGTTATGCGCATGCCTTTGCCCACGGCGCCGATGCCGTGGTCAAAGTGGATGGCGACGGGCAAATGAATCCCGAACTGGTCCCGCTGCTGGTCGGGCCGCTGATTCAGGGACAGGCCGATTACACCAAGGGCAACCGCTTTTTCTACCCCAAACACCTTGACGGAATGCCCCGCTCGCGTCTTTTCGGCAACGCCACGCTGTCATTGGTCAACAAATTTTCTTCGGGTTATTGGTCCATCATGGATCCGACCAACGGGTTCACTGCCCTGCATCTCGCAGCCTACAGGCAACTGGACACCGAGAGTCTGGATCGCGGGTATTTTTTCGAAAGCGACATGTTGTTCCAGCTCGGCATCGCCAATGCCGTAGTGCTGGACGTGCCTATGCTTCCGCTTTACCGGGGCGAGACCAGCAGTATGAATATCCCCAAGGTCATGCTGCAGTTTCCCGGAAAGTATCTCAACCGGTTTCTCAAGCGCATCGGATTCAAATACTTTGTTCGAGAATTCAATATCGCTTCCCTGGAAATCATGTGCGGCATCCCCGCCATCATCGCCGGCCTCGCCTACGGCATTTACCACTGGGCGAGCCATATGCGCATCGACGAGCCCACTCCGGCCGGGACCGTGATGATCGTCGGCCTGCTGCTGTTAATGGGATTCCAGCTGCTGCTTTCGGCGGTGAATTATGACATTACCCACGAACCCGACCTGCCCCTGTCGCAAAGAAATCCGACAGTGAATCTATCCTAGCCGGCATCAGGCAACCCAGATGACATTATCGCTCTATTCGGGCCTGCCCAAAATTCCCGATTATCAGCGGTTGCTCCAAAGCGATTTGTTCAAGTCAATGGAGGATTTTTCCGGCAGTTTTCTCCAGTCACAGTCAGAATATTTGAGGGGTTACCAAGGAAAATGGGTCACCGATCCGCTGCACCAATGGAGCAGGCAGTGGGAATACCCGTTCGTATTCTCCAGAATTTCGGAATATGCAAGAAACGCGGGGCCGCGGTTGCATATTCTGGACGCGGGCTCGGGCATCACCTTCTTTCCCTTTTTCCTGTCATCCTGTTTCAGCAATTCAGCCATCTCCTGCTGTGATTACGACCAGTCCTTGGGCGACGTCTATTCCCGCCTGAACCGCAGCCTCTCGGGCCGGGTACAATTTGCTCCCGGAGATCTGCGCCACCTGCCATTTCGGAATAATACTTTTGACATTGTCTTTTGCGTATCCGTATTGGAGCATACCGATGCGTACCAAACCATCGTCGCAGAATTCCGGCGCGTGCTCAAGGAAACCGGCATGCTGATCGTCACTTTTGATATTTCGGTTAACGGCGAGGCGGATATTCCCCCGGAAAAAGCAGAACAATTGCTCGAAATACTTTATCAACACTTTCCCCGGAGCGAGAAAGTGGTGTACGCAAACCTGAAGGAAAAAGTGCGGGAGCGGGACATCGTGACGACTCGTTTCATCCGGCAAACCAACTCGGGCCTTTTGCCCTGGAAGTATCCGCTGCTCACGGCGATCAAACCACTCATCAAGCTGCGCCTGCCTAAAGCTCTTTATCGCAACTTGACATTCTTTTGTCATGCGTTCGAGTGTTGAATACCTTTTGACATTTAAAGCGAATTGATCGCCCTAGACAAAAATTACCGCCGGCAGATGGAAGCGATTTACCGTGACCTCCTGCAGCGCGCAGCCCCGGGGGAATACGACGAAAACGCCCTGCCATCGTACACTCACCCCAACCGGCTCATGGCCTGGCTGTTCTGGAAAAGAATAGACATCGCCCTGTGTTTCATGGGCGATATATCCGGAAAAACCGTTCTCGACTTTGGCTGCGGCGGAGCGGTGACTTTCAAATGCTTAAATCAAAAGCATTGCAGGATTGTAGGATGCGATGAGAATATCGTGCTGGCGCAGCAGGTTTGCCGGGCTTTGAACATCAACGCCGAACTCTATCAGGATTTGTCCGCCATTGACGGCCGGAAATTCGATTATATTCTCGCGCTGGACGTGCTGGAACATATTGAAAACAGCGGAGGCCTGCTTGAGAAATTCAAGGATATGATGCAGCCGGGCAGTAAAATCATTCTGTCGGGACCCACAGAAAACTTCTGGTATAAGCTGGGGCGTAAACTCGCCGGGTTCAGCGGGCATTACCATGTCAAAAACATCCACCAAATTGAACGTGAGTTCGGCGCAATCGGTTTCAGGGCCGAAAAAGTCCGTACTCTGTATTATCCCTGCCCCTTATTTAGGGTCAGTCTGTGGAGACTGGCATAAAACTGCCAGATATGGACCGCTTTCATATTGACGGCAGCGGTACTAACTGTAGCTCTACCGTCACGCCTTTGAATGCTAAGATGTGTGCCCAAGACGGCCCGTCATGAGTTACTGGGAATATTCTTCCGCCACCGGTCAACACAACAGAAGGTACAGCCCATGAATTCGAAAATTCAGTCGCTCCTGCTCGGGGTCGGTTTTCTTTCCCTGGCGGTGTTTTATTATGCCTTCGGATGGTCTCATGAGCTTTCCGGCGCGGGCGGGGACAGCGCCGGTTATCTGCTGGCCGCACAATATTTTTCGCCTTACCAGCCCGCCTCTTCGATACTCATCGAATACAGCAAGCAAATCATTTACCCGCCGCTTTTCCCATGGATGCTTGCCCTCGCGGGTGGCGGAGAAAGCATTCTCGCCGCGCACCTGGTCGTCATGACTTTTTTGCTCCTGGCGGTGCTGGTCCTGTATTTCTGGCTGCGGCACGAATCACTTTCCGTCTGGCAAAGCGCTGCCATCAGTCTGATCTTTGCATTAATGCCGACCACCTACCTGCTTTCCCTCGAAATCTGGACGGAAGACCCCTACACTTTTTTCAGCCTGCTTGCGATCTTGGGGGTCTGCCTTGCTACGCGGAAAGACCTGCCCAAATGGCTTTGGCTCGCCGCATTTGCTGTCGCTTGTGCAACCCTGGTTCGCACCGCCGCTCTTTCAATTTTACTGGCATTCTGGTTTTTTCTGGCAGTGCGCAGGCCGAAGAATTATTTATACCTGATGGCGGTTTCAGCGCTTCCGTTCGTGCTGTGGACAATCATCAGCGCGTCCACGCAAGTGGGGCTTTCGGGCTATACGCACAGTTGGCTGAAGGTTTATCTCACGACTCCGCTATTGACAATTCTCTCCCACCAGCTTCACACCGGATCACTGGCGCTGTACTACGCCTGGCAATTTGGGTGGCTTGGAGGCAGTCAACCGCCGGTCTTGGTTTTTGTCGTAACAGCCTTCGGTGCGATTTGCCTTGCCGGCTGGCTCTATCGGCTGAGATACCTCAAATTCGACGCGATTTACGTCGCCATCTATTTGGCAATGGTGTTTGCGTGGCCTAATCCCGAACCGCTGCGCTATTTTTATGTGGTGACGCCCGTTCTCCTCGCTCAGGGCTTCCTGCTGGTGGTCGGGCTCTCGCAAAGCGGGTTGCGGATGGGCAATCCTGCAATGGTCCAGGCGGTTTTGGCGGCTATCCTCATGTTGACTTTATTGCCTTCTTTTGTCATCAATAGCCGTTATTTCCTGCAAGAAGTCCCTCCCGAAATCCGCGACAGCAAGCATATTGCCGAGTGGTTTGATGATAATCGGAAAATAGCCATTTTCAGCGCTTATTTTCATGCTCGCCTGATCTCCCATCTGAAAGAAATCAATGCTCTTATTCCGGAAAACGAATGCGTTTACGCCATCAAGCCGACCATCGTTACTTTTTACGCCCGACGGTCCAGCTACGGTCCACCAAAAATTGACGTAAGCGACCAGGAGTTCTGGCGGGGCATGGAAAAGTGTCGTTATGCTTATTTCCTGCCTTTTGAGAGCCCCTCGTATGGAGGAGAATCGTTCTACCCCCTTTCCCGGCTCGGCCAGAGGGCAAAGATCATATCGATGAAAAAAATAGAGCCCAACGACAATCTTCCCTCAGTCGGAATGCTGGCGGAAATAATAAAATAATGCTGGGCGGCGCTATCATTGATCAAGCTGTAGATAGTTTTGAATCCGCCGGCTGAAAAAACCGCCCGGATTCTTCCCGCCTGCGCCTACAAATTGCGGATATTTGTCCGGATCCTGTCAATGGCCGCCGTAAAATCTTGACGGCTTTTCTCGGCCATTGCCTGCGCTCGCCCAAAGTACTTCTCCGCTCTTACTTTGTCTTTGGCTTCGACCAGCCACTCGGTGGCGAGAAACAAGGGCACCGGGTTTGAGTCGTAAGCTTGAAAAGCCGTGTCCAGTGCCGCCAGCGCCGGCTCAAATTTTCCTGTTTCATGGAGATAATGCGCTTTGTAAATCCACAATGCCTGGATGCTTCTGTTATTTATGACGCGCGCCCGCAGCGCCTGGTCCAACAGGCGCAAAAAATCCTCGTGGGAAAAAACGCACTGGCTGTCCAGACCCAAATTAGCGAGCTCAACCAGCCCCTGGAGTTCGTAGGTGGTGACCTTGTCTTTTGACTGGAACTGGATTTGGCCGAGTTCGTCTTTGGAGAGCCGCCCCGACTGGCGGCAGGAAACGTAAGCCCGCTGCAAATCAAATCCCTGACCCGCAAAACGGGCAAGCATTCTCCTGGCTCTATCAAATTCTCCATTTTCTGCGTAATCGCTGGCCAGATTGATTGTGAGCCGTGGCGACTGCGGGTGTAGGACAAACATGCGTGTATACAGATCATGCCGCGTGGTCCATGTGTCAACATAGCCGACAGTCACTACCGTGAACACACTACCGGCGGCCAAAGCAAGAACGTTCGTAACAATACGGCTGTTCAGCCCTTTCGCCGCCAGGCAGCATAGACTAAGCAAAATCCCGTACGAGGCGAGATAATTCCTGTGCTCAAACATGAGCTCCAGCGGAAAGATGGTGGATTCCAGCGAATGCGCAGCAAAGAAAAAAAAGATGCCGAACGCTGCGGCCTTGCTGAAACGGCGCAACCTCCAGCCCGCCGCCAACCCCCCGGCCAATACGCCCAGAGAAAGTAAGGTAGAGGGTGGCGACAATAACCCTTTTGAAACCGGAAAATCATCATGGAAGAAACCCAGATTGCCCGCTTGCGGAACAACCATCTGGTAAAGATAATAAACCAGGACGCGAAACTGGGTGAGCACCCTTTCATACAGCGTAAAGTTGCGTGCCTCATATCCGCGCAGCACCAGTTGATCGAAATGGGTCGTCAGCCAATACACTGCGATGATCCCGGGTATCAGCAGGAACAATGTATAGCACCAGGCGAGAAGCTGCCGCGCCTTGCGATCGCCCTTGAACCCGAAAAAGAAGACCTCGAGCAGGCCAGTCAAAACGGGGAAAAGCAGGCCGGTTTCCTTGCTGAATACGGCGAGCGGGAAAAAAACCAGAAAAGCCAGGACCATTCCGGTCCAGCCATAGGGCCGGCCGGCCAACTGCTTTCCCCGCCCCAGCGTGTAACTCAGCAAGCCGGCAAGAACAAACAGCGCGGATAGCTGCGTCATCCTTTGCACGGTATACAGCACCGTGCTCACCTGCAGTGGATGGAGCAGCCACAACCCCGCCGTCAGCAGCGCCAGATAATGAACCTTGCGGCGAATTCTGCCGTCCTCCGCAGCGAGCAGCCGCGTGCTCAGAACGAACACCAGCGCCCCGGCGAGCAGATGGATTGCGACATTGGTGAATTTCCACCACCAGAAATCCTGCCCGGCGACGACGGCATTAAAGATGAAACTCGCCATGGCCACGGGGCGCCCCAGCACCCCGCTTTCACTCAGCAGAAGACCGGACCATGAACCTCTGCCGATATTCTCAAGTATTGGATCAAGCTGAGGGTAATCATCCAGAATCATGGGTCCGGACAGCCCTGGAAGGTAAATCAAGTAGGTAAGCAGCAGGGCCAGGCAAAGAAATAATGCGGCAATAAGGCCTGAGCGGGGCAGGCCCGCGGGTGCAAGATTATAAAATTTATGCTCCATCGCCACGTTATTAGGCGCTCGCTCAGTACCGCCCCTCGGGCCGTATGCAGTAAGGCTTGAGATCAGCTATTTGGAATCGCTGTCCTTGTAGTTCAGCATCGTGACCTGTTCCGATACCAGCCCGATCAGAAAAATCAGCACGGAAGTAATGAAAAGCAATGCGCTCATATTGGTGAAGCGGTGCACCGTCAAGAAGCTATATAGGTAGTAACCCAATCCGGTGAAAAAAAAGAGCGCGCTGATCGGCAGGAACAAGCGCAACGGCGAGTAAAGCGTACCAACCTTGAAAATGATAAGCAGGAACCTTCCCCCGTCACGCAACAAGCGGATATGACTTTTACCGACCCGTTTCGCTGCGACGATCGGTACATACGCCACCGGGAGTCCGGCGCGGAAAAAACTCATGGTAATGGTCGTGGGATATGAAAACCCGTTGGGCAAAAGGTAAAGAAACTTGCGGAATTTGTCCGCTTTCACCACTCTGAAACCCGAAGTCAAATCCTCAACGTCTTGCCCTACCATCCAGGTTGCCAGCTTGTTGTAAAAAGAATTGGCAAATGCGCGGTGGACTCCGGCTTGTGATCCGCTGGTGCGCGCGCCCACCACCATTTCAAACCCTTGCTTGAATTTTTCCAGAAGTACGGAGATGTCCGATGGCCGGTGTTGCCCGTCGGCATCCATAAAAATCAGAATGTCGCCGGTCGCCGCTCGCGCCCCGCTTTTTACCGCAGCGCCGTTGCCCATGCTGTGGGGGTGAGTAATCACGCGCACCCTGTTAGCTTCACACACCGCCAAGGTTTGATCGGTGGAACCGTCGTCAACCACGATTATTTCCTCTTTGGCAAACAGTTCGCGCAGCTGCGGCAGAAGCAACTCCAGCGCAGCGGCCTCGTTTTTTGCCGGAAGAATGATGCTGTAA
>JBGQCF010000053.1:0-10973 GCA_041495205.1 Gammaproteobacteria bacterium
ATATTTGCCAGAATCCGCTGACGCGCGAGCTGGCAGCGGCGATGATGACTGAGGCGCAGACTATCGCCAACAAGCTTGGCATTACTTTCCGCGTTCCGCTCGAAAGACGCATCGCCGGCGCAGAGAAAGTGGGCAAGCATAAGACTTCGATGCTGCAGGATTTCGAGGCGGGGCGGGAGCCCGAAATTGAAGCACTGGTGGGCTCGGTGGTGGAACTGGGCCGTCTCACTCATACGCCGACACCGCATATCGATGCCGTGTACGCGCTTGCCAAGCTGCTCGCCAAGACACTTGCAGAGGAGCGCGGCTCCTGACATAACATTTCACGAGGAATGACGCTGGCCATCGCAACCGGCCGCGCTCAGGTCACAGACGGCTAACTGCCGAGCAAAGTGCCTACGCTCAAGCTCGTTTGATTCGCGAATTCAGTGGCGGACAATTTTTTGCCGCCCTCCGGCTTCAGCTTGAAGACTTCGATCCGGCCGCCTTGAGCGGTGATGTGGATGCTGTCCGGGCCGATCTCGGAGACTTCGCCCGGTTTGCCCTTGACAGCGCCGAAGGTGCGGGAGAGATGCTTGCGCGAATCGAACAGCTGGATCTTCTTGCCGGCGAGCGTTGTCCACGCGCCGGGCGCAGGATTGCAACCGCGGATGAGGTTGTAGATGAAATCCACGTGGCTGTGCCAGCAGATCTTGGCTTCCGCGGCACGGCACCAGCCCTCGTAGGAAGCCTGACTCTCGTCTTGCACCACTTCCCGATGTTTGCCCGCCATCACCAGGTCGGCTGCCTCCAGCATCGCTTGCACACCCATCGGGAACAGGCGATCGAAATAGATGCTGCCCAGAGTGTCGTCGGGGCTGATCGGCGTTTCCTTTTGCAGGATCACCGGCCCCTCATCGAGGCCGTCGTTGGGGCGGAAAATGCTGAGACCGGTCTTCGTCTCGCCCCTGATGATCGGCCAGTTGATCGAGCTGGGTCCGCGGTACTTGGGCAGGAGTGATGGATGGTACTGGATGGTGCCTTTCTTCGGGATGTTGACGAGGTCCTGCGGGGCGAACTGCAGCACATAGGCCATGATGCCGAGATCGGCATTAAGCCCTCGCATAGCCTCGTGCGCTTCGCGGCTTTTCAGCGACGGAAACTGGAACAGCTTCAAGCCATTTTCCTGCGCGGCGATTTTCAGGGGATCAGCCTTGACCCCTTCCTTCTCAGGCGCGCAGAATACGCCCGCCACCTCGTCGCCGCGGGCGAGGAAGGCATCGAGTACCCCCTTGCCAAAATCCTGCTGGCCAATAATGGCGATTCTCATCTCAGGCGCCTCCCCGGCAAGTTTTCAGTGAAGGCTCATATCCGCCGCAGGCGGATGTGATGCCGGAGCTAAAATCTTGCTGGCCAATGATGGCGATTTTCATCTCAGACGACTCACAGCTCACTTCTCACGGCCGCTAAGCTGCCTTCTTGGGAGGCGCAGAAAAAGCGCCGGCGCTTTTCAGGCCGGTGATCCTGGCGTTGTCGTAGCCGAGCACTTCCTTCAGGATCTCTTCGGTGTGCTCACCCAGCAACGGCGAGCGCTTGATCTCCGCCGGGGAGCCGGACAGCTTGATCGGCATGCCGATGTTGTACCAGGTGCCGCGCTGCGGGTGGTCGAGCTTGACGTACATGTTGCGCAGCCTGACGTGCTCGTCGTTGGCAAGGTCCTCGGTACTCATGATCGGACCGCAGGGCACATCAATCTCATTAAGAATCGCCATTAACTCGCGCTTGGTATAGCTGGACGCGTATCCGGTGATCAGCCGCCACATCTCGTTCTGGTTCTTGCGCCGTTCGCCGATGGTGGCGAATTTCGGGTTCTTCGCCAGCGCCTCGCCGCCGATCTTGTTGGCCAGTGCATCCCACACTGCTTCCTGCACCACCACGTAAATGTAATCGTTGGGGCCGCCCGGTTTGCAGTGTATGGCATTGCCAAGTTGGCCACCTCCGGAGTCATTACCCGCGCGCGGCACATCCTTAAGGCCCTCGGTGGGAACCGAATACTCCGGCAAGCTTCCGCGCGTGAGGCGCTGGTGATCGCGCCACTTCACGCGGCACAGATTCATCACCGAATCCATCATAGCTACCTCGACATACTGCCCCTTGCCGGTCTTGTTGCGCTGGTGCAGCGCGGCGAGGATGCCGATGGCCAGATGCAGTCCGGTACCCGTGTCGCCGATCTGCGCTCCGGTCACGAAAGGCGGGCCGTCGGGCACGCCGGTGGTGCTCATTGCGCCGCCCATCGCCTGAGCCACATTCTCGTAGGCCTTGAAATCGGCGTAAGGGCCGCTGGAGCCGAAGCCTTTGATCGAGGCCATCACGATGCGCGGATTGATTGCACGCACCTTCTCCCAGCTAAAGCCCAGGCGGTCCAGCACGCCGGGCCCGAAGTTCTCCATCACCACGTCGCATTTCTTGAGGAGCTCAATGAATACCTCCTTGCCGACCGGGTTCTTCATGTTCACGGTAATCGAACGCTTGTTGCAGTTGAGCATGGTGAAGTACAGGCTGTCGGCATTGGGCACATCGCGCAATTGCCCGCGGGTGGCATCGCCCGCCGGCGACTCGAGCTTGATCACATCCGCACCGAGCCAGGCCATCAACTGCGAGGCGGTCGGCCCCGCCTGCACGTGCGACATGTCGAGAATGCGAATGCCCGACAATGCTTTATCCATTTTGTCTCCCCACAAAAATCAAAACCTTGCCCCCGCAGGTTTACGCGGATAAATGCGAATTATAAATGAATGAGAAGAGGAATGCCTTGCGCGACAACCGAAAATCAGCCGTGCCAAGGAGCCCGGAACCCTATTTGTACATGGTCTGGTTCATCGTCCCGCTCGAGTACACTTCGCGGTCGATCACCACGTCTACGAGGGCGGGTCTGCCGGAATCGCGCGCGTTCTCAAGCGCCGGACGGATATCTTCGGGTTTGGTGACGCGGATGCCGAAACCGCCCATGGCTTCGGCAAACCTGTCGAAGCGCACGTCTGCGAGCACATTGGCCACGTCGCCGCGTCCCGGGAATTTTCTTTCCTGGCCGTAGCGGATCTGATTCCACGATGCATTGTTGCCGATAACGCCGACGAAGGGCAGTTTGTTGCGGACCATGGTTTCGAAATCAAAACCGGTGAGTCCGAACGATCCGTCGCCGAACAGCACTACTACGTCACGCTCAGGCTGGGTCAGCTTGGAAGCCAGCGCAAACCCCGTGCCCACACCGAGAGTGCCCAGTGGGCCAGGGTCCATCCAGCCACCTGGCTTGTGCGGCTTGACGATCGAACCCGAGAACGTCACAATGTCGCCGCCATCGCCGATGTAGACCGTGTCTTCCAGCAGAAACTCGTTGATTTCGTGGCACAGCCGCACCGGATGAATCGGCACGGCGCCGGCCTTGATGATGGCGTCGTTCTTGCCCTTGGTCTTTTCCTCTTCCTCGCGCAGCATCTTGATGAACGGATCGTGCTTGCGCGCCACATCGCCTTTCGAGGCCTCGCACATGGCATTGAGGATTGCGCGGACATTGCCAACCAGGCCGATGTCGAAATCGCGGTTATAGCCCACGTTGCGGTAATCCATGTCGAGGATAATGATCGTCGCCTTCGGGTTGAGGCGCCGGCCGTAGCCCATGCGGAAGTCAAGTGGCGTGCCGGCGAGGAAAATGAGGTCGGCGTCGTCGAACGCGACCTTGCGCGAAGGCATGAAGTTATATGGATGGTTCCTCGGCAATGATCCGCGCGCCGCGCCGTTGACATAGATTGGGATATTAAATTGGCGCGCAAAGCGGTCCATCGCGTCGTGCGCGCGGCAGGTGCGCGCTTGCGTGCCAAACAGCGCCACCGGTCGCTCCGCCTTTGCGATCGCTTCAGCAGCCCTCGCAAGCTCGTTGGGGTCGCCCAAGAACTCGCCCTTGACGCGGAAATTCTTCGGGATGCGTACTTTGGAGGCGTCCACCTTGCCGTCAATCACGTCGTGCGGAAACTCCAAGTAGCCCGGCCCCGGCGCACCGCTGAACATTTCGCGGATCGCCTGCGACATCATCTCCGCGCAACGCTCGGTAGTCATCACCATCGAGGCGAACTTGCTGATCGGCGTCATCATCGGCACGTGGGGGAGGTCCTGCAGCGCCCCCATCTTGTACTGCTTGAGGGGACCGCCGCCGCCCAACAGCAGCATCGGGCTCTCGGCGCGAAACGCATTGGCCAGGCCGGTGACGGCGTCGGTGGTGCCGGGTCCTGCGGTCACCACTGCGCAGCCGATGCCGCCAGTGATGCGCGCCACGGCGTCGGCCGCGTGGGCCGCCACTTGCTCATGACGCACGTCGACGATTTTGATGCCTTCGTCGAGACAGCCGTTATAGATATCGATGATGTGACCGCCGGAGATGGTGAAGATATGCTTTACCCCCTCCTGCTTCAGCATCTTGGCAACGATTTGCCCGCCGCTGATCAACTGCGACGCCGCCTCTGACGCGGATTGGACTACACGTGTTTCGGTGACGATTCCCATTTCATTCTCCAATGTAGTGAGCGCTGGTAAAGTGCACGTTGTTCCAGCGCGAGCTATGAAGTGTTCATAGCCTTTATAATGAAAGCAGTAAACTCAAATTGCTTCGTATATCCGCTGCCGCATCCCGTAGCTAGAACTCGGGGAAACTTAACAATCTAATATTTAACCCGTATCATAGATAATCGTGGTAGTTACGTCCTTGACCAGCATCAATTTTCGCCCTTGACCAATGTCAATTATCGTCCACGTCCCGGACTGCACGCTGTTTCCGTTGCATAAACCTCATCTATGGCTCTGGTAGCAAACCACCCCGAAAGAGAGATCATCCGCGTTCAGCTCAAGCAAAACGTCGTGCTGAGGCAGATGACTGCGGACGAGATGGTCGAGCTGGAACCCCATCTGGTCGTGGTAGATTGCCAAAAGGGGGAATGCTTGCTTCATCAGGGGGATTTTGAGATGGAGCAGTACTTTATTCTCGACGGAATACTGAAACGGGTGGTGGCGAACAAGCGGGGCAAGCAGATGATCCTGCGCTTCGCCGATGAGCACAACATGGAAACGAGCTATGCCGCATGGCGGCTCAAGACCCCCGCGCCGTACAGCATCATGGCCGTCACCAAGGCGCGTGTCGCTAAGCTGCCGCTCCCGCAATGGGCTGAGTTCATGGAGCGTCACGTGGACATCAAGCAAGCGTTCGAGTACGAAGTCATGCACCACATGAGCGAAATAATGGCGCATACCATCACGCTCCACCTGCTCGACGCCCCCGGCCGGGTGCACCGCTTCTTGCGTAAACACCCTGGGCTTTCCGATCGTGTGCCGAAGAAGGAACTCGCCTCGTACCTCAATCTTTCCGCGGAGACATTGAGCCGGTTGCAGCATGCCGGGAAGATTCAACTCAGATAATGCCACCCGCTCCACGTTGAAGGGGAGCGGCAAGCAGGCGCACACTTCAAGCGGAGCCGCGACGGCTTGGGATACGCTTCCTGGATTAGTTTGAAAACCAAAAACGGTTTCTCAGATTCCCAATTCAGTACTCTGGGTTTCCACCCAATTGACATAAGGCCCGCCCCTTGCTCCGCACGCAATCATGACGTCATAGCAGCGCGCTTTCACCATTTGTATTGCATCAATCAGAAATTTGACATCATAGGCTTTCAGCAGGTGCGGCTGCCGGGTTTCCAGATAAAATCGAAGGCGGTCTTTTTCTCCTGACATATGCAGCAGATCCCGGTAGGTATTAATGTCCCAGCGCCATCTCAGGCCGAGTTCGCAAAACGCCGCATTATAGGCATTGCGATGGATTTCATCTGCATCGGTTGCAGGATGTTTGTGGATCGTGGAATTGAGCATGGCGACTTTCCTTCTAAATGTGCGTCACGTCAGAAATTTGTCTGCACCGCGAAGCTTGCGATGCATGTTAAGCTTGAGGAACCATTAAATATAGTTAAAGTTTTTAATAATAACGATAGACTATCGTTTATGTATTTTGCGCGTATACGGAGATGAAAAACGCGACTCTGCGCCAGCTGAATGTATTTGAAACCGTCGCTCGACACCTGAGTTTTTCGCGAGCCGCCGAGGAATTGCATCTGACCCAGCCGGCGGTATCCATTCAGGTCAAGCAACTCGAGGGGCACGCCGGGCAACCGCTGTTCGAGCAGCTCGGCAAGAAGATTTACCTCACGCCTTCGGGGACCGAGTTGCTGCATCACAGCCGGGCAATTATCCAGCAGTTCCGGGAGGCGGAGGAGGCCATGGCCCAGTTCAAGGGCATCTCGGGGGGCAGGCTTAACGTGGCCGTGATCAGCGCAGGCGACTATTTTTTCCCGCAGCTTTTGGCTGCATTCACCCGCAGCCACCCGGGCGTCATTCTCAACCTCACCGTTCATAATCGCGAAGGGCTGCTGCGCCAACTGGCGGACAACTTGACCGATCTGGCAATTATGGTGCGTCCGCCCAAGGACATGGATACAGTCAACGAGCGCTTCGCGCCTCACCCCTACGTCATCGTGGCTGCGCCCGGCCACCCTCTCGCGGCGAAAAAGCGCATTCCCATGGCGGTGTTGGCGCGCGAACCTTTCGTGGTTCGGGAAAAGGGGTCAGATACCTGGAATTCAATGGAGGAGGGCTTCGGCGGTCGTCTCGCGAAGCTCAACATCGCCATGGAAATCAAGAGTACTGAAACCATCAAGCAAGCCGTCATTGCAGGAATGGGAATCAGTTTCCTGTCGGCCCACACCATCAGCCTCGAACTGCAAGTGGGCAGCCTGGCCGTTCTCGATGTGCAAGGTTTTCCGGTGATGCTGAACTGGTACATGGTGCATCGCAAGAACAAACGACTGCCGCCGGTGGCGATAGCCTTCAAGCGCTTTCTCATGAACGACGGCGCGGCCCTGATTGAAAAGATTACCCGGTTCAAGCCCAAGTCAGGGGCGCGATTAAAGGCGGCAGCCGGACCAAGGATTCGCGCTAGTGGGCGCTCAAGGAAGAAATAGACGCGGGAAGTGGAAATCGCACCTGAAACCGGCGGCCGGTTTACGCGGCCGCGCGTAACGACCGTTGCTTATGCAAACTATAAGTAATATGAATAGCTATTTTGATACCCAGCATCTAAGATGAACAGTTTGATATTTAGCTTATGGACGGGGAGCAAAACACGGTGTGCGGCTTATTGTTTCCCCATAGGATATAATTGATCCGCACCGCAGTCCGATGGGCAGCCTTCAGTACCAAACACCATTTCCTGATGCCGTGCAACAAAATTGAGAATGGCGTGTACTTCGCGCCCGTTTATGAACCAACCGGGAACACCCCGCTTTAGCCATCAAGGAGGAAGCTAGTCATGCCACGCATAGCAGGCCGCAATTTTCTCTTCGTTCCGGGTCCGACCAATGTGCCCGACCGTGTGTTGCGCGCCATGATGGTCGCGATGGAAGACCACCGTTCGTCCAGGTTTCCGGAGCTTTCGCGCTCTGTATTGAGCGACCTGAAAAAAGTGTTCAAGACCGCGGATGGGCAGGCTTTCATTTTCCCTTCTTCGGGGACCGGAGTATGGGAAGCCGCACTCACTAACGCGCTGTCTCCGGGGGACAAGGTCTTGGCTTCACGCTTTGGTCAGTTCAGCCACCTGTGGGTGGATATGGCGCAGCGGCTCGGGTTCGATGTGGATGTCCTGGAAGTTGAGTGGGGCGAAGGCGTTCCGCTGGAGCGCGTGGAAGAAGCGCTGCGCGCCGACAAGCAGCACAAGATCAAAGCCGTGCTGGCGTGCCACAACGAAACCGCGACCGGGGTCACCAGCGATATCGCCGGCGTGCGCCGTGTCATGAACGCTGCGAAGCATCCGGCGCTGCTGTTTGTCGACGGCGTGAGTTCCATCGCCAGCCTCGACTTTCGAATGGACGAGTGGGGCGTGGACATGGCCATCACCGGCTCCCAGAAAGGATTTATGTTGCCGGCGGGCTTGGGCATACTTTGCGTGAGCCAAAAAGCCGTCAAAGCCATGCAAACGGCGACCTCGCGTCGCTGTTATTTTGACCTCAACGATATGATTAAGGCCAACGCTACCGGCTATTTCCCCTATACGCCGGCGCTGCATATGCTTTATGGTTTGCGTGAGTCGCTGAACATCATTTTTGAAGAGGGGCTGGAGAATATTATCTTTCGCCACCATTACTTGGCGGAGGGCGTGCGCGCGGCGGTCATGAAGGGCTGGGGCCTCAAGCTGTGCGCCAAGGAGCCGAAGTGGTATTCGGACACGGTAAGCGCAATCGTGGTGCCTGAAAACATCAACGGAGCGCACGTGATCGACGTGGCGTTCAGGCGCTATAACCTGGCGCTCGGCGCCGGCTTGTCCAAGGTGGCTGGCAAGGTGTTCCGCATCGGCCATCTGGGCGATCTCAACGAGCTGATGCTGATGGGCGCTATTGCGGGTGCGGAAATGGCCATGCTCGATGTGGGAGTCAAAGTCAAACCCGGAAGCGGCGTCGCCGGCGCCTCGGATTACTGGCGCCATAACGATCCGGTTCCCACGGAAAAGACCGGACGGCCGCAAGCCGTCTACGCCACCGGCCCGACTTTTTGAGCACGGGTGCGGGCTCCGGTGCGGCATAACGTCGTATTTCTCGACCGTTCCACGCTGAGGGCGAATGTTCGCCGCCCGGCGTTTGAGCATGCCTGGAACGAGCACTCAACAACCGCGGCGGCGGAAATCCTCAGTCATCTGGGAGATGCCACCATCGCCATCACCAACAAGGTGCCGTTGCGCGCCGAGACACTCTCCAAGCTGCCCAAGCTCAAGATGATTGCGGTCGCGGCCACCGGCTACGACATTGTCGACATCGATTACTGCAAGGCGCATGGCATCGCGGTGGCGAATATCCGCAACTACGCCGTCCACACCGTACCCGAGCATGCCTTCGCGCTGATCCTGGCGCTGCGCCGCAATCTGCTCGCGTACCGCCGGGATGTGGAAAACGGTGTATGGCAGCAGGCAGAGCAGTTCTGTTTCTTCAATCATCCGATCGGCGACCTGTCCGGGGCCACCATCGGCATCCTTGGGGAAGGTGCCATTGGGCAGGGCACCGCGAAGATTGCGCGCGGCTTTGGCATGCGTGTGCTGTTCGCCGACCATCCGCCGCCCAAGGCTCCCGGCGTGGAATTCACGCCTCTCGACCAAGTGCTTGCGGAATCCGATGTGATTTCCCTGCATTGCCCGCTCACTCCGGAATCGCGGAACATGATCGGGCCCGGGCAATTCCGCAAGATGAAAAAAACCGCGCTCCTCATCAACACCGCCCGCGGCGGCCTGGTGGACGAAGCGGCGCTGATTCGCGCGCTCGATGAAGGATTGATTGCCGGCGCGGGCTTCGATGTTCTTACCAAAGAACCGCCAAAGGAAGGCAATCCGCTGTTGGAGATCCGGCGGCCGAATTTTATCCTGACCCCCCACGTCGCTTGGGCTTCAGACAACGCCATGCAGTTTCTCGCCGACCAATTGATCGACAACATCGAAGCCTTCGTGAAAGGCAAGCCTCAAAACCTGGTGGTGTGAACTGCCGGCCCGCTTGCTCCAAAACCCCTGGAAACCAGGCGATCCAATAGCCAAGGAACGTTGAGTGGACATCCACGAATACCAAGCCAAAGAACTGCTATCGAGTTTCGGCGTGGCCATACCGCGCGGCGCAGTCGCCTACAGCCCTGATCAAGCGGTGTACAGCGCCACGGAACTGGGCGGCTGGCACTGGGCGGTGAAAGCGCAAATTCACTCCGGCGGTCGCGGCAAAGCCGGCGGCATCAAGCTTTGCAAAACCTACCGCGAAGTTCACGACGCGGCGAAGGAGCTGCTCGGCAAGAAGCTGGTGACCAATCAGACCGGGCCGGAAGGGAAAATCGTCCAAAAGCTTTATATCGAGGTGGCCGAGCCTTTTGAGCGCGAGCTTTATCTGGGTTTCGTGCTGGATCGCAAGATCGAGCGCATCCGCGTCATCGCTTCGGCTCAAGGCGGCATGGAGATCGAGGAAATTGCCAAGGATTCGCCCGGCGCGATTTTGCAAGAAATCGTCGAGCCGGCCGTGGGCTTGCAGGGATTCCAGGCGCGCGAGCTGGCATTCGGGCTCGGCCTCAACATCAAGCAGGTGGCAGGCGCGGTAAAAACCATGATGGGCGCTTACCGTTCGTTCCGTGATCTCGACGCGACTATGGTGGAAATCAATCCGCTGGTCGTGACCAAGGACGACCGCGTGCTGGCGCTCGACGCCAAGATGTCATTCGACGACAACGCGCTGTTCCGCCGCCCCAACATTGCGGAGATGCGCGACCCTGCGCAGGAAGACCCGCGCGAAGTGCAGGCGGCCGAGCACAGCCTCAATTACATCGGGCTCGAAGGAGAAATCGGTTGCGTCATCAACGGCGCGGGCCTGGCCATGGCGACGATGGACACCATCAAATACGCGGGCGGCACGCCGGCGAATTTTCTGGATGTGGGCGGCGGCGCCTCGCCTGAGCGGATTGCCGCTGCGTTGCGCCTCGTGCTCTCGGACCAGAAGGTGCGCGCCATCCTGGTGAATATTTTCGCGGGGATCAACCGCTGCGACTGGGTTGCCAAAGGCATCGTCCAGGCCTACCGCGAGGTCGGTATCAAGGTGCCGTTCGTGGTGCGGCTGGCTGGAACCAATGTCGAGGAAGGGCGCAAGATTATACGCGAGAGCAAACTCCCTCTTATCATCGCAGAGACCCTGCTCGAAGCCGCGCAAAAAGTGGTGGCAGCGGCGAAATCATATAAACCGCTTCCCGCTTGAGCCGATCAGGGATAACGACATGAGCATACTTATCGATGAAAACACGCGGATCCTGGTGCAGGGCTTTACCGGCGACAAGGGAACGTTCCACGCCAAGGAAATGATTGCCTACGGCACCAAGGTCGTGGGCGGGGTTAC
>JBGQCF010000054.1:0-10739 GCA_041495205.1 Gammaproteobacteria bacterium
GGTCGCGCCTTTGCACGCGCACGCCAGACGAGACCGATGATGATCGCGAGAGTCAGGTACAGCGCTGCGAATCCGCCGAGCACCGCAACCGGGTTCTGATCCCAGTACGCCATCACCACCGCCAAGGTGCCGAAGATGATGGCCAAGCTGAAGAAGAACAGCACCAGGAAGGACAGCGTGGCGAGTTGTGCGGCATGCAGCTTCTGCTCTTCGAGCTCGGTCGCCACGAGCTCGACACGCGTCTGCACAATCTCCAGCAGTGTCGACAACACCCGGCGCAGCGAATTCAGCAGCCCGACTGTGCGCGTACCGGAATCGGACCCGGACATGTCGATCAGCGACGCGCCGTCAGCATGCCGAGCAGGAAACCGACCCCGGCGGCGACCGCCACCGACTCCCACGGATGTTCGCGCACCGTGCGGTCCGCCGCCTCGGCCGCCGCGCGGCTGCGCTCGACGACATCTTCACGCAACTCGTCCACGGCCTCTTTCGTCTTACGCAGGCGTTCCTCAACGCGCGCACGGATTGCGCTCGCGCGTTCACCGGTCTGGCTCGCAGTCGCGCGCAGCAATTCCTCAGTATCAGTGGTCAACGCCTTGAAGTCGTCGACCAGTTTCTTTCTTGCAGCTTCTGTTGCCGTTGCCATGAGAGACCTCCTGTTGTGCTACCGGATCGAATGATTCATATCTACCTGTTGTCTTTTATACACGTCCCGTGCCCAGGGTTTGTTGATCTATATCAACGTCTCGCGTTCACACTGTTGAACTTCTTCCATCCATGTGGTGCTTTTAGCTGTGAAGCCAACCTGTCCGATAGAACCACTCTTCGGGATATCTTGAGTCCGAAACTGACGTTAATACTCGTGAGGACACGAATCCGGTAGACGTACCGTGTTGATCTGACGACGACAGAATACTAGACCTGGGTTTCAAGCACTCGGTCTGAACAGACCGAAGCTCGCTTTCGAAATTATTGGGGGGAGGAAGACGTAGGAGGCGGAGGAGGCGGAGGAGGCGGAGGAGGCGGAGGAGGCGCAGCGTAAGTGGCGGGCGCGGGCGGGTTGGAATACGAGAAGCGCCCCGACACGGGAACCCGGTGGCCCTTCGCATACATGCATTGCACGTAGCCATTGTTGTAACGCTGCTGTACGGTATATCCGGAACTTTCTGCAGCGCCCGTTCCCGCGAGCGCGCCGAACAAGAGCCCGGTGCCCGCGCCTACGCCTGCGCCTCTGCCGCCGCCAATCGCAGCACCTGCCGCAGCACCCAGCAGCGTGCCCAGCGCAGCACTCCGCACCCCGCTGTCGCTGGAGGCCTGAGCGGCTGTGGTTCCACCCACCTGCCCGCCCGCGAATTGCCTGCACTCAAAATCGTCTGCGCGAAACTGGTCGAAGCTTTTCCCCGTGCCCGGCAGCACCATAACGCTGGGGCCTTCCGGCATGGTCGTGCACGCACCCACGAGGAGCAGCAGCATCAGGGGCGAGAGTCGAAATACGCGTGTCATGGGTCGAGAACTCCCGGGTTATGAGCCAGGAGGTGGCTGGGGCGCTACCCGCTGCCAACCTCCGGGACATTCTTTGACGTAAGGATAATAGGCATTCGCATCGGCGCAGTAATACCAATACGCCTGAGACTGCATCGGTGCTGCCTGCCCACCACTCCCCTGCTCAATGTAGGCCGGTGGTGCAACAGGCGCTGTGAGAGCCGGCGGGTAGTAATAGGGATAGGGGTAGGGAGAATAATAGTAAGGAGCAGGATAATACCAAGGTCCAAAAAGAAGCGGCGCACCGATAAAGACACCAAAGCGCGCATGCCCGCCACGGTCAGCCAGCGCCGCCCCGCTCGCCAGCGCTCCCAGCAGAATTATGACCAGCATTGACGTTAACTTCACGATTGCCTCCTCTTCGCGGAAGAAAAGTCATAGTCGCAACTATATTTACGGCAGCCCGAAACAGGATTGGTTCCCTGATCTGAATCCGACTTTGACATGACCTCTCCTCTCAAACCGCTCCAACCCGTGTTATCGGTTAGGATTATATCAGCGTCCTTAAGCGCATAAAGAGCATCGAAGCGCAATTTTGTAACACAATGTTACAGATTCCTCCGCTGTCAGGATATGTTACAAAAATTCCGCTCGCGCAAAAATTCTAATGACATTGCGGTGATTAAATGGCAACTGTCATACTGCGCTTTTCAACGCAGATATTGTCAACGGTGCCATACTTAATATAAAAGTTTACTCTTCTGGACTAATAATTCTAATAATTGGATGCAGGGGGCGCCTGCGGCAATACCTGCTGCCAACCTCCGGGACAGTCTTTGACGTAGGGGTAGTAGGCTTTCGCATCGGCGCAGTAATACCAATACCCCTGGGACTGCTCAGGTGCCGCTTCCCCCTGTTCAATGTAATCCGGCGATGAGTACGGCATCGCGGCAACCGGCGGATAGTAATAGTAGGGATATGAATAGGGATAGGGGTAGGGGTAATAAAAAGGCGCAAAGAACGGAGCGCCTATGATAACAACGCCAGAGCGGAAATGCCGGTGAAAATGACCATTACGCACCACCGCAAATCCAGAGCGCGCCGATGAATGAAAGTGACTGCCATGAAACACCGGAGAACCGGATTGCCCAAATGAATGACCGCCACGAGCCAGCGCGGGCCCACTTGCTACGGCTCCCAACAGAATCGCGAGGAGTACTGAGGTCAACTTCATGATTGTCCCTCCTTCCGAGAAGATAAGGACATATCAACGTCGTATATTACAACTGCGACAGCTCGATATCAAATAGGTTCCGGCACCTGACTCCGGCTTTGGCAAAGAAAGGAGAATCGCATGCTCTTATTTAAACTGCGTCAGCAATGCCAGGATTACAATTAACACTGTCAGCGCCTGTAATCCAACTCTCTGGAACATCAGTTTATGACTTTGACGAAAATCGGCATCACCACCTTGCACCATGGAAGCGATGCCCCTCAAAAGTGCCCATACTGTTGCCAGCATTCCTAGAATGACTATGACCGTGACTACGTCCATATAACGCCTCCTTTTTACGGCCTGTTGCCGCGCCCCGTTAATGGTACCAATGAAGCATTTTTCCGCAGCTAATATCTTGATATGGATCAACACCGATGCAACTAATTAGCGGCAGATGTCTTTCCGGACACCGGGTTGCGGTGCCACATCACTGCTGGACGTATGCGAGGAGGTTACGGGCAAGCGCGGACAGCCCGGGGCGAGGCAGGAAAGGCCTCGGCGAAAACCCGGCCTTTTTCCTTTCATAAGGCCGGCGTCCCAAAAAATTCGTCTCTGCCCTCTGGTATTCCCAAAAGTCAGTAATGCAGGCCAACAATCAGCTTGAATACCCAGCGATCAGAAGCAGGTGTAAGCCCTCTGCCGACACCGAAATTCAGCTCCAAACCTTTTATCTCCGCATCCACCACGCCGTAGAGCATCTCGCTCTGCTGCGACAAATGCCCGAGGTTGTTGAGTGTCCCCATATCGTTGTACATCTCGATTCCCAGTGCATAGTCAGCCCCCGTCTTATAAGCGACCTTGGTATCAATGCTTAATGCTACGGGGCTGCTATTCTGTCCTGAAAAACCCCAATCCAGATTTGGATTAACCGCAAACAACCATGAACCGCTGCGGAAGCCGTAGATGCCCTTGAGCTGCGCATTCCATGGTTCCTCGGCAAATCGACGGGAAATTCTTCCGAACTCGAAATTCGCACCCCAGAAAGAACCCTCCATAACGTCGTGGTCAGCGATGTACTTGATCCGCAACTTTTCCCCTTCGTAACTTGCCCGGTCACCGGGACCTAAAGTAGAAAGCAGGTACAAACCCATTTCAATATTTTTATTGATCCCGTAATAGAATTCCGGCGTCAGGCGATAGACGCCATCAGGTGGTTGAGCACCGGGATAATCAGGTGTTTTGCTGCCCGAGGCTACGTAGCTGTTGTGAATGTCCGCTCCGAAGTGACCAGGCTCGGTAATGTCATCTAGATAAACCTGGATTTCCTCCGGGGCGGCTGCGCAGGTAGAGCTAAAGGCACTCAGGAAACCCGCAGCCAGCATAAAAGTCCATGCCAGCAATAGATTTTCAGAAAGTCGCATTGGCTGGCGAATGAGCTGCGTGCTATCCATGCATTTCCGAAAATTGCCATTGAAAGAGATTGAACATGTGCACAAGAAAACCTTGACCCCTGATTCGTCTCTGAACCTTGGTGTTCAGCATTAGGGTGAATTGGTGGCGAATAGCCGCTAATACTTGTAAAAGCGGTCGTTCAGATATTGGGTCACATCATCCACTTCTTCTTTACTCCAATGGTATCCCTTGTAGCTTTCCCATCGGGTGACCGATTGACGAATTTCGGAGACCGATTTAGCCGTCCGATTGGGCCGCTCGCTCACGCTTTTCGTGTGGCATTCGTTGCAATCTGTTTCGTAAAGAAGCTTGCCGCGCGCCGCATCAGCGGCACTCGACATCTCACTGTATCCGCCAAATGAGACGGCAATCATCAGGAGAGCACAAAGTTTGATTAAAAGGTGTCGGAGTCGCATTTTTCGGCTGAACGCTGAATGCCAGAAGTGAAATTATAACGCATCAAAAATAATTCGTCTCCGACTCCTAGTAACTGCCGATGTTTCCGATTTCTGCAAACAGTCTCACTAGCCGCTACGGCCGTCGATGCGTGGGCGGGAAAGAATCGGCCAGAACATTGCCGAAAATAGCAGGAAGGCGATTGACCAAAGTGCTCCAGAGATGATAATTGCGGCAAGATAAAGCTGCGGCGCAATCAGCGGGAGGAACACGCGCACTGCAGCCGCGAATTGAACGAGCGCATAGGAGGTGGTCTCAATCATACTTGCCTGCAGTGGCCGCCCGGTGTGGCCGCGCGCGGTGCGAGTCATCATCCCGATAGTAAGGCCACCAATTGCGCCGACAGTGAGGGCATGGGTTGCCGGGCTCACCGGAATCATCCCGAGCGCGGCGAGCGCGTGCAGCGCAAGGTACACTGCTATCCACGCGTAAGATGCATGCAGGATCCAGAGAATTGGGCGTCCCGTGGTGAGCCACGGTTTCCACAAGGCAAGCCGTGCGGCGTGCGCCGCTGCGGCTATCGCCGCAACTGCGGCAATTGCCATCGGCGGGAAATTTAAGAAATCGGCTGCAAGCAAGGCAAGCACGCTACCGAGGGCAGTGCGTTCAAGCCAAGGAAGGCGCACGACGTTTGCGCCCGGCACTGCGTTGGCGGTGAACATCGGAATCACGCGCCCGCCCATCACTGCCATAAGAAATAAAATGAGGTTGAGCCCAAGTTGCAGGCCGCGCTGCACCGGAAGTTCGATCAACTGCGCCATGGCGAGGTGGAATGCAAGGTTCGCTGCGCCGAGCCCGAGCAGGAGTGCGATCAAGAAATAGTTGCGGCGGTTTCGGCTTGCGAAAAGCGGCACGGCCATGCCTGCCGCGGCGGCGAGCGCGAACGCGGTGTCGGCTGCCGCAGCGAGCATAGGCCAGGGCGTCAGTACCAGTACGCGGCCGGCAAGCCAGAGCGTGGCGATCGCGGCGAGCACCGCGCCGGTCGGCGTGGGCCGATTAGTCCAATTGCGGCCCGCGGTAAAGAGAAAGCCCACGATGACCGCGAAGGCATAACCGAAGATCATCTCGTGTGCATGCCAGAGAGGGTTCGGTAGATAGACGTGCGAACCGAGCCAGCCGGCGAACTGCGCAACCCAACATCCGACCGAGAGTGCAGCAAACAGCCCGGCGAGCAGGTAGAACGGCCGAAAGCCGAGATTCCATAGCGCGAATGCCTGCGCGGATGGTAAATGCTGAGATTCGTCGGTAGACAAGTGAGCAAACTTTAAGCTACGTGAATTCTATAATTGACACTGACTCTGAAGTTCAGATTATAAAGCGGTGGCGTCTTGAAGGGGATTAGAACCGCTAACCAGCTATCTTAACCACCCGCCAATCGTGCGGCGGGATTAAATATAGTTTCTAAGGCGCGGGGTCGGAGTTGCATTTTTTCTGCGGAATGCTAAATGCCGGGAGTGAAATTTGAATTGCTTCAAAAATAATTCGTCTCCGACTCCTGGTGTTGTGCGCCCCTAATGGGAACAGTGAAAGTTGGGAAACTGATTGTTTGATGGTGCTGACGAGTGGGCTCGAACCACTGACCTGCGGTTTAGGAGGAAGTTGCTCGGTCAGCTGCCCTAGCGTTTGGGCCGCCCAGGTCCCAGCGTTCCGTCTGCACGCGCTCTGAGATACTTATACAGATCAAGTATGCTTGCGTTGACGCTGGGCTCGCCCTCCCATGCGGGCATGGCGGTTTCTCCCTTCTTGCCTTGCAGTATCTGCTCGACCATCGCCTCCCTGGAGCCGCTCTCGCTAGCTGCTTCGCTGGAAGGGACAAGCCAGTTGTAGCGACGAAGCACGGTCTCGACAAACCTGCTCTCGTTCATTTCCTTGACCCGCGGCAGCAGATCCGGGGCGCGCTTGGTCCCGGTGGCGTTACGACCGTGGCAGGTCGCGCACTTGGCCTGGAAAAGACGCCATCCCTTGTACACCGAGCCGTCAGCTTTGGCGGCCGCTGCCGAAGAAGAACCATACTCATCGGCGAGGCCATTATGCGCCGCTAACATTAGTGCAACCGCCATCGAGAGGCACCAGAATGGAAACCGCGACGAGATGATCATGAGCTTATCCTCCTGAACTTACGGATTTCGTTGCCGGGATCTGACACGTCCGGCCATTGAAGTTTCCTTGAGGTTATTCATTTGGATCAGGCTACTCGTCTACAGCGTGCCGCAGTTTGATCTGTGTCAAATTCCCTTCGTTTTCCGCGGAAATCGCAGAAGCACCGCTTCGCTCTGCTTTTTCCCGTCTGGGTGGAGCCAATTGTTATGCATGGACATGCGGAGCCTCCAACCACCAATGTTTTTCCATTGTAATCGTGCACCGTGCGGGTGGTAGCCCGTTTAATCAATTCCGGCCAGATTTTCTCCGGCTCCATATCGAAGATCATGCCCGCATCTGCGGGTACCACATACCACCCACCCCGTTTAATCTCGTTTTGCAACTGTCCCGACCCCCAACCCGAATGCCCGGCGTAAACTTTTAAATGCCTGGGAGGTTGCGCGCTGGCCAGCAATTCCTGGAGCAAATCGAGGCTGAAGCTCAGATAAACGTCGCCCGCCATGCGCAGGCTCTGTTTGGGCTGCTCATCGGAACGGAACATGAATACCAACGCAAGCGGATAAACCGGTCCGCCAACATAAAGGTTGTCATTGCTTTTTTCCAATGCCGGATTATCAGGAAACAGTTTGCTCAATGGGATGTCGGTCGGACGGTTGACAATCACGCCTATCGCTCCCTCGGGAGCGGGCCTGACCAGCACCACTGCCTCCCGGAAATTGGGATCCAGCATATCCTTTTTTGCCACCAGAAATATGCTTCCTGTTTCCTCGGCGGTTTCAGCCAATACCGGAAAAGCCCACAGCAGCATTGCGAGGACTTGCAGGGCAGCGTGAATAAATCGGTATCTCATGTTCTTGTCTGAATCCGAATTCCAGCGCGAGCATGTGCCAGGGAGGACGTTGTAATTGGCAATGGTTTATAAGAGGCCGGGGGCGTATTTTTACTGCGGAAAACTATATATCGGGAGTGAAATTGTAATCGCTTCAAAAATAATTCGTCTCTGAACCCTAGTGTTCCTCAATACGTAATCACTTTGTCAGCCCACACTATCCAATCAGTTAATTCCTCCATCGTGCTACGGTGGGCACCCGCAGTAAGCTGCGATTCCTGAACCCCACGGGCATCCATGCAGGTGCCACAAATCCCAACCACGGCTCCACGCTTTATAGGGTTACTCAGCATAATTTGTGCGTTGTAGTACCCAGTGGGGACTTTCTGACCGCTGACCGCCGAGATTACAGCATCGCCCATTAAGAATATCTTGAGTTCCACACCTTCGCGCTTTGCCAACACGCCCGCAATCCGAAGCCCGTTGTACGTGCGCTCGATACCATATGGAGCATCATTAAGAATTAGAAGAATTTTCATGTAGCTTTAAATAGGCTGAGTACTAGTCCCATATAACAATATCACAGGACGGTTCTGATGGGTCGTAGACGGATTTTTCCGCGGAACGCTAAACGTCGGGAGTGAATTTTTTATCGCTTTAAAAATAACCCGTCTCTGAACCCTGGTACTCACTACTGTGACAGCGGGCACCATCCGCTATCCGTCTACGTCATCCAAAACCGGCCGTGGAACCAACCACCGAAGATCATCCCCAGGATGCTAAAGATGAAAAACAGAATGATCAGGGCGGGGATCGAGGCCAGCGCCAACTTGACCAGCAGCACGACCATCGACGTGAATGGGATTTTGATGTTGGTAACGACTACCTCCTGCCTTTCGTTGCTCATTTGTATCCCCCAATAGTAGTAACCATGCGCATCGGGTCTTGCGGCTTCGTGGCGCGGCTACCGCTGGTTAGTTTGCGGAAACATCTTCACTGTAGCATGTAAAGAAAAAGGGATTCAACGAAAGTCGGCTCAATCCTGATCTATTTTTGGCTCGCGTACAGGGCAAAAGCGGGCACGGTCAGAATCGTGTTACTGCCTCAATTAGCATGTGGACTGGAACCGCCCGCAAGAATGCTCAGCTTTTTAAGAGCGGTGTGCAACGCTCCTGATAGGATTGGCTGGTGACAACTGGCGGGACGGAGCCTACTCAGTCCGATAAAGGGCCGGGAACGTCACTTTGAAATTCGCCAGCTTGGGAAGATCATTAAACATGATGTACGGCTCATGCGGATGACGCGTTGCGTAATCCTGATGATACTCTTCCGCTGGATAGAATGCCGAAAGAGGAACGACCTTCGTCGCGATGGGCTGGGAATAGACTTTGGCACCCTGCAGCTGGTCTATGTAGGCTTGTGCAATCCGTTGCTGCTCACCATCGGTATAGAAAACCGCCGAGCGGTATTGGGTTCCGACGTCCGGCCCCTGGCGGTTGAGTTGCGTCGGGTCGTGGGCAACAGAAAAGTAAATCTTCAATAACTGCCCGTACGAGATCTGTGAGGGATCATAGGTAATCTTCACGGATTCCGCGTGGCCGGTCGTTCCGGTGCTGACCAATTTGTAATCCGCATTATTCCCAGAGCCTCCCGAGTAACCGGAGGTCGCGGAGGTTACGCCCTTAACATGCTGGTACACCAACTGGATGCCCCAAAAGCACCCGCCGGCCAGCACGGCTGTCTGCTGGCCCCTGGTTTTCGCCAACGGAGCGTCGACCGCGGGGTCGGGAAGTTGGACCGTCTGTGCGTCCTTGCCTGCAAGGCCACACGCAGAGAATCCCGTTACAGTGGCGGCAATAAACAGGGTTGCGATGCGTCGAACGAATAAATCATTCATCATCTTGCCCTTTCAAAAGTGTGTTGGCCTGTTTTAGACAGCGGCCTGCTTGCTTGAGTTTCGAGCACGCCAAGCGCCCATAAACAGCAATGCTCGTCAACGTGCTTTAGTCGGGCGGCAGAGACGAAACTTACATTGCGAAGGGGCCCGGTATAGCGGGAAACCCACTTAAAGGAGTCCGGGTCACATTTTCTGCGGAACGCTAAATGCCAGGAGTAAAAGTTTAATCGCTTAAAAATAATTCGTCTCTGACCCCTAAGGCGCTCCGATAAAGTCTTGCTTGCCGATCTCGACGCCACAGTGCCTGAGAATGTCATAGGCGGTAGTAATGTGGAAATAGAAGTTAGGCAGTACGAAATTTAAGAGAAAGGGCATGCCCAAAAAGGTCAACGTATTATTACGTATCTGCAACGTAATAGTTCTCTGCTCCGAACCGTTAATTTGCTCTGGCTTCAACGTATCGAGGTAAGCGATCGTCTTGTCGATACGCGTTAAAAGCTCGGGAAAGGTGGCCTCATTATCCTCAAACTTGGGCGGTTCCCGCCCCGCCAAACGGGCTCCACATCCTTTGGCGGCGTCCGAAGCAATTTGAACTTGCCGCGCCAAAGGAAACATATCAGGGTAAAGACGGCTATTGACCAGGACTGTAGGCTCGATTTTCTTTGCTTCCGCGTAGGCTGCGCCCTTTGCAAGAATCGCTGCGAGGTTTTTTAACATGCGGATAAAAACGGGTATTGAGGCTTCGTACATTGATATCGTCATTGATATGTCTCCATTAACAGGTTATTTGTAGAACGATGGTATCTTTTCTGCGGAACGCTGAATGCCGGGAGTGAAATATTAATCGCTTCATAAATAATTCGTCTCTGACCCTTTCGTATCCTCGGGCAATTCTGTCGTAGACGAGGATCGCTTCCTTAAGCTTAGGATGGTCCGGTGCAACGCCGTTGCGCACCAACCCATAGGGTGCTGGAAGCTGCTCCAGCATATCGACGCAGACAAAGTACCCGGAGCGCAACAGGGCCTCGGTCGCGTAGAAGCCGCTCGGCCCGCTCCCCACGATTGCAACGCGCAAAGGATTCTCTTCCGACCCCAGCTTGCCACTCACCGTACTTTCAGAACCCCAACTCCGCCTTCCTCTTTTCCGCCGTTGGCAACGGGGTCTGCTTTTCGCTAATTATGGGAAGTTGGAGAGCGCGTTCAGCGTTAATTTCAATCCAGTAAGCTTGATCATCCGGCATGTCGATGGTTTCGTAGATCGCGTGAACCGGGCACGCCGGAATGCAAGCGCCGCAGTCGATGCACAC
>JBGQCF010000055.1:0-10572 GCA_041495205.1 Gammaproteobacteria bacterium
AATGGCGATCACCACTTTCCATTTATTGGCGTTGGCCTTGGCTTCGGCCGCCGCCATGATGCGCTTGGCCATTTCCAGTGTCAGAATATTTTTTTGCATTGGTCACCCCTCTGAAAATTAACGCGCTTGCGCCTTGAGTTCCTTTTGAAAGCGCTTGAAGTTTTTCACATAGTCGTCCGCATTCCATCTGATTAACGCTATTTCATCAGCGGTTACCTGGCGCACAACCTTGCCCGGCGAGCCCATCACCACCGAGCCTTCGGGAATCACCTTGCCCTCGGTAATCAGTGTGTTCGCGCCGATGATGCAGTTTTTGCCTATGACTGCGTGGTTTAGAATGATGCTGTTGATGCCGATAAGACAATTGTCGCCGATAGTGCAGCCGTGCAGCATGACGAGATGGCCGACCGAGACATTCTTGCCTATGGTGAACTTGACGCCTTTGTCGGTGTGCAGCACTGCTCCGTCCTGCACGTTCGAGTTCTCGCCGATGGTGAGGATTTCATTGTCGCCGCGCACCACCGCGTTGAACCAGATGCTGGTATTGTTTTCCATGACCACCATGCCGATGACGACGGCGTTGTCAGCGATGAAATGGTGCTCGCCGATGAATTTGACTTTGTGTTCCCCGAGCGAAAAGACCATGGTTTATTTGAGTTGGTTAAATGAGCCTTTAAAGCTTCACCATTATAGCGCCGCCGCCCGGCAAATTGGCTAGAATGGCGTCATGAACTTGCACCGATTGTTAAATCAGCGGGCTCAATCCGGGAAACCGCTGCGCGTGGGATTGATCGGGGCGGGCAAATTCGGCTCGATGTTTCTCGCGCAGGCGCAGCGCATGCCGGGCGTGCATCTCGCGTCAATTGCCGATCTTGCGCCTTCCCACGCTCGGGAAGCATTGCGCCGCTGCGGCTGGCCAGATGAACAGTTTAGTGCCAAAAGTTTTTCCGAAGCATCGAAGCGCGTCACAACTTTTGTAACCGACGACGCGATGGCGCTGATTGCCGCAGACTGCTTGGAGATTGTGATTGACGCGACGGGAAGTCCCGCAGCCGGCATACAGCATGTTTTGGAATGCTGCAAGCAGGGCAAGCATGTCATCATGGTCAACGTCGAAGCGGATGCGCTGGCGGGGCCGCTGCTTGCGCGCCGCGCCAAAGAAGCCGGGCTTATTTACTCGCTCGCTTACGGCGATCAGCCGGCGCTAATTTGCGAGCTGGTGGATTGGGCGCGCGCTGCCGGCTTTGAAGTCGTTGCCGCAGGCAAGGGCACCAAGTATTTGCCTGAGTACCACGCTTCAACCCCCGATACTGTCTGGGGTCATTACGGTTTTACTGAAGAAATGATGAAAACGGGCGACTTCAATCCGCAAATGTTCAATTCGTTTTTGGACGGCACCAAATCGGCGATTGAAATGGCGGCGGTGGCGAACGCCACGGGGCTTAACCCGGCGCCGCAAGGCTTGAGTTTTCCGCCATGCGGGGCGGATGAATTGCCGCAAGTGCTGCGTCCCAAATCGGCAGGCGGAGTGCTTGAACATTCCGGCATGGTGGAAGTCGTTTCCAGCTTGAAACGCGACGGCACGCCGGTGGCGCGCGATTTGCGCTGGGGCGTGTATGTGGTTTTCGCCGCGCCGAACGATTATGTGGCGCGCTGCTTCAAGGAATACGGCTTGGTGACTGATGACAGCGGCCGCTACGCAGCGATGTACAAGCCTTATCACCTGATTGGATTGGAGCTCGGCATCAGCGTGGCTTCAGTGGGCTTGCGCAATGAACCCACCGGCGCGCCCGTGGATTTTCGTGGCGACGTGGTGGCGGTGGCCAAGCGCGATTTGAAAGTAGGAGAAACTTTGGACGGCGAAGGCGGCTACATGGTGTACGGAAGGCTCATGCCTGCGCGCGATTCCCTAATGCTGGGCGGCCTGCCCATCGGCCTTGCGCATGGAGTGAAGCTGAAGCAACCAATCACCGCAGGTGCGTTGCTTACCTGGAGCGATGTGGCAATCAGCGAAGACGGCCTTGCGATTCGTTTCAGGCGGGAGATGGAGATATTGTTCAAAGAGAAATGGCGTTCTGAAACCGCTGCATTGCCAGCGAAGTGATTGGCGTCCTGGGACCGTATCAGGATTTGTCTTTGGCTCGTTGTGACCTTTGGAGAAATTGCAGCACCACGACCTCGTCGCGCCGCAGTGCGGCAGTGGGCCGCTCGCGGCGATTGCGGAGCGCCAGCGGAGTGGAAGAGAGCGGGGCGGTAAGCCCCTGGAGATAGGCCAGCACCAGCACCGGATGAACATAGTATTTCCGGCACACGGCACGCGTGTTGCCCAGGCGCTTCGCCACCGCGTCGATTGCCCGGACCATGTTTCTTTCCGCTTCGCGGCGGCTCTTGGCAGGCCCCATCGCGCACAGCTCCCGGGCGGCCAGCATTGTGCCCGCCCAGGTGCGGAAGTCCTTGGCCGTGATATCGTGGCCGGTGATTTCGCGCAGATAGGCGTTCACGTCGTCCGAAGAAATGGTCTGGCGCTTGCCGGATGCGTCGAGGTATTTGAACAGTTCCTGCCCCGGCAGATCCTGACACTGCTGGATGATGCGCGCGAGGCGGCGGTCGGTGATATCCACCGTGTGGTTGACTCCGCTCTTACCGCGGAAGCTGAAGCGCAGATTTGCCCCTTTGACTTCGACATGCCGGTCGCGCAGCGTAGTGAGCCCGAAGGAGCGATTGTCGCGCGCGTACGCGTCGTTGCCGACGCGGATCAGCGTCTTGTCCAGCAAGCGCACGACGGTGGCGAGGATCTGGCGGCGCGTCAGGTCGCGGGCGCGACGGAGGTCGTTCTCCACACGCTCCCGGATTTCCGGAAGGGTCTCGCTGAACTCCAGCATGCGGCGGAACTTGGACCGGTCGCGCGCTTCGCGATACAACGGATGGTAGCGGTATTGCTTACGCCCGCGGTCGTCGCGTGCGGTCACCTGGATGTGGCCTTTGGGATCCGGACAAATCCAGACATCGCTCCAGGCCGGGGGAATCACCAGCGCGTTGATGCGTTTTCTCTGGGCCGGGCTGCTAATGCGCGCGCCGTGCGGTGCGTAGAAAACCCAACCCGTCCCGGCGCGCTGCCGTCGGATTCCGGCGACGCCGTCCGTGACGTAGTTAAGCCCGGCGCGGGTAGCCGCCCGGCGATGCTCGTCTGTCAGCCGCGAGGTCAGCGGATGCTCCCTTCTTTCGAGCGGTTTGCGCAATGATGCACGGGTCTGCTAGATAGTGGCAAGCGCCTGCGGGATTGTGCCGCCTAACGTTGAAGGTGAGGGACGCCAGTGAGCGAGCGAAGTAATTAGCTTCTTAGCTAATTATTAAAATTCTTCTCTGACGCCTTTTGTCCTAGCGCGCCTCGACGGGCCGCAGGTTGGGTGTCATGTCGATATCGGAAATCTCAATTGCCACGTGGTAGCCGAGTTTGCGGTAGCTCTCAAACTGGCCTTCATCGAACCACTGGTCGGCCGTTGTCTGCTGCGGGAATTCGTCGTGGCCATCTGCGTAGCTTAATACGTCGCTCGGCTCGTTTCCGCTCAAGGTCGGTTTGAGCAGTAGCAGCGTGCCGGGCTGCCCGTTGTTATCCACGTTCTCGTAGTGGATCGTGCCCACCGCGAAATGTGGCGTGTCTTCGCCCTTCCCCCGGTCGGCGCGCAGCTTGTCCACCTTGATCTCGATCTCGATGCCGAAGTCCGTGTAGCACTTGCGGATCGCGTTTGCGAGATCATCAAAGGTGTACTTGGGATCGGCGCCGCAGTCGCAGGCGATGATCAGTCGACAACGGCGGCGCACCAGCTCGTAAAGACCCATGTTTTCGAAGTGACCACCGTCGCTCAGGTACACGAAGGGGGAGCGCTCGTCGGTCATACCGAACAACTCCGTGAACAGGTAACGCCCGCCCCAGACGGGCCCTTTCCTGCGCCAAGCTGTCTCGCGCGAAGTATTTCCGCACCATTTCCCGAGCCGGACGTTGAACACAGTGAGGAGAAATGCCAGCGGCGGCGAGCTGTGATAGCCCATGTTCGGGCTGGCGGCCGCTCCGGAAATGGCGAAGGCGGAGCCGAGCTTCATTCCGCCGCCGCCACTTGCGAAGTCGAACGTCGGCCGGTACACACCGGCGCGAAGCGCGTCGAGGACCTCCGGCGGATTCGGCTTGGGCGGATCGGTGAGCAGGTAGCCGCAGTACTTCGGGGTAAAGACGAACGAGGCCGCCTTGCGCTGCTGCCAGGCGAGCTGACGCCCGCGCACCAGGTTGAGCGCAGCGTTGACGATGTGATAAGGCCGCTGGATCGTCGAGCTCCCCAACCGCGGTTGCGCCAGCGCGCTGAGCGGCAGATCGTCATCATCGTCGAAACCGGTAAACGGTTCGGGCTGCCGGTCCGGGTTGGACGCCCCGAGGTAGCAGCGCGTGAGCCGGTTACGGTACATCATGTGCATGGAGAACAGGTTGATGTCCACGCGCCAGGAGAGCAGCAGGCCGACCGCGAAGAGAAACAGAAATGCCGCGCAGAGAGGCGCCTGATCGATCCCCAGCTGCAACACGCATATAGACTGATCCACCGGGTCTTTGCCTGGGAACAGTTGCTCGCAGAGAGCCATCGTTCCCCCTTGCTCAAAGCGCCAATGATCCAAGTATTGGAGGATCGCGAAATGAAGGCCGGCTGCAAGCAGGATGAGGAGCCCGATGACGAACACATAAGGCGTGACCTTGGCGATGATTTCTGCCCGGGGGTTCGCTCCCTTTCCCCCGGTTGATGCGCTGCGCCCGGCAAGTACGCCGGCAACGGTGGAAACGAGCCATCCCGAAGCCAGCGCCTTGGGCAGCCAATCACCGACCCACTGCTGCGCCAGGACCAGCACCGCCTCGCCGTATACTGAGATCGCGAACAACGCGCTCCAGCACGTGACGACGATGATCAGCCAGGCGCCGAGCCGGCTCCACCATTCGCGCCCGCCCTCGTAGAAGCTCGCTCCCATCAGCCCGATCTGGAGCACTACGGCGAAGCTGAAGATCAGCAGCACCAGTGGCGGTCCCCAGGTCGCCAGATGCCAATGGGATAGCAACTCGCCGCCTGGAAACTCGAACAGCGTGGAAGCAAGCCGCAGCAACCCGGTGCCCACAGCAAACGCAACCAGCGCCGACAGTACGATCGTCAACCAGCGTTGGCTGGTTTCTCGATCCGCGGCTGGCCTCGGCGCGGCCTGCTCAGGGGATCCGTATTGTTTTGTCGTGTCGGCAGGGCGCGCGGCCAACGCGCGCCCGATGGCGTGCGCGATCAGCCACGCCATCGGATACAAAGCAGCGAAGAGCATGCTCCACGCGGAGATGATTGCTTCGTTGTTCCACATGAAGCGGCTGAAGAGCACTGCGGAGGCCAGCAATGGCAGCGCCACTAGGAGCACCACGTAAACCTGTCGCGTGTACCAGGGGAATTGGCGCCCATCGTCATGATGCAGGTGAGAAAGGTTCAAGCTGATGAAAAATACCGAGACCAGCGCAAGGCCAAGCGCCACCAAGCCTGCCCATTTGAGCCTGAACTCGAAATCGGCCGCCACGCTTAGCCCCAGGAACAGGTGAGCCAGAAGCAGGGGGACCAGCAACGCGGCGCCCAGGAAGCAGAGCAGGACGAGCAGGTTGAGCGTCAGGTTGCGGATATAAGTCGTGCCGAAGGCGAGCGTGTCGGCGCTGAACAGGCCAACCTTCGGGGTGAGGTAGTTGCTGTAGGCGCGCAGGAAGCGGATCGCCGGGTGCTCGATCCGTGAGTCCGGTGCGCTGGTGCCATTGCTCTCCGGCGAAATCGCCGCCTCGACGCGTGTCACGTCGCCCTTGCCTTCGCGCTGAATGAGCGCCGAGAGCCAGCTCCCGATGTAGCCACCGCCCGAGACCGTGGACAGGTAGTCGAAGCGGCGCAGCAGTTTGCGCTCGCCAAGCGCCTGGATAACACCGAGGTTGAAGGTCGCGCTGCGAATTCCGCCGCCCGACAGCGCCAAGCCGATCAGTCCGTCCTTTTCCTTGTGGGCGGCCTGGATCGGGTCTTCCCCGGGTCCGAGGTCGCGCCCCCGGATTGCCTTGAGCTCGGCGCGGAACACATCTTGGAAAGATATCGGATTACTCATCTTCGCCACTTTAGCCAATCTTTGCGGACCAGATCAAAACCAGGGCTGATTGCCTAACGTGAAATAGACCGCCGAATAGCGGCTTTATATTGCAGCATTTTGCGCTCGCTTTTGTTGTCCCGCAACGAGATTAATGCGCGCAAGCTAACCACGATTACTTCAGAAACAATGTGATTACCTTCTCATTCAGCCATCGGCTCAGGCCGGCAGGAATGCTACTTCATCCTGGAAGGCAGCTTGATCGTTCGGCCCGCCACCATGAAGTTGCCTCCCCCGCGATGATGAATTGTCCGCGGGTCTTTCCTTGAGGGGTCGATCCATGCTTTGAGCACCTCGAGGATGAAGAAGTTGTATTGGGTGGCCAACCGCGCATCGACGACCTTGCATTCGAGATTGGCGTAACACTCGGCGATTATCGGTGCTTTGACGCGCGATGCCGGCATCGGCGTGAGGCGAAATTTTTTGAACTTGTCCAAGGTTCGCCCGGAAGTGTTTCCGCAGCTTACCGCTTTCGCCGCGAGCTCCACTGTCGGGATATTGATCACGCATTCCTTCGTCGCCTTCAATATGCCGAAGGTGAAGTTCTGGTCGCTGATCACGCAGCCCACGATCGGCGGCTCAAAATCCATCATCGTGTGCCAGGACATAGTCATGATGTTGGCTCGTCCCTTTTGGGCGGTCGTGACCATCACAACCGGCCCGGGCTCGAGGAGGCGGTAGACCCGGGACAAAGGCAAGGTTCGTTTCACGATTTCAACTCCTTGATCTGGTCCATTAGTGAGCCTCAAAAAAGAAGTAGATTATTAAGGCTATCCCAAGACCCGCCACAGTAATGTTTGTCAATGTTCCGAGGTGTGTCCAATAGCGTTGGGGAATCTCCACCGGCTTTAGAGTGATGACGAAGCGCCGGTATTGAACCGTGGCAAGCACAGAGACCACTACGCCCGTGAGAATGAAGATCAATCCGACCCAAAACGATATACCCCTTCCCAATACGTCTCCTCCACCTTGCACGAGCACGTGCAGAAACAAACCGAAACGTTCGATTACGAAGCCGAAAGCCATTAACGTGAGGCTGGTTCGTGTCCACGCAAGGAGCGTGCGCTCAGCTGCAAAAAATACCCTTGGGTCGTTCAAGTCAGACATGTAGTAGGACGGCATTCAGCTATTTTGCTTGACCAGCGAGCCCGTCGCCGGGTCAACTGCAATGTAGGGCAACTTGGCCGCCTTCCAGGCGCCAAAACCGCCTTCCATATGGGCGAGCTTGGTCAGTCCTGATGCGGCGCATTTCTCAACGACTTTGTACGATCGCTTGCCGGAACCGCAATGGAAGACAATCGGCTTTTTGTCCTGCGGGGGCAGCTTCTCCGGATTGAACGACGACATCGGAAACAGCATCGCGCCCGGAATGTGCTCGAACGCGTACTCGGCGGGAGTGCGCACGTCGATCAGCACGATCTCATTGCGATCGAAGCGCTCCTTGACTTCCTGCGGCGTAAGCGTTTCCAGAACTGCGCCGCCCAGTTTTTCAGTTTTCGACATTTTAATTACCTCCTGTGAAAGCATTAGATGATGAAAAGTGCCATTTCGACGGGCTTACGGAACCGGCGCGGCGGGGGCGACCATATTGTCGGCAACCAGCTCGAGCAGGCTTTCAATTGGCTTTTCCCAGTTGAAATGCTTTGCACCCATCGAGAACGTCAACCGGCATTGCCCGCAGCTCGTAACGAAGTGCTTCGCGCCCGTGGCTTCGACCTGACTCCGCTTGAGCTCGAAAACCTTGTACCGAAGCGGTTTAGCGCGCGCATTGGCGATCACTCCGCCGCCGCCGCCGCAGCAATAGGAGTAGACGCCGTGGTTTTCCAGTTCCCGCACCTCGAAACCAAGCGCGCGGAGGATGACCCGCGGGGCGCGTTCGAGCCCGCCCCGCCGAATGAGCTGGCAGGGATCGTGAAAAGCCGCGCTCTCTCCGACTTGGCGGACTTTGATCGCCCCGTTTTCAATCTGTTCGGCAAGGAACTCGATCATGTGCAGTACGCGCACCGGCGTCGGCCGGCCGTACCACTGCGCGGCCTCCCAGCGCGCGGCGCCATAGGCGTGACCGCATTCGGGCAGCAGGATGGTGTGCGCGCCAATCTCGACAGCCTTGTCGATGAGCCGGCAGGTCAGTTCCTTCTGCAGCTCCATGTTGCCCGAGAGGAAACCGAAGTTCGTCGCTTCGAAAGCCTGTGATGAGTAAGTCCAGGAGAGGCCGAGTCGGTTCAGAATTAGGGCCGCACCAGCGAACGACTTCGGGTGATCTTCAAGGTCACCGGGCGCGGTTGTGACTAGGATGTCGGCGCGCGGCTGATCGATCTTGACTTCAACGTTGAAATCGGAGGCAATCTGCTTCGCGACGCGGATGAAATCCTCCGGTTCGCCGAACGGGCTGTGGCGCGCTTCCGTATTGCGCGTGATCTGCGCCAGGCGGTCAGGAACCAAACCGGCCTTGTACATTCCATGCCGCGCCTCTTTCACCAGTTCGGAGATATCGATTCCCATTGGACAGGCAAGCGTGCACCGCCCGCACAAGGTGCATGAATCGTAGATGAGTTCCTCCCACGTTTCGAGTTCTTCAATCGTCAATTCGGGTGCAAGGCCGAAAATCCGGTAGATTGGCGAAAGCGGACCCGACTGCCGCGCATGGGCCTGCTCGAAGGGGCGAATCTTGTGGATCGGCGTGTACTTCGGATCGCCGGTCGTGACATAGAAATGGCACGCTTCCGCGCACAGTCCGCAGCGCACGCAGGATTCCATGTACATCGCCGCCTTCGCGCCGAAGTCGGAGACGAACGTATCCATCGCATTCTTCAGGCGCTCCGAATCGGGCAGCGATCCCTGCTTGTCGAAGGATGGCAGTTGCGTGCGCAGTGATGTAGCCATGGATTTTATCGCTCCAGATCGTAGTTACAGGCTTGCCCAATCATGTCCGGATACCGCGTTTTGCGAATAATGCGCCCGTAAAGCCGCGCGTGAATATCCATGTGAAGGTATGGATCAGACTGCCAAATGGAAAATAAATCAACCAGACATCGACGCTGAACATGTGCAGAGTGCGCATTGCGTCGCTTTGTTCGCCGAGCGCGAAACATCCGGTTAACATGACCAACATGGTAAGCCCTGCCGCGACATGATCGTCGATGCGGCTGATAGTACGAGTGACCGGATCAACCGCGCGACGGACCCAGAGCATCAGCAAACCTAGGAAGGAGATCTCTGCAATAATGATAAAGCCCCAGCGAGGCAGTGGCGTCCAGCCGACGCCGAGAAGATGTTCCTTGATGAACGTTACATGCGGTCCACCGAACAGCAGCAGTGTGAACAGGCCAAGGTGGAACGCGTAACCTGCCAGGAAAACGAACAGCACCTTAGGGCGGTCGAAGAACGGGCCGCGCGGAAGCATGTAAGCGACCATGCTATGCAACGCGCCAATTGCCGGCGAGCCGCGAGCGGGATCGGGGACTCGCTTACGTCCCAACAACAGCGTTCCGGCGAGACGCCAGCAGGTGCCGACAAGGAAGATTGCCAGGGCTGTGTACCAAAGCGGGCCTTCAACGAATTCGAGCACGTTGCTTCTCCTGGTCGAAATTTTGCCTGTGCCTGGCCGGAGCGGAAACGATCAGCACCACGCTCAAGACGGACGTTTTTATTTATAGCGAAGAACAGGAGCAAGCATTTTGATCTAGGTCAATAGCGAACGCTAGTATGTTGCTCCCGGCTACGGGTGGCGTAAAGTACGTTGCGACGGTCGAGAAAACCGCCCCGATGCATTCTCGATGATTGAGTAAATCGTCGCTGCGGCTCACCCGTCGCAGCGTCGCTGGTAAACGGTCCGGTGCATTGAAAGGTTAACTGAGGGCAATCCTTTTCCCTTTCATTGCGCGCCACCAACGCCACCAGGCCAGGCACGACAGAACGATCATGACAATGGCGCCAATTCCAAAACCAATTCGCGCCAATAGATCATGCGTGTGGTTAAACTGTGCCAGCGGTCCGATGGAAAAACTGCCGCCGAAAGGGCCTTTTGCCCACAGCGCAACCCAAGTAAATACGGCTGCAAACGTTGAGCACATGAGGGCGGCAATCAGCATATACAGCGCAGGGTATGAGCGACGGTATCTGGCGGTGAAAGCCAACACGCCCATACAGAAGAACACGAATGACACCCCGAGTAAAACAAACTTTGGGGCATTGGGTCCTGAGGTATCCAAATGGATAATATCGGCAGCGGTCAACATGAAGAGCACGCCTCCTAACGCGAAGGCAAGAGCCCCCAAGGCCGGAAAATCCGCTATGTCAGCAGTATTCTTGGCGGCTTTCCGAACCTGAAACAGATTGCCGAACAGCCGCTTTTTGGAGCGTTTTTTGCGCGCTTTAGTCATCCCG
>JBGQCF010000056.1:0-9527 GCA_041495205.1 Gammaproteobacteria bacterium
CGAGCGACAAAGCAAGCCGCCCGGAAAGCCCCGTCCCTCCGGGTTGCGGCAAAATGCGGCGTCTGCGTCGTTGCGCTCCTTGGCTTCGTAGTCCCGGCTACGACCTTCGTCGCGCGCCTTGCATCCCTCCGCATTTAGCCAGCAACGCAATCTGCGGAGGACTTAATCAGAGGTTCCCTAACCGCGCCATTCCTAATCGGTATTGCTTTTGCGAGTACTCCGGTTTTGAGTAGCGGCCCGTGCTGTTCTACAATGCGGAAGTAAAAGCGTCCCTTTCCCCGCCATGAATCCTGCGAAAACCGTCACCCTCGCCTTCACCGGCGCCTCCGGCATGCCTTATGGCCTGCGCCTTCTGGAATGCCTGATGCTGAACGGCGCACGGGTTTATTTGCTGTATTCGCAGGCGGCGCAGATCGTGGCGCAGCAGGAAATCAACCTGGCTTTGCCTTCCAAGGCCAAAGAGGTCGAGAAATATTTCCGGGATAAATATCATGCCGGCGCCGGGCAGCTTCAAGTATTCGGGCGCGAGGAATGGTTTGCGCCGATTGCTTCCGGCTCCAATCCCAGCGATGCCATGGTGGTGTGCCCGTGCAGCATGGGCACGCTTGCGGCAATCGCCGCGGGATTGAGCGATAACCTGATACAACGCGCCGCGGACGTGATGCTCAAAGAAGGCCGCAAGCTGATATTGGTGCCGCGCGAGACGCCGCTGTCGGCAATCCATCTTGAGAACATGCTGAAGCTGTCCAGAAGCGGAGCGGTTATTCTGCCGGCGAATCCCGGTTTTTACCACCATCCGGCGAGCGTTCAAGACCTGGTTGACTTCGTGGTTGCGAGAATCCTCGACCACCTCGGCATTGCCCACCAACTGGTGGCGCGCTGGGGAAATGGCGGCTAATTGCGCTCGCCCGTTTTTTGAAACCCATGCTAGCGCAGGAAACACTGCCGATTTTCCCGCTCAATACCGTGCTGTTCCCGGGCGGAATACTTCCGCTCAAAATATTCGAGCAGCATTATCTGGACATGAGCACAATCTGCCTGCGCGACAACCGGCCTTTCGGAGTGTGCCTGATCAAGGAAGGAAATGAGACCGGAGTGCCGGCGGTACCCGAGCAAATCGGCTGCACTGCGGCCATCAGCGAATGGGACATGCAGCAGCTTGGCGTGCTGCATCTCAAGACCGAGGGCGTGCAGCGTTTCCGCATCCTCAACCGGCAAGTGGCGAAAAACGGCCTCATCAGCGCCAAAGTGATGATGCTTGCGGTGGAAAAACAAACGCCGCTGTCTTCCGAATTGCGCGATTGCGCCACCGTGCTGAAGCTCGTTATGGAGAAAATCGGCATAGAGCATTTTCCTTCGCCGCTTAAACTGGACGACGCGACGTGGGTGGGCTACCGGCTTGCCGAAGTGCTGCCGCTGAAACTTGCGGCAAAACAGGAAATGCTGGAAATCAATGACCCCGCAGCACGCCTGCAAGTCATCCGCAAGTTTCTGGTGCAACAAGGTTTGCTTACTTAGTCTTTTCCTGCCCTGCGATAACTTTACCAAGTATTAGCCGCAGCTTGTTGCAAAAGCTTGCGCACCGGCGCGGGAAGCGCAGCGTGTTGCGCATCGTTGACATTCAGCCACAAGCTCCCGGGTTCCATTGCCTGGAATCTCAAGGCTTCCACTTGCAGCAAAATCGGCTGAATGCTCAACTCAAAATGGCTGAACCCGTGTTGCAGCGGTGGTAACCATTTCGGTTCCCTCACCCGAGCGGCAAAGCGTCCCGCGCAGGCAGCACGCACATCGTCTTCAGGCGCAATTTCCGGAAAGCTCCACATGCCGGCCCAGACTCCCGCAGGCGGGCGCTTCTCCAACAGCACCTCGCCTTTGTGCAGCAATATCAGCATTACGGTTTGCCTGTGCGGCAGCGCTTTCCTGGGTCTGGGCGCAGGCAATTCGTTCACTTTCCCGGCTTTAAACGCGACACAGCCGCGTTGTAACGGACATGCCGGACAATCCGGATTGCGTCTCAAGCAAACTTCGGCGCCCAAATCCATCAACCCCTGCGTGTACGCCCTGATACCGCGCTTGGGTAACAGCGCTTCGGACTTGCGCCATAATTGCTCTTGCACTTTTTGTTCGCCGGGATAACCTGCAACACCGAAGCAGCGCGCCAGAACTCGTTTCACGTTGCCATCCAGAATCGCGCGCTTTTGCCCGAAGGCGAACACGCAAATTGCCGCGGCGGTGGAGCGCCCGATACCGGGTAACTCCATAATGCTGTCGAACCTGTGCGGGAATAGGCCGCGGTGTTCATTCATAATGACCTGCGCGGCGCGGTGCAGATTTGCGGCGCGCGAGTAATAGCCCAAACCACTCCAAACGGCGAGCACGTCGTCGAGAGAAGCGCATGCCAGGCTCTTCATATCGGGGAAACGCTCAACAAACCGCAGGTAGTAGGGAATAACGGTTACGACCTGCGTCTGCTGTAGCATGATTTCGGAAACCCAGATGCGGTAAGGATCCCGAGTGTTCTGCCACGGCAGGTCATGCCGGCCGTGGCGCTTTTGCCACTCTACGACCTTGGCGGCGAAGCTAGACATAGATTTGGAACCGCAGATAACGCAGATGAACGCAGATAAGAATCAAGCTAAATCTCCAAGAGATTCCAGCAGCAAGTGAACCATAACATTTCAAGTGAGCGGGTGCCGGAGCACAACGCGCTGCGGGAACCCAACGGCAACGCTGTTGGGCGCTCCGCTCGACCTGGTGGTTAGCCCTCATTGTCTTTGCGGGAGAAGTAATGTTCGTCCTGCATGCTCGGGAAGCGAACACGGTCTACTCCTTCAAAGTTGCAATGGAAGAGATAGCGATCGCGGAGATGCCACTCAAGAAAGAACGGCCTCTCGCGATAGTCATGACTGTAGCGATACATGAGCTCCCATAGTTCATATATCCGATAAATACCGAGAAGCAAGGTCCGCTGGAGTGCGGACGATGGCCAAATGATAGCCAGCAGAATCGCCTCCATGAATTCGAGAACCTCCTCGGTCGAAATCCCTCTCGGCTCCCGCACGTCTAAATGCGTGTAGTAGTCGCGAAGTTCCTTAGCAGTAATGAGGCTTTTCCAAAAACGATTACTTCTATCGACGCTCCAGTTATACCCGTGCGCGAGCAAGGCGGAGTATCGGTCGAGAACCGGTTGGAAGCGTGAGCGTTCCTTAATCCTCCCCCTGTTATCAACAAAGTATTCTCGCTCTCGCAGGAAGTTGACCACGACATCCGGAACGGTCGGCACCGTGGCGATCAAGAGCTCCGATGAATGACGAACAAAGGTCTCAAAACCACTCCAGAAGGTAAGGATCACAGGCGGGTAAAAATGAAGTTCTCCTGCACGTTCCGGCTTCTCGTAGTAGGCGATGATGCTGTCTGCGAAGAGCCGTAGCGATGACTCGAAGAGGCTTTCCGGGACGTCCTGGTTGCGTGTCAGAGCGTGTATTGCCTCATCGCCTTCAGGACACAGAAGCGTATACCTATGAGTACTTGCCCCCTCCGAGGAGAAGCCATCTTCAAAGTAAGAGAAATCCAGCGCATGGGCCTCTCGAAGTCGTGGATGGGGATACTCCTGAGGCAGGTGCCCGTCTTCATCCGGTTCGGGATGTAGAAGTGCAGCAAGCTCCTCCTTGAAATCATCAAGGCTCATGGCAGGACCTGGCGGACTGAGCGTCATGAGGGCTAACGCCTTACTTCACGGGCTGCCGTAGGCAGTCCCGTGGAAGGAAATGTTAGGCGGCATTTGGGCCGAGCGGGGCACCGCCACCTCCTCCAGGCAACGGAGACTTGCAGTACCTACATGCGTCTTGCGCGTTGAAGTTAACCTTGTTGCAGCTTGGGCATTTGATTTCTTGACCCATTCTACTTTGATCCCCAAGACAGTAAAAGACGATGAGGGCAATTACGGTAAACGGGAGAAGGAGCAACCAAAACAGCGATCGACCCTTCGCTTTCAGATAAAAGCCGCATGCAGCGATCATGCAGTAACCTACGCCCAAAATAGCAACCTTGAACAGCACACTGTCTGGCGCCTCAGCGAAAATCGATAGAACTAAAGACGCGAAAAATCCACCAGCTGCGACGTTAGCCTTCTTCACGTAACTCTGTATCAATCCGTTCTCCCAGATGTAGTTCAAAGTACGCCGAACTAAAAATGGACACCAAAAGTGGTTCCTAATCCGGCGAATTTTGCCCTTTGCTGCGTCATCCTGCAAGCAACTCATGCCATTAACAGATTTCAGGAGCAAGTGAACTATAACGTGTCATTAACCAGCGGATCGCTCGCGGCCCGTCAACGTTAACAGATAATTTGGCCTTTACGCTTATTCATACGACACTCTCTTTGCCTCGGCAAAGCCACGGGCGATTCGAGCACCGACGAAGATTGCAACCGCTTGCAAGACAAAGAGAACGAGCTGACCAAGAGACGACCGTCCCGAAGAATAACCGGCTATGCCGAAAAGGAAGAGCAGCATGGTTAGTACCCCGACAACAGAGATAAAACTTACGTAAAGAGTTGGGACGGGAACGAACCGGAACAGTCGACTGGTTACGAACACCGCGAAATAGCCCGCAACGCCTGGACTCAATACCCACATAAGGAAGACATGAACGATGAAAAACAAACTACCCTGCGGTCGCGCTTCAATTGCGACAAGACCCATCACATAAAATAAGCCCCCGATGAATAACCAGCCGAGGACCAATACCACCAGAGACGTGACAACCGCAAGAACGGCCTTCATTTCAGCTAGTCTTTGTCAATAGCCGCACCGATTGCGTACAAGATGGCTGCCGCAATGCCGCTACCGTAAACAAGAAGTAACGGAAACCAATTGCCCTTCGCGATAGCCGCGTACCATGGCGCAAAGTAAAGAGTAAAGGGCAGCAGAAAAAAAGCGATTGCTCCCCCAATGAACCCTAACGCATCAGTAATTATTCCGAGGCAAATAAAAAGTCCCCATAAGCCGCCGACGACATAAATGATGCCAGCAGGAATCTTGAATATTGAACCCATCCTCCCCCTTTCTACTGAAGCTCGAGGTCGAAGTTCAGCGGACGGCCCGTTGGGCGGGCAACTTTGGATTGGCTAGCCACGGGCGTATTTCCCTCTCATCTCGGCAATTGCAGCGTTTACCTCTTCTTTGGGGTGTGTGCCAGATTCAAGGATCGCTGTGAATACGGTAAGCCAGAAGATCTCCGTAGGGCCTTGTAGCAGAACTGGATACTTGGCTTGCAAGAACTGCTGTATTGGCTGAACAAAGAAATCGATTTTCTGAGACAAAGGGATCTCAGCCTTCAGCTTAACCGTTTGGTTGAATTGAATCCATTTGTCCGTGACGTCTTCGCGAGCCACGGCGGTCAGTCTATTTAGCTCCTCAGCGGAAGGAACAGCTTGGCGTTTCTTAAAGAGACCGAACATGTGAGATTCCTCCCCCTGGTGAAGCCCAACTAAAAATAGACATCATAAAGTGGTGCCTAATCCGGCAATTTTGCCTTTTGCTGCGTCATCCTGCAAGCAATTCAAGCCATTAACAGATTCGAGCGATTAAAATATCCCGCACGGGTTTGAATCCTGTAAATCCTGTCTATTCTTGTTTTGTTGTCATCCGCGTTTATCGGCGTTCACCTGCGGTTCCATTAACTTTCCGTTAAGCGGCAGCACGCTTGCGCGCCGGTCGGCTTGAACGCGCGGTTGGGCGTGCGGGCTTCTTAGTGTGCGGCAGTAAAGAACGTAGGGCGTTATTCACCGCGCGATCGTTGGGGAACGCGCGCGCGACCTGAGGTTCGAGCACCACTATATTTGTCGACGCGGCAACGCGCGCTGCGTACTTCCCACGCACCAACTCTCCAAAATCGGAACGTTTGTATTCGGTCCGCAACTCATCGGTGGGTATACGACTAGCCTTCTTCATAGATTTTCCTTTCGCCCCTTGTCGCAAGACGGGCACTCACGACTTTCGCCTTGACTGGGCGGTTGGAAGCCAGCACCGCCTTGCGGACTGGCTGTGGAAGCTCAATCGGAGAGAAGTAGCTTGCGGGATATAAGTAGTCTTCGCCTGATTCATCAATCACTCGAAGCTGCCTGTGCTTCGCAGCGTCAGAATCGAGAATGACCTGATAGATTTTCCTGGGCTCCAACGAAACTTTGTAGCTTGTGTTCTTTAGGCAAACGACAAATCTCTTAACTGATGTTCTCATAGCGGTTCCATTATTGTTTCTTGTTTTTCCTTTGCGTCCTTCTCTGCGCCTCAGCGTCTCTGCGGTTCAATTACAGCGCATGCTATTTGAGAAGCCCCTTGAGCTTGTCTTGAAGCTTACCCTTGACGGCTTCCTCGGCTTTTTGCTTCACCACTTCAGTGACTGCGCCGCCGAAATCAAGGTTGTATTGCGGGGATTTGAACGGTCCCGAAATGCGCACCGGGATGGTCACGCCCTTGATCGAAGCAAGCTCCGCCCCGCCCTGCCCTTTACCGCTTTCCACGATGGACGCCTTGGCGAGATAGTTCAGGCTGTCTTCGCCGATATTGATATCGCCGGCGCCGGTCAGGCGCAATAGAGGCGATTTCATTGACAGGTCGTCATTATGCGCCACGCCGTTTTTGATGAGGAAGCTCGCTTTCAACTCGGTGAAATCGGTCTTCTGCGCCTTGTCCGCGGCCTGGGTTTGAGTCCCCTTGAGCACGCCGAGCTTGGCTTTGAAGTTGCGTATCGTTTCGGCGACGTTGATGCCTTTCACCGCACCATCGGCGAGATTGAGCGCCGCCTTGCCGTCGAGCGCCTTTTTCATGGCTGTCACCGTGTCGCCCCGAGTGGTGACATCCAAAGACACGCTTCCTTTGCCTTCCAGCGAGTCGTAATCCATCGCATCTTTAAGCAGCGGCCCGATACTGATGCCCTTGAGATCCTGCTTGACCGATATAACCGGAATGGCCACGGCATTAACTGCCACGTTGCCGTTCGCCGATCCCTGGTAGAGATTGGCTGAAAGCGGGTTAATGTCGACCTTGCCGTTGGCCGCCTTGAGGTCCACCCGCACCTGCTGTGCCTTGACGTTGGCCGCCTTCAGGCTGCCCACACGCAGACTGCCGTTGGCGTTGAGATTTTTCAGCGCCGAAAAATCCAGCGGCTTTTCCTGCTGTTTTGCTTCTGCTTGTTTCGTCTCCGGCTGTTTTCCCGCGGTTATTTGTTTCGGCGGCAAGTAGCCGTCCACATCCAGATGATCAATATCCAGATCAAAGCCGATAGCCGGTTTTGAAAATCCCACAACGCCGAGCTTGGCCTTGAAAGAGCTGTCCGCCACTTTTCCGGAAAGACTTGCCTGGACGTTTTGTTTTTCCAGATCCGCCGCTGCGGAACCCTTGACTTCACCGTTTAATTTTTTGACCGGAAGATCAGGCGCACTGAGATTAAAACTTCCGACGATCGCCGGGAAACTAAACTGCTGCGCCTGGAAATTGCCGGACAATGGCGTGGCGAGCCTGGCTTTCACGGTGCGCTCACCCTGTTTGGCATCCAACTCCAAATCAATTGCGCCGGTTTTGAACGCCTGCGCCGTACCTTCCAGCCTGGGCACGGTCAAACTCGCCGCGAGATCGGCCTGCGCACCGGTCATTTTGGCGACGAGCGTGACCTTGTCTCCCGAGAATTTCTCACTGAGCAGACTGAGGCGCGGCGCTTCGAGTTTGACATCCAAATTGTTTTTGTCTTGCGCGCCGGTCACCGCTAATTTGAATTTATCTGCGGAAAATTCGTTGCTTGGCAGCTTGGCGCTGACGTCCCCTGAAGCATTGACCACGAGCTTGCTGATTCCCGCGGCTTCGCCTTTAACCGCCAAATCCATAGCCTGCAGCAGATATTGCTGAGTGTTGAGATCAAAAGTAAGCCGTGTCTTGAGCCGGACAGCAAGATCGAATTTCGGCTGGTTGCCCTGCACGTTGAAGTCCAACTCAACATCGCCGGGAACCCCGTTGGCTATCCTGCCGGTTTTCAGATTGAGGCCCCGCAGGGTGTATTTCGCTCCGGACTTTTCATCGCTGTAATTGAGCGTGGTGTTCTCCACGCTGACATGATCAATATCAAACTTGAACTGTTCCGGCTTTCCGGATTTCGCTTGCGCGCCTTCGGCCACGCCTTTTTGCGGCACGCCCAGCAGGTCGCCCATATTGGTGCTGCCGTCCTTGAAGCGCATCAGATTCGCGCGCACCCCTCGGATTTCGACTACATCCACCACCGCCAGCTTGCTGAGCAGAGGCAGGAGTTTGAGCGAGACACGCGCGCTTTCCACCACAATGAATTCCTTGTCGCTTTTGTGTTCGCTTAAAGACAGGTCTCCCAGCTTAACCCCGAGGCCGGGGAAGAAGCTCAGCTTGATGTCGCCGATCCGAAGCGTGCGCTGTGTCTTGTCCTTCACCAACTGCACGATTTGCGGCTTGTACTGGTTGGGGTCGAATGTGGCGGCGATATAGGCCGCGAGTCCCGCCAGCACCACAATCAGGCCGGCGATCGGCAGCAGTCCGTATTTGAGGATTTTTTTCATGGCCTAAGCAAAATCGCGCGAAGTGGTGAAACAGGCCGGTCAATATGGAATTATAACAGTATGAAAAAGAACCTCGACAGGCCACCTTACCGGGCCCTCAGCGAGTGGTATAATGTTGATCGTAAATTGGGGGTTCCTGTCCTTCCATCAGCCAGCAGGAGAATGCCATGATGACCCGTGACGAATACGTGCAGAAACTGAAGACACAGCTCGACCAATGGAACAGCGAAATCACCAAGTGGGAAGAAAAGACCAGGTCTGCCCAGACCAAAATGAAGGCCGATTATGATAAGCAGCTCACGGCCTTGCGCTCGCGCCGCGACGAGGCGATGCAACAGCTGCGACAAGTTCAGGCGGCCTCAGGCGAGGCGTGGACGGACATGATGCGCGGCGCCGACGAGGCGTGGGCAAGGTTGCGCGACGCGTTCACCAAAGCGCGCTCGCATTTCGATAAAAAATAACCGGGAAATAAGCGAAGCTCTTCGGTCGTCGGCCGCGGGTTCTATTCAGCGTCGCGCCCTCGTGGGACTTAATCAGAGGTTCCCCAGGCGGGTGCACGGCGCGCGAAAGGTGATGGAGCGGGTGATGGGGATCGAACCCACGTCTAAAGCTTGGGAAGCTGTCGTTCTACCACTGAACTACACCCGCGTGATAAAATCAAATTTTACCTGATTTTTAGCGTGCATTGAAAGTGATTGCACTGACCATCAATGGAGTATCGCACCGCTTTGAAGACGCCCTGAATGTGGCACATCTGCTCGAGTGCTTGCAGCTTAAAGGCAAACGCCTGGCGCTGGAAAAAAACGGCGAGATCGTTCCGCGCAGCCGTTTCAATCAGGAAATGCTTTATGACGGCGATAAGCTGGAAATCGTCATCGCCGTCGGCGGAGGTTAAACTGCGGTGAGGAGTGAGGTGTGAGGAGTAAGGAGTAGACACCCGTGACTTAAC
>JBGQCF010000057.1:0-9080 GCA_041495205.1 Gammaproteobacteria bacterium
AGAAGCGCGGAGACATCTGAGGCGATGAAGTTTTCCTTGCTGCCCAGACCCAGCAGAAGCGGGCTGCCTTTGCGCGCGCACACCAGGCGCTGCGGGTCGCTGGAATCCACCACGCCAATCGCGTACGCTCCGTTAAGCTCCGCCACCGCTTTGCGTGTCGCCTCGAGCAAATCCTTGCTTTTGCGGTAATGGAAATGAATCAAATGCGCGATAACTTCGGTATCGGTGTCGGAAGTGAATTCGTAGCCCAGCCCTTTCAGTTTTTGCCGCAGCGCTTCGTGATTTTCGATGATGCCGTTATGCACCACTGCCAGCGTGCCGCCGCTCACGTGCGGGTGGGCGTTCCTTTCGGTGGGCGCGCCGTGAGTCGCCCAGCGCGTGTGTGCGATGCCCAGCTGCCCGTGCACTTTTTGCTTTTGTGCCTGGTTGCTCAATTCAGCGACACGCCCCACGCTGCGAATGCGCTTGAGCCCGCCGTTCACCACCGCGAGTCCCGCGGAATCGTAACCGCGGTATTCGAGACGGCGCAGGCCCTCCAGCAATATAGGAACCACGTCACGCTGAGCAATAGCGCCGACTATCCCGCACATATCAAGAATCCGTGAGGAGTAAAGGGTAAGGTGTGAGGGGTGATACCCGACCCTCACCCCTGGCCCTCTCCCTGAGGGAGAGGGGGTTAAGATTTGATCTTGCCTCGCGCCTCACGCTATGAACAAGCCCTTCCTTGGTCCACTCTATTCCTTCACTCTTCACTCTTCACTCCTTACTCCTCACTTTCTTTTTAGGGCGCTTCCAGCCGCGCACGGATACCTGCTTGACCCGCGACAGCGTGAGCTCGCCGGCGGGGGCATCTTTAATCACGGTAGTGCCGGCGGCGATAGTCGCGCCTTTGCGGATGGTGACCGGCGCCACGAGTTGCGTATCGGAGCCGATGAACACATCGTCCTCAATCACCGTGCGGTGCTTGTTGGCGCCGTCGTAATTGCAGGTGATGGTGCCGGCGCCGATGTTGACATGCTTGCCCACGGTAGCATCGCCCACGTAGCTTAAATGATTGGCCTTGCTGTTCTTGCCGATGTGGCTGTTTTTCACTTCGACAAAATTGCCGATATGCGCCTCATTTTCCAGCACGGTGCCCGGGCGGATGCGCGAATAAGGGCCAATGCGGCAATCCCTGCCAATTTCCGCGCCATCAATCAGGCAATAAGGCAGAAGTTTAGTACCGGCGGCGATCTTCACGTCTTTCAGCACACAATGCGCGCCTACACTGACCCTGTTGCCCAAGGTTACATCCCCTTCGAACACGCAGCCGATGTCTATTTCAACATCTCTGCCGCAGACGAGCTTGCCGCGTATATCAATCCGTTCGGGATCGGCAACAGTCACGCCCTGCTCGAGAAGTTGGTTGGCGCGCTCCCGTTGATACAGGCGCTCGAGCTGGGCAAGCTGCGTTTTGCTGTTGACACCCAGCGTTTCCCACGCATGCTGCGGTTGAACGGCGGAAACTTTGGCGCCGTCTTTGATCGCCAGCGCCACGATGTCGGTGAGGTAGTATTCCTTCTGCGCGTTTTTGTTACCGAGCCTGCTCAACCAGTTGTGCAGCCGCGCGCCCGGGATAGCCATGATGCCGGTGTTGACTTCGCGGATATTCCGCTCGTAGCCGGTGGCGTCTTTGTCCTCGACGATGCGCGATATATCGCCGTCATCGTCGCGCACAATGCGTCCGTAACCGGCCGGGTCATCCAGCTCCACCGTCATAAGCGTGAGTTGGTTGGGCTTGAGCATGCGCTTAAGAGTGCCTGCCGCAATCAATGGCACATCGCCATACAGCACGAGAGTGATTCCGTCCTTGCCCAGATGCGGCAGGGCCTGCTTCAACGCATGGCCGGTGCCGAGTTGCGGCTGCTGCTTGACCGACACCACATCAGCGCCTTTAAACTGCTCAGGCAGCGCTCTTCCGCCGTGACCATAAACCACGCAAAGCCTGGCCGGTTTCAGCGCGCGCGCGGTATCGAGCACATGCTGCAACAGCGGTCTTCCGGCAAGCTTGTGCAGCACCTTGGGCAAATCCGAGTGCATGCGCTTGCCTGTGCCGGCAGCGAGAATGACGATATTCAACATGGTTTTACCGCGATATTATGGCACAGTAGCGGGTCAGTTTGATTGGAATACGCCGTTCGCCCTGAGCTGTAAGCTTGTCGAAGGGCTCATGCGGAACGGCTTCTAGCTGATCCTCTGCCTGCGGCTGCGAGCTTATTGAAGACATAGCGCTCAAGCGCTTGTTTCTGCGCCATGCTGAGGCGCAGGCCGGCTTTGCTTCTCCGCCACAGAATATCTTCAGCCGTCTGCGCCCATTCGCGCTCGATGAAGTAATCCACTTCGCGGCCAAACAATCCCGCACCGAAATTCTCGCCAAGACCGGAAACGTTGCGAACGTCCTGCAACACCTCGCGGGCCAAACTGCCGTGGCGCTGCGCCACCCCGCGTAAAACAACCGGCGGCAACTGCGGGTAAGCGTTTCCCAACTCGGTCAGAAAGCGCTCGAAATCGCAGTTGGGGATATCGCCACCTGGCAAAGGCTGTTGCACGGTCCAGGGAGATTTCATCGCCGTAAACCACGGTGCGAGATTTTTCAATGCGGCCTCGGCAAGCTTGCGGTAAGTCGTGATCTTGCCGCCATACACCGAGAGTAGCGGCAGCCGCCCCCTGCCGTCCGTTTCCACGCTAAGCTTGTAGTCGCGGCTCACATCGGATGGGTTGGGTTGCCCATCGTCATACAGCGCGCGCACGCCGCTGTAACTCCACACCACTTCGGGCGGATAAACCTTGCTTGCAAGGTAGCAGTTCACCGCCTCGCAAAGATACGCGACTTCTGAATCCGAGGCGGTTACCGCTGCGGGATTACCTTGGTAAGGAATGTCGGTGGTGCCAATCAGGGTAAATTTTTCCTGGAACGGAATGGTCAGTACCACGCGGCGGTCGTGATTCTGCAGCAGATAAGCATGATCCCCTTGATACAGCCGCGGCACCACGATGTGGCTGCCTTTCACCAGCCGGACGTTGTGCCTGGCCTGCTGCTGAATGACGTCATCAAACAGCGAGCGAACCCAGGGACCGGCGGCGTTAACCAGGGCTTTGGCCTTAACCTTTACCTCGATCCGGTCGCTTCCGCGCTCAAGTATCGCTTCCCAAAATTCGCCGTTCCGCCTTGCGGATATGCAGCGGGTGCGTGGCAGAATGCGCGCGCCGAGCTCTTGAGCGCCGCGCGCGTTGGCGATCACCAGCCTGGCGTCGTCCACTCGGCAATCGGAATAGACAAAGCCCTTCTTAAATTCGGCCTTTAATGCGGCGCCATATTCGCTTTGCCGCAAATCAACCGCATGCGATCCGGAAAGCGCTCCCGCGCCGCCGAGATGATCGTAGAGCTTCAACCCCAAGCGCAACAGCCATGCCGGCCTCATTCCTTTGGCATGGGGCAAAACGAAGCTCAATGGTGAGATGAGGTGCGGCGCGCAGTTCAGGAGCACTTCGCGCTCGGCTAGCGCCTCAGCGACCAGGCGGAAGGCGTAATGCTCGAGATAACGCAGCCCGCCGTGAATCAGCTTGCTGCTTGCCGAACTGGTGGCTCCGCCCAAATCCCCTTGTTCGCAAAGCAGCACGGATAGACCGCGCCCTGCGGCATCGCGCGCGATGCCAGCGCCGTTAATCCCGCCGCCGATGATCAGAAGATCTACAGTTTCTGCGAATTGAGTCCGCACTTAAAGTGTCCGGCAGTCATCCTTCGGACTTTACCCTCAGAATGACAAGCTTACGAGAAATAAAAAAAGCAGCCTAAGCCGCCTTTGCAATTTTACCCTGGGGGCGCTTGCTACCAGGTTACTTCTTACGCAGCTTGCGGATCGCCGCGAGTTGGGCCGCAAGCATAGCGAGCTCGGCCTCAACTACCGCCACTTCCTGCTTGTCCTTCGCGTTGCGCTTGGCTTCCTCTGCTCGCTGCATCGCTTCCAATGCCTTCGCTTCGTCCAGGTCTTTGCCGCGGATCGCGGTGTCGGCGAGCACGGTGATCAGGTTCGGCTGCACTTCCAGGATTCCGCCCGCCACAAAAACCAGGACTTCCTCCTCCTGGTTCGGCATCTTGAGCCGCACCGCGCCGGGCTTGATGCGGGTCATCAGCGGCGTATGGTGCGGATAAATGCCGAGCTCGCCGAGCTCGCCTGGCAATACCACGAATTCCGCCTCGCCGGAGAAAATGGATTCTTCAGCGCTCACGACGTCTACATGTATGGTATGGGCCATTTCAAATCCTTCGCGAGGAGTGAGGCGTGAAGTGTAAGGGGAGGAAACGATTTTTGGAAGGTTTACTCCTCACCCCTAACTCCTTACCCCTCACTGAAGTGTTTTCGCTTTCTCGACTGCCTCCTCGATGGTGCCGACCATGTAGAACGCCTGCTCTGGCAGTTGGTCGTACTCGCCGGCGACGATGGCCTTGAAGCCCTTGATGGTCTCTTTGAGCGGCACGAATTTGCCTTTCTGGCCGGTGAAGTTTTCCGCCACGCTGAAGGGTTGCGACAGGAAGCGCTGGATCTTGCGGGCGCGCGTCACGATCAGCTTGTCCTCGGGCGAGAGCTCGTCCATGCCGAGAATAGCGATAATGTCGCGCAATTCCTTGTAGCGCTGCAGCGTCGCCTGCACCGAGCGGGTAGTATTGTAGTGCTCCTCGCCAATCACGTTGGGGTCCACCTGGCGCGAAGTGGAATCCAGCGGGTCCACCGCGGGATAAATGCCCAGCGATGCGATGTCACGCGACAGCACCACGGTGGAATCGAGGTGGCCGAAAGTGGTGGCGGGAGACGGGTCGGTCAGGTCGTCAGCCGGCACGAATATCGCTTGCACCGAGGTAATCGAGCCGGTCTTGGTCGAGGTAATGCGCTCCTGCAAGCGGCCCATTTCCTCAGCCAGCGTGGGCTGGTAGCCCACCGCCGAGGGCATGCGGCCGAGCAGCGCTGAAACTTCAACTCCCGCCAGCGTGAAGCGGTAAATGTTGTCGATGAAGAGCAGCACGTCGCGGCCCTCGTCGCGGAAGTATTCCGCCATGGTGACGCCGCTCAATCCCACGCGCAGGCGATTGCCCGGCGGCTCGTTCATCTGCCCGAACACCATCGCCACCTTTGATTCGGTCAGATTATCGAGCTTAATGACGCCTGCCTCTATCATCTCGTGATAGAAGTCGTTGCCCTCGCGGGTGCGCTCGCCCACGCCGGCGAAAACGGAGAGACCCGCACGCGCTTTTGCGATGTTGTTGATGAGCTCCAACATGTTGACAGTTTTGCCGACACCGGCGCCGCCGAACAGGCCCACCTTGCCACCCTTGGCGAAGGGACAGATCAGGTCAATCACCTTGATTCCGGTCTCCAGCAACTCCTGGCTGGGGGAGAGTTCCTCGAAGGTCGGCGCCTTCTGATGAATCGGGCGCTTCTCATCGCACTTGACCGGGCCGCCTTCGTCAATTGGGCGGCCGAGCACGTCCATGATCCGGCCTAGCGTGCCGTGTCCGACCGGCACGGAAATCGGCGCGCCGGTATTTTTCACCATCATGCCGCGGCGCAGGCCGTCGCTTGATCCCAGCGCGATGGTGCGCACCACGCCGTCGCCCAGCTGCTGCTGCACTTCCAGCGTCAGATCGATCTTGTACTGGGGATCAAGCGTGAGCGCGTCATAAATGTTGGGCATTCCCTCGCGTGCGAATTCCACGTCAATTACTGCGCCGATGCACTGTACTATTTTTCCTTCACTCATCTTTTCCCTATGTGCCGCAAAACTCGTCGCTTCGCTTTGGAGTTTTGCAGTCCTTTCTTAAGTAAAAAAAGTTAAACCGCTGCGGCGCCACCGACAATCTCAGACAGCTCCTTGGTAATCGCCGCCTGGCGCGACTTGTTGTAGACCAGGGTGAGTTCGTCAATCACGTTGCCGGCGTTGTCGGAAGCCGCTTTCATCGCCACCATGCGCGCCGACTGCTCGGATGCCATGTTTTCGCACACCGCCTGATAGACCAGCATCTCAATGTAGCGCTTCAACGCCTCGTCCAGCACGTCCTTCGCATCGGGCTCGTAAATGTAGTCCCACCTGCCCTGCGGCGCGCCCAGCATCTCGCCCGAGAACGGCAGCAATTGCTCCATCACCGGCTCCTGCTTCATGGTGTTGATGAAGCGGGTGGAGAAAATCATCAAGCGGTCGAAACGGTCCTGAGTGTAGCCGTCGAGCATCACTTTCACCGCGCCGATGAGTTTTTCCATGTGCGGCTTGTCACCGAGGCCCACGACCTGCGACACGATATTCGCGCCCAGGCGCTGCATGAAGCCAACGCCCTTCTTGCCGATACAGCAGACCTCGAACTGCTCGCCCTGGGATTCCCACTCCTTCATCCTTTTAAGGACGAGCCGCAGCATATTGGTGTTTAAGCCCCCGCACAGGCCCTTGTCGGTGGTAATCACGACGAAGCCGACTTTCTTCACCGTGTCGCGCTCGACCAGGAAGGGGTGGCGGTATTCGGGATTGGCGTGGGAGAGATGCGCGGCGATGTTGCGGATTTTTTCGCCGTAGGGACGGGCGTGACGCATGCGCTCCTGCGCCCTGCGCATTTTCGAGGCCGCGACCATTTCCATGGCCTTGGTTATTTTGCGAGTGTTCTGGACACTCTTAATCTTATTCCGAATTTCTTTTGAACCTGGCATTTATAAACTCTCTACACGTCAGCAAGCGTCGCGAGCGAAGCGATGGCTAGGCGCGGGCTGGCGAAGGCCGACGCCGTGTACAAATGAAGTACACAAGGAGGCCTGAGTCCGGCCTGCAACAACGCTAGCGCGAGCGCAGTAGCTTGCCATTAGTACGCCGCGTTCTTCTTAAAATCCTTCATGGCGTCGTGAAGCCTGCCTTCATCGTCTTTGGACAAATCGTTGGTGTCCTCGATGCGCTTCACCACGTCTCCATACTTGCCCTTGATGTAATCGCGCATCCCGCGCTCGGCGGAAAGTGCCTTCTTCACATCAATGTCGTCGAAATAACCGTTGTTCACCGCAAACAGCGTCAAGGCCATTTCCCACACCTGCAGCGGCTCGTATTGCGGCTGTTTCATGAGCTCGGTCACCATGCGGCCGCGCTCCAACTGCTTGCGCGTCGCCTCATCGAGATCGGAAGCAAACTGCGCAAAAGCCGCCAGTTCGCGGTATTGCGCCAGAGAAAGACGCACGCCGCCGCCCAGCTTTTTAATCACCTTGGTCTGCGCCGCGCCTCCCACCCGCGACACCGAAATGCCGGCGTTGATGGCGGGGCGGATGCCGGCGTTGAACAGGTCGGTTTCCAGAAAAATCTGGCCGTCGGTAATAGAGATCACGTTGGTCGGCACGAACGCAGTCACGTCGCCGGCCTGGGTTTCAATTATCGGCAGCGCTGTCAAACTTCCGGTCCTGCCTTTGACTTTGCCATTGGTGTAGCGCTCGACATATTCCTCGTTTACTCGCGCTGCGCGTTCTAACAGCCGCGAATGCAGATAGAACACGTCGCCGGGATAGGCTTCGCGCCCCGGGGGACGGCGCAGCAGCAGCGAAATCTGCCGATAAGCCCAGGCCTGTTTGGTCAGGTCGTCGTAAATAATCAGCGCGTCCTTGCCGCGGTCGCGGAAGTACTCGCCCATGCTGCAGCCGGAGTAGGGCGCGATATATTGCATCGCCGCGGATTCAGAGGCAGAAGCCGCCACTACGATGGTATAGGCCATGGCGCCGTGTTCTTCGAGCTTCCTCACCACGTTGACGACGCTGGATGCCTTTTGTCCTATCGCGACATAAATACAAATCAGGTCCTTGCCCTGCTGGTTGATGATGGTATCCATCGCCACCGCGGTTTTACCGGTCTGGCGGTCGCCGATGATGAGCTCGCGCTGGCCGCGGCCGATTGGCACCATGGAGTCAATGGACTTCAAGCCGGTTTGCACCGGCTGCGACACTGATTTGCGCCAGATCACCCCCGGCGCGATTTTTTCGATGGGCGAGGTTTCTTTTGCGTTAATCGGACCTTTGCCGTCTATCGGCTGGCCGAGCGAGTTGACCACGCGGCCGATCAGCGCTTCACCCACCGGGACTTCCAGGATGCGGCCCGTGCACTTCACGATATCGCCTTCGGTGATATGCTCGTATTCGCCCAGCACCACCGAGCCCACCGAGTCGCGCTCCAGGTTCAGCGCCAGGCCGAAAGTGTTCTTGGGAAACTCCAGCATCTCGCCCTGCATCACGTCGGAGAGGCCGTGTACGCGGCAGATGCCGTCGGTTACGGAAATCACCGTGCCCTGCGTGCGCGATTCCGCCGACACCGCGAGGCTTTCGATCCTCCTTTTTATCAGTTCGCTGATTTCCGATGGGTTGACTTGCATTTCTGCTCCTAGGCAAAATCTGTGTTTTGCGGATTTATCTTGTCAATGCGGTACGCATCGCTTCCAGTTTGCCGCGCACCGTGGCATCGAGAACATGGTCGCCGACCGCGATTTTCACGCCACCAATTAATTCGGGTTCCACGCTCACCTGCGTGACGATTTTGCGCTGGTACCTCTCTTCGAGACGGCGTACCAGTTTGCCGGCCTGCAGCTTGCTCAGCGGGAACGCTGAATTAATCTTCACTTCGAGCACGCCTTCCTGTTCCGCCTTGAGCGCTTCAAACAACTCCCGGATTTGCGGTAGCAAGGGAAGGCGGTCGTTGCGCGCGAGCACCTGCACGAAATTCCTGCCCATGCCGTCGAGTTTCTTTCCGCAAATGCCAAGCAGCAGACTCTCGATTTGCTCCGCGCTGAAATTCGGGTCGCTGATGTAAGCCGCCACATGCGGGTCTTTTACGACAGTTTCCAGAAGCTCCAGCATCTTCGCCCATTGGGACAGGGTGTTTTTTTCCTTGGCCAGCTTGAATACGGCTTCCGCGTACGGCCGTGCGATGGTGATGTTTTCCGCCATGCTATTCCTTAGAGTTCGGTCTGGATGGCTTTCAGCAGATCGGCGTGCGCCTTGGCGTCCACTTCACGGCGCAGAATTTTCTCGGCG
>JBGQCF010000058.1:0-8932 GCA_041495205.1 Gammaproteobacteria bacterium
ATCCGCGGTTGCAATCCTGCGCCCGGCGCGTGGACAACGCTCGCCGGCAAGAAGATCCAGCTGTTCGATTCGCGCAAGCATCTCTCCCGCACCTTCGGCGCTGTCAAGGGCAAACCGGGTGAAGTCTCCGAGATCGGCCCTAACAGCGTCTCCATCACCGCCCAAGGCGGCCGCATCGAAGTTTTCAAGCTGAAGCCGGAGGGCGGCAAAAAATTGTCCGCCACTGAATTCGCGAATCAAACGAGCTTGAGCGTAGGCACTTTGCTCGGCAGCTAGCCGTCTGTGACTTGAGCGCGGCCAGTTGCGATGGCCAGCGCATTGGCCGTGAAATGTTATGTCAGGAACCGCGCTCCTCTGCAAGTGTCTTGGCGAGCAGCTTGGCAAGCGCGTACACGGCATCGATATGCGGTGTCGGAGTATGGGTGAGACGGCCCAGTTCCACCACCGAGCCCACCAGTGCTTCAATTTCGGGCTCCCGTCCCGCCTCGAAATCCTGCAGCATCGAGGTCTTATGCTTGCCCACTTTCTCTGCACCGGCGATGCGTCTTTCGAGCGGAACGCGGAAAGTGATGCCGAGCTTGTTGGCGATAGTCTGCGCCTCAGTCATCATCGCCGCTGCCAGCTCGCGCGTCAGCGGATTCTGGCAAATATCGACCAGGGTGGAATGGGTCAACGCGCTGATCGGGTTGAAAGTCAGGTTGCCCCAAAGCTTGAGCCATATTTCGGCGCGAACATTGTCCAGCACTGGCGCCTTGAAGCTCGCCCTGGTGAAGCACTCGGAAACACGCGTGACACGCTCGCTGGTTGAGCCATCCAGCTCGCCCACGGGGAAGCGATCGCCTTCGATATGTTTCACGACTCCGGGCGCAACCAGTTTGGACGCCGGATAGACCACACAGCCGATGACGCGCTGCGCCGGGATTTTTTCGCTGATGAGCCCGGTCGGGTCCACGCTCTCCATGCGGCTGCCTTCCAACTCACCCCCGTGCTTGTGGAAGTACCAGTAGGGAATGCCGTTCTGCATGGTAACGACCACGGTATCCGGACCGAACAGTTTGGGCACATCATTCGCGACGGCTTCCACCTGGTGTGCCTTTACGGCGAGGATCACTACATCCTGCGGGCTCGCCTCGTCGTAGTTGTTAGTGGCCTTGACGTTGCGGGCCATGTGTTCCGTGCCGTCATCCATGATGAGCTTCATGCCGTTCTTGCGAATGGCATCCAGGTTCGCGCCTCGCACCATGAAAGTGACGTCTTCGCCTGCCAGCGCCAGTTTCACGCCCACATAGCCACCAATAGCGCCTGCACCAATAATCGCCGTCTTCATCGAAAGACTCCTCGAAATACTACTCGAAGGTGTTGATCAATTTGCCGATGCCGGTAATTTCGATCTCGATGGTGCTGCCGGGCTTCATAGAGCCGGCGCCTATCGATGTGCCGCAGGCGATGATGTCACCGGGATACAGGGTCATATCCTGGGATATCAGGCTGACCAATTGCGCGGCTGAAAAGATCATGTCGCTGATGGGATAATTCTGTCTCTCCTGTCCGTTCAGAATGCTCTTTACGACCAACGTCACGGGGTCCAAGCTGGTCGCCACCACCGGCCCCATGGGGCAGAAGGTATCGAAGCCTTTGCTGCGGATCCACTGGGGGAAAGCGGGATTGCGGTTGACGATGTCGAATATCCCCACGTCGTTAACACAAGTGTAGCCGAAGACGTAGTTCATGGCATCGGATTCTGTCACTTCCTTGCAGGTCTTGCCGATGACCACGCCCAATTCGCCCTCGAACCCCACCTTGCCCTCGCAGGACTTCGGCTTGCGGATGGTTTCGAACGGATTCAGATATGAATTCGGCGTCTTGAGAAAATAGTGTGGCTCCGCAGGAATCGCCAGGTTGAGCTTCTCCGCGCCGGCGCGGAAGTTGTTCCACAAGGCGATGACCTTGCTTGGCCGTGACGGAGTAAGCAGGCGTACGGCGCTTAAGGGAACAGAGGTGCCGCTTGGTGCCGGGTTATCGAACATGTCGCCGCCATATACGCGGATGCTGCCTTCGTCTTGCAGGACGCCGAAACCCTCAACATCCAGCCCATCCTTGAACCTGACCCAAAGCGCCACAGTGTTCCTCCAGAGTGCCCCTGCGTGTCAAAAGTGCTACAAAAGCGAACACGCGGGGGAGCAGTCGGCCAATTTCCGCAACGTTGCACAAGCCTGCAGCAGCCGCAACACGGTACGAAAAGCTTTGCAGGCGAAGAGGTTTTTCTCGGGTATCAGCATCATAAACCGGAACCGCTGCACACGCTTGGCGGGCCGGGAAAAGCGCGACCTTATCACATCACCGCCAAGGTTTGAAGGTATTTTGCACGCAAAAATAATACCTAGCGCCCAGATCCGTTATGTGCCCTAAAAAGTTGGTCTCAACCAGGATTGGTAGGCCACCGGGGACTCGAACCCCGAACCAACGGATTAAGAGTCCGCTGCTCTACCAGTTGAGCTAGTGACCCGTTGACAACAGCTTGGTTAACTACAACGACACGCCCTTACCTGAACATATTGCGAAAACGCTGAGAGGCAGGATAGGGAAACACGTCCTCCATCTGTCCTGCTGCAATACGCTGTTGAATCGCTTTCCAGTACTCCGGGCCGAGAAGATCCTTGTGGTATTCGTAAAAATACTTTTTAACCCGCGGATCGGTAAGCAGGAAGTTTTCAAACTCCTCCGGAAAAATGTCGTTTGGCGCGACTGAATACCACGGTTCGGCGGCGAGCGCGTCTTCATCATTGCGCGGCGGCGGGACCTTGCGAAAATTGCAGTGGGTCAGGTATTCAATCTCGTCGTAGTCGTAGAACACCACCCGCTTGTAGCGCGTCACCCCGAAATTCTTATAGAGCAAATCACCGGGGAAGATGTTGGCGGCGGCGAGCTGTTTGATGGCGTTGCCGTATTCGTAAATCACCTGGCGGCAGTCTTCATCGCTGACTTTTTCCAGGAACATGTTGAGCGGGATCATCCGGCGCTCGATGTACAGGTGCTTGATGAACAGCGTGTCGCCCTCTTCTTCGATGAGCGAGGGAATTTCCGTTCTCAGTTCCTCGAGCAATTCCGGAGTGAAGCGGTCTTTCGGAAAAGCGACGTCGGAGTACTCCAGCGTGTCCGCCATGCGCCCGACGCGGTCGTGGTATTTGACCAGCTGATATTTGCTTTTCACCGTCTGGTGGTCAACTTCCTTTGGCGGCCGGATCACGTCCCGGATGGCCTTGAACACGTACGGATACGACGGCAGTGTAAACACCATCATGACCATGCCTTCGATGCCCGGCGCGATGACGAACTCGTCGTTCGAGTGCTTCAAATGGTGCAGGAAATCGCGGTAGAACATGTTCTTGCCCTGCTTCTGCCATCCTAGCAGCGTGTAAATCTCCCATTCCGGCTTGTTCGGCACCACGTCTCTCAGGAATTGGACATAGACGGAAGGCACTTCGATGTCGGCCATGAAATAGGCTCGAGTGGAGCTGAACAGGAGGTGGAGATGGTCCTGCTTGAGCAGAATGGTGTCGAGATAAAGCTTGCCCGCCTCATCGTAGAGAATCGGGATGGCGAACGGATGTTCGTAGTTGCCGTTGATCAGCTTGCCGACGAGGTAGGCGCCCTTGTTGCGGAACAACAGCGAACTCAATACCTGAATCTGCTGGTTGGATTCCGCATTAAACGGGCGGGGCAGGTGCTGGCGCCACAGGTGCAGCACGTAGCGCAGGTCCCGATGCAGGTCGGCGAACCGGGGTTTCAACCTGTAGTCGCGAATCACCTGGAGCAAGGCGCTGCGCAGCCCCGCTTTCCCGGGATAGTAGTAACGATACGACGGCGTGTCGGATTCAATATGATCGGTGGAAACCGCCGGCCGCACGAAAATAAAATTGTTGTGAAAATAAGTGCGGTTGAGAATCTTGCAGCACACCGAGTTGAAATAGGTTTCGGCGAGCTCGGGCTGCTTGTGATTGGTGAGCAGTCCTATGTAGTGCAGCTTGATTTGCTGCCAGGTCAGGTCGTCCAGCGACCCGGCGTGGAATTCTTTTTCCAGGCGCTCCACTCCTTCCAGCACCCGCAGGTCGTAGAACTGAATCCGCTCGCGGGAGGTCTGCTGCACCGCCGCCCAGTCCTGGTTTTCAAAGCGCTCCCTTGCTCCCCGGCTGGTTTCGCGAAAAATCCGGTAATGCTTGTCGAAGCCCTCGAGTATCGCCTGTGCTACCGCAAAGGCAATCGTGTTCTGACCGAGTCCGCGGAACGAGTGATGAATAACGTTGGCGGTTTCACGCTGCTGCATGTTTGCGCTGTCTCAAGGCCTGGACCAAAAGGCTCAGGCCGGTCAAAGCAAACAGTATAAACCAAATCAGCGCCCAGGCCGGAATGGAAAGCCCGAGAAAGCTCCAGACTATTTTCCCGCAGTCACCCGAACCCTTGAAAATCATCGGCAGCACTTTCGACAGGGGAAAAGCATCGAGCATGTAATCCAGGCCCGGCCCACACTCGACAACCGTGCCATGCGGCGCGTGCTGCAGCCAGACATGCCATCCGGCAATAGCCGCCCCGATGCCTGCAAAAATTATCAGTGTCATGGCGTAAATGGCTTGGCCGATTTTTCGCGGATTGTGGACTGCTGCCACCAGCGCGGTCAATCCGGTAGCAATGAAAACGATACGTTGCAGGATGCATAGTGGACAGGGGTCGAGGTGCTCTACGTGCTGCAAGTAAAGACCAAAGCCCAAAAGCCCGGCACACGCAACAAATATGGCAGGATAAATTAAGCGGATATTCATCATACTCAAAGCGGTAAGCCAATGCCTAAATGAGCTTATGATTACCTGTCAGGGAAGAAGAAGCAATACTTACCGACAGTTCTTCATAGACTCGAAGTAAGCTTGTGGCAGTTGTACGAGAGTGGAAAAGAAACCGGCACTGCCACTGCGGACAGTGCCGGTTGCTATTTAGCAAGATTATCTCAGGTGCGCGTTGACCAACTTGGTCATTTCAAACATTGAAACCTGACGCCGGCCGCCAAACACCTGACGCAGGTTGTCGTCGGCATTGATCATGCGGCGGTTGACGCTATCCTGCAGGCCGTTGCGCTTGATATAGACCCACAGTTTCTTGGTGACCTCGGTACGGGGCATCGGGCTGCTACCGACAACTGCTGCTAGACTTGAGCTAGGCATCATCGGCTTCATGAACGCTGGGTTTGGCTTGCGTTTCGCCCCGCTACGCTTCTTCTTGGGGGCGGCCTTGGCCATTTTCCTTCGGGCTGGGGCCTTTCTAGCGGCGCTGCGTTTCTTCCCTGCGGATTTCTTCCCCTTCTTCTTTGCTGCCATGTGATTTCTCCTATCGTGTGGTCTGACAATGAACCTCTGAGTTTGCTTGCCTTAGAGTTTATGGCAAAAGCAACGAAAGCATGCCGAACATGGGGGTGTTTTGTCAATGACTTTTGAGGGCGACGCCACCAAAAATAATTATCCCTTCTTAAGCTTTGCGAGAAAATGCTTCCTGAGTTTAGCTACTTTGGGTGCGACAACGAACATGCAATAAGGTTGGGCGGGGTTGCGCAGGAAGTACTCCTGATGGTAGCCCTCGGCCCGGTAAAAAGTTTGGGCGGGCACAACTTCCGTGACAATGGGCGAATTCCAAATACGCGCGCCATCTAAGTTTTTAATCACCTGTTCCGCTTGAGCCTTTTGCTCTGGTGAGTGGTAGAAAATCGCCGAGCGGTATTGCGTGCCGGCATCATTGCCCTGCTGGTTCAAGGTGGTAGGGTCGTGAATGACGAAGAATACTTCCAGGATTTCCTTGAAAGAAACCACGGCAGGGTCAAAGGCGATTTGCACCAATTCAGCATGCCCTGTCGTTCCTGAGCAGACCTGTTCATAGCTGGGGTTCGCCGTGGCGCCGCCCGCGTATCCGGACTCCACTGATTCCACACCCTTCAACTCATCGAACACGGCTTCGAGGCACCAGAAGCATCCTCCGGCGAGCGTGGCGATTTCCTTTCGCGAAGGGGTTTGCGCTGAATTCTCCTGTTGTTGCGGCATGTTGGCTACCTTTCCTAAACAAGTTTAGCCGAATTTAAAAAGCCTTGTTCAGCAGTAAAAGTTCAAATATGGCTAGCAGAAAATGTGCTAAGATTCGCGGCGCGGATGTGCTGAGGTCCATCGGCACGCCTCGCATCCACCCCCATCGGCCGCGTTTTCCTGAATAACAATGGATACAGGCTCAATAATCATGAAGTTTCGGCCGATTACCCCATCGTGGAAATTCTACCTGTATTGAGGACGCCATGTTTGGACGCCTGATACCCCGCGAAGGCCGCTTCTTTGAATATTTCAACGAACATGCCGAACAACTGGTGCTCGGCGCGACCGAGCTCAAAGCGCTGATGAGTGACATCAGCGAACTGCAAATACGCGCCCGCAACATCGAGAGCATCGAAAACAAGGCGGACCAGATTACCCATCAGACCATGCAGTTGCTGCACCAGACTTTCATCACCCCGCTCGACCGCGACGAGATCCACCAATTGATAACCAAGATGGATGACATCCTTGATTTGATGGAGGATGCGTCGCAATGCATGTTTCTCTACGACATTCGCGCCGTCAGCGATGAGGCAAAAAAACTCGCCGATATCTGCCTGTCCTGTACGGAAAAGGTGAAAGCCGCTGTCAAGCATCTTTCCAATATGGAAAACGCGGAATCCATTCTCAACCTCTGCACCGAAATTGACCAGCTGGAAACCGTTGCCGACCAAGTGATGCGCACTGCCATGGCAAAACTGTTCCGCGAGGAGCCGGATACGCGCCAGCTCTTCAAGATGAAGGAAATCTACCAGCTGCTTGAAGCCGTGACGGACCGCTGCGAGGATGTCGCGAACATCATAGAAGGCATCGTTCTCGAGAACGCCTGAGGACGTCCGCATCCATGAGTCTCGAAGTCGTTATCTTCCTGGTCGCGTTGGCGTTAGTCTTCGACTTCATGAACGGCTTTCACGACGCCGCCAACTCCATCGCGACTATTGTCTCCACCGGTGTGCTCAAGCCGCACTGGGCAGTCGTCTGGGCCGCTCTGTTCAACTTCATCGCCTACTTCGTTTTTCCGCTCAAGGTAGCGGCGACCATTGGCAAGGGCACGATTGACCCCGCAATCATTGACCACTACGTTGTGTTCGGCACACTGGTCGGCGCGATCAGCTGGGATGTGATCACCTGGTACTACGGCATTCCCTCCAGTTCGTCGCATGCCCTGATCGGCGGCCTCGCCGGCGCCGCAGTGGCTAAGGCCGGGGCCGGATCATTGGTGGCCGCGAGCCTTATCAAGATCGTCACTTTCATCGTCGTTGCGCCGCTCATGGGCTTCGTGTTCAGTTCACTGTTGATGATCGCTGCCTCCTGGCTGTTCTTCCGCACCAGACCGCAGCGAGTGGACAAGTGGTTCAGGCGGCTGCAGCTTGTTTCTGCCTCGCTCTACAGCCTGGGGCACGGCGCCAACGACGCCCAGAAGACCGCCGGCATCATCTGGATGCTGCTGATCGCTGCCGGCATAACCACGGCGATGGACCCGGTGCCGATATGGGCGGTTTTTGCCTGCTACGTGGCGATGAGCCTCGGCACCCTGTTCGGCGGCTGGCGCATTGTCAAAACCATGGGGCAAAAGATCACCAAGCTCAAGCCCGTGGGCGGCTTTTGCGCCGAGACCGGCGGTGCTGCGACCCTGTTTCTGTCCGCCGGGTTTGGCATTCCGGTTTCGACCACTCACACCATTACCGGCTCCATTGTCGGCGTCGGTGCGGCGAAAAAGCTCTCCGCCGTGCACTGGGGTGTGGCGGGCAATATCGTGGTGGCCTGGCTGCTCACCATTCCCTGCTCGGCGTTTATCTCTGCGATCGCGTGGTGGTTGGGTAAAACTTATTTGTAACCTAAAACGCTGCCTCATGTCGTAAACACAAGTAGGTAGTGCCTCGCTTTAGTGTTCGCCGCACGTTGTCATAAACTCAAGCAGGTCACCGATTGTGCTTCGCTCAAAATAAAAAAGCCCTCACGAGGAGGGCTTTTTGTTTATGGTGCCTGGCGGTGACCTACTTTGGCTTCCACATAACTTGCTGCGCAAGTTAGTGTCCGTCGCAACAGGCGGCTTCGCCGCATGTTGTCATAAACTCAAACAGGTCACCGATTGTGCTTCGCTCAAAATAAAAAAGCCCTCACGAGGAGGGCTTTTTGTTTATGGTGCCTGGCGGTGACCTACTTTCGCGTACGAATGCACACTATCATCGGCGCTGAGGCGTTTCACGGCCCTGTTCGGGATGGGAAGGGGTGGGGCCACCTCGCTATAGCCGCCAAGCGTAACTTGAAAACCAGAAGCCGGGATCAGGATTATCGATATATGCAAGCCTTGGCCTGCCTCTAGCTAAAAACGGAAGAAGTAAATCGGGATTGATTGTATCCGGCAAACCACCACTTAAGGTTATAGGATCAAGCCGCACGGTCAATTAGTATCGGTTAGCTCAAGGGCTTACACCCCTTACACACCCGACCTATCAACGTTGTCGTCTTCAACGAACCTTTAGGGGACTTACGTCCCGGGAAGTCTTATCTTGAGGCAAGTTTCACGCTTAGATGCTTTCAGCGTTTATCTTTCCCGAACTTAGCTACCCGGCTGTACGACTGGCGTCATAACCGGTACACCAGAGGTTCGTCCACTCCGGTCCTCTCGTACTAGGAGCAGCCCCCCTCAAACTTCCAACGCCCACTGCAGATAGGGACCAAACTGTCTCACGACGTTTTAAACCCAGCTCACGTACCACTTTAAATGGCGAACAGCCATACCCTTGGGACCGGCTACAGCCCCAGGATGTGATGAGCCGACATCGAGGTGCCAAACTCCCCCGTCG
>JBGQCF010000059.1:0-5012 GCA_041495205.1 Gammaproteobacteria bacterium
CAGCCGGTGGGCTGCGAAGTGTGCAACAAGACCGGCTACAAGGGCCGGGTCGGCCTGCATGAACTGCTGGTCGGAACCGACGCCTTGAAAAAAAACATCCAGGACCATGCGCACGTTGCCGAAATGTTGGCCACCGCCTTGGAAGACGGCATGCGAACCTTGAAGCAGGACGGCATAGAAAAGGTGCTGCAAGGCATCACCGATATTCACCAAGTCAGGGCGGTTTGCATCAAGTAACGCCGGCGCAATAAATGGGGGAACAAAACAGGGTGAAGATGCTGACTTCTGATGATTTACTGCAACGGTTGGAAGAGTTAAACCGCGTCGGTGTGTCCTTGTCGAAAGAAAAGGACATCAACCGCCTGCTCGAAAACATCCTGATCGCCGCGAAGAATATCGTCAACGCAGATGGCGGCACGTTGTACCGAATGGTGGACGATCGCACGCTGAAGTTCGAGATCCTCCGCACCGATTCTCTCAATATCGCCATGGGCGGCACCACCGGGGTGGAAATTCCTTTCTATCCCATCGCGATTTACGACGCAGCCGGCAAACCAAACAATTCGATGGTGGTGGCATATGCGGTGCTGCATGACCAGACCATCAACATCACCGATGCCTATTCCGAACAGGGCTTCGATTTCACCGGCACCAAGAATTTCGACAAGAAAACCGGGTACCGCTCGCAATCGTTTCTCACCATCCCGATGAAGAATCATGAGAATGAGATCATCGGCGTACTGCAGCTCATCAATGCCAAGGACCGGGTGAGCGGAGAAATAATCGCCTTTTCCGCGACCGATGAGCAGCTGGCCGAATCGCTGGCTTCACAGGCCGCGATCGCGCTTACCAACCGCCTGCTAATCAGCCAGCTGGAGAACCTGTTTGAATCTTTTATCCGCCTAATCAACACTGCGATCGACGAGAAATCGCCCTACACCGGCGGACATTGCGCGCGCGTTCCGGTGCTGACAATGATGATTGCGGAGGCAGTCAACAACACTAAGACCGGTCCGCTCAAGGACTTTAACATGAGCGAAAAAGACCGCTACGAACTCAAGATCGCAGGGCTTTTGCACGACTGCGGAAAGGTGACGACGCCGGTGCATGTGGTGGACAAATCCACCAAGCTGGAGACCATTTATGACCGCATCAATCTGATAGACACGCGATTCGAAGTGCTTAAGCGCGATGCTGAAATCAAGTTGCTGAAGGCAAAACTGCGAGCAGGAAAGGATCGTGATGCTAACGCCAAACTTGAAGCGGAATACCGCAGCCGCATCAAACAGCTGAACCAAGACCGCGAGTTCCTGCGCAAAACCAATATCGGCGGAGAATTCGCGAACGAGGAGCTGCTGCAACGAGTAAGAGAAATCGCCGCCTATACCTGGTCTGCTATTGATGGCAGGCGGACGAATTTCCTCACCGATGAGGAAGTGGAAAACCTGACTATTTCCAGAGGTACGCTGAACGGGAAAGAACGCGAGATCATCAATAACCACGTCGTAGTCACCATCAAGATGCTGGAAGCGCTGCCGTGGCCGAGGCACTTGCGCAAGGTGCCGGAATACGCCGGCGGCCACCATGAGCGCGTGGATGGCAAGGGTTATCCGCGGGGTTTGAGGCGAGAGCAGATGTCGGTGCAGGCGCGCATCATGGGGATTGCCGATATTTTCGAAGCGCTCACCGCCAAGGACCGGCCGTACAAGGTGGGCAAGACGCTGACCGAATCGCTCCATATCCTTGGCAGGCTCAAGATCGACGGGCACATTGATACGGATCTGTTCGATGTGTTCGTGCGGGAAAAAGTCTATCTTGAGTACGCCAAGCAGTTCCTTGACCCATCGCAGATCGACAAAGTGAATGAGTCGAAAATCCCGGGATACAATGCACGATAATGACCCCCGTTTCCGGAGAATTTTCTTAAAGCGTTGGCTTCGCAGCTTGGTCTCCGCTAATGGGAAGTCTTGTTCTCAACAAGAAGGATAAGGATGAAATTGCAGCCACTGCGCGGTGTGTTCTTTTTGGCTGCCGCGATGACAGGGAACCTGGCGCGTGAACATTTTACCGAATCCCAGCAATTGTGGAAGTAATATGGTCCTTATGTGCTTGGGCAGGATGGACCGGGCTTTCGCTTCCATATGCGGTATGCTTGTGATTGGCAAGCTTGCCAAGAATGATATCCACTAAATTTTTCGATAAATCAGACAGACTGACCATACCCGTCCGGTTTACTCGTCGGAATGACGAAAAATGGCAGGTTATGCTTGAGGTTGCGGCCAGAGGCCTTATAACATATTGAGCATAAAGGCATTTTAAGCCTGGTGTGTTGGCATGCGATTTGCTCTCCTTATGCGTGCAACACATTAGACGTGTTTTGTCTTAAATTCTTATAGGAGTTATGTTCATGAAATACTTACAAAAAGGCTTTACCCTGATCGAGCTGATGATCGTGGTAGCGATCATCGGCATTCTGGCTGCAGTGGCTATTCCTGCGTACCAGGACTACACCGCGCGCGCCCAAGTTACTGAAGCAGTCGAACTGCTCTCCGGCGGCAAAACCTCGAACGCCGAGTACTATGCCGACAAGGGCGTATGGCCTCTGTCCTCGTCTTCAACGATGGGCAATACCATCGGCAAATACGTGGCGGGCATTGCCCTCACCGTGGGAGCCGGTATCTCCGGCCCGATGCAACTGACGGCGACCATGAGAGTCACTGGGGTTAACACGGTAATTCAGGGCAGGACCTTGTTCCTGAAGACCGCTGATGGCGGCAAGAACTGGAGCTGCTCGGATACCACTGCCACAGTTCTGCCCAGATACCGTCCGGCTGCGTGCAGGTAATTTAAAGCTACTTTTACTCCAAAACCCGCCCAGTTTTCAGGGCGGGTTTTTTTTGCAAAACGCCGCCTTGTACAGAAGTATGAAAATAACAAGATGTTGCGCCTGAACGCAAGCCCCGGAACAATCGCGGCTGCCGGTCTTCTCGCGCTCCTGATTGCCGCATGTGCGTTGTACTGGCCAGGCCTGAGCGGAGGCTTTCTTCTCGACGACTTTCCGAATCTCAAGGGTTTGGAGCACATCAAAGAACCCGCGAGCCTGCGGCAGATTGCGGAGTTTGTTCTGTCAGGTATTTCCGGGCCGCTCGGCAGGCCGCTGCCGCTGCTCACTTTCGCGGCGCAGCACGCCGCCTGGCCAATGGATGCCCGCGCTTTCAAGCTCGTCAATCTGCTCCTGCACCTGGTCAATGGCTGCCTGCTGTTCGGGCTGCTCAAAAAAATCGGCGAAATTCTCGCCTATCCGAAAAAACAGGTGCTCGCCCTAGCTTTTTTTACCAGCGCCTTCTGGCTGCTACATCCGATACAGATTTCCTCGGTGCTGTACGTGGTTCAGCGCATGAGCGAGCTTTGCGCGCTGTTCACGCTCGCCGGCCTGTTCGCCTTTGTGTACGGACGGGAAATGCTCATCGCAGGCAAGCTTAGGGCCGGCTATGCGTGGGTTTCCTGCGGCATGGTTTTCGGCATGGGGCTTGCCACCTTGAGCAAGGAAAACGGCGTCATGCTTGCGGCCTATGTCTGGGTGATTGAAGCGACCTTGTTTGCGGAGTTGTCAAAGCCACCCCGCTGGAAAATCTGGCTTGGCGTTTTTGTTTACCTGCCGCTCGCGCTGGCTGTGGCTTATCTCGTCGTACGGGGGGAGGCGATATTCGCCGCCTATCAGCTGCGCGATTTCAGTCTCGCCGAGCGCCTGCTTACCGAATCGCGCATCCTGATTGAATACCTCGGCAAGATTTTTCTCCCGCGGCCCCTGTCACTAGGCTTGCTTTATGACGACTATCCAATCTCGCGCGGCTTGTTCGAGCCGCTCTCCACGGTGCTGGCGCTGGCGGCGATAGCAGCTTTGCTCGGTGTCGCGATAAAATACCGGCTGCGTCATGCCGTGCTGAGTTTCGCCATTGGGTGGTTTTTCGCGGGACATGCGCTGGAAGCGACCGTAATCCCGCTCGAGCTTTACTACGAGCACCGCAACTATCTGCCCATGGCGGGGCCGCTGTTTGCCGCGGTTTTTTACGGCGGCCGGCTGCGCCAGCATCCGGGCATGCGGTTGCCGGGCCTGATTCCGGCCATTGCTATGCTTGTGCTCGTCCTGTTTTGCGCGATGACCTGGAACGAGAGCCGGCTGTGGGGTAACGTGTTTAAACAAGCGGTTGTCTGGGCAAGCGAGAAACCGATGTCAAACCGTGCCCAGGAGTATCTCGCGGGCATCTGGATCGTGGATGGAAAATATGCCGAAGCCGCCAAGGTGTTCCAACACATGACCGAAGTGCATCCGCAGGACGCACGCGGCTTCATGAACTGGCTGGTCTTGGGATGCAAAGACCCCGATTTACCCATGCCGGCGATGGACGCAGTGGCCGCCCGGCTCAGAATCAGCGCATACTCAAGCGTTCCGGTGTTGACTCTGGAGTGGATGGTGCAGCGGCGCGAAAAAGACGAGTGCCGGCGTCCGGGCTATGGTGAATTGAAACAGGCAATCGAGGCTTTGCAGCTAAATCCACGCTACACGCTGCATGCCAATCTGCTTTACGCGCTCCTGGCGAGGCTGCATGCGACCGAGGGTCTGCTCGATCCGGCGATGAAAGCTATGGACCAAGCCTTCGCATTAAACCCGGAGCCCGATTACGCGCTCACCCAGATGAAATGGCTGGCCAGCGCTGGCCTGTATCACAACGCCCGGCGTTATCTGGAGAAGGCACGCGAGGCCAACCGGCGTCATTGGTCCACGCGCTGGATATACCAGCCGGAACTGGATATGTGGGAGGCGGCGCTGGAGCGCTCGCCTGAGGGGAACAAGGCATACCAATGACCGATTACAGCATCATTCTTCCGGCAAAAAACGAGGCCGCTGCGCTGGAGTTGCTTCTGCCGCAGCTGCGCGAACTGTTTGCCAAAGAGGAAATAATCGTGGTTGACGACGGTTCCACCGATCAAACCTTGGCGGTGTGTGAAGC
>JBGQCF010000060.1:0-3627 GCA_041495205.1 Gammaproteobacteria bacterium
CCTATTTTGTAACCCACCAATCCGGACGCGAGATTCGGTTTCGAGAGATTAGGCGTTAGACACAGCACATCCGCATCAAGGGGCAGCCCAGCCGACAATAAACGCGACGCCGTAGGAGATGACTGCTGCCCCGCAAAATACTACGAGACTGCGTGTCATGCCTTTCGGTATGCCCATGTCGTCCAGGTAGCGTTTGATGAAGTAGGCCGCAACAAAAAAGGCCACCGTCGATAGCACAAGGCTTAGCATCTGATCTCTCCAACGCGATTCAACAGCCGTATAACCCTTCCGGCAATCCTACACAATAAGCGCAACAGGTCAATTCTATGGGACGGCAGCGCCAGTTTCTACATCCAGTGCGTCAATTGCACGCCGACGCCGATGGTGTTTTGGCGATGGTTATAGTCAATCAGGGACTCGCCGTAGCCCGAGAACAGCTGTATGTAGCCTTTTAATCTGCCCCAGATTGGAAAGCTCAAGTCAAGCTGGGCCGCGCCCCGGTTATTATGGATATGCAGATTATTCCGCAGCAGCAACGAATAGGTTTCTTCTCCCCGCTTGTATACAGCGAGCACATCGCCATTCCCCAGATAACTCGTGATATCCGGATTGTTGTCGCTCGAGGCGTTTTCGGGAAGCCGCCACCATGGCCTGATCAACAGCGCGAAATTGCCGCGCTCAAAACCGAACTGCGCGTACGCACGGTTCCAGCTGCGTTCCGAGAACTCGCCGCGGCCGTTCGATTGGTGCACCAAACCGAAATTGATGAAACGCCCTTTCAACCAAAGCAAATCGTAGTCGGTGCGGAACACCATCATGACTTCGGGCTCATAGTTCGTCTCCCGGAACGCCGGATGCTCCGCGTACGCCTGCCAGTTTGACTGCTGCGTGTAAGCGATCCAGAGATCGGCGTGGCCGGAAAACAGATTTTCAGCGACTTTCGTTTTGGCGCTGATTTGGAATTTGACCTCGCCGTGATTAAGCGCGCCTTGCTGAGGCGCGAGCCCGTTAGACGGGCTGAAAGGTTGACTGTTAGGCGACGTGCTATAGCGGAAAGGCAGAAGGTAATTCGGTTTATGCGGGCGGAGGTGGAAGGTACCTGTTTTCGTATTGTCATCGAGCTCCCAGTGTCGGGCTAACGCGGTGGACGCAGTCGCCTCGGACGTTTGCTCCGGTGCGGGCGGCAATTGCGCCTCGGGCGCGGGCTCGGACACGGCGGGGCTTTTTCCGGTTAGGGAATCGTAGCACTTCAGGCGCTCCGCATCGCTGCCAATCGCCGCGCATTGTTCGATATCGGGAGGCGGAGCCGCAGGTGAATCGCGCGCCGCGACGAGGAATAGCATTGCGATTGAAAATACCGGGGCGAACTGCGCTGATCTAATGATACGCGGGTTCATTGAGCTGACTGAAATTTGTTGTCCCGGTTAGCGGGCATAGTTTAATGGTTTGTGGCTGACCTGACCGGCGCTCAGGTCCGTATGAATCATCCGCGTTCCGGATACCATGAAAAATTTTAGCACAACGAGCTGGAATTTTCTCCCGGCCTTACCCCTTATAAACTTCGCGCTTGCGAACCGAGACCGTCGAGCAAACTTTTTTCCCGAAAAAAAAGCCGGCCTATTGGCCGGCTCAAGAGTAAAGTACGAAGGGCTATCGTCTTACGAGCGAGGTACTGCCCTCCTTGTTACCGAATCCGGGACGATCCGGGCATTATTGGCCAATCCACTTGTTTACACCGACTTCACCAAGATGCTTCGGGTCCATCATGTCCCAAACCATCTCATAATAATGCATGAACTCGTCCTTGGTGACTTTATGGTCGCCATTGGTGTCCATCATACTCATCATCTTCATGGTGCGCATGCCTTTACCAGCCTGGGCATAGCCGCTGGACTGCCATAGTTTCTGAATATCTGTTTCAGCAGCCTGCGCCACGGAAACCGACAGGAAAGAGGCAATCGCCATTGCAGCTAAAAGCGCCTTTGGTATTAACTTCAACATTGTTATCTCCAGAAAAAGTTACCCGATATTACCGTGCGGCCACACTCCACTCCTGGCCCACGGCGCCATAAACCTGTTTGCCTATATGGCAAACAGGTTCGCATATTAGTCGGGCAGGCAAAGCATTACTTACTGGTGAGTTTCTGGCACTCGTCAGCGCCCATAAACACGAAGCCAACCCCTTTGCAGGTGTTTTGCCCCTTGCAGGCGTTGCTCGCGGTCTTGCAGTCACTTAAGCCTTTGCAGCCATTCACACCCGCGCACGCCACCTGACACAAAGAGGCGCTGCCGCTGCCTTGAGTCGCACAACCGGCGACAAATAGGGTAGCGGCCGCTGCAGCCAAGGCGACTCCCGACAGTTTCTTCACCGTGTTCATGGTAAAAGCCTCCCATAAGATAGATTGATTTCAGCACCGGAATTGTCGACCTTTCACTATGGCCAGGCCTTTTTGTTGTAGGCAGGCGGGGCACCGGCCTCCGTATTGGTCGGGCGGCGGAGACGAAACTTACATTGCGCAAGTACCCTGCCTGGCGGAAATTCGAGCTTGACGGCTTAAGCGCGGTCAGGATTAATCTGGTAGTTGGCACGACTTCAGGCCAGGTAGAAATTCCCACCCGGCAAATCGCGCTGGGGAATTAACGGAAATCAGCCAGTTCCGGGTCATCAACACGCTGCTCGGGGAGCCCGGTGATTCCGGGAAGCTGAGACAAGCGTGGCACGCCGGGCTTTATTTGTACGTTCCCGTGGTCGTCCTTCCAGACCAGCAGCGGGGTCGCGGGCACGCCAAATTTTTGCATCAGCTGGAGGTTTACCTGCAATTGCGCCGTTAGCGGAGCCGGGGGCCTGTGCATCGGTTTGATGCCGCCATCGAAGTGCGCCCTATCATAGTTGACTTCGTTTTCGCGCAGCGCGGCAGCCCGGTCAAAGGCTTCGATAATGGCTGCGGCGCGGCCCACGGAACTCGGTTTCTGGTAAGCAACCGGTACCCATCGCACCTGTAGTCCCACTTTCTCATAAGGCTGCAACGCTTTCCACGTGAGATGGCAGTAGAAGCAGTTGGCGTCGAAAAACACATACAGTACGCTCTGCGCCTCCTTCGCGCCTTCCACGACGACCTCGGCTTTTTCAAGTTCGAGGAACAGCGCGCCGCGCTCGGGATTGGAGGCATATTGCGGCTTGGGCTGATCTTCACAAAAGGCCGCAGTGGCCAAAAGCGCAGCCGCGATAAACACCGCCTGGATGAACACTTTCATTTAAATCAGGACCCCTTCTTGAAAATGACTCTTCGCGGTGAACGCTGATTATGATGGAAACGCAGGGACTAGCGTGGAAGTCCTTTGGCTTTTTCGGTGCGGGCTTTGTCCAGCCCCTTCACGCCACGCAATTCGGCTCCCGTAAAGTCAGCATCCGTCAAATCCGCGCCGGTAAAATCGGTGTCGATAATCTTTGCTTCGCGCAAATTAGCGCGGCTCAGGTTCGCTGAGGAGAAATCAGCACCGCTGAGATCCGCATTGAAAAGGTTTGCACCGGTCAAATTGACGCCTGCCAGGCTCGAAAAGCTGAAATCCGCCTTTGAGAAATCCGCCCCCGAGAGATCAGCCCCTTGAAGATTTGCGCTCACAATC
>JBGQCF010000061.1:0-3611 GCA_041495205.1 Gammaproteobacteria bacterium
AGCGCTCGAGACGATCCTTGATGTGCGACGGCGTGGTGAAGCCGTGATATTCGCCGGGATAGACGACGAGCTCGGTGGTGCGGCCGAGGCTTTTCAGGGCCTGGTACATCTGCTCACCACCGATAATGGGCACGTTCCAGTCAATGTCGCCGCCCATGAAAAGCGTGGGAGTGGTGATGTTGTTCACACGGTAGAACGGCGAGATTTTTTCCCACACGGCTTTGTTTTCCCAGGGGCGACCCAACTCGAAGTCGTAGTCTCGTATGTATCGGTCGTGGCCGTAGCCGCTGGTCATCAGCGCTATTCCTGCACCGGAGATAGCGGCCTTGAAACGCGCGGTCTGCGCGATGATAAAGTCGGTGGACATACCGCCGTAGGACCAGCCGCCGACGCCGAGTTTATCGGGATCGGCGATGCCTTGCGCGAGAGCGTAGTCCACCATGGCCATATCGTCCTGGTAGTCCTTGTTTCCCCAATCGGCAAAAATGGCTTCACAGAATTTCTGGCCGTAGCCGGAAGAGCCGCGCGGATTAGGCAAAAGGACGGCGTAGCCATTGGCAGCGTAGAGCTGCGCGAGGTGGTAGAAGGAAGCGGAATATTGGCCGACGGGTCCGCCATGTGGATTGAGCAGGGTGGGTACTTTTTTTCCAGGAGTGTAGTCGAGGGGTTTGTAGAGATAGCCAGCGACCGGGGTACCGTCCTTGCTTTTGAAATGAACGTAATCAACATGAGCGAGACGGAGCTGCGAGAGCAAGGCGTCGTTAGTTTTGGTGAGGCGGGTGAGACTGTTGTCGTTGAATAAGAAAATCTCATCGGGGCGATCGAGTGAGCTAATCTGCGCGGCGATAGCGCCGTCATTGCCGAGCGAATAGAAAGCGACATTAATCGGGCCACCAATAGGACGCGAGATCTCACCGCCAGCGACTGCGATGCGGCAAAGATTTTGCGTGCCGTCGTCGTCCGCGATGAAGTAGATCGTGCGGCCATCGGCGGAGAAGCGCGGGCGGCGCACGCTGCGATCGAATGCGAGTGTCAGTACTTTGGCTTCGCCGCCGGTGGACGAAGCGATGGCGAGATGGTGGGTGGCGTAGATCATGGCCTTGACGTCGGTTTGGCTGACGAAGGCGATCCATTTGCCGTCGGGGGACCAGGCGGGCGAGCGGTCGGCGCCGGGATTGGTAGTGACCTGAATAAGATGCGCGCCTTTGTCGGCGTTGTCGGCGGCGACGACCCAGATGTCAGTATTGTAGTTGCGATCGGGGTCGGGAGTGCTGCGGTTGCTGGTGAAGGCGAGAGAATGGCCGTCGGGGGACCAGGCGGGCTCGTTGTCATCAAAGTCGCCCGAAGTGATTTGGGTGACTTTTTTCGAGGCGACATCGAAAACGTAGAGGTGGGTACGGCGGCGATCGAGATAGCCGACGGTGTCTTCTTTGAACTGGAGGCGGTCAATGACGAAAGGAGGCGGCGTTTTCGGTTTTGCGGCGGGCTTGTCTTTGTCTTTTTCCTTGGCGGCCTCAGCGTCCTCGGGCTTGGGATCCTGGAGGATGAGGACGAGGCGGGTGCTGTCCGGCGACCATTCGAAATCGTTGACGCCCTGGACGGTTTCCGTGAGGCGCACAGCTTCGCCGCCGAGGCGATTCAGGAGCCACACCTGGCTCTTGCCCGCGTTGCGGGAGGAGAGGAAAGCGAGGTACTTGCCGTCGGGGCTCCAACGCGGGTGCGAGGAGGAGACTCCTTCGGCAGTCATGGGGATGGGATCGCCGCCGCGGGTGGAGATCATCCAGAGGCGCTGCTCGTTCTTGTCGTCCTTGAGGATTCTCATTCGAACGGCGTACGCTACCCACTGACCATCGGGGCTCAGTTCGGGCTGAGCGACATCGCGGATCTGGAAAAAATCGTCAATGGTGATGTTGCGTGGAGCGGCCGGAGCTGCGGCGGAAGCGGGCTTCGGAGCCGGTTCCTGGGCGTGAGCGGAGAGCGAAAGAGCCAACGCGAGGGACGCGAACGCGATGCCGGAGATGATCTTCATGACGAGGACTCCTCAGTGTTGTGAAAGTGGAATCGAAACCGGGAGCGAAGTGTAGCAGAGACACTGCCCGAAAACGGATGGAAAAAGATGGTGCACGTGAATTCACGAGAAACGTGCCCGGCGCAACGCAAAATACATCCTCATTACGTTTTCTGGCTCAGGATTCAGGGAGCGAAAGAATAAGTCCACTTTACAGCGAAGCGCGTCTCGCGGACCTGCGGGGGATTCGCAGGAGCAATGCTGGCGAACTGGGTCCCGACGTTGTAGATGATGTAAAGATCGCTGTCAGGGCGGTAGTTATACCTCAAACGAACGTTGGCGCTGACTGCCTGGGTGTTCGAGGTGTCCAGTTGGACCAGACTCGTGAAGGTCAAAAAGCGAGTAAAGGAGTAGTTTGCCTGCAAGCTTGCCAGCACTACCGAGAAATTGCCATTGGGCAGGGGCAATCGAAATCGATCCCAAGTCTCGGAAGCGGAAATCGAGAACTTCGCAGTGGGCCGATAATTGGCCCGCACACGAAAATTCTTTCGCATGTAAAAGCTCCGATGATTTCTTCAAACAACTTCCTAATCGTTACCCTTTGAAAAGCAGCAGCCCCGCGACCCCCGCTGAGAGAATCAAGAATGGTTCCGGGATTTTCTTGAAACTGAGCAGCCCGAACGTCACGACGGCAATTGAGACTGTGGGCAGATCAATCAATGAACGCCTACCGAGGATGAAGGCCGCTCCAGCGATGGCACCCACGGCGGCGGCTGTCACTCCTTGCACGAATGCCTTCACCTGGAGGTTCCTTGCAAAGCGCCGATAAAACGGAGCGCCAACAATCACGATCAGATACGGAGGGACAAAAACAGCGAGCGCCGCCAGCAGCGCTCCAATCGGTCCTGCTACCAAGTACCCGATAAATCCAGCAGTAATGACGACTGGTCCGGGCGTTATCATCGCTACTGCAACCGCATCAAGGAACTGCCTTTCTGTCAGCCAATGGAATTGGCCTACGACACCGCCGTAGAGAAACGGCACGATCGCCAGACCACTCCCAAAGACGAAAGCACCCGCTTTCAGAAAAAACAGAAAGAGGGTGCCTACCGTAGCTGCTGTAGCTGGACCCATGGCACCCGTGAATAGTTTTTCCAGTCCAACGAAAGCAGGAGTTGCGCGGTGTGAAAGATCTAATCGCGGCGGTGCCTTGATGAACATCGAAACGAACCCGCAGAGCAGGAAGAGCCAGACGATTTCGGATTCCTTCCATGCGGTCGTGACAGCCAGCGCCGTGAAGAGCGCCCAGAGCAGCCAATCGTTTTTCAAGGTCGAGCGAACGAGCTTGTAAGCACTCCGCGTGATAATGGCGATGACGGCGGCACCAATGCCGTAGAACACACCTTGAATCCAAGGCAGCCGCCCGTAATGCACGTAGAGCGCGGCAAGCGCCATGACCATCAAGAAAGAAGGCAGGACAAACGCGGCTCCCGTGAGCGTCGCGCCCAGCGTCCCGGCCCGGACCCAACCGAGATACATCGCAAGTTGCGCCGCGAGCGGGCCGGGGGAAAGCTGAGCAAACGCGAGTCCCTCAACGTAATCC
>JBGQCF010000062.1:0-3376 GCA_041495205.1 Gammaproteobacteria bacterium
GCGGAAGAGTACGGGATTTTTGAGCGCATTCTGGAAGCGTCGGGATCGTTCAATGACACGACGGCAGCTCTGGAAAAAGCCCTGGGTGAATCCAAGCTGACACTGCAAGCCAAGCGGGATCTGGCTTTCACCGACAAGGTGCAGCAGGCCCGAGTTTATATCGTGACGTCACCCGCCTACATGGAAGCGGCCAAGGACGAGGCGCCAGACACCATCTCGGCGCAGGTGCTGCGCATCGGCGTGTACGAGTTTGGCGAAGGCAAGAAGGTCCATATCAACATGGGCAACCCGTCTGCTCACGCGATGGTCTTCTACACCGGCTCCAAAAACTACGACAAACTGTTGGCAGCGGCGAAAGCCACGGCCCAGGAAATCAAGGATGTAGCTGCCAAGGTTCCGGGGAAGCAGGTTTCCGTGCAGCTTGAACCGATTCGCACCGAGAAGACGCTGAATAAGTTCAACGGTGACGGTCCGGCCAAGATGATGGCCAAGTTCCGCAACTGGAAGGAAAGCCAGAACGAAGTCTTCAAAGACAAGGCTGAGAACTTTGACGCCGTCGTTGCCCGCGTGGAGAACTCATTGCGTGCGAGCCAGGACAAGGGCGCTGACGACTCCTCCGGCTGGCGTTTGATCAGCAAGATCCCGGTGGGTTCCAATGCCGTCTACTTCGGCATCACCAACGACTACACCGAAAACAAGTGCATCCGCATCAACTCCGACTTCCGTAGTGAAGGCAAGACCAAGGACGCGCCGTATCCGGGCGTTGACCATGCTCCGGCCATGCCGATGGAAGTGCTTGTCATCAATGACGGCAAGAACGTGAAAGTGGTGCAGTACGGCGAGATGTGGCGCATGCAGCTGTATTTCTGGGATTCCGGTTACATGGCGTTCGCCAAGAACACCCTGATCCCGAGCATCATCTTCTCGTCGATCGATCAGACACTGACGGCCACCGCGTCTGCGGCTCCGGCGGCAGCAAAGTAAGAATCCGTTTCATCAACGGATATACCGGGCCGGAAGGGGAAACCCTTCCGGCCTTTTTTTGTGTCAATGCAGGAACAGTATCAGTCCCGACAAGCAGGGAGCGGTGGAAGTTTAGGGATCTACCGGCAACGGCTGGTTGATCTTGCGCAGCATGTTGCGGATGACCAGCTGCTGGTTTTCCAGGTTCTGGTGATTGGATTCCAGTTCGGCGATGCGGCCGCTGAGGTTGTCGAAATTCTCGTGGACCCGTTTCAGATTTTCGAGCCGCTGATCCATGAGGATTTTGTGCTCGCGGACCTGCGTCAGGATTGGCGCCATGATCGCCTTGCTCCAGGCACGGGCGGCGGTGTTGCATTCACTGAACAACTCGCGCGCCTGGCCGACCAAGGTGACGAAAAATTTCTGCACCACAAAGTGCTTTTCCGTGATGATCATCATCGGGCTGTTGCGAAACCTTTCGGCCTCTTCATACAGTTTTTGCAGCTGGCTGCGGTAGGGGAGCAATGAGAAGTTGACTGGCTTGATCTTGGCCAGCCCGTGTTCGCTGTGAAACTTGTTGTAGACGGCTTGAACCAGGGCCCTTATCTGCTGGGTCTGCTTGTTCGCTTTTTCCATTGAATCGAGGGTTCCGTCGAAGAGGAACTTCATTCCTTCGCGCAGACCCGGGGTGGTCCACGACCCCGCCATGCCCTGACGGGTTTTATCCGCCAAGCCATCAAAGGCCTCGACGCTCAGATAATCGAGCAGGATTTTTACCTGATCGGAAAGCACCGCACGCATGTTCTGAAAACTCACGAGCGTCTGGTCATAGGCCTGTTTTTCATCACGCAACCGCGTGACCAGGTCCTGGATGGCGTCGCGGTCTTCTCCACCAAGCGCCTGTAACTCTTCTATTTGTTCAGCCACAGCGTTAAGCCTTGCCTCGATCATCGCGCTGGTGGTTCCGACCATAGAGCCGATATCGTGGATCACGCGTTCGCGCAGCAATTCCTGACGTGCCGGGATGATATCGCCCGACAATTTTGTTTCCAACACCGGCAAGCCGCTACGCTCGATCAGCGAATAATCCGACTTGATCTTGCCGAGCAAGCCTTTCTGCGCGGAGACAGCAATAACCTGATTCTTACTGATGCCGAGTATCCGCGCTGTATCTTGCGTCTGGCGCGCGATCGCAGCAGTAATGGCCGTGTCATTGCTCAATTCATCCCACAACGTGTCGATCTTATTAAGCGCCACCAGGCGTCCTTCGGCTCTGCTTCCTCTGGCGGGACAAACGTGATTCCTCCAGACATCCAGATCAGTTTTGGTGACGCCTGTATCGGCCGCGAGCACAAACAGCACTGCCTGCGCGGTCGATAACATGCTCAGCGTCAGCTCTGGCTCGGTGCCGAGTGCATTGAGTCCTGGCGTGTCGAGCACCACCAGTCCCCGTTTCAGAAGCGGGTGCGGATAATTGATGATGGCGTGCCGCCAGACCGGAATCTCCACTGTTCCATCGTTGTTGAGCAGGTGCGATATCTGCTCCGCATCCGGGTAGTAGAGGCCAAGATCTTCGGCTTGATCCACGCTGACCGATTTGGTTTTGACAATCTGCTGAAAGGTCTCGGCAATTTTCTTTGGCGAATCGAGATCCAACGGCATCACGGTCCAGGCGGCAGGTGTACGACGGTATTCTGATATCGTGGTGGCGGTATTGCGTGTCTCAATCGGCAGGAGCTTGAGGCACGGCGGTTCGCATTCGTCGTAACGCAACTCCGTCGGACACATGGTGGTGCGGCCGGCTTCCGAGGGAAGCAGTCGTTGCCGGTAGTCGGCGAAGAAAATGGCGTTGATGAGTTCGGTTTTACCGCGGGAGAATTCGGCCACCAGCGCGATGGTGAGTTTGTCGGAGCGGAGCGCGTCGATGAGTTCGTAAAGCTGCAAATCCTCATCGCCGCTCGCGAGTCCGTGGCTTTCCACCCACGTTTGGTATTCGTTGATGATTTCGATTAATTCGTCGCGCCAGCGTTTGTAATCCCCCAATCGCCGGCTGAATTCATTGATGGCCAGACGGGGCCTTTCAGTTAGCTTTTGCGCGCTTATCATTATATTGAATACCCCTTTAATACAGGTGGTTAGAATATAAACTTAAATAAAAACTATATCCAGCCCCCCGCTTGGAAAGAATTGGCCAGGGGGTGGGGTGGGGGGAGAGGAGGGGGCAGAGGTGACTAGTGACCCCAGTCGAGGTTTTCGGGCAGTTTTTTCGGGGAGCGGATGCGCAGTTGCTTTCGCTTGGAGGTATCGCCCCGCTCCAGGATCACGCTGTTTTTAGGGACGCCGAAAAGCTTGGCCAGATAGGCGATGAGATGTTCATTCGCCCGGCCTTCGACGGGTGGGGCAGTGAGCCGGA
>JBGQCF010000063.1:0-2940 GCA_041495205.1 Gammaproteobacteria bacterium
GTATGAATGTCAATCGGTGAACGCGAGGAATCGGCAGGCGTGGTATCTGATGCGCTCTCCCGCGCTGTGACATTCGAATTCCCGGTCACGACGGGCTGGTGAAGCAGCCGCGGCCCAAGTATCCCGACGGAAAAACCCAGCAGCAACAGAAGTGCGGCGCTCCAGGCCGGGCGCGGCGCAATCCACCCACCCGGCAGAACGCTGGCAATCAAACGCCGCAACGACCCGCGCTCTTCTTCCCGGTCGAGAGCATCCTCAAGCCCGGCGCGGCAGCTCGCGAGCAGAGCGGCATCTGGCTCAGTTCGATGCTCAGCGATAAGCGCGAGCAATTCCCTTTCTCGTTCGAGAGACTCTGTGCAACGGGTGCAGTGCGCGAGATGTTCGGCCACCTCCGCTTGCTCGGCGGGATTCAGCTCCTCGGCCGCAAGCAGCGCCAGCATGGGCTCAAATTCAGCGCACGGCTGGCACGAGTTTTCTCGATCCATCTCCTGCTGCATTTTCACCCGTCCTCAGATTACCGCATGCTGTCCAGGCACGACCGCAATTTGCGCGTCGCCCGGAAGAGCGAATTTTTCACTGTTTCTTCCGACGTGCCCAGCAAATCCCCAATCGCGCGCAACTTTAATCCCTGATAGTGCTTCATTTCAAATACCATGCGCTCGCGCGGTGATAGCCGCTTCAGCGCTGCCGCAATGTGCTGACCCAGCTCCTGGCCCAGCAGCCGCTTTTCCGGATTCGCCGCCGCTCTGTGTTCCGGCTGGCGATCGAAGAAATCCCGTGTGCCGCCATCCGCCTCTTCGGGAACCGGCGCTTGGTCCTCGCGGCGGCTGGTTCGCCGGCGCAGGTGATCCAGCGCCACGTTGGTCACAATTCTGTACAGCCAGGTATAAAAACTGCACTCGAAGCGGAAGCGGTGCAAATTCCGGTAAACTCGCAGGAACCCTTCCTGATAAATGTCGCGCGCGTCCTCGGAGCGATGGACCAAATTCAGCGCCAGCCGCAGAACTTCCCGGTCGTATCGGCGTACAAGCTCCTCGAAGGCCAGCCGGTCACCCGCCTGCGCACTCCGCACCAGCGCGTGCTCCTCCGCAAGCTTCGCCGCAGCTGTCTGGCGCGCATCTCCCTCGAGTGCGACGCTGATCCCTATCATTTGAGCGACCGGCTTGGGTTCGCCACTGCCAGGCGCCTTCACTTCTGCCCGGCGAAGCCCGCTTTCCCCGGCGTTTGGCCTCTTTGCAGGTTGCGGATGGATAGACGGGCGTTGTGCCCGTTGGTGAGCACTCGCGAACGCTACTTTCCCACTATCGGACAATTGCCCCAAGGGATGTACCCTCGCTTGAACCCGTAGCCTTGAACCTGAGTTGTAAATGGCATTCTTTTCAGTATTTTAGATTCGCTTTCGTCGCCATCACAACTCCAAATATTTCTCTGGGGATGCTATTGCAAGGGACCAGCCATTTAATTTCGGAAATATGTACCTTACGCAAAGGAGGGGCATAGCCAAAATCGAGAACTAGTTGGGCAACAACATACTAGACGCACAAGGCGCGCTATTATCTGGCTCTGTGACAGGGCAGCGTCATTTTTTAGAGAGATTAACTATGGCTTGGTAGTTATCGCAATGCTTGTCTGCGCAGTTGTGGTGTTCGCAGGAAATGTAGCCGAAGGAAAGCGGTTTTTGCGGGTTCGACCTAATGACTTCAACGTAGGACATCGCCTGACAGAACTCAGTAATGTGGATGTCTGTGTTGGGGAAAATATCCCGATAAGCAACCCATCCCCAGAATATGCGGGCTTTCATTCCCATGCGGGGCGGTATTTGCATCGTGATGATCTCTGCATCAGTCAATGGCAAATCTCTCCCAAAAATATCCATATCCCTCATCTGTCCACTACCGACAAAGCGAATATCCTTTGGTCCGATGACGGCATTCTCAATAAATGGTTTTTGCTCAAATTGTTCTTCGGTGTTGCAAAAGTTTTAGCAGACGACGGTATTTTGTATGCTCCTGACGTTCCTCCCGATACAAATAAGTACGTGGCTTATAGTATTCAGGATTGGGTTCTTTCCTTTTTGAAGAAACATCCTGAGTTGGTCGGGGCGCCTCGTCCTCCCCAACCTCCTAGTAGCGGTTCGCCAGTGGCTGACGAGTAGAGGTTGAATGGGATAACGAATCGGGCAGCCAACGGGACACGTTCCTAAACTCAAGGCTCTCCGGTATAATTCGCCCAACCACGAGAATGCCAGGGCTTACTAGGAGGAAGAGGACGGCGTTTCGCGGATGCTTGTGCTTCTAGATACCGGCTTACCGCTTCGGCAGTCAAACCATCTAAGGACTTAAACTCACGCCTAAATGGAAACGTGAATTCAGCTTCCTTCATTACTCTCAACGGCCTGATTCGAACCGTAATAGTTACATCAGTTTCGTCAACGACCCAGACCTTCCATTTCCGGCCTTGGCATTTTATCGTTGGGGTGTTTGCCGACATTGCGTCATATCTAACCCCAAGAACAGGGCGGCGTCAAGTGTTTGAGGCGAGGCGAGTCTGGATTTAGCTTTACTTTCTTCCTAATTTCAAACTAACTCGCTATTTGCTGTTTGCGTAAGGTACATACTTCCGTCAGATTTTAGCCTTCGTTACACCGGTTTCGCTGGCCCGCTCCCAGTCCACGTGGGACGTAAATACCCTTCCGCCGCGGGCAGCGGTGGTATAAAAGGGAAGACGGCGCCAGCAGCCGCGCCGTTTTTCGTGCCGCACCATCGCATGGCCATCAATTTATCAAACTCGGTGAAATATCTACGCGGCGTCGGCCCGCATCGCGCCGCGATTCTCGAGGAGCGCGGCATCTCGACCGTCGCCGACCTGCTCAGCTACCTCCCTTTCCGTTATGAGGACCGCATCCGCTTCACGCCCATCGCCGAAATTATTCCCGGGCAA